>DASYBB010000025.1:0-36412 GCA_036501025.1 Streptosporangiaceae bacterium
ACCGAGGTCATCAAGGGGGTCCGCGGCTGGACCGCCACCCCGATCATCGTGCTGTCGGCCTGGGGCCAGGAGAACCAGAAGGTGGCCGCGCTCGACGCGGGCGCCGACGACTACGTGACCAAGCCGTTCGGCATGGACGAGCTGCTGGCCCGGCTGCGCGCCGCCGTCCGCCGGGGCGCGCCGGCCAGCGCGCAGGCCCAGCCCGTCGTCGCCACCGAGCACTTCACCGTCGACCTGTCGGCCAAGCGGGTGACCAGGGGCGGCAGCGACGTGCGGCTCACCCCGACCGAGTGGCAGCTGCTGGAGGTGCTGGCCCGCAACCCGGACCGGCTGGTCACCCAGCGCCAGCTGCTCCAGGAGGTGTGGGGGCCGGGCTACCTGACCGAGGCCAACTACCTGCGCGTCTACGTGGCCAACCTGCGCCGCAAGCTGGAGCCCAGCCCGTCGCAGCCCCGGTACCTGCGGACCGAGGCCGGCATGGGCTACCGGTTCTGCCCGTCCGGGGCGCCGGGCAGCTAGCCCGGCCCGGCGTCACGCGCGGTCGCCGCCCGACGGGCGCAGCTCGTACTGCGGGTTGAAGATGGTCGCCTCGCCCTTGATGTCGGTCAGCCGGCCGTGGACCAGGATGCGCCGGCCCGGCTCGATGCCGGGGATGTCGCGCCGGCCGAGCCAGACCAGCGTGATGTTGCCGGTGCCGTCCCACAGGTCGGCCTCCATCGTCAGGCTCGGGCCCCGCGGCCGCAGCGTCACGGTCCGCAGCGTGCCGGTCACGTCGACGACCTCGCGGTGCTTGGTCTGCGAGATCGGGACGCAGCCCGGCAGGGCCGCCGAGGCGATCTCGGTCTCGGCCTGCATCTCGGCGGCCTGCAGATCCTCCCGGCTGGTGCTGAGCCGGTCCAGCAGCCCGCCGTCGCCCGCGGGCGGCCGGGCCGGCGCGGGCGCCTTCGCCGGTGCCGCCGCCCCGGTCCCGGTCGCCGTCGCGGGCGCGGGCGGCCGGGACAGCGGGTCGCCGTGCCACTGCGACTGGCTGGACCGCAGCTGGTACGGCACGCTGGCCACCACCACGCCCCGCATGTTGATCAGCCGCGCCTTCAGCCGCAGCGCGCTCTGGTTGTGCAGGAGCTGCTCCCACCAGTGGCCGAGCACGTACTCCGGGATGAACACCGTGACGATGTCGCGGGGGCTCTCCAGCCGCAGCCGCTTGACGTAGGCGATGACGGGCTGGGTGATGTCCCGGTACGGGGAGGTGACCACGGTCAGCGGCACCGGGATGCCGGCCCGCTCCCATTCCTCCTTCAGCCGCGCGGTCTCGCCCTCGTCCACGTCGACCGTGATCGCCTCCAGCCGGGCCGGCCGGGTGGCGCGGGCATAGGCCAGCGCGCGCAGCGTCGGCAGGTGCAGCTTGGACACCAGCACGATCGACACGTTGCTGGACGGCAGGGTGACCGGCACGCCCGGCTCGGGCGTCAGCTCCAGCGCGACCGCCTGGTAGTGCTTCTGGATGCCCCGCATGGTGGTCCAGATCACGACCATCGCGGCGACCGCGATCCAGGCCCCCTCGGCGAACTTGGACACCACCACGATGACCAGGACCACGGCCGTCACGCAGGCGCCGACCGTGTTGATCGCCCGCGACCGGATCATCTGGAGCCGCACCCTGGAGTCGGTGACGGTCTTCAGGTTGCGGTTCCAGTGCCGGATCATGCCGGTCTGGCTGCACACGAACGACACGAAGACGCCCACGATGTAGAGCTGGATCAGCCGGGTCGGCGAGGCGTGGAAGGCGATGATCAGCACGATGGCGAAGCCCGACAGCAGCAGGATGCCGTTGCTGTAGGCCAGCCGGTCACCGCGGGTGCGCAGCTGGCGGGGCAGGAAGCCGTCCCGGGCCAGGATCGAGGCCAGCACCGGGAACCCGTTGAACGCGGTGTTGGCGGCCAGCACCAGGATCAGCGCGGTGAACAGCTGGAGCACGTAGAAGAACGGCGACGAGGCGCCGAAGACGGCCTGGCCGACCTGCGCGATCACGGTCGGCGGGATGGTCCCGGCCGGGAGGCCGGCCAGGTCCGAGGGCTGGGCCGCGGCGTGCACGTGCGACACCATGGCCAGCGCCGTGATGCCCGCGAACATGGCGACCGCGATGCCGCCCAGCAGCGCCAGGGTCGTGGCCGCGTTCTTGCTCTTGGGCTTCTTGAACGCCGGGACCCCGTTGCTGATCGCCTCCACGCCGGTCAGCGCCGTGCAGCCGGAGGAGAAGGCGCGCAGCACCAGGAAGACCAGGGCGAAGCCGGTGAAGTCGCGGGCGTTCTTGATCCGGTAGGCGGCGCTCACCGCGTGCAGGTGGTCCCCGAGGGCCAGCTTGGTCGCGCCCCACACGATCAGCAGCGTGACGGTGGCGACGAAGCAGTAGGTCGGGATGGCGAACGCCGTCCCCGACTCCCGGACGCCGCGCAGGTTCAGCACGGCGATGATGGCCACCACGGCCACGGCGATGAGGGTCAGGTGCCCGTCCAGGGCCGGGAAGGCCGAGGCCAGGTTGGCCACCCCGGAGGAGACCGACACGGCCACGGTCAGCGTGTAGTCCACCATCAGGGCGCTGGCCACCGTCATGCCGACCTTGGGGCCGAGGTTGGTCGTGGCCACCTCGTAGTCGCCGCCGCCGGACGGGTAGGCGTGCACGTTCTGCCGGTAGGAGGCGACCACGACCAGCATCAGCAGGCCGACGCCGAGCGCGACCCACGGCGTGTACCCGAAGAAGGCCAGGCCGCCCACGGACAGCACGATGAGGATCTGCTCGGTGGCGTAGGCCACCGAGGACAGGGCATCGCTCGCGAATACCGGCAGGGCGATCTTCTTGGGCAGCAGCGTGTGACCGAGGCGGTCACTCTGCACGGGCCGGCCAACCAGCAGCCGCTTGCTTACGCCAAAGAGCATGGACACGACTGGATGCTAAGCCCGATCTGCCGCCGGCGCACAGGCCGGGCGCCTGGCGACCTGCCGGGGGCGAACCTTGACGCAACGTTGATGGCAGCCTGATGCCGGTGAAAAATAGCTGTTACCGCTCTTGTGCGGACAACGGACGTTGCGCAATGCTGTCAGACGATCACGAGTCCCTATCCAGGCCAGGCGGGGAGTCAGCTAGCTCATGTTGTTGCGTAACGCCGGGGCATCCGCCCCAGCGGTTCGCGCCCAGCTCGGTATCGGTAGCGGTCCGGCCAGTCCGGCTCGCCTGGCCTTAGCCCTGGCGCCCATCGCCTTAGCCGCGGTCGCGTGCGGCACCCAGCAGGCCCCGTCCGTGGCGCTGCCCGCCCGGGCGAGCCGCGGGGCCGCGGTCCCGGCGGCCCCGACCTCGCCGCCCCCGACGCCCGAGCAGGTGGTCGCGGCCGACTATGCCGGCTACTGGCAGGCCTACGGGCAGGCGATGACGGCCGGGAACGCGGCCCGCGCCCGGCAGTTACTGGCCCCGTACGCCGCGGCCAGCACCATCGGGCGGCTGATCGCCTCGCTGCTGCGGGTCTGGGCGGCCCACGACCAGGCCTACGGGGCCGCGCAGCCGCACGTCCTGGGCGTCGAGATCACCGGCTCCAGGGCGCTGCTGCACGACTGCCTGGACCTGAGCCACTTCGGCGTCCTGGACAAGGCCACCGGCCGGGTGGTGTCCGACAGCTTCGGGCTGCCCGACCGCGACTACTACATCACCCTCGTGCTGTCCGGCGGTCGCTGGCTGGTCAGCAACATGGAGCCCGTGGAGGTGCCATGCCAGCCCGCAGAATCCTGACCGCGCGGCGGCCCGCGGCCCTGGCCTCGATCGCGGCCGCGGCCATCGCGGCCGCGCTCTTATACCCGGCCGCGCCGGCCGGGGCCAGCCCGGCGCAGGCCGGCGGCGCGCCCGGCAGCGGCGGCTGCGTGACCACCTTCCAGCCGCCCAGCACCTGGGTCGTGGTGTGCAGCAACGGCGGCGGCACCCCCGGCGGGCCGGGCGGCGGCGGGGGCGGCGGCGGGGGCGGCAAGGTGAGCTGCACGCTGCAGCCGCTGTCCCCGGCGCAGATCAGCTTCCTCGGCCTCCCGCCCGCGCCCAAGGGCGAGGAGTGGGCCGCCATCACCTGCCCCGGGAACTCCCCGTTCGGCGGGGTGACGCTCGTCGCCGACGGGGCCGGCGCCGCCCCCGCCGTGACGCCCCAGGAACTGCTCCAGGAGGTGGAGGGCCAGCTGACGGTGCCGACCCTGGCGGCGGCCACCGCGCCGCCGCGCGGCCAGGACGGGCTGGTCGGCCTGCCCGAGTGGTTCTGGATCGCGAAGGCGGCCTGGCATCCCGTCCGCACCCAGCGGCTGCAGGTGGGCGCGGTCTGGGCGCAGGTCACCGCCACGCCCGAGCAGCTCGGCTTCGTGCCGGGCGGGGGCCTGGCGGGCCGCACCTGCCCGGGGCCGGGGACCGCCTTCACCAGCCAGGCGCCCAGCCAGACGTCGGACTGCTCCTTCACCTACAGCCAGTCATCGGCCACGCAGGACGGCGGCACCTACGCGGCCTCCGTCACGGTGACCTGGCGGGTCACCTGGGCCGGCTTCAGCCCGGCCACCGGGCCGGTCGGCGGCGTCCTGAACGCCGGCCTGCAGGTGGCCGATCCCATCAACCTCAAGGTGGCCGAGGGCCAGGCCCTGGTCAACGGAACCGGAGCCGGCCAGTGAGGCACAGCCAGGCAAGCACAGTGAGGCAGGCACAGTGAGGCAAGCACAGTGAGGCAAGCACAGTGAGCGCGGGACAGCCGGGCGGCAACTTCGGCACGGTGTTCCACCCCGAGCCCGATCCGCTGCCGCCGGGCAACGGCGGGCCGGTCCGGCCGGGGCCGCTGCGGCCGCTGCCGCGGCGGCGGCGGCCGGGCATGATCGCGCTGGCCGTCGCCCTGATCGGGGTGGGCATCCTGGGCGGCGCCGCGCTGTTCCAGCGGGTCAACCACCAGGTGCCGGTGCTGCTGGTCAGCCGGGCCGTGCCGGCCGGCACGACGGTCACCGCCGCCGACCTGACCACCACCTCGGTCGTGCTGGGGGCCGGCGTCAAGGCCATCCCGGCCGGCCAGGAGCACCAGGTCGTGGGCCTGGTCGCGGCGACCGGCCTGCGGCCGGGCACGCTGCTGGCCGCCTCCGAGCTGACCACCACCCTGCCCCCGTCCCAGGGCCAGCAGCTGGTCCCGGTCGCCCTCAAGCCCTCCCAGCTGCCCGCCAGCGGCCTGGCCCCGGGCGACCAGGTGATCGTGATCTCCGCGCCGGGGGCACCGGGCTCGAACAACGTCGCGCCCGTGCCGGGCCCGTCCATCCGGGGCGTGGTGGAGGCCGTGAGCGTCCGGCCCGACACCGACGGCATGGACGTCGTGGACCTGCTCGTTGCCGCCGGGAACGGCACTGACCTGGCCAGGGAGGCGGCGGCCGGCGGTATCGCCCTGGTCGTCACCAGCAGGAATCCCTGATGGCGGTCTTTGCGATGCTGTCCGCGGGCGGCGCGCCGGGGGTGACCACCGCCGCGCTGGCCTTGACCCTGTGCTGGCCTAGCCAAGTCGTCATCGCCGAGTGCGACCCGAGCGGCGGGGACATCCTGGCCGGCCTGCTCGGCGGGCACCTGCCGGCCACCGCCGGGCTGCTCCCGCTGGCCCTGGAGGCCGGCGCCGGCACCGAGGTGCCCGCCGACATCCTGTGGCGCCAGCTGGTCGAGCTCGACGAGGAGCACAACCGGCTGCTGCTGGCCGGGATCAGCGACCCGCGGCAGTCGGCGGCGCTGCAGTCCTCGCTGCCCTGGATCGCCGACGCGCTGCAGGGCCTGCGGGCCGACGTGCTGGCCGACTGCGGGCGGCTGGACGCCCTGGCCGCGGTGCGGCCGGTGCTGTCGGCGGCGAGCCTCGCGGTGCTGGTCCTGCGGCCGACGCTGCGCCAGGTCAGCCGGGCCATCCCGCGGGTCGAGATGCTGACCAACCTGATGGGCCCGGGCCGGGTGGTGCTGGTGACGGTGGGCGAGGGCGCGGCGTCCGGCCGCGAGCTGGCCAAGACGCTCGGCGTCCCGGTGGCCGGGAACCTGCCCGCCGACCCGAAGGCGGCGGCCGTCCTGTCCGACGGGCTCGGCAGCCGGCGCCGGCTGACCGAGCGGCCGCTGATCCTGGCCGCCGCCGCCGTCGGCCGCGGCCTCCGGGCCGCCGCCGAGTCGGCCGGCGCGCTGCCCGGCTTCGGCGGCCAGCCCGTCTACACCCCGTACGCGGACGGGCCGCCGGATGTCGTCCGGGCCGCGCCCGGCCCGCCCCGCCTGGACGGCTACCCGGCCGCCCCGACCAGCCCCGGCCGCCACGCGCCGGCCGACTACGCGCCCGGCGACTACGCGCCCGGCGACTACGCGCCCGCCGAGGGCACGTCCGGCGACTACGCCCCGGCGGAGTACGCGCCCGGCGACTACGCCCCGGCCGAGTACGCGGCCGGCGAGTACGCGCCGCCGGCCGCGTACGAGTACGAGCCCGAGCCCCCGCCCGCCGCGTACGAGTACGAGCACGCACCCGAGCCGGAGGCCGAGCCCGACCGCTACCCGCCCCCGCCGCCCCGCCTGGACCCCTACGAGGCCGGCCGGTCGGGCTGGGACCCGGCCGACGCCGGCTGGCCCGCCCTCCCGCCCGACCAGTACCGCGCCTTCGGCGCCGGCCAGCACCGCGCCGGCCCGGCCGCCCCCGGCGAACCCGACGGCACCCACTACGGCCCCGCGCAGAACGGCAGCCGCCCATGACCGACGTCTACCCGCCGCCCGTGACCGGCCCGGTGCCGGCGCCCCGCGGCCCGGTGCCCCGGCACCGGCCGCAGGCGGCGCTGGCCGACCCGCGGCTGCGCGGCGCCATCACCGAGGTCCTGGCCCAGGTCGCGAGCCGGCTGCACGACGGCGTGGCCGAGCCCGAGGCGGCCGCGATCATCCGCGAGGCGGTGCGGCTGTGGTCCGAGCGGCAGGTCCGGGCCGGCGGCCTGGTGCCCTCGCCCGCCGACCGCGAGGCCCTCGGCCAGGCCGTCTACGACCAGCGCTACGGCCTCGGCCCGCTGGCCCCCTACCTGCGCGACCCGAACGTCGAGAACGTGGACGTCAACGGCTGCGACCAGGTCTGGATCACCTACGCCACCGGAGAGCGGGTGGCCGGCCCGCCGGTCGCGGCCACGGACGAGCACCTGCAGGCCATGATCCGCACCTGGGCCGCGCGCGGCGGCCAGACCTCGCGGGACTTCTCGGCCGCCGCCCCGCTGGTCAACGTGGCGCTGACCGGCGGCGCGCGGCTGACCGCGACCATGTCGGTGACGCCGCGGCCGTGCATGTCGCTGCGCCGCCACGGCCACCTGGACGCCAGCCTGGCCCGGCTGGTCCAGCTCGGCACCATCGACCAGCTGCTGGCCGCGTTCCTGGCCGCCGCGGTCCGCAGCCGCTGCAACATCATCGTCACCGGCGGCGTCAACGCCGGCAAGACGACCCTGCTGCGCGCCCTGGCCAGCGAGATCCCGCCCGGCGAGCGGCTGGCCACGCTGGAGTCGGAGTACGAGCTCTACCTGCACGGCACCGCCCAGCACCCCGACGTCATCGCCTTCGAGGCGCGGGACGCCAACTCCGAGGGGGCCGGCAGCATCACCCTGCACGACCTGCTCGCGCACGCGCTGCGGCACAACCCGCAGCGGATCCTGGTCGGCGAGGTCCGCCGCGGCGAGATCATGCCGATGCTGGAGGCCATGAACTCGGGCCAGGACGGCTCGATGTGCACGCTGCACGCCAACTCCCCGGCCGAGGCGTTCGACCGGATCCTGATCCTGGGCCTGCGCGGCGGGCTGGCCCTCGCGGAGCGGGCCATTCACATCCTGGTCGGCATGGCCGTGGACCTGATCATCCACGTGCGCAAGCGTTTCGACGGGAAGCGCACCATCCGGTACGTCTCGGAAGTGCTGGAGGTCCTGCCGCCCGCCGACACCGAGCGGCCCGCGGTCAACCGGCTGTTCCTGCCCGAGGGCCCTGGCGGCCGGGCGGCGGCCGCGCACACCCCGTCGCCCGGCATGCTGGAGCGGCTCGCCGCGGCCGGGTTCGACCCGTCCCTGCTGGACCGCCAGCGGCCCGTGAGCCGGGCGGGAGGCTGGCGATGATCCTGCTGGCCGCGCTGGCGGGCCTGGCCGTCACCGGCGGCATCGTCCTGCTGGCCCGCGGGCTGCTGGGCCGCGGCCCGGAGCCGGGGACCCCGCCGCGCCGGGGCCAGCCCCGGCTGACCCGGGCCGGCCGCCGCCGCGCCGTGCTCGCCGCCTTGGCCGCGCTGCTGGTGTACCTGCTGACCCGGTGGCCGGTCGGCGGGCTGGCCGCCGCAGCCGCGGTGATCTTCCTGCCCCGGCTGGGCGGCGGCGGCCAGCGGCAGCGGACCGAGATGCTCGAGGGCCTCGAGCAGTGGATCCGGCGGCTGGCCGACATGGTCACGGCCAGCCGCGGCCTGGAGGACGCGCTGGGGGCCAGCGCCCGGTCCGCCCCGGCCGCCGTGGCCGGGCCGGTCGAGCGGCTGGCCGGGCGGCTCGCCGCCCGCAGCGGCCCCGAGGCGGCGCTGCGCGCCTTCGCCGCCGAGATCGACGACCCGGCGGGCGACCGGATCGCCGCCGCGCTGATCATCGCCACCGGCCGCCGCGGCGGCGGGACCAGGGACGTGCTCGCCGCCCTGGCGGCGCTGCTGGCCCGGGACGTGGCCGCCCGCCGCGAGATCGAGGCGGAGCGCGCCCAGCACCGGACCACCGTCCGCTGGATCGGCCTGTTCGTCGGCGGCTTCACCGTTTTCTCGGTGCTCAACCACTCCTACTCGGCCCCGTTCGGCACGGTCGGGGGCCAGGTCGTGCTGGCCCTGGTCGCCCTGCTCTACGCCGGGGGCCTGGCCTGGCTGCACCGGCTCGGGAACCTGCCGACCGCCGGCCGGTTCCTGGACGACTCGGCGGCCCGCGACCCGTCCCGGCCCGCCGCCCCGGCCCAGCTGCCGCCGGGCGTCTCCGCGAGCCACGGGAGGTCCCGATGAGTAACTGGGTCCTGCTTCTCGGCGCCCTTCTCGGTCTCGGCGTCTTTCTGCTGGTCAGCGAGCTGATCCCAGCCGGCGACCGGGTCAGCGCGGCGCTCGCGCGGCTGGGCGAGCAGGAGGCCGGCGCCGCGGCGCCGCCGCCGTCGCGGGTCACCCACCGGATGGGGCGCGGCCTGGCCCGGGCGCTGCCCTGGCTGCCGGTTCCGTCGGCCGACCTCGCGCTGCTCAACCAGGACCGGTCGGCGTGGCTGGCCAGCAAGGTGGCCTGCGGCCTGCTCGGGCTGGCCGCCCCGGTGCTCGTGACCGCGGCGCTGACGGCCGGCGGGCACCCGGTGAGCTGGCCCGTGCCGGTCGGCGGGGCGCTGCTCATCGGGGCGGGCCTGTTCTTCGCGCCCGACCTGGTCACCCACGTCAACGCGGCCGAGAAGCGGTATGACTTCCGGCACGCGCTGAGCAGCTACCTGGACCTGGTCGGGCTGGAGCGCGGCGCCGGCGCCGGGCCGACCGAGGCGCTCGAGGCGGCGGCCGAGATCGGCGGCGGGTGGGCGTTCCAGCGCATCGGCGCGGCCCTGGACGCGGCCCGCCGCGTCGGCGGCGCCCCGTGGACGGCGCTGGCCACCCTGGCCGCCGACACCGGCGTCACCGAGCTGGCCGACCTGGCCGACATCGCCGAGGTGGCCGGGCAGGAGGGCGCGCGCATCCTCGACACGCTCGCGGCCCGGGCCGCGTCCATGCGATCCCAGCAGCTGTCGGCCGACCGGGCCAAGGCCGGCTCGCGCGGCACCACGATGGTCGTCCCCATCGCTCTGCTCGCCGTCGGCTTCCTGCTTCTGCTGATCTTCCCGATCCTGTACCGCACGTTCCTGGCCCAGTAGGTGCCCGTGACAAGGAGACGCCGCCGTGATGCCCAGCCCGTTCCTGCTCTACGCCAGCTACCTGATCGCCCGGGCCCGCCAGCGGGCGCGTTCCGCCGGGGCGGGCCATCCCGAGTCGGGCGCCCTCAGCCTGGAGTGGATCGTCATCGCCGGCATCCTGGTGGTGGCCGCGGTGGCCGCGGGCGCGTTCTTCACCTCGCAGATCTCGTCGTGGGAGTCGAAGATCCCGTAGCCCCGGCCGCCCGGCGGCGCGACCGCGGCGCGCTCACCCTCAGCTACGTGATCATCGTGCCGGTGTTCCTGCTATCGCTGATGGTCATCGCGCAGGCGTCCATGTGGTACTTAGCCCGGTCGGCGGCGCTGGCCGCGGCCCGGCAGGGCGTCGACGCGGCCCGGGTCCAGGGCGCGTCGGCCGGAGCCGGGCCCGAGGCCGCGCTGGCCTTCGCCCGGACCTCGGCCGCCGGCTACCTGCTCAGCCCGGCGGCGGCCGGGGGCGGCAGCAGCGCCACGACCATCGTGATCACCGTGACCGGCCGGGTGCCGAGCCTGGTGCCCGGCGTGCCGATCACGGTCAGCCAGGCGGCGCAGGCACCCGTAGAGCGGTTCACGACGCCATGACGAGCAGGCGGGTCGGCGGCCGGCCGCGGCCGTGGGTCACGAGGCGGTCGCGGTCGCGCGGGCGGGTGCGGCCGTGGTTCGGACGGCGGCCGCGGCGGCGGGCGCAGCCATGGTTCGCGCCGCGGTCCGGGCGCGGCGGGCGGCCGTGGTTCGCGCGGCGGCCCTGGCCCGGGGGACGGTCGTGGCCCGGGGGACGGCCCTGGTTCACCCGCCGGACCCGGCGCGGCGACCGCGGGAACGCGGCCCTGGAGCTGGTCATCCTGGCCCCGGTCATCGTCTTGCTGATCGGGATGGTGGTGGCGGCGGGCCGGACCACCATCGCCCAGGGCTCGGTCGACGCGGCCGCCCGCGACGCGGCGCGCCAGGCGTCCATCGCCCGGTCCCCGGCCGGCGCCCTGGCCGCGGCGCAGGCCAGCGCCAGCGCGGCGCTGGCCGGGGACAACCTCGACTGCACGCCCACCATCGCGATGCCCGGCCTCGACCGGGCGTTCGCGATCCCGGTGGGCCAGCCGGCCAGCGTCACCGCCATCGTCTCGTGCACGGTCAGCCTGTCGGACCTGCTCGTGCCGGGCCTGCCCGGCAGCAGGCGGCTCACCGGCACGTTCACCTCACCGATCGACCCGTTCCGGGGCCGGAACCCCGGATCAGGAGGGGCCTGATGCCATCCGTTACGGCCACGACGGCCGCACCCAGCCCGGCCGCGGCCGGCCGCTCCCCGGCCGGCCCTGTCACAGCGATCGTCACACCGGCGCGGCAGCCTGAACCGGCGGATGGCCAGGGCCACTCCAGCGGGCCTGGCCAGCCCGGGAGCCAGGAGCGCGCAATGATCCAGCGGCGCGGCGCGGACGCCGACCGCGGCTCGCTGACGCTGATGCTCGCCGTGCTGTTCGTCGCCCTGCTGGCCTTAGCCGGCGTCGTCATCGACGGCGGCGCCAAGCTCACCGCGGCCGAGAACGCGGCGGCCGTCGCCCAGGAGGCGGCGCGGGCCGGCGCCGGCCTGGTCAACGAGGCCACCGCGCACGCGACCGGCAGCTTCGTGGTGGACCAGGACCAGGCCATCGCCGCCGCCGACGGCTACCTGAGCAGCGCCGGCTACGCCGGGCAGGCGGCGCCGGGACCGGGCACGGACGAGATCAAGGTCACCGTGCACGTCAGCCAGCCGACGAAGGTCCTGTCGATCATCGGGATCGACACCATCACCGCGACCGGCCAGGCCACGGCCAACCTGGTCAGCGGCGTGACGGGGCCGGGCCAGTGAGCCGCGGCCACGGCCGGTCGGCCGCCGCCGGGCTGGGCGCGCTGCTGATCCTGCTCGCCCTCATCGCCGGCCTGCCCGTCCTGCTCTACCGGCTCGGCGGGTCACCGCTGCCCGGCCACGTGCCGGCCGCCGCGCAGGTCGGCCACGTCCTGCTGCACCGCGACAGCGCCAGCGTCGTGCTGAGCGCGGTCCGGGACGTCACCTGGATCGCCTGGGCACTGTTCACGCTGGCCGTGCTGGCCGAGGTGCAGGCCGTGCTGCGGCGCCGGACGGCCCCGCGGCTGTGGCTGGGCGGCATGCAGACCGCCGCCGCCCGGCTGGTCGCGCTGGCCGCGCTGACCTTCAGCGCCGCCCCGGCGGCGACGCTCCTGGCCACGCCGCAGCCCGTCTCGACCGTGCTCGAGGCCGACGTGACGTCTATGCCTACCTCGCACTTCACGGTCGCGCCCCGCCTGTCACCGGAGGCCCCGCCGGCGGCGCCAGGTGCGGCTGAGGCGGTTGTGCCGTGGGCGGCGGCGGGGACCCCGCCGTGGGCGCCGGCGACCGGCCGGCCGGAGACCCAGCCGGGACCCGCCATCACGCCGCCGGTGCTGGGCCCGCCTCCGGCCGGGGTCAGCCCGCGGGCGGGCTGGGCCGGCGGCGGGTGGGACAGCGGCGGGTGGGACAGCGCCCGATGGGACAGCGGCGGGCGGGACAGCGGCCCGGCGGCGGCCGCGCCGCGCGTGGAGACGGCGGCGGTCTTTGCCCCCGCGGCCCCGGGCTCGCAGGCCGGGTCAGCCCAGGAGGACGGCATGGGCATCATCCAGCTGGTGACGGTCCGGCCCGGCGACTGCCTGTGGACCATTGCCCAGCAGCACCTGGGCAGCGGCGAGCGCTTCCACGAGATCGTCGCGCTCAACCTGGGCCACGACATGGGGAACGGGCAGGTCCTCACGAACCCGTCGGTGATCCAGCCGGGCTGGGTGCTGCACCTGCCCGCCGGCCCCGTGTCGCCCCCCGGCGACGGCGCGCCCCCCGGCCGCGGGACGCCGCCGCCCGCTCCGGGCGGCGGGACCCATTCCGGCCACCCGGTCAGCAGCCCGCCGTTCAGCAGCCCGCACCCGTCGGCGTCGGCCCCGGTCACGACCCCATCGGCTGACCCATCTGCGCAGCCATCCGCCGGCGGGACGGCCGCCCCGTCAGCGCCAGCTGCCGCGTCCTCCGCGCCCGCTTCGGCCCCTGCGGCACCTTCGGCGGCGGCCTCGTCCCCGGCGGCACCTTCGGCGGCGGCCTCGTCCCCGGCAGCGCCCTCCGCGGCGGCCTCCTCCGCGGCGGCCTCCGCCCCGGCCGTCCCGCCGGGCCCGAGGCCGACGGCCCCCGGCGGCGGGCCGTCCGGGCCGCCCGGCGCCCGGGCCGGGCAGGCCACCCCGGTCAGCTCCGTGGCCAGCGTGAGCCCGGCCCAGGACAGCAGGCTGCCGATCGGCATCGCGTTCGGCACCGGGGTCCTGGCCGGCGGCGCCGCGGCCAGCCTGGCCCGGCTCCGGCACCGGCAGCGGCAGACGCGGCGGCGAGGGCGCCGGATCCCGGTGCCGGCCAGCGCGCCGGTCGCGGTGGCCGAGCAGCGGCTGAACGTCGCTGCCGCCCAGGAGTCCATGACGGCGCTGCGCGGGGTGCTCAGCCACCTGGCCGCGGCGCTGGTGGCGACACCGCAGCAGATGCCGGAGATCGCCGCGCTGCTGGTGCAGCCGGACCTGCTCGAGGTCCTGCTGGCCAGCCCGGCCGCCGAGCCTCCGCCGGCGCCCTTCACGGTGGCCGGCGGCCGCCAGGGCAAGGCCTGGCAGCTGTGGCTGGACGACGAGCCGCCCGACCCGGCCGACGGAGCGGGCGACCTCGTGCCCGGCCTGCTCACCATCGGTGCTTCCGGCGGCGGCTACCTGCTGGCTGATCTTGAGCACCTGCAGGTCACGACCGTTGACGGCCCGGCCAGCATGACCGCGGCCGTGCTGCGCAGCGCCGCCGCCGAGCTGGCCACCGGGCAGCTCGCGGGCTGGTACGACCTCATCCTGGTCGGCTTCCCCGAGCTCGCCGCCCTGGGCGGCCGGGGCAGCTGCTGTGAGTCCCTGGATGCCGGCCTGGACCTGCTGACGGCCAAGGCCGTGGCCCTGCGCCGCCGCCTGGGCGAGTCCCCGGCCGCCGACGTCCGGCACCACCGCCTCGTCGACCCCGACGACGAGGACTGGGCCCTGACGCTGCTGGTCAGTTCTGTGCCGCCGACGTCGGGCCAGCTGGCCCTGCTGAGCGACCTGGCCGCCGACCCGGGCGGGATCGCCGCGCTCGTCCCCGGCGGCGCCGAGCCCTCCAGCGGTCACCGGCTGCCCGCCACCATCAGCCTGTCGGCCGGCCCCGTCGGCAGCGATTTCATCGTCGCCCGGCTCTGGCCGCTCCAGCTGGAGGCCCGCCCCCAGTCCCTGGGCGACGCCGACTATGAGGCTCTGACCAGCCTGTTCGTCACCGCCGCCGAGGCCCACGACCTCAGCCCGTCCGACCCGCCCTACGACGGCTGGCTGTGGCCGCCCGACCTGGCCGCCGGCGGCGGCCCGGACGGCGGTGACCTGGACGGCGGCGGCCCGGACGGCCGTGACCTGGACGGCGGTGACCTGGACGGCGGTGACCTGGACGGCCGTGACCTGGCCGGTGACGACCCGGGAGCAAGCGCGGCCGCGCGCGCGGACAGCGCAGGTGAGTACAGCGACGATGACGGATCCGGCGGCGGCTTCGCGGATGACGGTTCCGGCGCGGGCGACGGTTCGCGTGCGGACGACGGTTCCGGCGCGGACTACGCCGTCGACGACGGCCCGGCCGTCCTCGACGGCTGGCCCGGCGAGGATGAATGGGCGGCCGAGCCCGTCCTGGCCGGCGACACCTGGGCCGCGCCGAACTGGGCCGGCGAGCCGGGCTGGGCGCCCGACCCGGGCTGGGCCGCCGATCCGGCCGTGCTGACCGCCGTGGCCGGGCGGAACGGTGCGGAGAGCGGGGACGCCGACCCGGAAGTGGCGGCCGGGCGCGGCGGGGATGGCGGCCTGCGCCTAGCTGACACCGAGCGCGGGGACGCTGTCACGGGTCCCGAGGCCGCGGAGGGCTGGGCGGAGGTCGGCGGTCTGGAGACGGCGGACGGGGATGACGCTGGGGGCCTAGGCGCGGGGCCGGGCCTGGATGAGGCCGGGGGGCTAGGCGCGGCGGCGGGCCTGGATGAGAGCGGGGGACTGGACGCGGCGGCGAGCTGGAGTGACGTCGGCGACGCCGGAGCTGAGGCCGGCTGGCCGGGGGGCGATGATCCGGGGGACGAGACGGGCTGGGCGCAGGACCCGGCCGTGACCGGGCTGCCCGGCGCGCCCGCCGCGTGGCTGAGCGAGCCGCCGGCGGACCCGCCCGGCCAGGACGGCCGGCCGGCGAGCGACCCGGCCGGGGAGGCCCGCCCCGACGCGCCGGCGGCACCCGGGTCGGCTTCGCCCGGGGACTCGGCTGCGGCTGCAGTTGCCGCGGCTGCGGCGCCGGCTGCAGTTGCGGCGGCTGCGGCTCCGGCGGCGGTGAGTCCGGTGCCGGCGGGGCCGGTCCCGGCGGCGCCGGCCGCGCCCGCGGTCGAGGAGAGCCTGCGCATCGGCGTCCTGGGCACCTTCACCATCAACGGGCAGCCAGGCGCGCTGCTGCCGGCCCAGAGCCAGCTCGTCCTGGCCCTGGCCCTCAACGGCACCAGCGGGCTGTCCAACCAGCAGCTGTGCTACCTGCTCGGGGCGGACCCGGACCGCCCGAAGCCGAGCGACTCGCTGCGGCAGCTCATCGTCCGCACGCGCCGCCAGCTCGGCCGGGCGCCGGACCGCCGGGAGTGGATCGAGCACCTGGGCGGCGGCCAGTACGCGCTGCATCCGCTGGCCCGGTTCGACTGGCACGAGTTCGACGCGCTCGCCACGGAGGGGATGCGCTCGCGGGACGCCCACCGGCTGCGCCGCGCCCTCGGCCTGATCCGCGGCCGCCCCTTCACCGGCTGCTACTACTGGTGGCTCGACCTGGCCCTGACCGAGACCGTCAGGGCGCAGATCGTCGACGCGGCCGACGTGCTCGCGGCGCTGGAACTGGCCGGCCGCGATCCGGCCGCGGCGGCCCGGGCGGCGCGGATCGGCCTGGCCGGCGACGCCGGGGCCGAGCAGCTGTGGCGGGCGCTGATGCGCGCCGAGCACGCGGCCGGGAATCTGTCCGGGGTGCGCGAGGCCTGGAGCCGGTGCCTGGACGCGATCAGCGAGATCGCCCCGGACGGCGAGCCGCACCCGGGGACCGCGGCGGTCTACCGCGAACTGCTGGGCGACGCTCCGGCGCATCCCGCCTGGGCGGGCGGCGGCCGACCGGGATAACGCGCGCGGCGCCTCCCGGGCGGTCCCGGCCGGCGCGGTCGCCGTCCGCGACGGAAGGAATCCCGAGCGCGAGGCACTGGCGTTCTCAGGTGAGCGGCGGCGGGTATTGCCGAGTCAAGCGCGGCCCGCGAGCGCGGTCCCCGGTTAGCCGCAATTCGGGGCCCAGCCGCCGGACACCCGGCCCGGTCGGGCTGACCTGCCGGTCCGCTGAGCGCGTAGAGACCGCCGCCGGCCGGGGTAATGAGGTATAACCAAGCTCGTATGGCCAGCGGCTTTCCTGCGCAAACGCGGTTGCGGACAATGCCGGGTAACAGTTAATACACGGGTGCTGTTCGGCAGTCCGTCAGCCAGGTGAAACGATCGACATTGTGAGCTTGCCCCGACCACAGCCGCCGCCGGATGGCGAGCATGAGGCGGCACCCCCGCCTGTGGCGGCACCGGTGCTGCGGGTGGACGACGACCTGCAGCCCCGGGTGCGGATGCCGGCCGACCTGCTGCGGTGCATCCTGACCGGGATCGAGCTCATCGTCCTGGCCACCATCGGGCTGGTCGGCGTGCAGGTCAACGCGGCCGGCGCGACCCGTCGGCTGCCCACGCCGGTCCTCACGATCCTCGGCTTCCTGGCCCACCTGGCCATCTACGTCCTGCCGCTGGCCCTGGCCGCCCGCATGGTCTACCGCCGCCAGTGGCGGCGGCTCGGCGAGGCCGTGGCCACCGCCCTGGTCGTCATCGGCCTGGTCGCCCTGATCAACTGGGTCCTGCGGCTCAGCCCGTTCTCGCTGCTGTACGACGGGCTCGCCGCCGCGCCGAGGGACGGCACCCGGCCGGTGCTGTTCGACGGGTACCTGGCCGGCGTCGTGGCCTACATCACCGTCATCGGCCTCGGGGGCCGGCCGCAGTGGCGGGCGGCGTTCTGGATCGCCATCGGCTTCTACTCGCTCACCAGCCTGACCGACGCGCAGACGACCGTGCTGTCCGCGCTCATCACCCTGCTCATCGGCTCGTGCGCCGGCTCGGGCCTCCGCTTCGCGTTCGGGTCGGTGTCCGAGCGGCCGTCCGCCCGGCAGATCGCCACGGCGGTCAGCGCCGTGGGGGAGCAGGTGACCGCGATCTCCCGGATCTGGGACACCAGCCCGGAGAACCGGCGCTACCTGGCCGTCATCGCCGGCGGCGAGGAGCGCGAGGTGACCGTGTTCGACCGGGACCAGCAGGCGGTCGACCTGCTGTACCGGATCTACCGCCGGGTCCGGCTCAAGGCCCAGGTATCGCGGAGCGCGCCGCTGACGATGGAGCGGGCGCTGGAGCGCCACGCCCTGCTGATCTACGCGGTGGAAGACGCCGGCGTGGCCACGCCGCGGCTGCGCGCGACGGTCCGGGTCGGCTCCGAGGCCGCCGTGCTGAGCTGCGAGCGGCTCACCGGGACGCCGCTGGACGGGCTGCCCGGCCCGCCGTCCGACGATCAGCTCAAGAGCGTGTGGGATGCCCTCGGGCAACTGCACGCGCGGCGGGTCACGCACCGCACCCTGACCGCCGACCGGATCCTGCTCACCGGGCCGGACCACCGCGACGTCATCCTGCTGGACCCCGGCAACGGCGACGTCGCCGCCAGCGAGGTGCAGCTCCGCCTCGACCAGTCCCAGCTGCTGGCCGAGACCGCGCTCCTGGTCGGCCCGGAACGGGCCGTCGACGTCGCCAAGGACCGCGTCGGCGGCGAGCTGCCCGGCCTGGTCCCGCTGCTTCAGCCCGTCGCCCTGCACCGCTCGACCCGGGCCGCGCTGCGCCGCCGCAAGGACGTGCTGCCCGCGCTGCGCAAGCGGCTGAGCGCGGAGGACCCCGACGCCGAGGTCCCGCCCGTCCAGCTGGAGCGCTTCCGGCTGCGGACCATCCTCACCCTGGTCATCGGCGTCGTCGCGGCCGACATCCTGGTCGGCCAGCTGACCAAGGTGAGCTTCGGCGACCTGCTCCGGCACGCGGACTGGCGATGGTCCCTGGTCGCGCTCTGCCTGTCGGTCGCCACCTACCTCGGGGCCACCTGGTCACTGTCGGGCTTCGTGCTGGAGCGGCTCAGCTTCACCAGGACGTTCCTGGCCCAGGTGGCCGGCTCGTTCGTGACCCTGGTCACCCCGGCCGCGGTGGGCGGCGTCGCGCTGAACCTCCGGTTCCTGCGGAAATCGGGGGTCGCCTCCGCGGACGCCGCCGCCAGCGTCGGGGTCTCGCAGGTCTTCGCGTTCGCCCTGCACCTGATCCTGCTGGTCACCTTCGCGGCGCTGACCGGCACGTCCCGCGAGCACTCGCTGCGGCCGCCGGGCTGGGTCTACATCGCCCTGGGCGTGCTCGTGGCCGGCGCGCTCGTCGGCCTGGCCTTCCCGGCCGGCCGCCGGCTGGCCCGGTCCCGGGTGGCGCCGGCCCTCGGCCAGGTGGTCCCGCGGCTGCTGGACGTGGCCCAGCAGCCGGCCAAGCTCAGCGAGGGCATCGGCGGCGCCCTGCTGCTGACCTCGGCCTACATCCTGTGCCTGGACACCAGCGTCAGGGCCCTCGGCGGCTCGGTGCCGCTGGCCAGCATCGCGGTCGTGTACCTGGCCGGCAACGCGATCGGCTCGGTCGTGCCCACGCCCGGCGGCCTGGGCGCCGTGGAGGCCGCGCTGTCGGCCGGCCTGACCGCCGCCGGGCTGCCCGGCACCATCGCGGTCAGCGCTGTCCTGCTGTTCCGGACGCTGACCTTCTGGCTGCCGGTCCCGGTCGGCTGGGCCTCGATGAACTACCTGATCCGGCGCGACGCGCTGTAGCGCGCCCGCCGCGCCGCCGGGCCGTCTCAGCCAAGCCGGGCCACGGCCACCGCAGCCGCCAGTGCGACCATGCTCCACGACATGGCCCGCAGGGCCTTCTCCAGCGGCGCGAGCAGCGCCGCACGGTCCAGCCGCACCGTGCCGCCGCCGGCCAGCGTCACCGAGCCGGCCGCCGACCGGGCGCGCCGCCGCAGGGTCCGGGCCGGCGTGCTCAGGCTGCGCTGCGCCGCCGACAGGCCCAGCGCCGCGGCCGCGGCCAGCACCGGCGCGAGAGCCAAGGTGCCGGTCTGCGCGACGTACGCCGTCAGCACCGGGAACGCGCCCCACCCGGCCGCGAACCCGGCGTCGTTATGCACGATGCCGCCCAGCACCTCCGCGTTGTACCCGACCACCAGCACCGGGCCGGCGATCAGGAACGGGATGAGCGGCCAGCCGACCCGGATCACGCCCGCGACGCCCAGCGCCAGCGCCCCGGCCAGGCTCAGCCCGGCCGCCGCGGCCAGCACGCCGGCCGGGATGGCGGTCCGCAGCGGCCGCCCGTGCAGCTCGTCGAGGGCGTGCGCGGCCACGCCGACGGCCAGGAAGAACGCCGCCACCGCGGCCAGCAGCGGGACCAGCTGCACGCGCGGCGCCAGGCACGCCCCGATCACGACGTAGGACAGGTGCCAGGCGGTGTAGGGCGGATGCAGCAGCGTCCACCAGTCGCGCCACCGGCCGTGCCCGGCCGCGTAGTAGGCCGGCCGCTCGTCAGCCACTGATGCGGCCAGCGCCGTCGCCGGCTCGGGCCGGGGCGGCGGCGCTCGCTGCCCCGCGGCTGTCGCCGGGTCCGTCAGCGGCCGGCCGCTGGCCCCACATGACCAGCCCGCCGCCGCAGCTCATCGCCGCGGTGCCCACGTCGCGCAGCCCGGCCTGCCGCCACGCCCGCACGGTCCACCCCACCGGGTAGCGCCGGTAGTGGCGCGAGATGTCCGGGCCGAGGAACCGCCCCACCCGGTACCACTCCCGGCCGCCCGTGACCAGGCCGGCGGCCGGCAGGACCAGCCGCGTGTACAGCCACCACCCGGTCCGCCACGCTCGGCCGGCCGGCACCCCGAACTCCAGGCTGGCCACCAGCCCGCCGGGCCGCACGACCCGGGCCAGCTCGGCCAGCGTGGCCTGCGGGTCCGAGACGTAGCGCAGCAGGTAGGTGAACGTCAGCGCGTCGAACGTGCCGTCCGCGAACGGCAGCTGCTCGGCCCGGCCGGTGACCAGCCGGATCCGGTCGCCCTGGCCCGACCGGGACACCCGGCTCAGGCCCTGGCGCAGCATGGGCTCGGTCAGGTCGACCCCGACGACGGCCGCCCCGGTGCGCCGGGCGACCTGGATCGCCACCCCGGCCGTGCCGGACGCCACGTCGAGCACCAGGCCGCCCGGCCCGGCCGCGGGCATGACCCGGTCGACCATGGCCCGCCGCCAGCGGCCGTTCTGGCCCAGCGACAGCAGTTCCTCCAGCCGGTCGTAGCGCGCGGGCAGCGGCGCGAACAGCCGTCGCGCGAATCGGTTGCGGTCATCGGCCGCCGGCCATTCCGTCACCCCGCCCTCATACCCCCGTAGTCGAAGGTAACCGCGCAGTAACCCCCGGCGGTCAGTCCGCCCGGCTACAGCGGTTCCGCGGTGAGCCCGGCGACCTGCGGTATCGGTCCCGGAACGGGTCAATGCCGACGCTCCCGCTCGAACCGGGCCCCGCCTAGCCGACCCGCAGTCGGGTGACGGAGTCGGAGCCCAGGTTGGTGACCCACACGTCCCGGCCGGCCGCGGCCAGGCCCGTCGGGTTGCTGAAGCCGTACCGGTGGCCCGTGAGCGTCCGGAGCAGCGCGCCCGTGCCGGGCGCGATCTCGGCGACCGAGTTGCCGAGCGAGTTGGCCACCCACAGCCGCCCGTCCGCCACCGTCAGCGCCGCGGGATTGTCGAAGCCATAGCGGCGCCCGGACAGGGTCCGGATCAGCCGGCCGGTCGTCGTGCTGATCTCGGTGACCGCGTCGCCCGCCTCGCTGGCCACCCACAGGCTCGTGCCCGACACGGCCAGGGCGGCCGGGTCGGCCAGCCCGTAGCCCGCCTTGAGCGTCGCGATCCACGCGCCGGTGCGGGCGCTGATCTCGGTCACCGAGCGGCCGCCCGCGTTCGCCACCCACAGCCGCCCGGCGGCGACCGCCAGCGCGTACGGGTTATTGAGGCCGTAGCGGTGCCCGGAGATGACCGCAATCCGCCGCCCGGTCGCCGCGTCGATCTCCGTGACCGAGTCGCCGCCCGCATTCGCCACCCACAAGCGCGACCCCGACAATCCCAGGGCGTACGGGCTGGAAAACCCGTAGCCATGGGACAGGGTCCGCTCCCGGTGGCCATTTATCGCGCTTACCTCAGTGACGGAGTTGCCGGGAACATTGGCGACCCATACGTGGTCGCCGGCCACCGCGATCGCATTAGGCCCGTGAAACTCATAAGCCGAAGAACCGAGCGTCCGCAGGTGCGCTCCGCTGCTCGCGGACAATTCCGTGACGGAGTTGCCGAGGACGTTCGCCACCCACAGCCGGCCTCCGCTGATGGCGGCCGCGCTGGGTCCGTGGAGGCCGTAGCCGGGGCTCGCGAATACCCGGACTGCCGGCGTCGTGCCTGATAGAGCCGATGGGTTCGCCGGAGCGCCGGCGCAGTCGCCGACGGCGCAGGCCCGGGGCGCCAGCCCGGCACTGGCGGCGGCGGCGATCGCGACTCCGGCGCTGATCATGATGATCGCGGCGATGACGCTCACGGTCATTTTCGCGTTCCGGCCGGGCGGCGCCGCTGCGTGCCGCCCGGAATGCCGGGGAATGTACCCGGTAGTCTCCATGAGCTCAGTTCCGTGGTGGTTGCGTTTTAGATACGCGGGACACTCTAATAACTGGCCGATGCGGTGAGCCTTTTCTGCGGCCGTAACGCGCCGGCGTGAGTTCGCCGGCCGGGAGCCGGTCCGGGTCGACCGGGCCGCGCGCGCCCACGGGCCGGCCGTAACCTGGCGGACCACTCCGCCGCTGGCCGTAATTCGCCCGGCCCGGCCGAAACCCGGCCGGAGCCCGGTGGGCGGCGCTGCGCATCCGCCCCGCAGTCCCTCCCGCGGTGTCCTCCAGCAGCCATGATCCCTGCGGTGCGCATGCGGCCCCGCCGTAAGTTCTCCGGCGGCGGATGCGCTCTGGACCGGGCCCTGCAATCGCTTGCCTCTCCTGTAACCCCCTGACCTGGGGCATTGACCTACATAGCGGCCGAAATACCAACTCTTTACCATTTGCTTGTTTAATCATTACCAACGGTCACTGTACGTTCGCGGCGACGCCCCGCAGTTACGGTGAAACGGTCCTAGCCGGGCAATTTGCCGTGGCCTGCATTCCCAACGACGGCCTGAGGAGGCTGCATGACCCGTCGCTGGTCTATCCCACTCACCACCGCCGCCCTGGTCTTAGGTTCCCTGATGGCCCTGGGCGGCACCGCCAGTGCCGCGCCGGCGCACCCGGCGGCCAGCCAGGCCGGTCCCGGCGCATCGGTCCCCGGATTCCAGCCGGGCGGCCTGATGGCCCGGCCCGCTGCGGCCGGTGCCAGCGCCGCCACCGCCCAGGGCCGCGGCGCGCGGACCACGGATGAGAGCACGAACTGGTCCGGGTACGCGGCGACCGGCGCCAACGGCGCCTTCAAGAGCATCTCCGCGAGCTGGAAGGAGCCCACCGCCACCTGCTCGAGCCGGTCCGCTCAGTACGCCTCGTTCTGGGTCGGCCTGGACGGCTTCACCAGCGGCTCGGTCGAGCAGACGGGCACCGACTCCGACTGCAGCGGCCGGACGCCCGACTACTACGGCTGGTATGAGATGTTCCCGGCCAACCCGGTGAACTTCACCAACCCGGTATCGCCCGGCGACAGCTTCACCGCGTCGGTCACCTTCAGCGGCACCGAGACCTACACCCTGGTCCTGAAGGACACGACCAAGGGCTGGACCCAGACCATCACCAAGAACCAGTCCGGCCTGGACCGGTCGTCGGCCGAGGTCATCACCGAGGCGCCGTCGTCGGAGAGCGGCGTCCTGCCGCTGGCCGACTTCGGCACCGTCAGCTACTCCGCCTCCGCGGCCAACGGGACCTCGCTGGCCTCGCAGAGCCCGACCGAGATCATCATGATCGACAACAGCAACCGCGACAAGGACTCCACCAGCGCGATCGGCAGCGGCGGCGCGTTCAGCAACACCTGGATCCGCGCCAACTAGCCCTGTCCCGCCCGACCCTGCCCCGTCCGTCACCCATGGCGCTGCCCCGCCGGCCACCCGGCCCGCGGGGCAGCGCCTTCTCATGATCGTGGGGACTTCTCCGGCACAGAGGCGGAATAGTCCCCACGATCATGAAGATCCCCGTGACGTAGGGTCGGGCGCGGAGCCAGCAGGCGGGCGCGAGGGAGCAATGATGTCGCAGGGCACGGGCGGGGCTGGCGGGAGCGGGGCCAGCGGGCCGGACTGGGTCAGCGAGGCGGGCGGGGCCAGCAGGACGGGCGGGGCCAGCGAGGCGGGCGGGGCCGGTGAGGCGGGCGGGACCTTGGTGACGGTGGCGGCCTCCGGGGGGCGCCAGCTGGAGGTGCTGGCCACCGGGCCGGAGGACGGGCTGCCGCTGGTGTTCCACAACGGGACGCCGGCCGGGCTGGTCACCTTCGCGCCCATGATCGCGGCCGCCGCTGAGCGCGGCCTGCGCACCGTGATGTACGCGCGGCCCGGCTACGGCGGGTCGACACCGCAGCCGGGGCGGCGGGTCGCGGACGCGGCCGGGGACGTCGCGGCCGTGATGGACGCGCTCGGCGCTGAGCAATTCGTTTCGGCAGGATGGTCTGGTGGCGGTCCGCACGCACTGGCGACCGCGGCGCTGCTGCCGGAGCGGTGCCGGGCGGCGGCATCGATCGCCGGCGTCGCGCCGTACGGGGCGGCCGGGCTGGACTGGCTGGCCGGGATGGCCCGGGAGAACGTCGAGGAGATGAGCGCCGCGGCGGCGGGCGAGGCCGAGCTGACCGCGTTCCTGACCACGGCGGCGGCGGAGCTGCGGGACATTACCGGCGAGCAGATGATCGCCGGCCTGGGCGACCTGGCCTCGCCGACCGACCGGGCGATGCTCACCGGCGAGTTCGCCGACTACCTGGCGGCCGACTTCAGGGCCTCGGTGCGCGCCGGCATCGCGGGCTGGCGCGACGATGACCTGGCCTTCATCGCGGACTGGGGGTTCGAGCCGGGCACCGGCGCCCCGGCGGCGGTATGGCAGGGCGGCGAGGACATGATGGTCCCGTTCGCGCACGGGAAGTGGCTGGCCGCGCGGCTGCCGAAGGACCGCGCCCACCTGCTCCCCGGCGAGGGGCACCTGAGCCTGGCGGTGGGGCAGTTCGGGGAGATCCTCGATGACCTGCTGAGCCTGGCCGGCGTCCGCTAGCGAGCGGGGCGGAACCGCAGCGCCGACCAGACCTCGTCGAGCGCGACCTGCCGGACGGGACGGATCCCGTGATCAGCGACCGACCGGGCCAGGCTGTCCCGGTTGAGGTCGGTGCCGAGCTGGCCGGCCTTCGGGTAGGCGATCCACGCCAGCTTGTCCTGCCGGGCCGCCTCGATCGCGGGCTGCGCGACGCCGGCCAGGTCAGCGAGGCGGCGGGCGAACGCGATGACGGCGCCCGCCTCCGCGGGGCGGCCGGCCAACTCGAGGCCGGCCAGGTCGGGGCCGCCCGCCGGGGCGGCCAGCACGGTCACCGGGGTGCCGGGCTTGATCTGGAGCTTTGCGGGCAAGTCCACCACGGCAGCGTACCGGCGCGGGGCCGGGCCGCGGGGGCGTCCCGCCCGCGACCCGGCGCCCGCGGCTCAGCTGGACCCGGTGAGGTCGTAGACGGTCTCGCCGCCGACGGTCCGGGCCGTGAAGTGCGCGGCGACCCAGCTGCTGATGGCCGACGCTGACCCCGATCCGCCGCCGAAGCTGTGGGCGTTCTGGCCCACGAAATAGTGGATCTTGTGCTCGGCGACGAGCTTCTTGAACTGGGCCAGGGTCGGTGCCGGGTCGGTGCCGTTGAAGCCGCCGATCGACATGACCGGCTGCCCGGTGGCCAGCTGCAGGGGGGCGGCGCTTTCTGAGCCGACGGTTGCTGCGGCCCAGGTGTAGGCGCTGGCGTCCCGCTCCAGCAGCGCCGCCAGCGCCTTGCTGACCTGGGTGGATCCGCCCAGGCCGCCGCCGGGGCCGCCCGCGCCGGGTGCGGCCGTGCCGGTGCCCGGGGCGCCGGCGCCTGCGCGGGCGGGGAAGCGGCCGGTGCCAGTTCCGGTGCCGGTCCCGGTGCCGCCCGGGCCGCCGGCGCCGGGGACCCCGGATGGTGCCCGGGCCGTGCCGCCCGGCCGGCCGGTCCCGGTCCCGGCCCCCGTTCCGGTCCCGGGCGCCGTGCCCGGACCGCCGCTGCCGCCGGCCCGGCCGGCCGCCCCTGGCCCGCCGAAGCCGCCGGCCGCGCCCGCCCCGCCCGGTCCGCCTGCCCTGCCCGGTCCGGCGAACGCGCTCGTCACGGCCGGCCCCGCCGTCGGCAGGGCGCCGGCGTGCGCCGTCGCCGCGGTGTCGAGGCTGTAGGCGGCCGGCCCGGCCAGCGCCGCGGCGATCGCGCCCGCGGCCGCCACCCCGGCCACCGTGACCCGCCCGGTTCCCGGCCGCGGACTCAGCGCCAGCACCACGGCGCTGGCCAGCCCGATGACCAGGACGGCCCAGCGCAGCTCCGGGTACCAGGACGGCGACCGGGCCAGCAGCAGGTACGACCAGCACGCCGTGACCGCGACGCCCGCCGCCAGCAGCCCGCGGGCCGGCCAGCCGGCCCGCTCCCGCCACAGCGCGACCGCGCCGGTCCCGGCCAGCGCCGCGATGGGCGGGGCCAGCGCCACCGTGTAATACGGGTGGATGATGCCGGCCATGAAGCTGAACACCAGGCCGGTGACCAGCAGCCAGCCGCCCCACAGCAGCAGGGCGGCCAGCGCCGGGTCCGACCGCAGCCGCGCGCCGCGCGCGGCCGGCCCTGGCTGCGGGCCCGGCCCGGACGGCCCGGCGGTGCGCATCCCCGGCCCGGCCGCGGACCCGCGCCACGACCGGGACGACCGGGACGACCGGGACGACCGCCAGGCCAGCCAGCCGAGCGCCGCCATGGCCAGCAGCGCGGCCGGCAGCAGCCAGCTGATCTGGCCGCCCATCTCCGACGCGAACAGCCGCTGCAGCCCGGCCGCCCCGCCGAACGCCGCGCCGCCGCCCCCGCCCCCGCGCCCCGCGGCCGCGCCGCCGAACCCGACCGACCCGGTCTCGTTGCCGTCCAGCCGGCCGAGCCCGTTGTAGCCCAGGGCCAGCTGCAGGATGCTGTCGCTGGTCGAGCCGCCGACGTAGGGCCGGCTCGCGGCCGGGGTGAGCATCACGGCCGCCACCCACCAGCCGGCGGCCGCGATCACGGCGGCCAGCGCCGCCAGCAGCTGCCAGATCCTGGTGCGCAGCCGGGGCGGCCCGGCGATCAGGTAGGCCAGGCCGAACCCGGGCACGACCAGGAACGCCTGCAGCATCTTGGCCAGGAACCCCAGGCCGATCAGCGCCCCGGCCAGCAGCAGCCACCGGGTGCGGCCGGACTCGATGGCCCGGGCGATCCCGTAGGCGGCCGCCGTCATCAGCAGCACCAGCAGCGCGTCCGGGTTGTTGAACCGGAACATGAGCGCCGCCACCGGCGTGAGCGCCAGCGCCGCCCCGGCCAGCAGCCCGGCGGCCGGGCCGAACCAGCGGCGCACCGTCGCGTGCAGCAGGGCGACCGAGCCGACGCCCGCCAGCGCCTGCGGGACCAGCATGCTCCAGTAGTTCAGGCCGAACAGACGGGCCGACAGCTCCATGACCCACAGCGACGCCGGCGTCTTGTCCACGGTGATGAAGCTCGACGCGTCGAACGAGCCGAAGAAGAAGGCCTTCCAGCTCCGGGTGCCGGCCTGGACGGCCGCGGCGTAGAAGTCGTTGGCCCACCCGTTGCGGCTGAGCCCGGCCAGGTACAGCAGTGCGGTCCCGGCCAGCAGCACGCCCAGTGCGATTCGCGCCCGGCCGGGACCTGCCGCCGTAGCCGCGCGGGGCCAGGCCGGCCGCCGCGCCGCGACCGCGGTCACCGCGCGCTCCCGCGGAAGACCCAGCTGCGGTACAGCGCGAACCGGGCCAGCGTGGCGACGAGGCTGGCCGCGAGCAGGACCGCCAGCTCCGCGGTCCTGCCCGGCCGGTCCGCCAGCGCGTGCAGCAGGGCCAGCGCGCCCGAGGTGACGACCAGGCCCGCGGCGAACGCGATCAGCCCGCGCAGCTGGTGGCGCAGCGCGTGCCGGCGGCCGGAGATCCCGAAGGTCACCCGCCGGTTGACGGCCGTGTTGCCGACCGCGGTGACCAGCATGCTGATCGCGTTCGCCGGCTGCGCCGCCAGCCCGCGGCGCAGGACGAGGTAGATCAGCACGTAGGCCAGCGTGCTGGCCGCGCCGACGGCGACGAACCGGCCCAGCCGGCGGAAGCCGCCGAGGCGCATGATGCCGCGCAGGTCGGCCAGCACCGTGGCCCGCACGTTGACCCGCGAGTCCGGGTCGTCGGTCCAGTCCACCGGCACCTCGTGGATGCGCAGCCCGGCCCGCTCGGCCAGCACCAGCAGCTCGGTGTCGAAGAACCAGCCGCCGTCCTTCGTCCGGGGCAGGAGCGCGCGGGCCTGGTCCCGGCGGATGGCCTTGAAGCCGCACTGGGCGTCGGAGAAGCCCGCGCCGAGCGTGGCGTGCAGCAGGAGGTTGTAGCCGCGGGAGAGGACCTCGCGGCGCGGCCCGCGGATCACCCGGGACCCGCGCGCCAGCCGGGTTCCGATGGCCACGTCGCTGTGACCCGACATGAGCGGGGCGACGAGGGGGAGCAGCGCGTTCAGGTCGGTGGACAGGTCCACGTCCATGTAGGCCAGCACGTCGCACTCGCTGGCCGACCAGATCGACCGCAGCGCCCGCCCCCGGCCCGGCTCGGCCAGCCGCACGGCGCTCACGCCGGCCAGCTCGGCCTCCAGCCCGGTGGCGATGTCCCAGGTCCGGTCGGTGCTGCCGTTGTCGGCGATGGTGACATGCGCCGTGAACGGGAACCGGCCGGCCAGGAAGGCGTGCAGCCGCCGGACGCTGGGTGCCAGGTCGGCCTCCTCGTCCTTGACCGGGACGACGATCTCCACCTGGCAGGTGCCCGGCGGCCCCGTCGCGTCGGCCGCGGGGTCGGCAGGCGCCGCCCCGGCGGGCGCGGCCGCCCCGGCGCCGGGGTGCAGAGTTATCGCTGGAGTGTTCATGGCCAGAACTCTGTCCGTTGACGCTGGTCAGGCCCTGCGACCGAGTTCTGCGGCGGCTATGAAGCCCCTGGCCGGCCGCGTCGCGCGGATGTTGCCCCGCAGCCGCGCCGCCACCCGGGTACCGTGCTGCTGTGACTGAAGGTAATCACTCCGGCACTCAAGGTGCTGAACGACGGGAGCGCAAGCCCGCCAAGCCGCCCCTGCACGCGGGCCGCATCCTGGCCGGCGCCGCGCGCGTCGCCCGGCGCGACCCGTGGCGGGTCCTGGCCGTCGCCATCGCGGTCACCCTGGCCTCCGTGCTGGCCGAGATCGTGGCCGACCACGTCGTCGACGAGCACAGCGCCTGGCAGAGCGCGGTCGCGGGCGTGCTGACCGAGGGCCTCGGCCTGCTCGGGACCGTCTTCCTGTCCGGGTTCCTGTGCCGCCTGACCGGGGGCACCGACCGCGGCCAGGCGCCCGTCGCCCTGCGGGAGGTCCTGGCCACCCTGCCGTGGCGGCGCCTGATCGTGGCCGACCTCGCCGTGGTCCTGCTCGTCGTCGTCGGCCTCATCGCCCTGGTCGTGCCGGGCCTGGTGCTGGCCAACCTGCTGGCCCTCGCCGGGCCGGTGATCGAGATCGAGGACCGGCCGGTGCGGGCGGCCCTGCGCCGGTCGGCGCGGCTGGTCCGGCCGTACTTCTGGCGCGTCGCGCTGCTGGCCATGGTGCCGGTCATCCTGGCCAGCCAGCTCGAGGCGGCCGGGCCGGAGCCGACCGGCGCGCCGGAGATCCTGGAGACGCTGGCCATCCGGGGCGTGGTCGGGGGCCTGTTCGAGGCCGTGATCGGCCTGATCCTGGTCCAGCTGTGCTACCGGCTGATCGCCCTGGAGGCCGCCGCTACCCGGGCCGCGGCGGCTCGCCAGGAAGCCGGGGCAGCGTGATGGTGAAGCACGTCCGGCCGGGCGCGCTGGTCACCGAGACCTGCCCGTGGTGGGCCGCCGTGACGGCGTCGACGATGGCCAGCCCGAGCCCGGTACTGCCCGCGGCCCGCGATCGCGAGGAGTCGCCGCGGACGAATCGCTCGAACAGGGTCGGCACCAGGTCGGCCGGTATCCCCGGGCCGTCGTCGGTCACCGTGACGGCCACCGGCGACCCCGGCCCCGGCACCGCCGCCAGCCCCACCGTCACCGTCGTGCCGGCCGGCGTGTGCCGGCCCGCGTTGCTCAGCAGGTTGGCCAGCACCTGGTGCATCCGGTGCTCGTCGCCGCTGATCATGACCGGCTCGCCGGGCAGCTCCAGCCGCCACCCGTGGTCGGGCGCGGCGGCCCGCGCGTCGCTGGTCGCGTCGATGGCCAGCCGGGTCAGGTCGACCGGCGCGCGGGCCAGCGGCCGGCCCGCGTCCAGCTGGGCCAGCAGCAGCAGCTCGTCGACCAGCACGCTCATCCGGGCCGCCTGGGACTCCACCCGGC
The DNA here is from genome assembly GCA_036501025.1 of Streptosporangiaceae bacterium. Lineage (GTDB taxonomy): Bacteria > Actinomycetota > Actinomycetes > Streptosporangiales > Streptosporangiaceae > DASUBV01. Next base: position 29,757 of record DASYBB010000025.1, read on the forward strand.
CGAGCGCGTGGGCGACCTCCGGCGGCACCGGACCCGGGTGGCGCCGGGCCAGCTCGGCGTAGCCGCGGATCGCGGCCAGCGGCGTGCGCAGCTCGTGGCTGGCGTCGGCCGCGAACCGGCGCAGCCGGTCCTCGCTGGCCGCCCGGCGGGCCAGGGCCGCCTCGACGTGGCCGAGCATGTGGTTGAACGCCGCGCCCACCTGCCCGACCTCGGTCGCCGGGTTGGCGTCCGGGACCCGCTCGGGCAGCGCCACCGTCCCGCTGGCCAGCGGCAGCTCCGTCACCCGGGTCGCGGTCGCGGCCACCCGGCGCAGCGGCCGCAGCGAGACCCGCACCCAGGCCGTTCCGATCAGCCCGGTCACGACCACGGCCAGCGAGAACACCGCGATCTCGGCGATCGCCACCTGGCCCAGCGTCTGGTTGACGTTGCTGAGGGGCAGCCCGGTGACGAACGTCTGGCCGTCCATCCGGCTGGCCACCAGCCGGTAGGGCCCGTACGCGGACAGCGTCATGGTCCGCGGCGCGCCGTCCACCGGGAGCATCGCCAGCTCGGCGCGGTCGGCGCTGGTCAGCCGGCACAGCTGGTCGTGCGCGGCCAGGTACGGCCGGGCGATGTTGCCCGTCACCGACGGGGAGCTGACCGTGGTGATGCCCTGGGCGCTGAACGTGCCCGCGTTCTGCTGCTGGGCGCAGTTCACCGGGCCGCCGGGCAGGCCGCCGCCCGGCCCGCCGGGCGGCCCCGGCGGCGGGTGGTCCATGCAGTGCGCGTAGCGCTGGTTGGCCTGCGTCAGCTGCCCGTCCAGCTGCCCGACCAGGACGGCGTGCAGGTGGGCGTAGGTCAGCACGCCGACCACGGCGCAGGCCAGGGCCAGCGTGGCCAGCAGCCCGGCCACCAGCCGCCCGCGCAGCGTGCGCCGCGCCAGCCACCGCCCGGCCCGCCCGGCCATCGTCACAGCGGCGGCTTGAGCACGTACCCGACGCCGCGCACGGTGTGGATCATCGGCTCGCGCCCGCTGTCGATCTTCTTGCGCAGGTAGCTGATGTACAGCTCCACCACGTGGGCCTGGCCGCCGAAGTCGTAGTTCCAGACCCGGTCCAGGATCTGCGCCTTGGACAGCACCCGGCGCGGGTTGCGCATCAGGAAGCGGAGCAGCTCGAACTCGGTGGCCGTGAGGTCGATGACCGTGCCGGCCCGGCGCACCTCGCGGGCGTCCTCGTCCATGGTCAGGTCGCCCACGGCCAGCTCGGTGCCGCCGCGCGCCCGCGACACGCCCGCCCGGCGCAGCAGCCCGCGCAGCCGGGCCAGGACCTCCTCCAGGCTGAACGGCTTGGTCACGTAGTCATCGCCGCCCGCGGTGATCCCGCTGATCCGGTCCTCCACCGAGTCGCGCGCCGTCAGGAACAGCACGCAGACGCCCGGCTGGCTGGCCCGCAGCCGCCGCAGCACCTCCAGGCCGTCGAAGTCGGGCAGCATGATGTCGAGCACCACCGCGTCCGGCTGGAACTCCCGCGCCGCCTTCACCGCGCCGGCCCCGTCGGCGGCCGTGCGGATCTCCCAGCCCTCGTAGCGCAGCACGCTGGCCAGCAGCTCGGCCAGGCTCGGCTCGTCGTCCACCACCAGCACCCGGACCGGGCTGCCGTCCGCGCGCCGCAGCCCCGCGGCCGGGCCCGACTGCTCGGCGGGGACCCTGTCCGTCACGGTCATCATGCTTCCAGCCTGCCTCGGCGATCTGGGCGACAGTTCTGCCCAGCTTCTACGTTCCTTCTGAAAGAACGCTGGCGCCCCGCCGTCAGCTTCCTCCCGGCCGTGGCCCCGGCTCCGGGCCGGCGGTCAGCCGGAGGGCCAGCGCCGGGCAGTCGCGCACCGCGCGCCGGGCCCGCCGGGCCAGCTCCGGCGGTACCGGGCCGCCGGCCAGCAGCGGGTACCCCCACTCGTCCAGCGTGATCAGCTCGGGCAGCAGGTCGGCGCACGACCCGTGGCCCGTGCACGCGATGGGGTTGACGCGCAGCCGCGCCGCGCCGCTCTGGGTCCGTGGAGGCGCCATCTCAGCTCCAGTCCGCGTCGTCGGCGGGCGGGGCGGTCACCGGCAGGAACGGCGACCGGTCGGTGGCCCGGCACTGCCCGCGGGCGTGCCGGGCCGTCTCGCCGGCGAACACGTCCAGCGCGCTGGCCACGAACTGGGCGGCGCCGTCGGGATGGTGGCAGGCCCCGCGGCCGGCCACCAGCCCGGCCCAGCGGCGCAGGTCGGCCTCGGCAGCCGGCGCCGGCCGGGGCGCGGCCAGCTGCGCCAGCGCGGCGGCCATGCGCGGCAGCCCGTTGAAGCACGGGCCGCACTGCCCGGCCGACTCCAGCGCCAGGTAGCGGGCCACCCGCGCGGTCTCGGCCAGGCCGCAGCGGCTGGCCGGCAGCTCGGCCAGCACGCCCGCGCCCGGCGCGGCGCCCGCCGCCCGCAGCGACGCCCGGCTCAGCGCCAGCCCGGCCGCCCGGGCCGGGTCCAGCCAGGTGCCGTGGTACCCGCCGACCAGCACGGCCTGGACGGCGTCGCGGCCGGGCCCGCTCCCCTGGCCCGGCCCGCCCGCCTGGCCGGCCCCGCGCAGCCCGGGCAGCAGCCCGGCCAGGGGCGCGCCCAGCGCGGCCTCGGTGACATAGCTGCCGCCATCGGCGCGCAGCACCGTGCCCAGCATCGAGCCGGGCTCGCCCGGCAGGCCGGCGCCGCGGAACCAGGCCGCCCCGAACCGGCCGATCAGCGCCAGCTGGGCCAGCGTCTCGACGTTCAGCACCAGCGTCGGCCGTCCGCCCACGCCGCGCTCGTAGACCGGCGGCTCCGCGAACCGGGGCCGGGCCGGGCCGCCGCTGACCCGGCTGACCAGCGCCGAGGTCTCCCCGGCCAGGAACCGGCCCGGCGCCTGGATCAGCTCCGCGGGCCGCGGGTCGCACCCGGCGGCCGCCCGCCGGGCCAGCACCGCGGCCAGGTGCGCGGCCAGCGCCCGGTCCCGGTGCGCGTACAGGACCGCCCGCCCCGCCCCGGCCGCCGCCGCGGCCAGCTGCAGCCCGTCGAGGACCAGGTGCGGCGCCAGCCACAGCAGCGACCGGTCCTTGCCGCTGGCCGGCTCGCCCTCCGCCCCGTTGGCCACGGCCACCGCCCCGGCGGCGGTGCCCGCGCGCGCCACGGCGCTGAGCTTGCGGTGGACCGGGAAGGCGGCCCCGCCCCGGCCGGTCAGCCCGGCCGCCTCCGCCTCGGCGATGATCGCCGCGGCCAGGGCCGGCGACGTCGCGCCGGGCGAGTGGGCGGGCGGCCCCAGCCGGGCCAGGTGCCCGGCCAGCCCGGGGTCGGGCACCGCCCCGGCCGGGATCAGCCGCGGCAGCCCGGCCGGGGCCAGCTCCTGCCGGGGGGCGGCCGCGCGGCGGAAGTCGACGATCACCGGGCACCGGCCCGCGCGTGCCGCTGGCCCTCGCCGGCCGCGGCGGCCAGGACCAGCCCCGGCCGCTGCGCCGGGGTGGCCTCCCGCAGCGCGCGGCGCACCCGCCACGCCAGCGCCGCCGCGACGGCGGCCGCGCAGGCCAGCCCGAGATCCAGCATCCAGCCGTGCCGCAGGTCGGTGCCCGAGCCGATGCTGTGCGCGAATGCCACCGGCCAGCTGACGTAGGCCAGCCAGTGCACGGCCCGCCATGTCCGGCGGCCGATCCGCGCCCGCAGCAGGCTCGTCCCGATCAGGGCCAGCATGAGGTCGACGGAGACGGCCCCGATGCCGAGCCAGAATGGCTCATACGGGGAGATAAAGGGCACGACGCTGGCCGCGATGCCGATCGTGACGAACGGATCGGCAATGGCCGTCGCGATGTGCACCGCGACGAACGTCACCGACAGCAGGGCCACGCTGCGGTGCAGGCTGGTGCCGGCGAACCGCGGCAGGCCGGGCAGCCGGGCCTGCCGGCTGACCATGATGCCCAGCACCAGCACCGCCGTGAGCAGCACCAGCGCGACCACGCCGGTGGCCCGGCTGGTGTACCACAGCGCTGCGCTTGCCGTCGTCCCGTTCACCTGTCGTCTCCGCCCGGATGTCGGCCTGAGTCTGTGCCACCAGCATGGCCGGTCCGGTGGTGGCGATGATCTGCGGAGCCTCTGCGCCGCCTCTGAGAGCCGGCGGCCATCGGCCGTGACAGCCTGGGAGGCGTCAGATGCCGATCCGCCACCCGCCGGGGAGAGCCGTGGACAGCAGTGCCGTGGACAGCAGGGGCGACCGCGAGTTCGCCGGCCTCGCCGGGGACTACCTGGACGATCGCGCGCAGCGCCATCCCGAGTCGGCCACCGAGATCGGGGACCACCGGTTCGACGCGCAGCTGGGCGACCCCTCGGCGGCGGCGCTGGCCGACGAGCGCCGGGCGCTGGCCCGCTACGCGGCCCGGCTGGCCGCCTTGGACACCGCGGCCCTGGCGCCCGAGCACCGGGTCGACGCGGCCATGCTGGCCGGCGCCGTGGACCTGCGCATTTTCCAGCTCGACGAGCTGCGCGAGCACACCTGGAACCCGCTGCTGGCCAACCCCGGGCGGTCGGTGTACCAGCTGCTGGCCCGCGACTTCGCGCCGCTGCCCGACCGGCTCGCCGCCGTCGCCGGGCGCCTGGCCGCCATCCCGGCCGCGCTGGCCGCGGCCCGCGCGCAGCTCGGGGCCATGCCCCGGGTCCACCTGGAGACGGCGATCAGCCAGTTCGGCGGCACCATGGCGCTGATCGAGACCGCCGTCGACGCGGCCCTGGCCGACGCGCCGGGCTGCGCCGCGCAGGTGGGGCGGGTCCGGCCCGCCGCCCTGGAGGCGCTCGCCGGCCACCGCGCGTGGCTGTCGGGCCGGCTGGAGCAGGCGGCCGCGGACGGCACCTTCGCGCCGCCCCGGCTCGGCGCGGAGCGGTTCGCCCGCAAGCTCTCGCTGACCCTGGCCGCCGCGGCCGACGCCGACACCATCCTGGCCCGCGCCCAGGCCGACCTGGACCGGGTCAGCGGGGAGATCGCCGAGCTGGCCGGCCAGCTGGCCGGCGTCGGCGGAGGCGGCGACCAGGTCGTCCGGCAGGTGCTCGACCGCCTCGGCGCCGATGCCGCCGACGACGCGACCATCCTCCCGTTCTGCCGCCAGGCGCTGGTGACCGCGACCCGGTTCGCCCGCGACGCCGGCCTGGTCACGCTCTACCCCGATCCGGTCGAGGTCATCGAGATGCCGGAGCTGGATCGCGGCGTGGCCGTGGCCTACTGCGACTCACCCGGGCCGCTCGAGCCGTCGCCGCTGCCGACCTTCCTCGCCGTGTCGCCCACGCCGGCCGGCTGGCCGGCCGAGCGGGTCGCCTCGTTCTACCGCGAGTACAACCAGCACATGGTGCACAACCTCATCGTCCACGAGGCCATGCCGGGCCACTACCTCCAGCTCGGGCACGCCCGGCGGTTCAGCGGGTCGGCGACGGCCGTGCGGGCCGCCCTCCGGTCCGGCGCCTTCGTCGAGGGCTGGGCCGTGTACGCCGAGGCGCTGATGGCCCGCCACGGGTACCCCGGCGACGGCGATCCCCGCACGGTGCGCATGCAGCAGCTGAAGATGCAGCTGCGGACGATCGTCAACACCATCCTGGACGCCCGGGTGCACGGCCACGGCATGACCGAGCCCGAGGCGATGGCCCTGATGACAAGCCGCGGTTACCAGGAAGACGGCGAGGCGGCCGGCAAATGGCGCCGCGCGCTGCTCACCTCCGCCCAGCTGTCGACCTACTACGTCGGCTACACCGAGGTGGCCGACCTGGCCGCCGAGCTCACGGGCGCCGGCGCGGCCGGCGAGCGCGCGGTGCACGACCGGATGCTCGCGCACGGCTCGCCGCCGCCGCGGCTGCTGCGCACGCTACTGAGTTCCGAGCTGGCGGGGTGATCGTCAACGGCCCCGGCCTGGCCCCGGTCGCGCTGGGATGACAAATGGTCACTAGGCGGGATACCGCGGCATAGATCATCAACGCCTGAAGCAACTGGCATGTGCGCGAGCGTTCGCGCCTCTACAGTTATCAGGGTGATTATCTGGCTGAACGGGACCTTTGGCGTCGGTAAAACCTCCACGGCTCAGCGGCTCGCGGCCATGGTTCCCGGCAGTCGGGTTTTCTACCCGGAGGCCGTCGGCCAGATGCTCCGCGGCGTCCTCGTCGACCGCCCGGTGGGCGACTTCCAGGACTGGCCGGCCTGGCGGGCGCTCGTCGCCGCCGCGCTCATCGAGATCAGCCGCATGACCGGCCAGCACGTGGTCGTCCCGCAGGCCGTGCTGAAGCGGGACTACTTCGACCAGATCTTCGCCCAGCTGCGCGCCGCCGAGCTGGACACCTTCCACGTCGTGCTCGACGCCGCCGACGCGGTGCTGCGCAACCGGATCGAGACCTCCGACGAGGCCCGCGAATGGCGGCTCACCCACCTGGACGAGTACCAGGACGCCCGGTCCTGGATGACCGAGGCCGCTGACTACGTCGCGGACACCGCCGCCTCGACCCCGCCCCAGATCGCCCGCCGGATCTTCGGCGCCCTGCCCGAGATGCCGGCCGCGCCCGCCGCATCCTCCCAGCCCGCCGCGGCCGCCGCCGCAGCGCCGCGGGCGGCCGCCGCGACCCCGGCCGCCGCCGCACCGAAGCCGAAGCTGTCCGT
>DASYBB010000026.1:0-2772 GCA_036501025.1 Streptosporangiaceae bacterium
CTCAGGCTGCTGCGCGGCCGGATCGGCACCTACAACATGCACCTGCGGGGGATCGCCGACGCCCACGACTGCTACCTGGTCGACCTGTGGTCGATGCGGTTCCTGCGTTCCGCCGGCGCGTGGTCGCATGACCGGCTGCACCTGACCGCGCAGTCGCACCAGCGGGTGGCGCTGCGCGCGTGCGAGGTGCTTGGCGTTCCGGTCTCCGAGGACTGGCGCGCCCCGCTGGCGGCGGACCCGCCCCAGACGGCGGTCGACGCAGTGACCCGGGCCGTCTGGCTGGCCGCCCGCCGCGAGGACGCCCGCTGGGCGAGGGAGTACCTGGGCCCGTGGATCAGCCGCCGCCTGCACGGCACCTCATCGGGCGACGGCCGGTCGGCCAAGCGCCCGGCCCTTGAGCCGGTCTCCCCGCCGATCGTCAGGTGACTCACCCGGGCCCGGCGTGTGTTATGCGGAATTTTGGCCGGGCGGGCCGAAATTCCGGCGACTGCCGCGGCGCCCGGTGGCTTGCCGGAGGCTACGGCGCCTGTTTGCGGCTGCCCGCGTGCCAGTCCTCCTCCGCCCCTGCCGTGCCGGGCTCCACGCCGAACCCGCGCAGTTGCGGCCGCTCGCGCAGGCTCCGCTTGAGCTCGGCGAACCCGGGGAAGCTGGCCAGCCCGGTCACGTAGTCCCAGAGCCGGACGGCGTCCTCCGGGCTCGGGAGCCTGCTGATCACCGGGCCGAAGAACGCCGCGCCAGCCGGCGGGCTGAAGTGGATGATCGGCGTGCCGACGTCCCTGCCAGTCAGCGACAGCGCCTCGTCGCCCTCGGCGCGGATCTCGTCGTCCCACCGCGCGTCATCCAGCGCGCCCGCCAGCCCGGCGGGCAGGCCCGCCCTGGCGAGCAGCGGCTCGACGAAGGCGCGGCTGCCCCGGGTGGCGGGTGTCAGGCCGGCCGCGCCCGGGGAGTCGAATATCTCGCTGCTGACGGCCTCGTAGAACGACCCGGCCGCGGTCCGGCCGTGCTCGGCCCGTGCCCGCGCCGCGACCCGCAGCAGCCGCAGCCCGGAGGTGTGCCCCTCCTCGTAGCCGGCGGGGAAGTGGCTGTCGTAGTCGATCCCGGAGTTGATCATCCGCAGCGAGATGAACCGCCAGTCGACGGCGTAGTCCCGCTGCGCGGCGACCATGCGCACCCACTTGCTCGTCATCCAGGCGAACGGGCACACCGGGTCGAAGTAGAAGCGGATGTCGGTATTCGTCATGCTGCCGTCTCCCGTTCCCTCACGCCGTCGCGGCCGGCGAGTGCTCGCGCAGGTAGCGGACCAAGCCCACGACGTCGTCGGGGACCAGCCGCCCGATGGCACCGCTGGAGTACACGCTGACGACGACGTTACCCGCCGGGTCGAGCACGAAGCCGGTGGACTGCAGGTACACCGGGTCGGGGTTGACGAAGGCACCCGTGAGGGCGGCGACCGCCTTCGCGTCGGCGCCGTAGCCGACCGGGAAGGTCAGCCCGTGCTTTTCGGCCAGCGCGGCGGCGGTCGTCTTGTCGTCGACCGAGAGGGCGGTCACCTTGATGCCCGCGTCCGCCAGTACCTGGCCTGCTAGCTGGAAGGCCCGCAGCTGGGCGTTGCAGTACGGGCACCAGGCGCCCCGGTAGAACAGCACGACGGCGAAGTCGCCGGCGAACGCGTCCGGGAGGGTGAGCGCCTGCCCGTCGGTGGTGCTGATCGTCAGCCGCGGAAACGGGTCGCCGGGATTGAGCAGGGACATGACGTTTCTCCTTCATGGTTGCCAGGGACGGTGCCGGACGGGACCGTCTGAGACGTACGCGTCGTCCCCGCCCGAGGTCTTACCAGCGGATTTCACGCGGGCGTGCCCTGGTAAGACACCCCCGCCGTGCGCCGCTAACCGGGCAGGCAGAAAGTCGAAGGGCATTCAGCGGGACCGTCACGGCTGACTCGCCTGCCGTCCCGCTCGTGCCGTCAACCGTTGAGGAGACCGCAGTGGCAAGTAACTTTGCAGGCAAGACCGCGCTGATCACCGGGGCCGGGCGCGGCATTGGCCGCGCTGTCGCGATCGGGCTGGCCGACGCCGGCGCCCGCGTGGCGCTGCTCGCGCGCACCGCAGCACAGCTGGACGAGACCCGCGCCGTGCTGCTCGAGCAGGGCGTGCCCGCGCAGCGGGTCCGCGTGCTGCCCGCTGACCTGGCCGACGAGGAGCAGCGAGGACACGCCGCGGCGGCCGTGCTCGCGGCGGGCCGCGTCGACATCCTGGTCAACAACGCGGCCACCGTCGAGCCGCTCGGCCCCACCGCCGGCATCGCTGCTTCGGACCTGCGCCTGGCCTTCGAGGTCAACGTGATCGCGCCGGCCGCGCTCACCGCCGCCGTGCTGCCCGGCATGCTCGACGCCGGCTGGGGCCGCATCGTCAACGTCTCAAGCGGGATCGTCGCCAACCCGGCCGGCATGGTCCGCGGGAACGCCTACGCCGCCACCAAGGCCGCGCTCGAGGCGCACACCGTGAACCTCGCCGCCGAGCTGCGCGGCACCGGGGTCACGGTCAACGCCTACCGGCCGGGCGGGGTCGACACCGCCATGCAGGCCTGGATCCGCCGGCAAGACCCCGAGCGCATCGGCTCCGGCCTGCACGACCGGTTCAACCGGAACTACGCCGAGGGCACGTTGATCACCCCGGAGTACTCGGCCGCCGCGCTGCTCGCCCTCCTGTCCGGCGAGGACACCGGGGCCATCTGGGACGTCAGCACCGCGCCCGTCAGCGCCTGATTCCCGGC
>DASYBB010000027.1:0-83292 GCA_036501025.1 Streptosporangiaceae bacterium
CTCGAGCGGGGGGCGCCGGGCCGATTCGGGGGCCGGGAATCCCGCGGGATCGGAGCCGGGCCGGGCGGCCCGGGCAGCATCGCTAGGCATGCGGGCGAGGCTACTCGCGTCCCTGACCGGCCGCACGCTCGTAGCTAGTCATATGCGCCTCAGCCGACGCAGCCCAGGTGAATTCGCGCGACCGGTCGTAGCCGGCGTTGCCGAGCGCGGTGCGGCGATCGGGATCTTCCAGCAGGGCCCGCAGCGAGGCAGTGATGGCGCCGACCTCGGGCTCGGTGTAGGCCACGGCGTCGCCGCCGACCTCGGGCAGCGACGTCCGGTGCGTGGTCAGTACCGGCGCCCCGCAGGCCATGGCCTCCAGGACGGGCAGCCCGAAGCCCTCGCCGATGCTCGGGAACGCGACGACCAGGGCGCCGCCGAAGTAGCCGGGCAGGTCGGTGAAGTGCAGGTAGCCCGGCCGCACCAGGCGCAGGTGCGCGGGGACCGCGGCGACGGCGTCATCGACCTCATCGCTCCAGCCGCTGCCGCCCGCGAGCACCAGGGCCGGCGGGCTGGGCAGGTCGGTGACCGCCGCGACCCAGCCCGCGATCAGGGCGGGCACATTCTTGCGCGGCTCGAGTGTCCCCAGGTAGGCGATGTAGGACTGACCGTGCAGGCCGAGCCGGCTGCCCACCGACAGCAGCTTCTCCTCGTCCGGGCGCCGGAACAGGTCGTGGTCGACGCCGTGGTAGGCCACGTCGATGCGGGTGGGATCGGTGCCGAGGACCCGGACCAGCTCGTCGCGGGTGGCCTTGGACGGCACGATCAGCCGGGTCGCGCGGCGGGCCGAGGTCCGGATCGCCGCCTTGTAGAACGTCGCCGCGAGCGGGCTGTGCGCGTCCGGCTCGGTGAAGTACGTCAGGTCGTGCACGGTGACCACGGTCGGCAGGCCGGGCCGCATCGGCATCGAGTAGTGCGGGGAGTGGATGACGTCGGCCGCCACCTGCTGGGCGACGAGCGGCAGCCCGCTCTGCTCCCAGGCCAGCCGGGCGGGGCGGTGGGCGATCGGCGGCGGCGCGGCGACGATCTGGGCGCCGGGCACCAGCCGCCCGTACCGCTCCTCGTCGGCTCGCTGGCAGGCCACGGCGAGATCGGCCCCCGCCGCCCCCAGGGCGGCGACAAGACCGTCGACGTACCGGCCGTGCGCGCCGCGATCCGCGGGTACGGCAGTCGCGTCAACGAGCACACGAGGCGCCACGACCAGTCCGGCTCCTTTCCCATCGCTCTGCCTGACCTGAGCCGAGCTCATGTCATGCTTCCACGCGCTGCCTGCTGTGCCCGTCCTCCGGGTTCCCCCCTGGCGTCATGGGCCGCCGCAACGCGGACAACTTCGTCCCGTCAGATCCGAGAGTACGCCCTTGGCGGCGTCCCCGCGCCAGCCCGGCCGGGCCGCGTCGCGCCTGGAAACCAAGCCGTAACCACCTGTTCCGGGGATAGCCGCGCAGCGGCCTTGTGGCCGCCTGAAGCGGCCTGCGGCCGGCCCGCCGGCCTCAGGACGAGGGGCGGGGCGACGGCGACGCTGACGAGGACGACGACGCCGGCGGGGAGGGGTGACCGCCGGCCGGCGGGGAGGGGTGACCGCCGGCCGGCGCGGACGCGCCGGCGGCCTTCTGCGCCGCGTTCAGGGCCGCGTCCATCTTGGCCACGTCGGCGGCGTAGGCGCCCAGGTCGCCGCTGCGCAGGTCGGCCTGGGCCTGCGCGTAGTCGGCCTGGGCCTGCTGCAGGTCCCGCTGCAGGGTGCTCTGCTGGCCGGAGGGGGGCGGCTGGCCGGGCGCGGCGCCGCCGGTGCCGAACGCCTGGGCCAGCGACGCGGCCAGCGTGGGGGCGTAGCCGACCGAGCCGTTGTAGTAGGTGAACACCCGCTTCAGCGCCGGGTAGGCGCCCGCGGCGCCGTCGGCGTTGGCGTCGGCCGAGACGTAGACCGGCTGGGCGTAGACCAGGGCGCCGTTCAGCGGCAGCGTGATCAGGTTGCCGAAGGTGACCTGCGAGCCGCCCTTGCGCAGCTGGGTGAGCTCGATGGACGCGGTCGGGTCGGACTGGAAGTCGTTGTTCACCTGCTGCGGGCCGGCCACCGCGGTGTTCTGCGGGAGCTGCAGGATCTGCAGCTGGCCGTAGCCGGCGCTGAGCGGGTTGCTGTTCACCGAGAGGAACGCGGCCATGTTGGGCCGGCCGCGCTGCGTGAGGGAAGTGACCAGGGAGAACTCAGGACTGGCCGAGCCGGGCATGGTCAGCGTCAGGTAGTACGGCGGCTGGCTGCGGGGCCCGGGCGGCCCGCTGGCCGGGTCATCGGGCACCGACCAGAAGTCCTGGCCGGCGTAGAAGTCGGCCGCGTCGGTCTCGTGGAACTGGGTCAGGACCTGGCGCTGCAGCCCGAACAGGGCCTCGGGATAGCGCAGGTGGGCCAGCAGCCCGGCCGGGATCGAGCTGGTCGGCCTGACCAGGCCGGGGAAGGCCTTCTTCCAGGCGCTCAGCACCGGGTCGCGGCCGCCCCACTGATACACGGTGACCTGGCCGGTATAGGCGTTGACGACCGCCTTGACCGAGTTGCGGACGTAGTTCGCCTGGCCGGCGGCGCCCGCGAAGGCCCCGTTCGGGGCGTTGGTGTCGGCGGTCGACGCCTGCAGCCCGAGGCGCTCGGAGTACGGGTAGCTGTCCGAGGTGGTGTAGCCGTCGACGACCCAGTAGACCTGGCCGCCGGTCACGACCGGGTAGGCGTCGCTGTCCAGGGTCAGGAACGGCGCGACCTTCTGGACCCGGGCGACCGGGTCGCGGACGTAGAGGATCCTGGACCGGCCGTTGATCGCGCCCGACAGCAGGATGTTCAGCTGGCGGTACTTCACCGCGTACAGCAGCCGGTCCAGCGCCGACCCGACCGGCACGCCGCCGCTGTCGTTGTAGGTGCTGTCGTGCTGGCCCCCGGCGGCGCTGTCCGGGTAGTCGAACTCCTGCTGGCCCTGGCCCCCGGCGATGACGTAGCTGGCCTGCTGCTCGCCGAAGTAGATCCGCGGCTGGAACGAGCCGAGCTGGCCGCCGGGCGGGATGTCACTCTCGGTGAAGGCCGGGTTGCCGTCGGCCTGGACCGACCCGGCGGCGGCCGCGACGACCCCGTAGCCGTGGGTGTAGACGAGGTGGGTGTTGACCCAGCTGGCCTGGCCGGGCGGCGGCCCGCTCATCTCCCGCACCCCGATGATGGTGTCGAGGGGGGCGACCCCGGACGGCGACGGGTAACGGTCGATGTCCAGCACGGGCGCGAAGTGGTAGTAGCTCTTGACCTGCTGGAGCTGCTGGAACGCCGGGGAGATGACGCCCGGGTCGGACAGCCGCAGGTCCGGCGCGCTCGAGGCCGCGGCGGCCAGCTGCGACGTGGACTGCATGGACGTGCCCGAGTACGGCTTCACCTGGACGCCGCTCACGCCCCAGGCCGTCCGGGTGCTCGAGATCTCCTTTTTCAGGAACGGGCTCTCCTTGGCCAGCTCGTTCGGCTTCACCACGAACTGCTGGATGATGGCCGGGTACACGCCCCCGAGGATGATGGCCGACAGCACGAGCAGGCCCAGCCCGATGGCGGGCAGCATCGAGCGGCGCCGGGCCGCGCCGATCAGGAACAGGGCGCCGCAGATGGCGGCGATCACGGCCAGCACGGTCTTGGCCGGCAGGATGGCGTTGACGTCGGTGTAGGACGCGCCGGTCCGCACGACGCCGCGCTGGGAGAAGTCGATGGCGTACCGGTCCACCCAGTAGGCCGCGGCCTTGAGCAGGACGAACAGGCCGGCCAGCACGAACAGCTGGGTCCGGGCCGCGTCGGTGGCCCGCTCGCCGCGGCGCTGCGGCACCAGCCCCCCGTACAGGTAGTGCGCGCCGGTCGCCACGACCAGCGACAGCAGCACCGCCGCGAACAGGTACGACAGCACGAGCCGGAGGAACGGGTAGTCGAACACGAAGAACGAGATGTCCAGGTGGAACTGGGGGTCGGTGCGCCCGAACGAGGTCCGGTTGGCGAACAGCAGCCAGGTCCGCCAGCTGCCGGCCGCGGTGAGCCCGGAGATCAGGCCGATCAGGCCGAGCAGGACGGCCAGCACGGGCCGCCGGTGCGGGTCCACCAGCAGCCGGTAGGCCTCGGGGCCGGGCGGCCGCGGCGCGGCGTCCGGGCCGGCCGGGCGCAGCCGGTAGGCGATCCAGGCGTTGAAGCCGACCACGATCATCATGAACAGGGCGGCGATGAGGAACAGCACCCACTTCGTGCCGAAGGTGACCGCGAAGGTCTGGGTGTGGTTCACCGACTGGAACCACAGCAGGTCCGTCCACAGCCCGGCCACGACGCAGATCGCGACGATCAGCCCGATGATCAGGGCCGCGGCCGGGATCAGCCGCCGCGGCCAGCGGGCCAGCACGGCCGGCCGGCCGCCGGCCGGCCGCTGGTGGCCAGGAGCACGGAACGCCACGTACTCCCCCTCTGCTCGACTGCGCCGCCGGCGGCCCGGGATGGCCCGCCCCAGTGGGCAAACTGCTGTGGGCAAACTTACCGGCAGAACCAGCGGTTCCCGCCCGTATCCGCAGTCCCCTCAGCAGATCAGCAGGATGCGACAGGCTTGCCCTGACGCAGCGCGTTCAGGGCGGTAACGGCCCCGTTCAGGGTGCTCACCTTGACCACCCGCAGGCCGGGCGGCACGGCGCCCGCCGTGTCGGCGCAGTTCGCCGCCGGGGCGAGGAACACCGTGGCGCCCGCCGCCCGGGCGCCGGCCATCTTCTGCTGGATGCCGCCGATCGGGTCGACCTTGCCGTCGGCCTCGATCTCCCCGGTGCCGGCGATGAACCGGCCGCCGGTGAGGTCGGCCGGGGTGATCTTGTCGATGATGCCGAGCGCGAACATCATGCCGGCGCTCGGGCCGCCGATGTTGCCGATGCTGATCGCGACCTTGAACGGGAACACGAAGCTCTCGGCCACCTGGACGCCCACGACGGGCGTCCCGCTGACGTTCACCGTGCGCAGCCTGAAGGTCCGCGACTGGCCGCTTCGGCGCACCGTGAGGGTGACCGGGGCGCCGGGGTGGCGCGCCCGGATCAGCGCGGCGGCGTCGTGGTGGCAGTTCACCGCGGTGCCGTCCACGGCCGTGATGACGTCGCCGGTCTTCAGCACCCCGGCGGCGGGCTTGCCCTTGGCCACGCCCTGGACGGTGTCGACCGTCTTGAAGCTGATGTTCAGCTGGCACAGGGCGGCCGCCTGGGCGGCCTCCTGGGAGCTGGTCATCTGCTCGGTGTCCTGCTGCTGGACCTGCTGCTGGGTCTGGCCGGGAGCGAAGATCTCCTGCTCGGGGACCACGGCGTCGTCCGGGGTCAGCCAGGACCGCAGCGCGGCGAAGACGTTGAAGTGGCTCTGCGGACCGCCGATGTAGGACACGGTGACCAGGTTGAGGTGGCCCTTGGTCGGGAATGTCTGGTGCCCGCTGACCCTGATCAGCGGCTTGCCCGACAGCGCGCCCAGGGTGTTCAGGGTCGGGCCGGGGGTCAGCGCGACGTACGGGACGGGCAGGGTCGCGGCCACGATCAGCGCGGCCAGCACCCCGGCCGCCGCGATCAGCAGGGTGATCCCGCGCCGCGACGGCGGCCCGGTGCCCGGCCACGCCAGGCGGGCCAGCCGCCCGGCCGCCCGGTGGCCGGCGCCCGGTCCGTCCGCGCCCGGCGGCGGGCCCGGCTCCCGGCCCGGCCCCGGCGCGCTAGGCACTGTTCACCCACTCGCTCTCGCCCTCGCCGAAGTGCTGCTGCTTCCACACCGGCACCGTCGCCTTGAGGTCCTCGATCAGCGCCCGGCAGGCCTTGAAGGCCTCGTCCCGGTGGTCGGCCGCGGCGGCCACCACGACCGCCAGGTCGCCGATGTCCAGGTCGCCGGTGCGGTGCACGGCGGCCAGCGCCCGCACCCGGTAGCGCGCGGCCACCTTCTCGGCGACCAGGCGCAGCTGCTCTGCCCCGGACGGGTGCGCGCTGTAGGACAGCCGGGCCACGGCGCGGCCGTGGTCATGGTCGCGCACCGTCCCGACGAACAGGGCGATCGCCCCGGCGGCGGGATCAGCCACGGCCAGGCGCACCTCGTCCACTGACAGTGGCTCGGCACGAAACTCGGCCATCCGGATGACAGTCACTCCGTAAAGTTACCGTCCCGCTGCCCGCGGCCACGACACGCCCTCATGAGTCGCGGACACGCCCCTACGAGTCGCGGCGCCTGCGCCGGGCGTGCCGGACGATGGCCGCGGTGCCGATGACCGCCACCGTGGCGCCGGCCGCCGTGATGGTGGCATCCTTCTTGGCCAGCCGCCGCCCGGCCACCGCGTGGTGCCCCGCCCGCTGGTCGACCAGGACGGCGACCGCGGCCGCGTTGTCGTAGCTGGGCCGCCAGCCGGCCGCCCGCAGCGCCCGGCAGTCCACCACCCACGGGTACACCACGAAATGCAGGTCATGGACGGGCGCCGGGGTGATGCCCGCCCGGTACAGCCGCTGGGCGGTGGCGAAGGTCAGGCCGGCGGGGAGCTCGATCCGCTTCAGCCCGGACAGCTCCTCCAGCTCGCCGGGCTCCAGCCAGCCGTCACAGCCCACGGCGAAGGCGCCCGTCACCTCCCCGGCCACGGCCAGCTCCAGGGCCGACACCAGGTCATCGAGGTGGCAGAACTGCCAGCGCGGCGCGCAGCCCTTGACGGCCAGCAGCCGGGGCGCCTCGAAGTGCCGGGTGATCAGGGTGTCCACGCCCGCGCCGACCAGGGCGGCGGGCCGGACCACGGTGACGGCCAGGCCCGGGTGCGCCTTCGCCGAGCGCTGCGCGAGCAGCTCGATCTCCAGCAGGTCGCCGACCACGCTGCCGTCCAGGTCGGCCCCGAGCGGCGCGTCCTCGGGCAGCGGCACGGGGTTGTCCGGCCGCGCGCCGTAGACCATGGCGCTGGTGACGAGCACGACCCGGCCGACCGCGCCGGCCGCCGCGGCGGTCAGCACGGTCTGCGCCCCGCGGACGTTGAACGCCCGGCGGGCCTTCTGGTCGGAGTCGGGCGCCAGGTCCAGGTCGGTGTGCACGACGACGTCCGCGCCGGCCAGCCGGCCGGCCAGGGCCGGATCCCGGACGTCGACCACCCGCCAGGTGACGCCGGGGGCCTCGCCCCGGTGATCGTCGATGGCGATCACCCGGCCGACCCGTCCGCCGGCCGCCAGCCGGGCGGCCAGGGCCTGGCCCAGCCCGCGGGCCGCCCCGGTCACGGCGACGACCGGCCCGGCGCCATCCCGTTTCGTATTCTCGGGCATTGCCTGGTCCGGCAGGTCATTTTCGGACCCGCGCGGGGCCTTGCTCACGCTGCGCCCATGGCGAACCTTGCCCTCTCGGTTGCTCACGACCCATCGCTCCCGGGATAGCTTGGCCAACATGGACGTATCCATCCTGCCTGAGAGGCCGCGGAGATGACTGACCCTCCCTTCGGCTTCGGGATGCCGCGCGACCCGGACGACGGTTCCGGCGGCTCGGGGAACAGCCCGGCCGGGGGTCCCGGCGGCCCGCTTGGCCCGCTCGGCGACCCGCAGCAGCTCGCCGAGGCCCTGCGCCAGTTCGCCGACCTGATGTCGTGGCAAGGCGGTCCCGTGAACTGGGACCTGGCCAAGAACACGGCCCGCCAGACGGTGGCGGCCAAGGGCGACCGCAGCGTGCTCGACAACGAGCGCAGGCAGGTCACCGAGGCCCTCCGCCTGGCCGACCTGTGGCTCGGTGCCGCGACTGAGTTCCCGTCCGGGATCGTGACCGTGGCCGCCTGGAGCCGCTCGGAGTGGGTCGAGGCCACGCTGCCGGTGTGGTCCAAGCTCTGCGACCCGATCGCGAGCCGCGCGGTCGAGGCGATGAGCGGGATGATCGGCGGGGACCCGACCGAGCTGGCCGAGGGCCTGCCGCCGGAGATGCGCTCGGCGATGACGGCCATGGGCGGGCTCGGGGCGCTCGGCGGGCTGGGCGACATGATGCGCCGGATCGGCGGCATGATGGTCGGCGGCCAGACCGGCGCGGCCGTCGGCGCGCTGGCCGAGGAAGTGGTCAGCTCCACCGACGTGGGCCTGCCGCTCGGGCCGGCCGGGACGGCCGCCCTGCTGCCGGCCGGCGTGGCCGCGTTCGGCGAGGGCCTCGGGGTCAGCGAGGACGAGGTCCGGCTGTTCCTGGCCCTGCGCGAGGCGGCCCATCACCGGCTGTTCGCGCACGTGCCGTGGCTGCGCGCCCGGCTGCTCGGCGCGGTCGAGGACTACGCCCGGGGCATCAAGGTGGACGCCGAGGCGCTGCGCGAGGCGATGCCGCAGATCGACCCGACCAACCCGGAGGCGCTGAACGAGGCGCTGGCCTCGGGGGCGGGCCTGTTCACGCCGGAGGACACCCCCGAGCAGAAGATCGCGCTGGCCCGGCTGGAGACCATGCTCGCGCTGGTCGAGGGCTGGGTCGCCACCGTCGTCGAAGCGGCCGCGGGCAACCGGCTGCCGCAGGCCGGCGCGCTGGCCGAGGCCATCCGCCGCCGCCGGGCGGCGGGCGGGCCCGCGGAGCGGACGTTCGCCACGCTGGTCGGCCTGGAGCTGCGGCCGCGGCGGCTGCGCGAGGCGGCGGCGATCTGGTCGGGGCTGACCGCCGAGCGCGGCATGTCCGGCCGGGACGCGGTCTGGGCCCATCCGGACCTGCTGCCGACCGCGGACGACTTCGACGACCCGGACGGGTTCGTCCGGGGACGGGATGAACTGGACATCTCCGGCCTCGAGGAAACCGGGGGGACCGGCGAGGCCGGGGGCACCGGCGAGGCCGGGGAGGGCGGGCCGGAAGGCTCGTAAGCCGCGGGCTTCGTGATCGCGCCGGCCGGGACGGTCTGGCCGGCCGGGACGCTTGGGGTCCGGGCCGCCAAAGGCCTGCGCGATCATGAAGCGCGGGCCGGTCCTGTCGCCCGCGGGTGCGACGCTGGCGCGGTGAGACCAGCGCTGAAGGCCGGACTGCTGCCGGTGTGGCGGGACCGGGAGACCGTGCAGATCGGGATCGACCCGCGCCGGGCCGTGGCCCTGACCGGGCTCGGCGGCGCGGCCGATGTGCTGCGGCTGCTCGACGGCAGCCGGGACCGGGAGCAGGTCCTCGCCGCCGCCCGCGAGCGGGGCATTCCCCGGCCGGTGACCGAGCGGATCCTCACGCTGCTGGCCGCGGGCGGCGTACTCGACGATGTCCCGGCGGCCGCGCTGCGGTCCCTGCCGCAGGAGCGGCGCCGCCGGCTGGCCGCCGAGCTCGCGGGCTGCTCGCTGGCGCGCGGGCACTCCGACGCGGGCGCCACCGCCCTGGCCCGCCGGGACGCCGCGCGGGTCGCGATCCACGGCACCGGCCGGGTCGCGGCCGCGATCGCGGACCTCCTGGTCACCTCCGGCGTCGGCCGGGTGACGGTCGGCGACCGCCGGCCCCGCCGCGGCCGCGGCCGCCAGCCGCCGGCCAGGGACATCCGGGGCCGCAGCGCCGACGCGCCGGTGCCGGACCTGGCCATCCTGGTCGGGTTCCCCGCCGTGGCCGCCGGCCCGGGCCGCGACCTGCCCGGCGCGCTCATGCGGTCCGGAGTGGCCCACCTGGCCGTCCGGGCCGAGGAGGCCATCGGCGTGGTCGGCCCGCTCGTCCGGCCGGGGCTGACCGCCTGCCTGCGGTGCCTGGACCTGACCCGGGCCGGGCTCGACCCGGCCTGGCCGCTGATCCTGGCCCAGCTGGCCGGGCGCGCGCCGGACCCGCCCGCCTGCGACGCCGCGCTGGCCGCGGCCGTGGCGGCCCAGGCCGCCGCGCAGGCCCTGGCCTGCCTGGACCGCGGGTATGCCGCCCAGCCGGCCGAGAACGGGACCCTGGAGCTTGTCCCGCCCGGCTGGCAGTGGCGGCGCCGGACCTGGCCACGGCATCCCGCCTGCGGGTGTGTCCGTCGCGACGACGGCCGCGGTAGCCGACAATGGAAGCATGAGTGATCTGCCCCGCCGCGCCGTCACGCGCACGGCCAAGCTGGCCTCCCTGCCGGTCGGCCTGGCGGGCCGCACCGCGCTGGGCCTCGGCAAGCGACTCGGCGGCCGGCCCGCCGAGATCGTCGCGCAGGAGATCCAGCAGCGCACCGCCGAGCAGATCTTCAGGGTCCTGGGCGAGCTGAAGGGCGGCGCGCTCAAGCTCGGCCAGGCCCTGTCCATCTTCGAGGCGGCGCTGCCGCCGGAGATCGCCGGCCCGTACCGCGCCACCCTGACCAAGCTGCAGGATTCCGCGCCGCCGCTGCCGATCGGCACCGTGCACAAGGTGCTGGCCGGCGACCTCGGGCCGGACTGGCGGGATGAGTTCGCCGAGTTCGACGACCAGCCGGCCGCCGCCGCCTCCATCGGGCAGGTCCACCGGGCCATCTGGAACGACGGCCGCAGCGTGGCCGTGAAGATCCAGTATCCCGGCGCCGGCAAGGCCCTCAGCAACGACTTCACCCAGCTCAGCCGGGTCGCCCGGCTGTTCGGGGTGCTGATGCCCGGCCTGGACACCAAGCCGCTGCTGGACGAGCTGCGCGCCCGGATCGCCGAGGAGCTCGACTACCGGATGGAGGCCGTCTCCCAGCAGGCCTTCGCCGACGCCTACGCCGGCGACCCGGATATCTACGTGCCGCCGGTGGTCACGGCCACCGACCACGTGCTGGTCACCGAATGGATGGACGGCACCCCGCTGTCCCGGGTCATCACCGGCGGCACCCAGGAGCAGCGCGACCGGGCGGGCATCCTGCTGGTCCGGTTCCTGTTCTCCGGGCCGGCCCGGGCCGGGCTGCTGCACGGCGACCCGCATCCGGGCAACTTCCGGCTGCTCGACGACGGCCGGCTCGGGGTCCTGGACTTCGGCGCGGTCGACCGGCTGCCGGGCGGCTTCCCGCCGTTCTTCGGCCGGCTGCTCTGGCTCATGCACAACGACGGGAGCATCGAGACGATCGAGCAGGAGCTGCGGGCGCACGGCTTCCTGCGCGAGGGCGTCAGCGTGGACCTGGAGCAGCTGCAGGCGTTCCTCGCGCCGCTGGCCGAGCCGTCCCGGGTGGACACCTTCAAGTTCACCCGCGAGTGGCTGCGCGGGACCGCCACCCGGGTCACCGACCTGCGGCCGTCCAACGTCACCCGGCAGCTCAACCTGCCGCCGTCCTACGTGCTGATCCACCGGGTCTCGACGGCCGGCATCGGCGTGCTGTGCCAGCTGGAGTGCGAGGGCCCGTTCCGGGCCGAGGTGCTGGCCTGGATGCCCGGCTACGGCCCGGACCCCGAGCCAGGCGATGGCCGGGAGACCGGCGACGGCCGGGAGACAGGCGAAGGCCGGGAGGCCCCCGAGCCTCCCGGCCACCTGCTAGCGAGCTCCGGCGACGCCTAGGCCGCTACGCCGGCCTGTCGTCCGCGATCCGGGACAGCTCGGCGTGCCGCCGCGCCGCCTGGCTCCAGCTCCGGGAGAGCTGGCGCTCAGCGCGCTCGGCCCGCCGCGCTGCCCGGTTGATCCGCCTGAGCCACAGCGCGTGCCGCTGCTCGGCCGCCGCGACCAGCATGGATCTTTGTCGTTCGTCGTATACCTGCATGCCAGGATGGCCATACATCGTTGGATACCACCGTTCTGGTTCGTTCCTGTTCCGACCCTGATCTGGCGAGCTGTGCCTAAGCGGCGACCGTGGTCTTCCGCGGGCGTCCCCGCGGCCGCTTGAACGGCACGATCTCGCCGCGCAGGAAGACCTCCCCGCCCCAGACGCCCCAGGGCTCGCGCCGCTCGATCGCCCCCGCCAGGCAGGTGAGCCGGGCGGGGCAGCCCAGGCACAGCGACTTGGCGAACTCCACGTCATCGGGCGACTCGGCGAAGAACAGCTCCGGGTCGTCCCGGCAGGGCAGTTCGAGGTCGTTCCGCACTTCCTCCATGGAGAACGGGTCGCCGGCGAGCGCCGGGCGGATCACGTCCTCGGGTACCTGTGCCGGCGGTCCTGCCTCAGGCCTGACCTGGGCCAGCACGGTCTCTTCTAGCTCGGCTTTCTCCAGCACAGCTCCGGTGCCGGGCCACTGCATCGGGTGCATCCCCTCTCGTCTTACACGTCGAGCGTCTCTCACGCCTCTGACAAAACGGTGGCCTTGAAATAGCTAAGGCCGCGGACCCTGTAATCGGGTCCGCGGCCTGAGGGGATCTGGCCGGTCTTGGTTAGACCGGTTCCGGTTCCCTTGCCGGATGCGGACCCGATGCACCCTCGCCGACAGCGAGACTGCGGGTCATGTAGTTGGTCGCCTGGCCGATAAGCTGCAGGCCGGCACTGCCCGTGCGGACATGTGCGCAGGCCTGCCCCATAGCGGCGGCGGACGGCAGATCGGTGGACGGTCGCGCACTGCGGGCGCGCAGAATGGCCGACGCACCGGCCTGGGCGGGCACAGTCAGGAAGGCACGCATGCCGAACCGCGGAAGCGGCGTTATGACGGTCTCGGTCTCCGAGAGTTTGATCAGCACGACGGGCACCTCCTTCCGGTGTTAGCTCAGGCCCCGATCGGACATGGAAGAAACCTTATCGCAACGCGATACGGGGGCAACTCTTTTTTGACCTGCGGTTTTCCGGCAGCTGCGCGCCCCGCTGGGCCCCCGCTAACCGGCGGCCCGCGGCCGGGTCCGCCGGATCAGTCCCTCCTGCACCACCGACACCACGAGCGTGCCGTCCTCGGTGTACAGCTCGCCGCGCGCCAGGCCCAGCGCGCCGCTGGCGCTCGGCGAGTCCTGGGCGTAGAGCAGCCACCGGTCGGCCCGGAACGGTCGGTGGAACCACATGGCGTGATCCAGGCTGGCCCCGCTGGTGCTGCCGTCCATGAACGTCTGCCCGGTGGCCAGCAGCACCGAGTCCAGCAGCGTCATGTCGGAGGCGTAGGTCATCAGGCACACGTGCAGCAGCGGGTCGTCGGGCAGCTGGCCGTCCGCCCGCAGCCAGACCCGGCTCCGGCTGGTGCGCAGCGCCGGGTCGGCGGCGGCCTCGATGGTCAGCGGGCCCACGTGCCGGACGTCGATCGGGCTGTCGCGGAAGAACTCGGCCGCCTCCGGCCCGAATACCCGCTGGTAGCGCTCCGAGGCCGGCTCCAGGCCTTCGGGCCGCGGCACGTCCGGCATCGGCTCGGCGTGCTCGACGCCGGGCTCGCGCCGGTGGAACGACGCGGACAGGGTGAAGATGGTCTTTCCGTGCTGGACCACCGATACCCGGCGGGTCGTGAACGACCGGCCGTCCCGGACCCGCTCGACCAGGTAGACCAGCGGCTCGGCCGGGTCGCCGGGCCGGATGAAGTAGGCGTGCAGGGAGTGCACCGGCCGGTCGGCCGGGACCGTGCGCCCCGCCGCGACCAGCGCCTGCCCGGCCACCTGGCCGCCGAAGACGCGCAGCCGCCGCTCGGTCGCCGGGCTCCGCCCGCGGAAGATGTCCAGCTCGATCTGCTCGAGGTCGAGCAGCGCGATCAGGTCGTCGAGGGCCTTGCTCATGCTGCTGGCTCACCGCCTGTCATTGCCGGGCCGGGGTCGGGCTCCGCGGTCGCCGGGCCGCTGACCGCCTGCCGGGCCCGGGGTCACCGGCGGGCCGGGGGCGCCGGCGGCCACGGCGGAACGGTACCGGAAACCGAGCCCCGCTCGGGACCAGGACCGCGGCTCCGGCGCGGGCCTGCGGCACGCGCGGCCGCTGCTGCTCGGACGGCCTGCTGCCGCTCGGACGGCCTGCTGCCGCTCGGACGGCCTGCTGCCGCTCGCGCGGCCTGCTTGCGCTCGGGCGGCCTGTTGCTCGCGGGCCTACTTCTCGCGCGGCGCGCGCGACTGGAGGCCGGCCAGGAACCGCGACGGCTTGCGCCGCCGGGGCGAGCCGGGCGACCGGGCCAGGGCCCAGGACAGGAACAGCTGCTCCCGCGCCCGGGTGAGGCCGACGTAGAACAGGCGCCGCTCCTCGGCCACGGCCTCGTCGGACTGGGCGTGGATGATGGGCAGTGTCCCGTCCGTCAGCCCCGGCAGGAACACCGCCGTCCACTCCAGCCCCTTGGCCGCGTGCAGCGACCCGATCGTGACCCCCTGCGCCGCCGGGGCCTGGCCCGAGGCGCTGCGCTCGGCCAGTTCCTGGGCCAGGCCGGCCAGCGTGGCGGCCGGGCCGGCGGCGAAGAAGTCATCGGCGATCTGGGCCAGCGCGGCCAGCGACTCCCAGCGCTCCCGGGCCACGCCCCGGCTGGCCGGGGGCTGCGCGGTGAGGCCCAGCCCGGCCAGGACCGGCCGGACCTGCCCGGCGGGGTCGTCGCCCGCCGCCGCCGACCGGGCGGCGCCCCGGAGCAGGGTGACCGCCTGGCGCACCTCGGGCCGCTCGAAGAACCGCTCGGCCCCGCGGAGCTGGAACGGCACCCCGGCGCTGGCCAGGGCCTGCTCGAAGCCCTCGGTCTGGGCGTTGATCCGGACCAGCACCGCGATCTCGCCCGGCGGCGTCCCGGCCCGGATCAGGGCCGCGGCCTGGCGGGCCACGGCCGCGTGCTCGGCCGGCTCGTCGGCGTACTCGGTGAACCGCGGGGCGGGGCCGGCCGGCTGCTGCGCCGTCAGCGGCGCCCCGCCCAGGGAGCCCGCGGCCGAGACCCGGTTGGCCAGGGCGACGACCTGCGGGGTGGACCGGTAGTTGCGGACCAGGCGGATGACCCGCGCACCGGGGAACTCGGCCTCGAAGCCGGTCAGGTACGCCGGGGTGGCGCCGGTGAACGAGTAGATGGTCTGCCGCGGGTCGCCGACCACGCACAGGTCGTCGCGGTCGCCGAGCCACGCCTCCAGCAGCAGCTTCTGCAGCGGGTTGACGTCCTGGTACTCGTCCACCACGAACGTCTGGTAGCGGTCCCGCATGGCCGCGGCCGCCGCCGGGTCGTCGGCCAGGATCGCGGCCGTGAGCTCGAGCACCGACTCGAAGTCGATGACATGCCGGTCCCGGCGCAGGTCCTCGTAGGCGGCGTAGAGCCGGGCCATCTTCTCGGCCGAGAACGGGCCGGCCCGGCCCGCCTTGGCGCTGGCCGCCGCATAGTCCTCCGGCCGCACCTGGGTGACCTTGGACCACTCGACCTCGGCCGCGGCGTCGCGCAGTTCCGGCAGGCCGGCCGACAGCCGCAGCCGCTTCGCCGCCTCGGCGATGAGCCCGATCTTCGAATCGATGACCTGCGGGACGGGGCCGCCGACCGCCCCCGGCCAGAAGTGCGTGAGCTGGCGGAGCGCGGCCGAGTGGAACGTTCGCGCCTGGACCCGCTCCAGCCCCGCGCCCGGCACCGCGGTGCCCAGCTGCCGCAGCCGGGCCCGCAGCTCGGCCGCGGCCCGGGTGGTGAAGGTCACAGCCAGGACCCGGGCCGGGTCCGCGGCCCCGGTGGCCGCGCTGTAGGCGATCCGGTGCGCCACCGCGCGCGTCTTGCCGGTCCCGGCCCCCGCCAGCACGCACACCGGACCCCGGCTGACCAGGGCGACTTCCCGCTGCTCAGGGTCGAGCGAGCCAAGTACGGCATCCGGCCCGTCCAGGGCATCCACTGGCCACCTCCCGCATTCCCGGCGCCATCCTCGCGCATGCCACCGACGACGGCGCGCCCCGCGGAGTTTTCCGTGCCGATCGTGTCCCCCGGCATATAGTCGGCCTCGGCGCCCGGGAGGGAAGCTAGAGGCGCCCAGAAGCGTTACAACATGAGCGATTCGTACGGGCAGTTAGGTATGTCACTGCGGAGGGGGAAACCCGATGGCACAGCCGCTCACCATGTACACCACCACGTGGTGCGCTTTCTGCAAGCGGCTCAAGAGCCAGCTGGCACGCGACGGCATCGAGATGACTGAGGTCAACATCGAGGAGGACCCCGCTGCGGCCGACTACGTCATGTCCGTCAACGGCGGTAACCAGACCGTGCCCACCGTCGTGTTCCCCGACGGAAGCGCCATGACCAACCCGTCCGCGGCTCAGGTCAAGCAGCGGCTGCAAGAGCTCGCGGGTGTCAAGTGACGACCGGCGACGGTCATCCGCGCCCGGAGGCGGCCGCCGGCGGTGAGCCGGCGCCCGGCCAGGACGACGCGGAGGCCGTGGTCCGGCGGACCAGGGACGGCTGGCGGGTCGGCGGTGACGAGGTGTCCGACCTGACCTCGGCCATGATCCTGGCTGATCTCCTCGCCGCCGAGCAGGGCGGCAGCGATGGCCAGGCCCCGGCGCCCAAGCCGGTCGAGTCGCTGGCCGGCGAGGCGGGCAAGCTGCGCGCCACCGTGAGCCAGCTGGAGCATGCCCTGCTGGCCCGGGTCCGCGTGGAACAGGCCATCGGCGTGCTGGCCGAGCGGCACCGGATCAAGCCCCGCCAGGCCTTCGAGCAGCTTCGGACCGCGGCCCGGAACCGGGGCCGGAAGGTCATCGACATCGCCAGCGACGTCGTGGCCAGCGCGTCCAACCCGCTGCTGCAGCTCCCCGAGGAGCTGTCCCGGCCGCGCGGCGGATCCCGCCGGGTCGCCCACCAGCCCAACAGCGCCTGAGCATCCGTCACACTGTGTAGCAGGTAGCTGCATAGGGTAACAACGCCGTCGAGGGTCAGGGACGACCCAGGACGGCGGGAGCGTGGACGACGGGGTATCCCCGGGTCGCTTGCTGATCATCGGCGGCGCGGAGGACAGGTGCTGCGGCGCCGGGCTGCTGGAGCGGTTTGTCGAGCTCTGCGGCGGCGATAAGGCCCGCATCGTGCTGGTTACCACCGCCACCGGGCTGCCCGACCAGGTGCGGGCCGAGTATGAGCAGGTTTTCCGCAAGCTCGGCGTCGAGACGATGAGTGAGCTGCGGCTGCGCGGCCGGGCCGACGCCGACGGCGACCAGGCCGCCGCCGAG
Organism: Streptosporangiaceae bacterium; assembly: GCA_036501025.1. Classification (GTDB taxonomy): domain Bacteria; phylum Actinomycetota; class Actinomycetes; order Streptosporangiales; family Streptosporangiaceae; genus DASUBV01. The sequence goes on from DASYBB010000027.1 coordinate 16,899, forward strand.
CTGTCCGGGGCCACCGGCGTCTTCTTCAGCGGCGGCGACCAGTCCCGGCTGCGCACCCTGGTCGGCTCGCGGACCAGCGAGCTGCTGCGCCGCCGGCTGGCCGGCGGCCTGGTCGTGGCCGGGACCAGCGCCGGCGCCACCGCCATGGGCACCACCATGATCCTGGGCGGGCAGGGCCCGGAGGTGTCCGCCGCCGCCGTGCGGACCGGCCCCGGCCTGGGCCTGGTCCCCAGGGCCCTGATCGACATGCACTTCGGCGAGCGCGGGCGGCTGCCCCGCCTGCTGAGCGCGGTGGCCCGCAACCCCGGCCAGCTCGGCGTCGGCATCGACGAGAACACCGCCATCCTGGTCGAGGGCACCGGCTTCCAGGTGCTCGGCACCGGCGTGGCGTCGGTCGTGGACGCCCAGGACGCCACCGTCGTCCACCCGGCCTGGGACTGCGACCCCATCACCTTGTTCGGCGTGCGGCTGCACCTGCTGCCGCACGGCGGCCTGTACGACTTTGTCACCCGAACCCCCGCTATCGGTCCCGATCATGACCAGTACTGACCTCGTCACCCTTGCTGGCCAGCCGGATCCCATCAGCTACCGAGTGCGGGAGGAGCCCACGTGCGCTTCATCGGCCTACGGCGCCTGAGCGGCCCGAACGTCTTCACCAAGAGCCCGGTCAGCGTCACCCGGCTGGAGCTCGATGACCTCACCGGGCAGGAGACCACGGGGTACCCCGGTTTCGCGGCCCGGCTGACCAGCCTGCTGCCGGGCCTGGCCGGCCACCACTGCGCGACGGGCCGCCCCGGCGGCTTCCTGGCGGCGATGGACCGCGGCACGTACTTCGGGCACGTGACCGAGCACGTGGCACTGGAGCTGTCCAGCATGTGCGGGCGGGAGGTCAGCCTCGGCCGGACCATGTGGGCGGGCGCCGACGGCCGCTACGACGTGATGATGGAATGCCCGGCGGACGAGCCGGCCGAGTCCCCGGTGCCCGCCCGCCTCATCCGGGCCGCCCTGCGGATCACCGAGGACGTCCTGGCCGGGCGGTACCCGGAGCTGGAGCCGGACCTCACCGACATCACCCACCTGACCGAACGCGAGCGGCTCGGCGTGAGCACCGCCGCGATCGCCGCCGCCGCCCGCCGCCGCGGCCTGCCCGTCCGCCGGATCGGCCGCCTGAGCATGCTCCAGCTGGGCTACGGGTGCACCCGGCGCCTGGTGTGCGCGGCGCTGACCGACCAGACGTCGGCCCTCGGGGTCGACATCGCGGCCGACAAGATGCTGGCCAAGCAGGTGCTGGCCGGGGCCGGGATCCCCGTGCCCCCGGCCATCGTGGCCGCCACCGCCGCCGAGGCCCAGGAGGCACTCGACCAGCTCGGCGCGCCCGTCGTGATCAAGCCGCTGGGCGGCAGCCACGGCCGGTCGGTGACGGTCGGCGTGCGCGCGCCGCATGAGGCCGAGGCGGCCTTCCGCCAGGCCAGCGAGGCCGACTCGCCGGTCCTGGTGGAGAGCTACGTGCCCGGCCACGACTACCGGGTGCTGGTCATCGACGGCCAGGTGGCCGCGGCCGCGCAGCTGCGCCCCGCCGCCGTGACCGGCGACGGCTCGCACACCATCGCCCAGCTCGTCGAGCAGGCCAACGCGGACCCGCGCCGCGGCGACGGGCACGCCCGCGTGCTGACCAGGATCGAGCTGGACGACGAGGTGCTGCGCCACCTGGACGCGGCGGGCCTGGACGGCTGCTCGGTGCCCCCCGCCGGCCACCTGGTGACCCTGCGCCGCAATGCGAACCTGTCCACCGGCGGAACCAGCCGCGACGTCACCGACCTCGTGCATGAGCAGGTGGCCGAGATGTGCCGCCGGGCGGCGTCCGCGGCCGGCCTCGACATCTGCGGCGTCGACGTCCGCCTCGCCGACATCTCCGCGCCGCTGCACCGCCCGGCCGGTCATGGGCCCGCCGGGCCCGGGCCGACCGGGCATGGGCCCGCCGGGCCGGCCACCGGCGTGCTGCCGCCGGATGCCGCGCAGCCCGGAGCCGTGCAGCGCGGATCCGTTCCGGCTGGCGCCGTGCAGGCCGGCTCCGGCGCGCCCGGCACCGGCCCGGCCGCCCCTTCCGCCCCGGCCGGGCCGGCCCAGGACGCAGCGGTGCTGGAGCTGAACGCGAGCCCGGGGCTCCGCATGCACCTCAGCCCGGCCGAGGGCCGGCCGCGCGACGTGGCCGCCGCGATCGTCGACCGGCTCTACCCGCCGGATGCCGCCGTGCGGATCCCGATCATCTCGGTGACCGGCACCAACGGGAAGACGACGACGGTCCGCATGATCGCGCACGTGCTGGGCCAGGCCGGCCTGCGGGTCGGCCTGGCCACCACGGACGGCGTCTACAGCGGCGGCCGCCTCGTCTACGCCGCGGACGCCTCGGGGCCGCGGTCGGCGCAGATGGTGCTGGATGACCCGAGCGTCGAGGCCGCCGTCCTGGAGACCGCGCGGGGCGGGATCATCCGCGGCGGTCTCGGCTACGACCGCGCTGATATCGCCGTGGTCACCAACATCAGCGCCGATCACCTCGGCGCTGACGGCGTGGACGACCTGGACGAGCTGATCCACGTCAAGGCCCTCGTAGCCGAGGAGATCAAGCCCGGCGGCACGGTCGTCCTCAACGCCGACGACCCGGCGACAGCCGGCTTGGCAGAGCGCCCCGGCGTCCGCGGCAATAACCCGGGCATCAGGTTCTTCACGCTCAGCGAGGACAACCCGGTCGCCGAGCGGCACAAACGGTCCGGCGGCCTGTGCTACGAGGTCCGCGACGGCGACCTGGTCGAGACCGACGGGCGCGAGCAGCGGACGCTGATCAGCCTGGCCGAGCTGCCGGGGTCGTTCGGCGGGCGGGCCGCGCACCTGGTCGCGAACGCGCTGGCCGCGGTGGCCGCCTGCCGGGCCGCCGGCGTCAGCGCCAAGGACATCCGCCGCGCCCTGGCCACGTTCACCCCGGTCGAGGCCAATCCCGGCCGCGGCAACCTCTACCGCGCGGGCGAGGCCCCGGTCATCGTCGACTACGGCCACAACGCCGCCGCCCTGAACGCGACCGGCGCCATGATCGCGAGCATCTGGGGCGCCACTCCCCGCCCGGCCTCCGCTCCCGCCTGGAGAACCACCCTCCCGGCCGATCCGGCGGCCGGAGCGGCACCGCCCGGAGCGGCACCGCCCGGAGTGGTGCCGGCCAGTGCGGCATCGACCGGTGCGGCGTCATGGCCGGCGGCCGTGGCGGCGGTCACCCTGCCCGGCGACCGGCGCGACGACCTGCTGACCGAGACGGCCGAGGCGATCGCCGCGTGGTTCGGCGCGGTGGTCATCTACGAGGACAGCGACAAGCGCGGCCGCCAGCCCGGCGAGATGCAGCAGCTCATCTCGGCCGCCCTGCGCCGGGCCCGCCCCGGCATCACTTGCGAGCTCGCCGACAGCGCCGAGCAGGCCCTGCGCACCGCCGTCACGCTCGCCGCCGGAGCGCCCACGCTGTTCCTCTACGAGAAGCTGGCCACCGCCCAGGCCGCCCTGGCCGCCATCGGCGCCGTCGCCTGGCCCGACGCCGTGGTGCCGCCCAGCGCGGCCGCCCCGCCGGCCAGCCCGAAGCGCGGACCGGCCACCCGGCCCGACGTCCCCGGCACCACGCTGGCGGACACGCCGCTGCCGGAGGTCACCCTGCCCGATCTCGCGCTGCCCGACCTCGCTGCTGCCGGGGGCACCCTGACCGCGGAGGCAGCGGCCGCCTTCAGCGACGCTTCGGCTGACTACGAGTCCCCCAGCCGGGACGCCGACGCGCCTCCGGCCCTCGCGGTCGAGTAGTCCTCAGCCCGGGCCGGATCGGCCGGGCACCGCACGCCGCCCAACTGCCAGCATCAGCAAGATCGTGGGAAGATCTCTCACACTCTGAGGTGAGCAGCCTTCCCACGATCATGGTTGCCCTCCAACTCCTGAGGAGGCGGGCGCCGACGGGGGCGGGATTGCCGACCCGGCCACGGGTGCCGATGCCGGCCCGGCAACGGCCGCCGGAGGGGGCGCAGCTGCGGACGCGGCGGGCGGCACCGCAGCTGGCACCGATGCCGGGGCGGCAGCTGGCACCGGAGCCGATGCGGCGGGCGGCACCGGAAGGAGAGCGGCCGGCGGCGGGGCGGCGGCCAGGAGCGCCGGACTGGCGGCAGCCATCGACGCGATGGCCGCGGCGTGGCCCTTCTTGGTGATGGCACGGCTGATCGTGTAGACGGCCTGCGCGGCGGCCGCGGCGACCACGGCCAGGGGCACCGCGAGCGAGGTGAGATCGCGGTGCCAGATCAGGGTCAGGATCGGCAGCAGCCACGTCGTGATCGAGGCCCAGAATTCGGTCGTCTTCCAGCCGCTGCGCCCGTCGTGCTCGAGCGAGGTGACGAGCTGGGCCAGGCCGGAGACCTCGGAGACCAGGCTGGCCGGCGCGGCGGGGGCCACGCCCGGCAGGCCGGCCGAACCGGATCCGGCCGCTCCCCCGATCCGGGCCACGTCGGTCACGGCCCGACCTCGGCCTGCACGTCGCCAGCCGGGGCGCCCTCACCGGCGGCGGCCCCGGCGGCAGCGCCCCCGGCGGCCCCGCCGGCCGCACCGCCGCCGGTCACGACCGCGCCGCTGCCGGTCACGACCGCGGCGCCGTCCGTCACGACCGCTTCACCGGTGATGACGACCTCGGGCGCGACGATGACCGTGGGTGCCACCTCGGGCGCGACGATGACCGTGGGTGCCACCCTGACGGCCGGCGCCGGCCGCCGGTGGGCCCGGTCCCAGGCGGCCAGGAACTTGACGGCCGCGCTCTGGCCGTTGGCGAACAGCTGGTCACGCAGCTCGGGAGTCAGGCCGAAGTCGGTGCTGGACACGTGCATCGTGTCAACGTAGACGGTGCGGACGCCGACGCCCTCCTCGGCCAGCGGGTACCGGTTCCACTCGCCGAGCGCCGTGTGCGCGATCGAGATGATCTCGCGGATGTTCCCGTGCACGGGAACGTCCGGCAGGTTCTGCTGGGGGCGGGCGGACAGCTTGATCCCGAAGGTCGGCCACCGGTTGGCCCCGCCGTCGGTGCGGTCGAACACGGTCACCGGGAAGTTCTGCAGCACCCCGCCGTCGACCCAGGTGCAGGTGCCGAAGGCCGTCTCCTGCTCGAAGGGGCGGAAGAAGAACGGGATCGACATCGACGCGCGGACCGCGTCGACGACCCGGTAGCCGTCGATGGCCGCGACCTGCTTCTCCGGGTCGCCCCGGTCCTGGCTGTCCAGCAGGTAGTAAGGCAGGTCCCAGGGCAGCCGCACCAGGGCGCCCCGGGTCAGGTCCGAGGTGTGGGTGACCAGCCGGTAGCGCTGGTAGGGCTCCAGGCTGGTGTCGTCGTCACTGGTGATCTTGAGGTCGGCGAACGTGCGGATCTCCAGCGGCTCCAGCCTGGCGGTCAGCCACTGCTCCACGTACGAACTGGCATACAGGCCCTGGTGCTCCACGAGGGCCCCGGCCTCGCCGAGCATTCCCAGGTGCTTCTCGGCCCAGCTCTTCTGCATGAACTGGGCGTAGTCCAGATCGAGCATGTCGGCCTTCAGCCGGGTGAGCGGAATGCCCCGGACCTGATAGGCGGCGATAAGCGCGGCCACAATGGCGCCCGCCGACGTGCCGCCGACCCGCGGAAAGACGTAGCCGGCGTCGTCCAGGGCCAGGACGGCCCCGACCAGGCCGATCCCCTTGACGCCCCCGCCCTCCAGAACCAGGTCCGCACCCGGCCCGGCCAGCGCGCGCTGCTCGAGCGTCGCCGCCGGACCTGCCTGACCCCCTAGAGCCCCCATGCCTGCCTCCGCGCCTGATCGGTCCCCGCCGGAAAGTGACCCAAGTACAGACCCCGGTCTGGCCTTTGTCCAGCGAAAGCCGCCATTTCGCGAATAGCGGGCCGCTACGTCCGGGGCCGGTCAGGTCTGGGTGGGAGGCGGGATGTCCAGCAAGCGGGCGGTCCAGGACAGCGCAGTACCGAGCAGCCGGCGGCGCAGGTCGAAGAGGGCCGGGTTGGCGTCCCGTGCTGGCGTGAGCAGAGGCTGGCTTCCCGCGATGAGCGCGGCGTGGCCAATGGCGTACAGCTAGCCGACAGTGCCCCGGCCGCTGGTCAGCGCCCGGGCGATGACGGTGCGCAGGATGTCGTTGGTGCCCTCGCCGATGACCATCAGCGGCGCGTCACGGTACAGCCGCTCGACGGTGAACTCGCGCGAGTAGCCATAGCCGCCGTGCACCTGCATCGCGTCGATGGCGCACTCCAGCGCGACCTCGGAGGCGTACACCTTGGCCATGCCCGACTCCAGGTCGGTGCGCTTCCCGGCGTCGGCCTGCGAGGCGGCCCAGTACACCATCAGCCGGGCCGCCTGCAGCTTCATGGCCATGTCGGCCAGCTTGAGCTGGACGGCCTGGAAGCCGTTGATCTTCTGGCCGAACGCCTCGCGCTGGCCGGCGTAGCGCAGCGCCTGGTCGTAGGCCTCCTGGGCGACGCCAACGGCCCGGGCGGCGACGTTGATGCGGCCCGTCTCCAGCGCGGCCAGCACCTGCTGCAGGCCCCGGCCCTCCCGGCCGCCGAGCAGCGCGCCGACCGGCACCCGGACGTCGTCGAGCGTCAGCTCGCACGTCTCCGGGCCGCGGTAGCCGAGCTTGGGCAGGTCCCGGACGATCTCGAAGCCCGGCGTCCCGGCCTCGACCAGCAGCACGGACATGCCCGCATGCGCCGGCCGCGCCGAAGGGTCGGTCTTGACCAGCACCGGCAGCGGGTCGGCGTGCCGCGCGTTGGTGATCCAGGTCTTCCGGCCGTTGATCACGTAGTAGTCGCCGTCGCGGCGGGCCGATGTCTGGATGCCCTGCAGGTCACTGCCGGCCCCGGGCTCGGTCAGCCCGATGCCGGTCCGCCGCGCGCCGGACGAAAGTTCGGGCAGGTAACGGCTTTTCTGGTCGTCGGTGCCGAAGCGAGAGATCATCCAGCAGGAGAGCGAGTGGCTGCCGAGGATCCCGGCAATGCCCATCCAGCCCTTCGAGATCTCCTCGAACACGATCGCCAGGGACACCATGTCCGCGGCCAGCCCGCCGTATTCCTCCGGGACCGTCAGGCCGAACAGGCCCAGCTCGGCCAGGCCCGCGGCGATCTCGTCGGGGTAGCGCCCGGAGGCCTCCCATTCCTGGGCGACCGGGCGGATGCGCTCGTCCACGAAGGCGCGCATCGTCTGGCGGAGCAGCCGCTGCTCATCGGTGAGCTCGAAGTCCACGTCATCTCCTCGCGGGGTCGCAGTCGGCGCGGTCGCGCGCCCACCGGCCGGTGGCGTCGCGGAACGGCACCTCGCAGGGCGGGCCGTCGGCGACCCTGAGCTGCGGCGGCCCGCCGGCCGCGACCGTAATGATCATGGCAGACCGCGTCCCGTATGTGGGCGTATGCACGCACGCCGCGGAGAGCTCCGGGGGTCGGACCCGGCCGGTGGCGCCGGGCGCCGGCGGGGCGGCGGGGGTCGGGTTGTCGGTCGCGGGGCGGTGGTCGCTCAGCACGCCGACCAGGGCGTCCGCCGCCGCGGCCGGGCCGGCCGCCCCGGGGACCTGCGCCACCAGGGCGGCGACCTGCCCGGTCTTGGCGGTCGGCGTGCCGAAGGGCCGGTTCTCCAGAACGTGGCGCCCGGGGCCGAGCTGGGTCACGGCCGGCTGGCGGCCGCCGGCCAGGCCGACTGAGAACAGCGAATCCCGGTCGCCGACCAGCATCCAGCACGGGTTGTAGCGGGCCGGATCGAGCTCCGGGATCACCTCGCGGATCGCGTCGGCGGCGCTGCGGCAGGCGGTGAAGGCCAGCGGCAGCTCGCCGCGGGATCGCTTGCTGGCGTCGCGGCCGGCCGGCGCGGGCTGGTTGGTCAGGCCGGCCACCACCCCGTGCTCGTTGACGGCCAGCCAGGTCCCGCCGGCCAGCTCGTCCCGGCCGCCGAGCACCCGCGGGTCACGCTCGCGCAGGACGGTCATGGTCACGGCCGGGCGGGCGAACTGCTCATCCCGGTTGGCGGCGACGATCAGCGGCGCATCGTCCACGACCTGGAACAGCGCGATCAGCAGGCACACGCCCCGACGTTACAAGAGCCCCGCCGGCTCCGATACCGGCGGCTACCCGGCGGGCTGGCCGAGAGCAGCCAGCGAGACGCCCGAGTGCGCCCACGGCCGGGTGAAGCCGAGGGGCTGCCGCCCGCCGTAGGGGGCGATCCGGATCGGGAATCCCGTGGCGAAGGCCTCGACCATCTTGCCGCCGCCGATGACCAGGCCGACGTGGCCGGGCGACTGGGGGGTGCCGTCGGCCCCGGCGAAGAAGACCAGGTCACCGGGCTCCACCTGGCTGGCGCTGACCCGCGGTCCCCACGTCCACTGGATCTCCGACGTCCGTGGGATCATGATGCCGGCCGACCGGTAGGCCGCCATGACCAGGCCCGAGCAGTCGAACGCGTCCGGGCCGGTGCCGCCCCACAGGTACGGCTTGCCGAGCTGCTGCTCGGCGAAGGCGATGACCGAGGCGATCAGGGCGTTCGGCGCCTTGCTCGTCCCGCCGACGCAGCTCGGCGCGGCGTCCAGGGTGACCGGGCTGACGGTGAAGCCGCCGCTGGCGTAGTTCGAGGCGTAGGACAGCACCAGCTGGACGTAGGAGTCCAGGTGGTTGTAGGCGAAGATGGCCTGCTGGACGTTGTCCAGGACGCCGTGCTCAAGCAGGTACTTGGCCGCCCCGGCCACGGCGTCGGCCGGGTCGTAGACGCTGTCGATGCCGTCGCCGTCGCCGTCGGTGGCGACCCCGCTGACCCTCTGGCTGGCCGGGTGGACGGGCGCGCCGCCCCAGGTGTCGGACGAGGCGCCGCCGATGCCGATCTGCATCGGGCCCGCCGCGCCGAAGGCGTTGGAGCCGCTGTGCACGCCCGGCAGGTTGCTCTGGCCGTCGTCGCTCTCGACCTTCCCGATGCCGGCCAGGATGACCCACGGAACGCCGTACTTAGCGCCCGTCCGCTTGAAGATCGCGAGGTAGTCGGCGGGGATGGAGTTCTTGGCCCTGGAGCTCGGGCTGGGCTGGCTGCCCTGCCCGGCGGCCTGGCTGCAGGCGGTGCCCGACTCCGACGAGAAGCCGCCCCCCGCGAAAATCAGGATCGGGGCGACCAGGACCCCGCCCAGCAGCAGGCCCACGACGGCGACGACGCCCAGGATGACGCCCCGGCTCAGCGACGGGCTGGCCGGCGTCCGCCCCATCAAAACTGGCCTGCGTTCTGGAGCTCGATGTCGGTGACCTGCCAGGTCGTGTCGCCGCCGGTGAGGGTGACGGCGTAGCCCGCGGTCTTGGTGCCGCCGCCGCTGGTCGCGGTGACCTGCTGGGTAACGGTGATGATGAAGGTCAGGCTGCTTTGCCCGAACGCCCGCAGCGAGGTGACGTGCGCGGTGGCCGTGACGACCTGGCGCTGGCCGGTCCGCTGGCCGGCCACGCCCGGGGTCGAGTAGGCCTCGGCGATCTGCTGGCTCAGCTGCGGGCTGACCAGCTTCCTCATCGTGGCGACGTAGGCCGCGGCGGTCTCGGTGTAGGAGTAGGTGCCGTAGGCCGCGCCGAACTGGTCGGCGACCTTCTCACCGCTGGCCAGGCCGGCCGCCGTGAACGGCACGAGCTGGAAGATGTCGGAGTTCTGGGTCACGGCGGTGCCCGGCGGGGCCGACGCGGGCGCCGTCGGCGGGCTGGCTGCCGGGGGGGCGGGGGCGGCCGGGCGGGCCGTGTGGCTGGCCTTTGCCGCCGCGGGCGCGGGCGGCGGCCCGCTGCCCCGCGACGCGAAGAGATAGACGCCCAGGGCGACCAGGGCCAGGACCACCAGCGCGAAGGTGAGCTTGCGCTGGACGGGGCTGAGTTCCATCGGGCCGCTCGCTACGGGTTACGCCGGCGCGGCCGGAGCCAGAACGGCCCGGCGTGGTCGGCCTGGGCCGTGGGCGCTGTCGACGCGCCGCCGTTCTCGCCGGGCTCGCCGGGCGGCTCGGCCGGGCGGGACTGGCCTGCCGGGCTGGCCTGGCTCGAGCCGGCGGAGCCGGCCGGGCCGCCGGCCCAGAACGGGGACGCGCCGGGCCGGCGCAGCGGCGGCTGGCCGCCCGACCGCGGGGCGGCGGCCGCGCGGGGCGGCGCCGGGCGGGGCGACGGGGCCGGGCGCGGGGCGGCGGGCCGGGCGGCGGGTGCCTGCCGGGTCGGCGCCGCGTGCGCGGGGGCCGGGGCCGGGGCCGGGGCGGCTGGTGCAGCGCGGGCGGGCGCCGGAGCGCGGGGCGGTGCCGCGGACGGGGTGGCGGTCGGCCGGGACGCGGCCGGGCGGACGGTGCCGGGGGCCTGGCGCCAGGCGGGGCGGCTGGGCCACACGCCGCCGCCGCCGGCTGGCGCGGTGGCCGGCGGCCCGGCTCCCGCGCCGCTGCCCGCAGCGCCGCCGGCGGCGCTCCCGGCGCCGCCCGCGCTGCCCGCGCTGCGGGAGGGGAGGTTGAGCGGCGGCGCCTTCCGCGTGCTGCCGTCCTCGTCGCGGGCGGCCCGGGCACGGCCCCGGGTGGCTGCCGCCGCGCGGCTGCTGGTGACCTCGCCGCCGGCCGCCGCGGCGGCGGCGGCCGCCTCCTCGCTGACCACCGGGCGCACGGCCCCGCCCTCGCCGGCCGCGCCGGCCACCCCGGCCGCGCCCGCGGCGGCCTTCGCGCCGCCGGCCACGCCCAGGGCGGTCGCCGCGCTCAGGGCCAGGCCCGCCGCCTCACCGGGGTTGCGCCGGGCGTAGCGGGCCGCGCGGAAGGCCGCGACGCCGGGCACGGTGAGCGTGGCCGCGGTGCGCGTCCGGTCGCGGAACGACCCGCCGGCCCGGGCCAGGTCCTCGTCGGCCCGGTCCCGCGAGCCGATCACGCCGTAGCCGACGGCCGAGAACAGGTGCGTGAACGGCTTCCGGTAGATGAACGCCGCCACCGTCACCAGGGCGATCATCAGGATCTTCAGCGCCCACGGCAGGACCGCGTCACTGGTCCCCATGATCAGCGCATAGCAGTACAGCAGGACGCTCAGCGTCAGCGCCACCGCGGCCTGCTTGAGCAGCACCCCGACCAGCATCTCCACCCAGCGCAGCGCGATCACCCGGCCGAAGCCCGGGTGCGTGCCGATGAGCAGGAAGAACGGCCCGACGATGAGCAGCAGCAGGAAGCCCAGCTTGAGCAGGATCAGCGTGACGGAGATCAGCAGGATCAGCAGGCCCGCCACGAGCGCGGCGAACAGCGCGGCAAAGGCGATCTCCAGCCGGGTGGTCCACTGCTTGCCCTGGAACAGCGGGTAGACGGCCGGCTGGTTGTTCTTGATGCTCTGCGCGATCCCGGAGTAGGTGGCCTGCTTGGCCTGGATGAGGGCCGTGGAGGCCTTCTCGTTGCCGGCGATGGACTGCGCCCACAGCAGCTGCCGGCCGTAGGTGTTGACGACCGTCCCCTTGCCGGACTGGGCGAACACGTCGGTGCCGAGCTCGCCGTCGAGCCACGGCTTGCAGACCAGCACGGTCCACAGCTCGTCGGCGTTCTGGTCGACGACGGAGTTGCCCGAGGTGTAGGCGAAGTTAGTCGGCCGGGCCTGCGGGTCGCCCTTCTGGACGGGGACGCAGTTGCTCGGCCCGGGGCTCGGCAGCTTGGCGAACGCCACGTTCAGGGTCTGGCTGATGCCGTTGGTGACGCCCTGGCCCAGGCCGGTGAGATCGGCCGGCTTGCCGATCAGGAAGATCGCCGCCGACGCGGCCACCACCATCCACACGGTGCCCTCGATGGTCCGGGTGCCGCGCTTGCGGATGAGGCCCTGCCAGGCCAGCCAGATCGCGCCGATGATGACGATGACGGCCAGGTACGGGAAGTAGATCGCGTTGCCGAGGCCGGTGATCAGCTTGTCGGCGACGTTGCTGAGCCAGCTGAGGATGCCGTTGCCGGCCGCCGACTGGTAGATCGTGATGGTCACGCGGTCCAGCGACTTGGCCGCGTCGAACACGACGCCCGCGACCTCGTTCCCGATCAGCGAGGTCGAGTCCGAGCACTGCAGGTCGGTGGCCGCCCAGAAGTCACCCGAGACGCCCAGCTCGGAGTAGAGCGTGTCCGGCTGCTTGCCGGACGCGGGCGGCGCGACCATGGCGTCGATGCCCGAGTCGGCCGGCTCGGGGTTGGGCAGCGACGGCGAGCAGATGCTGTTCAGGTCACCGGTCAGCCCCGAGGTGCCCAGCGAGCACAGGCCGAGCAGGCCGCCGATGTCGCCGATGCCGGGCACGCCGCACAAGCCGGACGGCTCGGTCGCCGCCGTGGTCGCGGCGGCCCCGCTGCGGACGGCCCCGCCGGCCTGCGCAGCCCCGCCGGCCTGCGCGGCGCTGGCGGCCCGGGCGGCGCTGACGGCCGGGGCCGCAGCGGCCTGTCCCGCCGCGGGCCGCGCAGCCGACGCCTGCGCGCCGGCCGGCACAGCGAGCGCGGCGACGAGCAGGGCGAGGACGAGCGCGGCCTTGCGGGGGACTCGGAGTCTGGGCATCTGGGAGGGCTCCTGGGTGGTGTCTTGGTCGCGGCCTGAGCCTGCCTAGCCAGCGCCGGGCTGCGCTGGCTGGCCCCCGGATGTGCCCACGGGCTGGTGCTCCCCCACCACCACGTCATCGTGGTGTGCCCGCGTCGGATTGGTGTCCAGGCTGGCGCGCAGCTCGTCGGTGATCAGGTCGATCCCGATCCGGCCCGCCCGCCCGTCCAGGTCCCGGAAGATGCACTCGCCGTTCCCGAGCCCGCGCAGCACGGCCGCGTGCTCATCGGACCGCTCCACCCCCAGGAGCGACAGGACGCTGGCCACCTCGGTGCGCTCCGAGGACCGGAACGCGAAGACGCTGGAGATGCAGTTCGTCACCTGCTCGTTCAGCAGGTCGCTGGCGTTCTGCGAGACCATGATCAGTGCGGTGTTGCGCGACCGGCCCATCCGGGAGACCTCCGGGATGAGCTTGGCCCCCTGCGGCGTCGAGGTGATGGCCCACGCCTCGTCCAGGAAGATCGCCTTGGGCAGCCGCCGGTCCATCCCGTTGAGCAGCCGCCGCGCGAACTGCGACACCAGGTACAGCAGCGCCACCGAGAGCCGCTGCTCGTAGGAGAAGTCGTCGCGATCAACCGCGGCATCGGGCAGCGTCAGCCCGCCCAGGGTGAACACGGTGGTCCACCCGGCCGCGTCGATGCCCTGCCCGCCCGACGGCGAGAAGCACAGCTTGGCCAGGCGCATCTCCGACATCGAGCGCAGCACCGCGCCGAGGTTGACCGAGGCCGGGTCCGCTGACGCCTCCAGGTGCGAGACGACCTTGCCCAGGCTCGGCTTCTCCCCCCCGGCCACGGCGGCGACGGCCTGGATCATGGCGCTCTCGCGCTCCTCGCTCATCCGCGGCAGCAGCAGCCGGAGCGTCTCGGTCGCCATCGTCCGGCGCTCGGCCAGGTCGTCACCGAAGGAGAACGGGTCCAGCAGGCCCGGAGCGGCGCTGCCCAGCGGCAGCACCCGGGCCTGCCGGCCGTGCCCCTGGAGCAGCGCGACGAGCGACTCGGCGTCGCCCTTGGGGTCGATCACGGCCACCGTCGTGCCGCGCAGCGCCAGCTGCAGGATGAGCAGCAGGGCCAGCGTCGTCTTGCCGCCGCCCGGCTCCCCGGTGATGGCGACCGCCGTGGGCCGGTTGCGGGCCGCGGCGACCAGCGGGTCGAAGTGCACGACGGACCGGGCGCGGCCCAGCGTCTCGCCGATGTAGGGGCCGATCCAGCCGGCGTCGGCCGCCGCCCGGTCGCCGAGGTCGACGGTCGCGGTCGGCATCCCGCCCGCGATCGTGTACAGCGGCTGGCGCTGCAGGTAGGAGTTCAGCCGGACCCGGTCCCCCGGCAGCGACTCGCACAGCAGGGAGAACTGGTCCCCGGTGGAGTTGACGACATCGATGCCGAGGTCGCGGTAGTGCTCGATCACGGCCTCGGCGCGGTTGACGCACAGCTCGCGGGTGGGCGCGGCGATCATCAGCCGGTGCCAGCCGTAGACGAACGGCAGCCGCTCCTTGGTGATGCCGTGCTCCAGCAGCCGCGCGGACTCGATCTGCTCGGCCAGCGCGATCGGCATGTCCGCGCCCGCCTCGCGGATGTGCGCGTCCATGTCGCGGGCGTGGGCCAGCCGCCGGCTCACGTCCTTGCTCGCCTTGGCCGGCGTGATCAGTTTCATCCGCAGGCTGGCCTCGACCGGGAACGGGAGCGCGTCCGCGTAGTGCAGCCACGGCTCGCCCTCGGGGAAGTACATCACGTCCGGGAACCGCGCGAAGGACAGGAACGCGGCGTGCGACTCGCCGCCGGTGTGCTCCAGCCGCAGCGTCGTCCGGCTGTTGTGGACCTGGCCCTCGAGCAGGGCCTCGATCTCGCCGGCACCCCACTTGCGCCGGGCCGCCGCCGACGGCGGCGGGTCGGTGACGGTGCCGGTCAGCGTGTGCCGGAACAGCCAGGCGAGGTCCGTCGAGGCGGCGTGCCGGGCCGCGAGCGCGCTGGAGGTCAGCGCCCGGCCGAGCCGCTCGGCCTGCTCGGTCCACCGGCTGATCTCGCCGCTGGAGACCGCTTCGTCGTCCAGCCCGAGGGCCTGCTCACCCGCCCGGTAGGCGCTGATGAACGACGCGATGACGCCGCCCGACAGCTGCGCGCGGACGCCGCGCTGGCCGAGCCGGACGCCGATGTACACCTCCTTGGCCCAGAAGTCCTTGGCCCACACGTGCCGGTACATCTCGTCCAGGTAGTCGAGCCAGCCCGGACCGCCGTCCGACGTGTCGTCCAGCTTCGTGGCCCACTCAGCCGCCGGGTAGGAACGATGGGCGATCCGCAGATGTACCTCGGCATCGGTCATCCGGATGGCGGCCAGCGCCACGGTGATGTTGGTGGCCAGGGCCTCCCGGTCGAGCGGGGTCGTGAACTCGTAGGACACGGTGGGCAGCCGGTAGTAGGCCCACGCGTGCGTTTCGGTCAGCAGGATGCGGTCATCGAAGTACCGCACCGCGGCCCGGCTGCGCCCGGCCGTCCGTGAGCTCATCGGGCGCTCCGCGCGTCGCCGTGGTCGGTCAGGCCCGCCACCAGGACCCCGGCCAGGGCCGTGTAGGCGGACGTCAGGGCCGGGCTCAGCAGGCTGGCGGCGCGCGGCCCGGCCGGCTGGGCGCCGGCCGGGTGGGCGCCGCGCGGCGGCGGCTCCGTCGGGGCGGCCAGGATGGTGGGAGCGCCATCGGTGCGGCGGTCGCGGGCCGGAGCGCCACGGTAGGGCATGCGGTCGCGGGCAATGTCCTTCAGGTGGCTGTCCCACGGGACCTTGACGATGGCCCGGCAGCGCCCGTTCGCCACGTTGGCGGCCCGCTCGGCGTGCCCGGCGGTCGGCCCGCTGACGCCGTTCAGGATGGTGACCGCGGCGGTGGCGAGCCGGCCGTAGCCGTGAGCGTCCAGCCACTCGAACGTCATGCCCAGCGCATTGGCGGCCTCGGCGCTGGCCGGGGCGACGATCATGAGCTGGTCCGCCACCTCCAGCGTCCGCGGGACGCAGCCCGCCGCCGGGTCGGCGAGCGTCAGCCGGTACCGCCGGGCTACCGCGTCGATGACCCGCCCGGCGTCTCCGCTGTCGGGCGCCGAGTTACCGCTGATGACCTGAAGCCCAGTGCCGGATGACGGCGGCCCGCCGTTTCCGGGCGGCCCGCCCGCCTGCGACCAGGCGCCGCCCGGCACGAGTCGCGGCGCGTCGAGCGGATCCGCCACGAGGCCCGGGATCGCCGCGGCCTGCTCGGTGAGCGAGTTCCGGCCGGGGTTGAGGTCCAGGACGGCGACGGGCTCCTCGCGGAGACTGGCCAGCATGTCCCCGGCCAGCAGCACCGTCGTGGTCTGGCCCGCGCCCCGCGTGCAGCCCAGCACCACGATCCGCCGCGGCCCGCTGACCGGCAGCCGCGCCCGCGCCCGGTCGCGCTGCAACTGGTCCGGCTTGCCCGGCCGGTGCCCGCCCGGAACGACCACCACCCGGTCCCGCCAGCCATCCGGCCGACTCGACTGGCTCCGCAGCGCCCGTTCCACGACCCGCATCGGCCGCTCGGTCCCCGTCTCCCCGGTCACCGTAACCACCGGCCGCCCCGCCCGCACCCCCGCCGCCGACGGCGCCTCCGCCGCGGGCGGCGTTTCGTCCGCGGGCGGCACTTCTGCCTCAGGCAGCACCTCAGCCGCCGGCCCGGCCTCCGCCGCGGGCTGCACTTCTGCCGCGGAGGACACTTCTGCCTCAGGCTGCACTTCCGCCTCAGGCTGCACTTCCGCCTCAGGCTGCACTTCCGCCTCAGGCTGGGCCTGCGCCTCGGGCACGTGCTCTGCCTCGGCTACAGCCTCGCCGGCCGGAGTAACTTCATGATCGTGGGAGGGTCCCGCCCCACCTGGGGTGATCAGTCTTCCCACGATCATGGCCTGACCCTCTGAGCCGGGCGTGGGTGTCCTGGATGCTGCCACATCAGTCACAGCAGCCTCCGGGGACACGGTCGGCGGCCGGATTCCGGACTGGCCACTTGGCTCGGCGGCTGCTGGCCGCCCGATGAGCTCCGGCGAGGTGGTCGCGGAGTCTGCCGAGGGCGGCCCGGATGCGAGGTTGCGGGAAGCGGTCACCGGGGCGGCCACCGGGGCGGCCTCCGACGCGACCGGACCGGCCGACATCGGGCCAGGCGGGGCCGAGCGAGGCGCTTGCGGTGCGGCAACCTCCGCCGATGATGTGGCGGGCTGAGGTTCGGCGGCACCGGACGGGCCCGCGATGGCTCCCCAGCCGGACGGTGGCGGGATTATCCCGATGGGCGGCCGCGTCCCCGCTGGCCTGGCGGGCGCCGACGGCGGGACCGCGGAGCGCGGCGCCGCCGTGGCGCGCTGCGGCGCGACGGTCGGAGGCACGGCCGGCGGGAGGGCCGGTGCGGGCGGTGCGGCGGGAGGAGTTGCGCCGGATGCCGCGGGCGTCCGGGAGGACGGCGGGGGAACGACCGGTCCCGGCACGATCTGGATCTGGTCCCCGGTCTGGCTCGTGGCGGGACGCTGCGGCCATTGCGGGCGCTGCGGGATCTGGCGCTCGCCGCCTTCGCCGGGCTGCGCCTGAGCAGTCTGCTCTTGGCCCCGGCGGGCCGGGGCGGACCGGGCTGGACCAGACGGCGCCTGCCCGGGGCGGGACGGGGCGGGATCAGCCCGACCTGGCCAGGCCGCGTCGGACTGCACCTGGCTCGGCCACGCGGGGACCGGCCGGGACGGACCGGGCCGGGACGGGCCGGGCTGAGCCGGGACGGGCTGGGCGCGGCCGGGCTGGGTCTCGGCGGGCCGGCCGGGGCTCGCCCCGCCGGGCTGCGACACCTCCCAGCGGGCGGCCTGCGGCTGTCGGGCCGGGCGGCGCGGAGTCTGGCTGGACGGGAACGGCACGGCTGGGGACTGCACGACGGTGGGATGCACGATGTGCGGCTGCGCCGGCTGGGCCCGGCCAGGCTGCGGCGGGCCGACCTGCGGCTGACTCGTCCCGGGCTGGCCGACCTGAGGCGGGCCGACCTGCGGCTGACTCGTCCCGGGCGGCCCCGCCTGAGGCTGGCCGATCCGGGGCTGCGGCTGGGGCTGGGCCGGTCCGGCCTGGGCAGCGGGTGCCGCGGGACCGGGCGCGGCGGGCTTGTGGGGAGGCTGCGGGAAGCGGGCAGGCTGCCGAGCCTCCTCGCCGGAGGGCGCCGCGGCGGCCGAGATGCGGCCGGAGGCGACGCGGCCGAGGCCGCTTCGGCCGAGCGCGCCGCGGACGGAGCCGGGCCGGAGGGGGCGCTTGCGGGCCGGGGCACCGCTGGCGGTCCGGCCCGGGGCCGCTGCTGCTGACTCGGCGGGCACGGGGAGGTCGTGGAAGGCAAGGCCGGGCTCGACCTGGACGGGCCAGGACTGGCCGGGGATGGCAGGCCTGACGGCGACCTCGGCCGCGGCCGTGACCTCACCGGACCGGTTCGCCGCGAACTGGCGGGCCGCGGCGGGGGCTGAGGCGACGGAGAGAGCCGAGGAGGCGGCGGCGCGGCCGGGCGACGCGGCCGCCGGGCCGAGCTGGCGCCGGGTGGCGCGCGCCGGGAGGGCGAGGGGCTGGGGAACGGCGTGCGGGCGGCCGGGACGGGCGGCGGCGGGGGCCAGGTCCGGGGCCTCGGCGGGCTCCGCCCGGCGCCAGACCGTGGCCGTCAGCGTGATCTCTTCCTTCTCGGCCAGCGGCGACATCCGGCACCAGGTCCGCGGCTCCAGCAGGTAGCGCACCTGGGAGTGGACCAGCTCGGGCAGCTTCTTGCTCTCCAGCACGGGCCGGGTGGTGAGCCAGGCGAGCACGCCGGGCGGCAGCACGTAGAGCCACAGCAGCGTGTGGCTGAACGGCAGCCCGAGGACAGCCAGCAGCCCGATGTAGGGGATGGCGATGGCCAGGAACACGGCGATCTGGCCGACCGGCAGCGGCATGGGCAGCCGGAAGTCGTACAGCTTGTAGAGCCGCTTCTCAATGCGCCAGATGTTCGTGTAGGTGGGCAGGTCCACGCGCTGTCCTCCTTCCCCCTCGGGCCAGGGCGGCCCGGTTCCGTGCTCGCGGCAAGATCAGTGCACGCCCAGCGCGTTCGCGATCCCGGTAGCGAGCGTCTGCACGATGCTCGGCGTGTAGAACACCACCGCGATCGCTATGGCCAGGACCAGGAACTGGACGAACCGGATAATCTCGCGCGTGAACAGGAAGAAAATGGCAACAATGCCGACGATTCCGAGGAAAAGCGGACCGAACAGGCTCTGCAGGTAACTGACGAGCCCGGACGTGCTGAGCGCCGCCGGGGAGGCCAGAAACATAATGTGCGCCGAGGACATCGGGTACTCCGGGGGTAAGTGAGCGCGGCTATCGGGAGTCCGGGCGATCGGGGGCCGGACATCAGGGCGGCCCCGGCGACTGGGGTGATGAGCCGATGGACTGCACGTACCAGGTGCCGCCCTGCTCCACGACCGTCATGTCGTATGTCATCTCGAGGCTGGCCGAGGAGACGTTGGTGATGGGGTGCTTCCTGGTTCCCGCGGTGGTGGTCTCGGTGCTGGTCGGCACGCTCCAGGACACGACGGCGGTGATCTTGCGGGTGCTGCCGCCGGGCGGAGCCGTGACGCTCACCAGCTGGTTGTAGGTGACGGCGCCGTTCAGGCCGGCCACCTGGGCGCCCTGGACCAGGAACCGGCTGAGGGTGTCCTGGGTGCCGTCGGCGTAGGCGCGGAAGAACGCGGGCAGCTGCGCCTGCAGGGCGGTCACGGCCGCCGCGTCGACGCTCTGGCTTGGGGCGGTCGGCGCTGCCGCGGCCTTCGGCACCGGCAGCAGCGCCGGCTCGCCGGTGACGACGAACCGGCCGCCGGAGGTGTAGACCGGGACGCCGAGCTCGATGGCCTGGCTGCCGTTGATCTCCGCCAGCAGCGTGACGACGGCCTTGTGCGGGCTCTGGACCTGAATGCCGGCGACATTCTCCGACTGCAGCGTCTGCGTCCCGACGCCATTCCAGCCCAGCTGCGGATCGACGCCCGCGGGCAGCATGGCGCCTAGCAGGCCGGCCCGGCTGCTCGCCGTTGCCGGGCTGAAATTCAGGTACGCACTCCCGAACTGCAGGGCATAGGCCTCGGCCTGCGTCGCCGGGAACGGATTCGCAGGGGCGGTGCTCGGCGCGGGCGCGGCGCCGCTGCCGCTCGACGTGGAGCCCTGGACGATGGCCAGCACGCCGCGGTAGCCGATGACCAGCAGCGCGACCCAGGCGATGACTCGCAGGGTCCAGACGACCCACCGGCCACCGGAACCCCGCCACGGCACGGATCCGGACCGGCTCGCTGCTGTCCGCTGTGCTGTCACCTGCTGTCGGCGGGGTCGCTGCGGCGCCGACCGCCAGCCCGCCCGCCCCGGCCGCGCGGACCCGTCACCCGCCCCGGCGTCGTCATTGTCGGCGTCGCGGGGCATGCCACGGTCGAGGGTCGCCCTTCGAGCCATCACACCTCCGAATCTCACCGTACCCGGCCAGCACGAAATAGCGGCGCGCTGTTACACGTCGGCCACCATTCTGCGGCAAAACGCCCAGGCATCCCAGTCATTGACATGGCCGGCGCGCCGGGGCCATCCGGAATGACAGCCCAAAACAGCGTAACCGACCGGAAGCTCCCGGACACGCGGCGTGCCGTCCGGCCTGGCCCGGCACGCGTTGCGACGACATCAGACTGCCGCCGGTGTGACTATCGCTGTGACACGGCGCGGAGAACGGGCCTGACCTGGGCGCGGCCCCGGCACCGCGGGCGCGAGCAACTCGCGCCCGCTAAGAAAGGGGCCGACGGAGCAGCAGCCCGTTTCGGCGGGTAAGGAGAGTTGATTACTGCGGGCCGATGGCCGTGCGGATGATCCAGGCGAGGACCATGGCTTCCTCGCGCCAGGCGTCGTAGCGCCCGCTGCGGCCGCCGTGCCCCGCGATCATCTCGGTCTTGAGCAGGAACGGGCCGCCGCGCGCCGATGCCTGCAGCCGGGCGATCCACTTGGCCGGCTCGCTGTACAGGACGCGCGTGTCGTTCAGGCTGGTCACCGCGAGGATCGGCGGGTAGACGGCGCCGGCGTCGATGTTCTCGTACGGCGAGTACGCCTTCATGTACCGGTAGACCTCGGGATCGTGCAGGGGGTCGCCCCACTCCTCCCACTCGGTCACGGTCAGCGGCAGCGACGGATCCAGGATCGAGGTCAGCGCGTCGACGAACGGGACCTGCGCCACGATGCCGCCGAACGCGTCCGGCGCGAGGTTGACGGCCGCGCCCATGAGCAGGCCGCCGGCGCTGCCGCCGCGGGCCACGATCGCGGCGGGCCGGGTGTAGCTCGCCGCTACCAGGTGCCGCGCGGCGGCGACGAAGTCGGTGAAGGTGTTGACCTTGTTCAGCATCTTGCCGTCGTCGTACCAGCGCCGGCCCATCTCGCCGCCGCCGCGGATGTGCGCGATGGCGTAGACGAAGCCGCGGTCCAGCAGGGACAGGCGCGGCACCGAGAAGCCGGGATCGACCGAGATCTCGTAGCTGCCGTAGCCGTACAGCAGGCACGGCGCGGTGCCGTCCAGCGGCGTGCCGGACCGCCAGACCAGCGAGACCGGGATCTGCGCGCCGTCGGCCGCGGTGGCCCACTCGCGGCGCTGCTCGTAGTCGGCCGGGTCGTACTCGCGGCCGCCGGGCAGCGGGAGGACCGGCCGGCGGCGCAGCAGGGTCAGCTCGCCGCTGGCCACGTCGCAGTCGTAGACCGAGTCGGGCGTGATCATCGAGACGTAGCTCAGCCGGAACCGGGCCGAGTCGTACTCGGGGTTGGCCAGCGGCCGGACCTGGTACAGGGGCTCGGGGAAGTCGATCTCGTACTCGCTGCCGTCCCCGCGCAGGACGCGCAGGCCGGTGAGCCCGTCCCGGCGCAGGTGCACGACCAGGTGGCCGGCGAAGGCGTCGACGTCGAGCAGCCGGGTGTCGGCGCGGTGCGCGATCAGCGGCGTCCACGTGCCGGGATCGCCGATCAGCGCGGTGGCCAGCTCGAAGTTCTCGGCCCGCTCGTTGTGCAGGATGAGCAGCCGGCCGGACCCGTCGGCGGCCAGCTGGTGCTCGACGGAGTACTCGATGCCGTGCCGGCGCGGGGCGACCACGGTGAACTCGCCCGTCGGGTCGGCGGCGTCCAGCAGCCGCACCTCGCTGGTCAGCTTGCTGGAGCTGGAGATCACCAGGTAGCGCTCGCTGCGGGTCAGGTGCACGCCCACCCAGAAGCGCTCGTCGGCCTCGTCGAAGACCACGACGTCGCTGGCCGCCGGGGTGCCGATCAGGTGCCGCCAGACCCGGTTGGGCCGCCATGCCTCGTCGACGGTGACGTAGAACAGCGCCCGGCCGTCGGCCGACCACGCGCTGCCGTAGAACGCGCCCGGAATCTCGTCCGCCGCGACCTCGCCGGTGACCAGGTCCTTGACCCGGACGGTGAAGCGCTCGGAGCCCTCGAAGTCGGTCGAGTAGGCCAGCTGGCGGCCGTCCGGGCTGACGTCGGAGGTGCCCAGGGCGAAGAACATGCTCTCGCCGGCCAGCTCGTTTCCGTCGAGGAGGACCTCCTCGCCGTCGAGCGGGCCGCCGTCGGTCCGCATCGGCGGGGTGCTGTCGCCGGGCGCGGCCGCCCGGCGGCACTGCACCGCGTACTGCTGGCCCTCGACCGTCCGGGTGTAGTACCACCAGCCGCCCTTGCGGGAGGGCACCGACAGGTCGGTCTCCTGCGTCCGGGCCTTGATCTCGTGGAAGATGGCAGAGCGGAGGTCGTTCTGGCCCGCGGTCAGCGCCTCGGTGTAGGCGTTCTGGGCCTCCAGGTAGGCGATCGTCTCCGGGTTCTCCTTGTCCGCCAGCCAGGCGAACTCATCCACGACGGTGTCGCCGTGGAAGACGCGCTCGCTGTCCTCCCGCCGGACGGCGGGCGGCTGCGGGTCGGCGAAGGCGGCACCGGCCGCCGGCTCGTGCGGGGCGGTCGCCGGCGCGTCCGCGGGCTGTGGGCTCATGACAGCGAAGTCTAGGGCCCGCGCTACCGGGTGCCCGTGATGAGCGCCGCCATGATGGGGGTCCCGATCCCGGTCGCGAGATCGTAGCCGGGCCGGGTGAAGAAGTGCCCGTTGTTCTTGGCGACCTGGCCGGCGCCGGTGATGTCGTGGAAGAACTTTCTCGGGTTGGTCCGGTACAGCTGGTAGAGGAGCGGGTTGATGTTGCCGCTGCGCCGTCCGAGGAAGCCGTCGCGGTCGGCGATGATGGCCGACCACAGCGGCGAGGACAGGCTGGTGCCGCCGGCCCCGAACCAGCCGACCGGGTTCAGGTCGCTGCTGAACTGCCCGCACAAGCTGTTCGGCGTCGAGAGGTTGCCCGTGCAGAACTCGCCGTACGGCGTGTACTCATCGGCCGCGGCGGAGATGTCGGGGATCTCCCGGCACAGGGTGCCGCGGCGGGCCAGCGCGCAGTGCGTCGAGCCGTTGCCGCGCGTGCTGTCCTTGCTGGTCACGCCCGGCCCGAGCTGATAGGACGGGCGGCCCCAGAGCTGGCTGTTCCCGCCGCCGCCGGCGCCGAAAATGTCGCAGTAGTCGAAGCCGGAGAGGCCGCTCTCGTCCGGGCTGGCATTGCACAGGTTGCCCGGGTTCCACACGCTCTCCCCGCTGGCTGGGTACGCCGGGTGCGCTCTCTGGCCGGGGTTGAACGTGGCCAGCGAGGTGCCGCCGACGGCGGTCACCCACGGCTGGGCGGGCGGGTCCTCCACGCTGAGCTGCGTCGTGCCCGCGTCGCCGAGGCAGTCGAACGCGCCGTTGTCGCCGGCCGCGCTGAACATGCTCTGCCCCTGCAGCGCCATCTGCTCGAAGACCAGGTTCTCGGCCTCGACGAGGCCGACCGGAAACAGGTTCTCGCAGTCACCCCAGCTCGAGCTCACCGAGTCCGCGGCGTCGTCGCTGGCGATCCGCGCGTACTCGTCGAGCCCGGTCTGGCCGGTGGTGTCATTGGGCGCGTTGTAGACGATCAGGCGGGCGACGTCCGGCGCGATGGCCAGCTGCGTCTCGATGTCCGCGTCCACTTCGATATCGCCGGCGTAGCCGCTGGTCTCCTGCGGGCAGGTATCGCCGAGCGGGCACCTCGGGTGCAGCGGGCCGCCATCCACGTTGACGTCGCTCAGCGGCGGGTTATACCCGGGGCCGAAGAACGTGTTCGTGTAGGTGCGGATGTCGCTCGGCTGGTAGGCGGACAGCTCGAACAGCCCGAGGGTGACGCCCTGGGCCTTGGTCCGCGCGCCGCCGCCGGCGGGGGCGCCGTAGATGCCGTTCTCCTGGGACGGGGACAGGCCGTTGCACCCCGGCGCGGCACCGTACCCGACCGGCGGCTGGTTTCCCGTCATGGCGATGGTGATGAACTGCTGGCGGGTCGGGTAGGGCAGCTCGCAGCCAGACGCCTTCTTGGTGGCCTTCACGGCGCGCGGCTTGATCGAGGTGTGCTCCCGGACGGTGTCGCTCAGCCCCACCACGCCGAGGACGCCGGCGGCCAGGTTCGCGGGCAGGACGGCCGGGGTGGCGTTTGCGAAGTAAGTTGTCCCGCTCTTCTTGTAGGTCTTCAGCGTGGTCCGGAACGCGGCCGACACGGTGGCGCTGGTCCCGGTCGCGCGCATCAGGAACGGCGAGGCGCTGGCCGAGACGGTCAGGTGGCTTGCCCGCAGGTAGCTCGCGGCCGCGGCCCGCGCCTTGGCCGTGGGGGCGAACCGCGCGGCGAACTGGCCCTTGGCCAGCCAGTGGCCGCCCGCCTTCGGGTGGGCGTAGGCGGCGGCCAGCTGGCTGGTGAGCTTCGCCTGGTTGCGGGGGGCGAGGACGACCTCGACCGACATCCGCGCGCTGTGGTAGGCGCCAGCCGCCGGGCCGGCGGCGGCCGGGAGCACGGCGCTGACCGTCGCGTAGGCCGGCCCGCGGGCCGCGGTCGCGCTGGCTCCGGTGGCGACGGCGCTTGCGGCGGTAGCGGAAAGGCCGCCGCTGACGGCGACAATCGCGGCGGCGGCAGCGACGCGACCCATTGCTGGGCGATTGAGCAGGCGCACGGCCAGCCCCCTTGGCATTGTCCGGAAATGAGTTAGCTCCCAAAGCGGGAATTACCAGCGCCTGCTGTCCTACCTGGCAAAATGCCCTATTATTTATGTCAGGGCGCCGTGCTGACAGTGTGCCAGAGAAAGCCGGCGGACATGCGAATGAGACGCGGGCATTAGCGCCGCTTGCCTCATTCGCAGTCCCAGATATTGCGTCTTACCTGCCCAAACGGAAAAGGGCATCACAACGCGCCCGTGATCAGGGCCGCCATGATCGGAGTGCCGATCCCGGTGACCAGGTCGTATCCGGGCCGCGTACGGAACTTTCCGTTGCTGCGGACTGACTGACCGATTCCGGTGATGTCGTGGAAGAACGTCCGCGGCCGGGTCCGGTACAGCTGGTACACCAGCGGGTTGGCGCTGCCGGAACGGCGGCCCCGGTAGCCATCGCGGTCGGCGAAGATCCCGGCCCATACCGGGCCGGACAGGCTGGTGCCGCCGATACCGAACCAGCCCGGCGGGACCAGATCGCCGCTGAAGGTGGCACAGAAGCTGTTCGTGGTCTCGAAGCCGCCCGTACAGTACTCGGCGTACGGCGTGAACAGGTCCGCGTCAGCCGAGATGTCGGGGATCTCCCGGCACAGGGTGCCGCGCGGGGCGAGGGCGCAGTGCGTGCTGCCGTTGCCCCGGGTGCTGTCCTTGCTGGTGACGCCGGGCCCGTGCTGGTACGCGGGGCGGCCCCAGTACTGGCTGTTGCCCCCGCCGCTGGCACCGAGCGTGCTGCAGTAGAACAGCCCGGGCATGCCGCCCTCGTCCTTGCTCCGGTTGCACAGATTGCCGGAGTTCCAGGCGCTCTCGATGCCCTGCGGGTAGGCGGGGTGCGAGTTCCGGCCGGGGTTGAAGGTCTCCAGCGAGGTGCCGCCGACCGAGGTGACCCAGGGCTGCACCGCCGGGTCGGCGACGTTGAGCTCGCCGCTGCCGGTGATATCGGAGCAGTCGAAGGCCCCGTCGTCGCCGGACCCGGAGAACATGCTCTGGCCCTGCAGGGCCATCTGCTCGAAGATCAGGTTCTCCGTCTGCACGAAGCCCGCCGGGACGACGTCCTCGCAGTCTTCCCAGCTGGAGCTGACCGAGTCGGCGGTGTCGTCGCTGGCGATCCGCGCGTACTCGTCCAGCGCGGTCTGCCCGGTGTCATCGTTGGGCGCGTTGTAGACCAGCAGGCGCGCGATATCCGGCGCGACCGCCAGCTGGGTCTCGATGTCGGCGGCGACCTCGATGTCTCCGGCGTAGCCGTTGAACTCTGGCGGGCAGGTGTCGCCGAGCGGGCAGATGGGGTGCAGCGGGCCGCCGTCCACGTTGATGTCGGTCAGCGGCGGGTCGTAGGTCGGGCCGAAGAATTCGCTCGTGTAGACCCGGACGTCGCTGCGCTGATAGGCGGACAGCTCGAACAGGCCGAGGGTGGCGCCCTGGCCCTTGCCCCGGGAGCCGGCCCGGGGCGCACTGTAGATGGAGTTCGTCTGGGCCGGGGTCAGGCCGCTGCAGCCGGGTGCGCCGCCGTAGACCGCGGTCGGGAAGGCACCGCCCTGGGCGATCGCGATCATGCTCTTCCGGGACGGGTACGGCGCCCGGCAGTCCGGCTGGCCCGCGGGCGCACCGGCCGTGGCCGGCTGGGGCCGGGCGTCGGCCTGCAGGCGGACGGTGCTGGTCAGCCCGACCACCCCGAGGACCCCGGCGGCCAGCCGGCGGGGCAGGACGGCCGGCGTGGCGTTGGCGAAGTAGGTCGCGGTCCTGGCGGTGCCTGCGCGCGCCGCGGTGTACGTCTTGAGCGTGGTCCGGAACGCGGACGCGACCTGGGCGCTGGACCCGGCCGCGCGGAGCAGGAACGGGGAGCCGGTGCCGGACACGGCCAGGTGCCGTCCGCGCAGGTACGCGGCGGTCGCCGAGCGGACCGCGGCGGACGGGGCGTAGCGCGCCGTGAACTGGCCCTTGGCCAGCCAGTGACCGGGCGCCTGCGGGTGGGCGTACGCGGCGGCGAGCGCGTGGTCCAGCCCGGCCGGGTTCCGGGGGGCGAGGACGACCTCCACCGACATCCGCGCACTGCGGTAAG
Organism: Streptosporangiaceae bacterium; assembly: GCA_036501025.1. Classification (GTDB taxonomy): domain Bacteria; phylum Actinomycetota; class Actinomycetes; order Streptosporangiales; family Streptosporangiaceae; genus DASUBV01. Next base: position 43,658 of record DASYBB010000027.1, read on the forward strand.
GGCCGGCGGCCGGGCGGGCGGCGGCCGGCAGGACCGCGCTGACGACCGCGGTAGGCGGTCCGGCGGCGGCGATTACGGCCGTGCCGGTGGTAGCGGTCGCGGCGGTCGCGGAAAGCGAGCCGGCCATCGCCACAATGGCCGATCCCGCGGCGATGCGAGCCATTCTCCGGCGGTTGAGCAGCACCACGCCAGCCCCCTTGGCATGTACGGACGTCGTCGCAGGCACTGTGCCAGAAGAAGGGAGATGAACGTCAGGAAGGGCCGGGAATTCCGGCAGGCGTTATCCAGATGATACTGAGGGGGTATTCAGGAATGCCAGTATCCCGTTTTATACGTTGAAGCGGAATTCTACGACGTCGCCATCTCGCATAACGTAATCCTTGCCCTCGATCCGGGCCTTTCCGACCGCCCGGGCCGCGGCCACCGACCCGGCGGCCATGAGGTCACCGAAGGACACGATCTCGGCCTTGATGAAGCCGCGCTGGAAGTCGGTGTGGATGACGCCCGCGGCCTCCGGGGCGGTTGCGCCGACCGGGATGGTCCACGCCCGGGATTCCTTGGGGCCGGCGGTGAGGAACGTCGACAGGCCGAGCGCGGCGAACCCGGCCCGGGCCAGCTGATCCAGGCCCGGCTCGCCCAGGCCCAGCTCGGTCAGCATCTCGGCCGCGTCCTCCGGGCTCAGCTCGGCCAGCTCGGACTCGGTCTTGGCGTCGAGGAACACGGCCTGCGCGGGCGCGACGGCGGCGGCCAGCTTTTCCCGCAGCGCGGCGTCGGCCAGCTCGGCCTCGTCGACGTTGAACACGTACAGGAACGGCTTGGCCGTCAGCAGCTGCAGGTCACGCAGGTCGGCCGGGTCGATTCCGGCCCCGGCGGCGCCGGCGAACAAGGTGGTGCCGCCGTTGAGCAGCTCCTGCGCTGCGGCGGCCGCGGCGGCGGCGCGATTGCGGTCGGGGTCCCGGCCGAACTTGGCTTCCTTGGCCAGCCGGGGCGCCGCCTTCTCCAGCGTCTGCAGGTCAGCCAGGATCAGCTCGGTGGCGATGGTCTCGATGTCCCGCTCCGGGGCCACGTCACCGTCGACGTGGCTGACGTCGGGGTCGGTGAAGACCCGGACGACCTGGCAGATCGCGTCCGTCTCGCGGATATGGGAGAGAAACTGGTTGCCCAGGCCCTCGCCGGTGGACGCGCCGCGGACCAGCCCGGCGATGTCCACGAACCGGACCGTCGCCTCGATGATCTTGGCCGAGTCATAGAGCCCGGCGAGCGCGGTCAGCCGCGGGTCGGGGATGCCGACGATGCCGACATTCGGCTCGATGGTGGCGAACGGGTAGTTGGAGGCCAGGACGCTGGCCCGGGTCAGTGCGTTAAACAGCGTGGACTTGCCCACGTTGGGCAGGCCGACGATGCCGATGGACAAGCTCACCCGCCGAGTCTAGGGCGTGTCAGGCGGGAAACTGTCGGCGCGGGCTGCCAGCATGGATCGATATGGACGCGATCTCGCTGTTTGCCGGGCTGCTGGCCGCCCTGGCTCTCGGTGCCGCGCTCGGGTACCTGTTCGCCATGCGGCGGCTCGCGGTCATGACCGCCGACCTGAGCGGCGAGGCCCGGGCGGCGGCCGAGCGCGAGCGTGCCGCCGCGGACCGGGCGGCGCTGCTGGAGCGCGCTGCCCAGGAGCGGGCGGCGCTGGTCGACGGCCAGCTGGCGGAGCGATTCCAGGCCATGTCGGCCGAGGCGCTGGATCGCAGCGCGCGGACCTTCCTGGAGATCGCCGAGGGCCGGCTCAGCGCGGCCAACGCCCGGGCGGCGGGCGAGCTCGACAGCCGCCGGGCCGCGGTGGAGCACCTGGTCCAGCCGCTGCGCGAGACCCTGGGCCGGGTGGAGTCCCAGCTGCGGGCCTCCGACGAGGCCCGGCACCTGTCGCACGCGGCGCTGGCCGAGCAGGTCCAGATCGCGCGGCAGAGCTCCGAGCAGCTCCGGCTCCAGACCCAGGCGCTGGTGACGGCGCTGCGGCGGCCGGAGGCGCGCGGCCGCTGGGGCGAGATGCAGCTGCGCCGGGTGGTCGAGCTGGCCGGGATGAGCGCCCGCTGCGATTTCGACGAGCAGGTCACCGTGCAGGGGGCGGACGGGACGTTCCGGCCCGACATGGTGATCCGGCTGGCGGGGGGCAAGAACATCGTGGTCGACTCGAAGGTGTCGCTGGCCGCGTACCTGGAGGCGGCCGAGAGCAGCGACGATGGCGTCCGCGCGGCGCGGCTGGACGCCCACGCCCGGCAGGTGCGCGAGCACGTCGACCGGCTGGCGGCCAAGTCCTACTGGGCCGCGCTCAGCCCGGCCCCGGAGTTCGTCGTGCTGTTCATCCCCGGCGAGGCGTTCCTCGCCCCCGCGCTGGAGCACGATCCGGGCCTGCTGGAGCACGCGATGACCCGCAAGGTCCACATCGCGACGCCGACGACGCTGGTCACGATGCTGCGCACGGCCCAGTACGCCTGGCAGCAGGATGCCCTGTCCGAGAACGCCCGCGTGGTGTTCGACCTGGGCCGCGAGCTGTACGAGCGGCTGACCGGGCTGGCCCGGAACGTGGACGGGCTCGGCCGGGCCCTGGGCGGCGCCGTCACCGCCTACAACCGGGCCGTCGGGTCGCTGGAGAGCCGGGTCCTGGTCAGCGCCCGTAAGCTGAGCGAGCTGGGCGTGGTCGACGCCGAGCTGGAGCCGCCCCGGCCGGTCGAGGAGACCGTCCGCGCGCTGTCGGCCCCTGACCTGATCGTCGAGCCGGTCCCGGAGCTGGTGGCCGGGCCGGGGGCAGGAGCATGAGCATGCCTGGCCGGGCCCGCATCCGGCCGCCCGCGCCGCCCGCGCGGCCGGCGCCGGGGCACGGCCGGCCGCGGGCCGGCGCCAGTGGCGCCGACCGCGCCAGCGGCAACGGCACGGGCGCCCGGCCGGGCACGCGGCGGGCCGCAGCCGGCGGCCCGCGGCCCGGCCGGTCCCGGTCCCGGGCGCGGCTGACCGGACGGGGCGCGGTGCTGGTCATGCTGGCCGTGTTCCTGCTCGCGGACCTGATCGCGGCGGGCGTGCACAGCACGTTCCTGAACGGCTTCGGCTACGCGGCGGGGTGCGCGCTCGCGGTGGCCTACGCCCGGCGGGAGGCCCTCCTGATCGTGGCCACCACGCCGCCGGCCATCTTCTTCGCCGCCCTGCTCACCATCAAGCTGCTGACCGCGGGCGGCAACGCGGTCCTCGGGGGCGCGGAGGGGACGCTGCTGACGCTCGCTGCCCTCGCGCCGTGGATGCTCGGCGTCACGATCGCGTACCTGGCCGCCGCGACGGTGCGCGGCCTGCCGCGCTGCATCCAGGAACTCCGCACGGCCCTGGCCGGGCAGGGCGCCGCGCGCGGCTAGGCGCCGGGCTGCTGGGCGTGCTTCTTGCCGTCGCCGGGCTGGCGCAGCTCACGGGGCAGTGCGAACACCATCCGCTCCTGCACGGCCTCCACGTCCTCGACGTCGCTGAAGCCGCGCTCGGCCAGCCAGTCCAGCACCCCGTCGACCAGGTCCTCGGGGACCGAGGCGCCGCTGGTCACGCCCACCGTCTGGGCGCCGTCCAGCCACGCCGGGTCGATGGCCGAGGCGTCGTCCACGAGGTAGCTGGCCCGCGAGCCGGCGTCCAGGGCGACCTCGACCAGGCGTACCGAGTTCGAGGAGTTGGCCGAGCCGACCACGATCAGGAGGTCCGACTGCTGGGCGATCTGCTTGACCGCGACCTGCCGGTTCTGGGTGGCGTAGCAGATGTCGTCGCTGGGCGGGTCGATCAGCTGGGGGAAGCGCTCGCGCAGCGCCGCCACCGTCTCGTTGGTCTCGTCCACCGACAGGGTGGTCTGCGACAGCCAGGCCACCTTGGCCGGATCGCGGACCTCGACCGAGTCGCTCTGCTCGGGGCCGTCCACCAGGTGAATGCTGGCCGGCGCCTCGCCCGTGGTGCCGACGACCTCTTCGTGGCCTTCGTGCCCGATGAGCAGGATGTCGTAGCCCTGGGCGGCGAACCGGCGGGCCTCGCTGTGCACCTTCGTCACCAGGGGGCAGGTGGCGTCGATCGTCCGCAGGTTCCTGGTCTGGGCCTGGTCGCGGACCTCCGGCGCGATCCCGTGGGCGGAGAACACGACGACCGCGCCCTCCGGGACCTCCTCGGTCTCCTCGACGAAGATCGCGCCGCGCTTCTCCAGGTTCCGGACGACATGCGTGTTATGGACGATCTGCTTGCGCACGTAGACGGGGGTTCCGAACTGCTCCAGCGCCTTCTCCACCGCCTGGACCGCGCGCTCGACTCCGGCGCAGTAGCCACGAGGCCTGGCGAGCAGCACTTTACGGGTTGGCGCAGACATGCAACCCATGTTAGGTGATCGGTTTCGGCCGTCCGCCGGGAGCCGCACCGCAGGCGGCCCTGGCTTTCCCGGACCGCCGGGCGAGGACGACAATCGAGGTCATGCGCATCCCGGGAGCCACCGGCCGGATCCGCGCTGACGGCGTCGTCGCGGCGCCCGCTCAGGCCCTGCGCGCCGCGTTCACGCAGGTGGGCCGCTTGCTGCTGGCCGCCGATGAGCTCCGCAGCCGGATCCGGGCGGAGCACGCCAACGGCCAGCCAGCGCCGCCGCGGGAGCCGTGGACGCCGCCCCGGGCCGCCGCGGCGGAGGTGACTGGGCCGTCAGCTCTCCCGGTGCCGAACTACGACGAGCTCTCGCTGCCCTCGCTGCGGGCGCGGCTGCGCACCCTGAGCGCTGACCAGCTCCGGGTGCTGGTGCGCTACGAGCGCGCGCATTCCGGGCGGGCCGACATCGTGGCCATGTTCGAGCGCCGCCTGGCCAAGCTGGCCGCCAGTGACAGTGCCGCCCGCCAGGATGGTGCGCAGGACCAGGCAAGGTAAGGCGGCGGGCACATGACAAGGCGGCACCTGACGGGAGCACGGCCATGGCGCTAGAGACCAGCGCCGAGGCGCCGGTGCCGGTCCGGACCGTGATGCGGCTGGTCGGCGACTGGGTCGGGCGCCTGGGCCGGGTCTGGGTCGAGGGCCAGATCGCGGAGCTGAGCCGGCGCGGCAACACCGCGTTTCTCACCCTGCGGGATCCGCTGGCAGCGGTGTCGGTCCGGGTGATCTGCACCCGGGCCGTGCTGGAGGCGACCGGGCCGGCCGCCGCCGAGGGGGCCCGGGTCATCGTCTTCGCCAAGCCGGAGTTCAACACGGCCCGGGGCAGCTTCGCGCTCATCGCCACCGAGATCCGGGCCGTCGGCATCGGCGAGCTGCTGGCCCGGCTGGAGCGGCTGCGGACGGCCCTGGCGGCGGAGGGCCTGTTCGCGGCGGCCCGCAAGCGGCCGCTGCCGTTCCTGCCCGGCATGATCGGCCTGATCTGCGGGCGGGAGTCAGCCGCCGAGCGCGACGTGCTCCGCAACGCGGCGCGGCGCTGGCCCGCCGTGCAGTTCCGGGTGGAGGAGGTCGCGGTGCAGGGCACGCACGCGGCCGCTGACGTCATCGGGGCGCTGCAGCGGCTGGACGCCCACCCGGACGTCGAGGTGATCATCATCTCCCGCGGCGGCGGCTCAGCCGAGGACCTGCTGCCGTTCTCCGACGAGGAGCTCGTCCGGGCCGTCGCCGCCAGCCGCACGCCGGTCATCAGCGCGATCGGCCACGAGCAGGACGTCCCGCTGCTGGACCTGGTCGCCGACGTGCGGGCCTCGACCCCGACCGACGCGGCCCGGCGCGCGGTGCCCGACGTGGCCGAGCAGCTGGCGCTGATCGACCAGCTCCGCGGCCGGGCCCGGCGGTGCCTGGCGGGCCGGATCGACCGGGAGAGCTCGTGGCTGGCCGCGGCCCGGTCCCGGCCGGCGCTGGCCAGCCCGATGCGCGAGATCGACCGGCGCGAGGAGCTGATCATGGGGCTGACCGGGCGGGCCCGGCAGTCGGTCTCGGCCCGCCTGACCCGGGCCGCCGACGACATCGCGCATACCCGCGCCCGGCTGGTCACCCTCTCCCCCGCGTCCACGCTGCGGCGCGGCTACGCGATCGTGCAGCGGGCTGACGGCACCGTGGTCCGGGCGGCCGCCGGCCTGGCCGAGGGCGACGCGCTGACGGCCCGGTTCCCCGACGATCACGTCAGCGTGACGGTGACCGGAACGCCGGACGGGACGGATCCGGCGGGGGCGGCGGCCTTGTAGGAGCCGGGGGTCTGGCCCATGGCGCGGCGGAAGGTGTCGATGAAGGCGCTGGTCGTGGCCCAGCCGCACCGGTGCGCGGCCTCGGTGACGCTGGCCTCCCCGGCGAGCTGGATCATGGCGTGGAACAGGCGGGCGTTGGTGCGCCACTGCGGGTAGGTCATGCCGAACTCGGCCCGGAAGAGCCGGGCGAGGGTCCGCTCGCTGGCCCCGGCGCGGCGGCCCAGCCAGGCCAGCGTCCGGGGCTCTGCCAGGTTGGCCACGACCAGGTCACAGGCCTGGGCGAGCCGCGCGTCGCGGGCCGCCGGCACCGTGATGGGCTGCACCCGGGCGCGGCGCAGCTGGTCGGCGACGACGGCGCGGATCCGGCGCGACTCGTCGGCGGGCAGGGCGTTGTCGGTGCAGGCGACGAGCAGCTCCCGGAGCAGGCCGCTGACCGCGACGACGACGGGCGAGTCGTCGGCCAGCGGCGCGCCCGCGGCCGGGAAGCCGACCGTCCGGAACGAGCTCGCCCCGTAGAAGCGGTGCTCGTGCCAGGTTCCGGCGGGGATCCACACCGCGCGGTCCGACGCCGCGACCCACGCGCCGGCCTCGGTCTGGATCGCGAGCACGCCGGCACTGACGTAGATGAGCTGGTGGTCGTCGTGCCGGTGCCGGTCGATGACGTCGCCGGCGGCCCGGCGCTGGGCCACGGTCCGGGCCCGCGGCTCGTGGCGGATATGCGACATAGATAGGCAGGATATCGGAAGCCGGGCGGGCCGGCGGGCTGGCACCGTCGGGGGGTGAGCACGACGCACGCGGCCGCGGGCCGCGACGAGGCCCGGACGAGCTGGCGGCGCATGCGCGTGTGGGCCAGCGCGCACGCCGTGGACGACTTCTACCAGGGGCTGGTTCCGGCCGCCGTGCCGTATTTCGTCCTGGAGCGCCACTTCAGCTATCTCGGCGCCTCCGGCCTGGCCATGGCCGCCACCCTCGGCAGCGCGCTCCCCCAGGTGGTCGTCGGGGTGATCGCCGACCGCCGCCGGCTGCCGTGGCTGGCCCCCCTCGGGGTCACGCTGGCCGGGACCGGCGCGGGCCTGGCCGGCCTCGCCCCGGCCTACCCGCTGGTCTTCGCGCTGCTGCTGCTGTCCGGCCTCGGGGTGGCGATGTTCCACCCGCCGGCCGGCCGCGACGCCCGGCGCGCGGCGGGCGGCAGCGCCACGGCCATGAGCTACTTCGCGGCCGGCGGCAGCGTCGGCTTCTTCGCCGCGCCGGCCCTCGCCACTCCCGCGCTGGACGGCCTCGGGGTCGGCGCGACCGCGCTGTTCATCCCCCCGGCCGTGCTGATGGGCTTCGTCCTGAGCCGGCACCTGCGGCGGTCATCCTCGGCCCGCGCCCCGGCCGGGCCGGCCGCCGGCGCCGACCGGCCGGTGCTGTTCGCGACGCTGACCTGCGTCGAGGTCGCCCGGTCCACGGTCTCCTTCGGCGTCAACACGTTCGTCGCGCTGTACTGGATCCGCCACCTCGGCGCATCGGCCAGCCTGGGCGGGATCGCGCTCAGCCTGGAACTCGGCGGCGGGGTGGCGGGCACTCTCATCGGCGGGCGGATCGGCGACCGGGTCGGCCTCGTGCGCACCGTGCAACTCGGCAACGCGCTCCTCGTGCCCGCCCTGATCGGGCTGCTGGCGTGCGACAGTAAGTACGCGGCCCTGCCCCTGGTGCTGCTCGTGGGCCTGGTCACGAATATCCCGTTCGCCGTCCTCATCAAGCTCGGGCAGGACTACCTGCCGACCCGGCCCGGCACCGCGGCCGGCGTCACGCTCGGGCTCGCTGTCAGCGCGGGCGGCCTGTTCATGCCGCTGCTGGGCGTGGTCGCCGACCGGCACGGGCCGCGGGGCGCCTTCGTCGTGCTCGCCGCGATCCCGCTGCTCGCCGTCGCGCTGTCGACCGCGCTCCGCGAGCCCGCCCCCCGCCGGGCCTGCCAGGAGGAGCTTTCCGGGGCATAAGCTGCATAAGCTGACGGCTTCTCCGTACTGCCGGTTCTCCGTACTGCCGAGCTTCCCGAGGGGGAGCATGCACGTGTTCCAGTGCGAGGCAACGTTCGCAGCCGAGCCAGACGCCATCTGGAAGCTCTGGACGGACGTGGCGCGCTGGCCCGAGTGGGATGCCAGCAAGGAGATCGCCCGGCTGGACGGCCCGTTTGAGCCGGGTGTCTCCGGCTGGGCCAAGCAGCGGGGCAACCTGGGCGGGTCGTTCACCATCACGACGGTGGACGCCGGCCGGCGCTGGGTCACCGAGTGCCCGGTGCCGTTCGGCAAGGTGGTGTTTGACCACGTGCTCGAGCCGCTGGCCGCCCTGGGACGCCAGCTGTCGCTCTAGCGCGCGGCCCGATCCCGCGCCAGGCCGGCCGCCGCTGACAGTGGCCCCTTGTAGGGTGTGGGCGTGGCGAAGGTCCCGGCGAAGGAAGCCTCCCCGGCGCGGGAGGCACGGCCCGCGTACGAGCAGGCCCGCGATGAGCTGACCGAGCTCGTCAAGCGCCTCGAGGCGGGCGGCCTCACGCTGGAGCAGTCGCTGGACCTGTGGGAGCGCGGCGAGCGGCTGGCGGCCATCTGCGAGGAGTGGCTGGAGGGCGCCCGCGCCCGGCTGGCGGCGGCCATGGCCGAGCGCGGCGACGGCAGGCGAGCTGGCGGCGGGGCGGCGGACGCCGCAGGCGAGCCGTTCTGAGCCAGGCCCAGCAGCCCTGTCCCAGCCGCCGCTACCGGCTCAGCTCGTGCGCCGGTAAGGCGGCCAGGCGGGACAGGACGCTGATGACGCCGTCGGCGATGCGCTGGGCATGCGCGGTGTCCTCGGCCCGCGAGACCTTCGCGACTGCGACCATCATGGCGCCGGTCATGACGATGGCGACCGCCTCGTCGAGCGGCTCCCCGCGGCGGGCGAAGAACTCGGTGTTGCGGCCGACCCAGTCGGTCATGTTCTGCTGCGCGGCGTCCTCGAAGCCGGGCGGCCCGTCGCCCCGGGAGAAGAGCCGGGACAGGTCCCGGTGGTCAATGCAGGCATCGAGGTACGCCCGGGCACCGGCCAGGAACAGCTCCATGGGGTCGGTCACGCCGGACTCGCCGGCCCGGCGCACCGCGGCCCGGGTCCGCTCGCCCTGGTCCCGGCGCAGCTCGTCGAACAGGGCAAAGTACAGCTCGGCCTTGCCCGAGTAATGGTGGTAGAGGCTGCCGACGCTGGCGCCGGCCCGGGCCACGATGTCGGTCACCCCGGCCTGGGCGTAACCCTGGCTGATGAACACCTCGCGGGCCGCGGCCAGGAGCCCGCTGCGCGTGGCCGCGCCGCGCTCCGAGTACCGGCCGGCCGGCACGCGTCCCGCCCCCGCCACGCCGGTCTCGGGCACCCCGGCATCCGGGGCGTCCGGCAGGCGGGTGGCGGCCGGCTCCTGGTGAGTGGTCATGCGGATCTTCGCTTCCCTTCCGGCGAGCCAGCGCCGCGGCGCGGCCCGCCGACGAACCAGATACATAGGATTCCACCATGGCCGACCGATAGGAAAGGCTCATCTCATGACCGAGATTCACGCGACGGCCAGTCCGGAGCCAGGAAACCAGGCCCCCGACCGGAACCTTGCCCTGGAGCTAGCCCGGGTCACCGAGGCGGCGGCGATGGCCTCGGCGCGGTGGGTGGGCCGGGGGGACAAGAACGGCGCGGACGCTGCGGCGGTCAACGCCATGCGGCTGCTCATCAACACGGTGGCGATGAACGGCATCGTGGTCATCGGCGAGGGCGAGAAGGACAAAGCCCCCATGCTGTTCAACGGCGAGGAGGTCGGCGACGGCACCGGGCCGCTGTGCGACGTGGCCGTGGACCCGATCGACGGCACCCGCCTGGCCGCGAACGGCATGCCGGACGCGATCTCCGTCCTGGCCGTCAGCGCCCGCGGCGCCATGTACGACCCGTCCGCGGTGTTCTACATGTCCAAGCTGGTGACCGGGCCCGAGGCGGCCGACGCGGTTGACATCGAGGCGCCCCCGCGGGCCAACGTGGCCGCCGTGGCCAGGGCCAAGCACTGCTCGCCCCATGACGTCACGGTGATCATCCTGGACCGGCCGCGGCACGCTGACCTGATCTCCGAGGTCCGCGAGACCGGCGCGCGGATCAAGCTGATCACCGACGGCGACGTGGCCGGCGCGATCATGGCCGCCCGCGAGGGCACCGGGATTGACCTGCTGCTGGGCGTCGGGGGGACGCCCGAGGGCGTGATCGCGGCGTGCGCCGTCAAGTGCCTGGGCGGCATCATCCTGGGGAAGCTCGCGCCGACCGACGACGCCGAGCGGGCCCGGGCGCTGGAGGCCGGCCACGACCTGGACCGGGTGCTGACCACCGACGACCTGGTCGCCTCGGATGACGCGTTCTTCGCCGCCACCGGGATCACCAACGGCGAGCTGCTGGCCGGGGTCCGGTACAAGGCCGGCGGGGCCACCACCAACTCCCTCGTCATGCGGGCCCGCTCGGGCACGGTCCGCGCGATCACCAGCGAGCACCAGCTGTGGAAGCTGCGCGCGTACAGCTCGGTGAACTTCGACGGCGACTAGCGCGCCAGCGGGCTACCGGCCCCGGCGCCAGCGGGACCGGGACCGCCGGGGCGTCGTCACGCGGATCTTGCCGCCGACCGTCATGGACCGGATCTCGATCGACGGCTGCCCGGGCCGCGGCGGCCCGGCGGTGCGCGGGTCACTGCGCGGCCCCCGCGCCCCGTGGACCACCTGCCGGCTGAGCATTGACCGGCCGGTCACGGTGACCGCGACGCCCTCGGGCACGATCACCTCGAGCTGCCCCCCGATGACGGTCGCGAAGACGACCGTCTGCTGGCTCTGCAGCAGCGCGTCGCGCAGGTCGAGGACGACCTCGCCGAAGATCGCCGCGACCGGGAAGCTGGCCGGGACGACCCAGCGGCCGTCCCGCTTCTCCCGGGTAAGCACCCCGGCGACGGCCCGGCGGCCGTCCAGCCGGATCGGCTGCGCGCCGGGGGCGGCCAGGTCAACGGTCAGCTCGGCCAGGTCCCCGAGGGTTCGGGCGGCGTGCGCCCGCCCGGCCCGGCTGGCATGCTCCTCCAGCGTCAGCCGGCCGTCCGCCGCGGCCGAGCTGAGGAGCTCGAACACCGCGTCCCGGTCGGCGTCGGAGCAGCGCAGGTCACGGGGCGCGGGACGGGCAGGTCGGGGGGACACACTGCCGAAGATACGCCCTGCCGGCCGCTGGCGGCCCGGACCGATCGCAGCCGGCCCGGCCGCCCGGCCCGGCCTGTTAGTTTGTATGTAGCAAATATCAGCGCGGTCGGAGGGTCAGTTGAGCGAGCAGGCGGCCACCACGGCCGACACCACGCAGCCCGGTCCCAGGGACCGCTACAAGTGGGTCGCCCTGTCGAATACCACCCTGGGCATGCTCGCGGCGACCATCAACGCCTCGATCGTCATCATCTCGCTGCCCGCGATCTTCCGCGGGATCAACCTCAACCCGCTCACCCCGGGCAACATCAGCTACCTGCTGTGGATGCTGATGGGCTACCTGGTCGTGACGGCGGTCCTGGTCGTCACCCTGGGCCGCCTCGGCGACATCTACGGCCGGGTCAAGATGTACAACGCCGGCTTCGTCGTCTTCGCCCTGGGCGCGGTCGCGCTGCCGTTCGACCCCTACACCGGCGGCCACGGCGCGCTGTGGCTGATCGGCTGGCGGGTCATCCAGGCCATCGGCGGGGCCATGCTGATGGCCAACGCCCCCGCCATCCTGACCGACGCGTTCCCGGCCAACCAGCGCGGCACGGCCATGGGCATCAACCAGGTGGCGGGCATCTCCGGCCAGTTCCTCGGCCTGATCCTGGGCGGGATCCTGGCCGCGGTCAACTGGCGGCTGGTCTTCGTCGTCTCGATCCCGGTCGGCATCGGCGGCGCCATCTGGTCCTACCTGAGCCTGCGCGAGATCGGCGCCCGGAACCCGGCCAAGATCGACTGGCTCGGCAACGTCACCTTCGCGATCGGCCTCATCGGCCTGCTCACCGCCATCACCTACGGCATCCAGCCCTACGGCGGCCACACCATGGGCTGGACCAGCCCGGTGGTGCTGGCCGGCCTGATCGGCGGCGTGGCCCTGCTGGTCGTGTTCTGCGTCATCGAGACGCGGGTGGCCAGCCCGATGTTCGACCTGCACCTGATGCGGATCCGGGCCTTCGCCGCGGGCGTGGGCGCGACCCTGCTGGCGGCCATCGCCCGCGGCGGCCTGCAGTTCATGCTGATCATCTGGCTGCAGGGCATCTGGCTGCCGCTGCACGGCTACGCGTTCAAGGACACCCCGCTGTGGTCGGGCATCTACCTGCTCGCGCTGACCGTCGGGTTCATCGTCTCCGGCCCGCTGTCGGGCTTCCTGTCGGACAAGCACGGGGCGCGCGCGTTCGCCTCCGGCGGCCTGATCGTGTCGGCCGCCGCGTTCGGCGGGCTGCTGCTCATCCCGACCAACTTCAGCTACCCCGAGTTCGCCCTGCTGATCTTCGTCGCTGGGGCCGGAATGGGCCTGTTCTCGGCCCCGAACGCGGCCGGGATCATGAACAGCGTGCCAGCCCGGCAGCGGGGGGCGGCCGCGGGCATGCTGGCCACGTTCCAGAACTCAGGGTTTGTCCTGTCGATCGGCATCTTCTTCTCGCTCATGATCGCCGGGCTGGCCGCCAGCCTGCCGGCCACCATGTCCCGCGGGCTGATCAGCCAGGGCGTGCCCGTCGCGGACGCGCACCAGATCGCCGCGCTGCCGCCGGTTGGCAGCCTGTTCGCCGCGTTCCTCGGCTACAACCCGATCAAGCAGCTGCTCGGGCCCACCGGAGTGCTGGCCAAGCTGCCGGCCGCCAACGCGGCCCGGCTCACCGGCAAGAGCTTCTTCCCGCAGCTGATCTCCCAGCCGTTCCACCACGGGCTGATCATCGTGTTCACCATGGCCATCGTCGTGCTGCTGATCGCGTCCGCCGCCTCGCTGCTGCGGGGCGGCCGGTACGTGCACGACGAGGGGGCGGCGGCGGCCACGGTCGCGGCGGCCACCGCCACCGAGGCGGCCGGCACGGACATCGTCGCCGACGAGGTGGCCCGCGACGCCGCTGACGACCAGGACCCGGCCCCGGCCCCGGCACACGCAACCAGGAACGGCGCGGCTGACACGCCGGGGCGGCTGCGAGCTGGCCGTCGGCGGGCCGACTCCGACACCTGACACCGCCCGCCGGCAACTCGGGCTTGATTCCGAACGCTCGTCGCTCGGGCCGACCGCCTTCCGCGGACGCCGGCCCGCATGCCCCGGCGCGCCTCCGCGGTGTGCTAAATGCTGGTCGACAGGTGTGCTAAAGCGCGGTTACCAAGGCCGATCTGCGCGTTCTGGGGCTGAGCGCCATCGAGCCGGCCTGCGAGGCGGGCGGATGGCGGCCGGGGCTCGCGGATGCGGGCGATGTGACGGACTATGGATTCATGAGTGACAGCGAGCCTGAGGTCGGCCAGGAGCCGCTCGAGAAGATGATGGCGGCGTTCACCCGCGCTATGACGGAGGTCGCCGAGGGCCTGCGGGCCGCGGCCGAGGTCCTGGAGAAGATCGCCCGCGATCCCCGGGTCCAGGCCGGGATCGCCGCCGACCGGGCGCCCAGCAACGCCGGCTGCCACTGCCTGTGCGAGACCGTGCACCGGGACGCGGCCGGCATCTGCGACGGCGACTCGGTCAGCACGGTGCGGATCAGCGGCATGGACGTGCCGATGTGCGCGCCGTGCCAGGCGGCCCGGGCCGCCTCGAAGCTCTCGCACTCGGCCTAAGATGGGCAGTCCGGGGCGCATCGGCCCGGCCCGGCCCGAAGGCACCCGAAAGCGGCAGCTTAGGATGCCGCCATGCGCTTCAGTATCTGGCCTTCGCCCGCCCGGTCATGGGATGACATCCACGAGATCACCACTCACTGCGAGCAGACCGGCTGGGACGGCGCGTACTTCGCCGACCACTTCATGCCGAACGGGCCCGGCCCGGAGCCGCTCGACGGGAACACCCTCGAGTGCTGGACGGTCATCGCGGCGCTGGCCGCCTCGGTCCCCCGGCTGCGGCTGGCGCCCCTGGTCACCAGCGTGACCTACCGGCACCCGGCCGTCCTGGCCAAGATCGCGGCCGCGGTGGACCAGGTCAGCCACGGGCGGCTCACGCTCGGGATCGGGGCCGGCTGGCAGGAGAACGAGCACGCCGCGTACGGCCTGGCACTCGGGACGATCCGCGAGCGGATGGACCGGTTCGAGGAGGCGGTGCAGATCCTGCACTCGCTGCTCCGCGAGCCCCGGACGACGTTCTCGGGCCAGTACTTCGACGTGACCGACGCGCCGAACCAGCCCGCCCCGGTGCAGGACCGGCTGCCGCTGCTGATCGGCGGCGGCGGCGAGAAGCGGACGCTGCGGATCGCGGCTCAGTACGCCGACCAGTGGAACTCCTGGACCACGCCCGACGTCCTCGCGCACAAGCTGTCGGTCCTGCGCGGACACTGCGCCGACGTCGGCCGTGATCCCGGCGAGATCCACGTCTCGACCCAGGCCCTGCTGTTCCTGTCGACGGACGAGAGCTGGCTCAAGGAGAAGCGGGAGGCGCCCGGCGCCCGGGCCTCGATCATCGGGACGCCGGCCGAGGTGACCGACATCATCGGGCAGTACCGGGAGGCGGGGGCCGACGAGATCATCGTGCCGGACTTCACGCTCGGCTCGGTGGCGCGGACCAAGGACACCTGCGACCTGCTGATGACCGAGGTCGCGCCGGCCTTCCACTGACCGCCCGCGGCGGCGGTCCTAGAACACCACGAGCCGGTTGCGGTCGATGAAGCTGAGGTCGCTGGACAGGCGGCTGTAGCGCTCGCGCAGGTGGGCCAGTCCCTCGTCCCGGCCCGCGTCCAGCATGGCCTCCACGGTCGCGGCCGGGAACAGGTTGATGATCTCCAGGGCCAGCCGGCGGGTCAGCTCGTAGCCGTAGCTGCCGACGATGTCCAGGGCCTTGACCACCGGCGGCCGCAGGGCCGCACGGTCGACGGCCGGGTGGCCGGGACCCTCGCCGCGGAGGAACCGGGCCAGGATCTCGGTCAGGACGATGGCGATCTCATCGGTCCGCATGGCCCGGATCAGGCCCATCAGCGTG
The DNA here is from genome assembly GCA_036501025.1 of Streptosporangiaceae bacterium. Classification (GTDB taxonomy): domain Bacteria; phylum Actinomycetota; class Actinomycetes; order Streptosporangiales; family Streptosporangiaceae; genus DASUBV01. Next base: position 58,999 of record DASYBB010000027.1, read on the forward strand.
GCCGAGACCTTGGACACGCCGCGGGCGACCAGCCGGCCGGCGGGCGTGACGACCTCGATCACGTCGCCGCCCGCGAACTGGCCCTCCACCTTCTTGATCCCGGAGGCGAACAGGCTGGCGCCGGACCGGATGCTCTCCTCGGCCGGGCGGTTGATCACGATCGACCCGTGGCTGATGGCCACCCCGGCGATCCACCGCGCTTCCGGCGGGAACCGGCCGCGGGCGGGCCGGATCCGGGTGCCGACCGGCTCGCCCTTCACGCAGGCGGTGATGACGCCCGGCTGCCGGGCGGCCGCGATGTGCGTCTCGATGCCGTTGTAGGCGGCCAGCTCGGCGGCGCGCAGCTTGGACCGCATGCCGCCCCGGCCCGTCCCGGCCCGCTGCCCGGTGGGCACGGCCCGGACCTGCGCCGCGGCCAGGTCGGCCAGGTGGGCCGCGCCCGCGGAGCCGTCGTGGACGCCGGGCACGTCGGTCAGCAGCAGCAGCCGGTCGGCGCCGCTCTCCACGGCCAGGCCGACCGCGATGCCGTCGTTGTCCGACCCGTGGCTGTCGGTCACGTCGTTGCCGTTGACGACCGGGACGACGCCGGCTGCCTGGCACTCGGCCAGGACGTCGCGGACCGCGGACATGGCCCGCGGCGAGCGCAGGTCGCTCTCGGAGATGAGCACCTGGCAGACGTGCCGGCCGGACACCTCCGACACCGACCGGTAGATGTCCATCAGGAACGGCTGGCCGACCGCGGCGGCCAGCCGGGCCGATCCCCGGACCGCACTGGTCCGGGCCAGGTACGCCGAGCCCGAGGCCACCGCGCCGGAGGAGACGAGCACCACGTTCCAGCCGAGCGACCGCACGTTGAGGGCCGCGTCCAGCGCCGAGGTGAGGACGACGGGATCGGGGCCGGTCGACCGGGTGACCGAGCTGGACCCGATCTTGACGACGATCGACCTCATCCCGGCGAACCGCCCGCCGCGGCGAGGCTGGCCGGGCGGACCACATACTGCCGCAGGCAGAGGTCCTGGAAGGTGACCGGCCCGCGGGGCCCGGGCACGTGATCGACGTTGATGCCCGTCTCCGGGACGCCGCGCAGCTTGAAGCCGTCCAGGAGCCTCGTGCTCGCATTCCAGAACGCGCCCGTTCCCCGGTAGGCCGCCAGGAACTGGCCGGCCGCGTCCGGGTCGGCGGTCACGATGGCCGCCGCCAGGCCGGAGGTGTGCTCGTTGGCCAGGATCGCGGCCGGCGCCGGGCCGTCCGCCGGGGCGACCGTCACGGTGGCCTCGTGCCCGTCCACCAGCGCCCACTCCTGGCCGAGCGGGTGCTGGTGCGGCGGCAGCGACGCGGTCACCCCGCGCGCGGCCAGCGCGTCCAGCGCGGCGGGCAGCAGGCGGTCCCAGGCGCCGGCGTGCAGGAGCAGGAGGTTGAGCCGGTTGCAGACGCCGAGGCGGTCCAGGCTGGCGGTGATCACCTGCGCGGCCAGGCTCAGGTCGGCGGCCCGGTCGAGGTACAGGACCCCGCCGCCGTCGGCGTGCGCGAGCGTCTTGACCCCGTGCCGGGCCGCGGCGGCGGCCAGCTCCCGGGTGGTCTCGCCGCTGCCCCGCAGGATCACCATCGGGATCAGCCCCGGCTGCGTGACCAGGGCGGCGGCCGCCGCCCGGTCGGCCGACCGGACCAGCTGGAAGGCTGCCGGGTCCAGGCCCGCCCCCGCCGCGGCGGGGGCGATGACCTCGTCGAACAGCGCGGCCGCGGAGCGCAGCGCGGCCCCCCCGGTGCGCAGCACCCCGGCGTTGCGGGACTTCAGCAGCTGGGACGCGACGTCGATGGTGACGTTCGGGCGGGCCTCGAAGTTGGCGCCGATCACGCCGACGGGCACCCGCCGCTCGGCCAGCTGCAGGCCGCCGGGCAGGTCCCCCAGCGGCGTCTGCTCCGGCGGGAACGGGGCGTCGGCGAGCAGCCCGACCTGCCGGGCCATCTCGTCGATCCGGCCGGGGTCCAGGCGCAGCCGGTCCAGCAGCCCGGCGCCGAGCCCGGCCGCCTGGCCGGCGGCGACATCGGCGGCGTTGGCGGCCAGGATGGCGGGGGCGCGCTCGGCCAGCAGCCCGGCCATGGCGCGCAGCGCCTGGTCGATGACGGCGCCGGAGGCGGCCGCGACACTGGCCGCGCCGCCGGCGGCCGCCTGGCCGCGGGCGATTACCTCTGCTTCTGCGTTGGGCACGACGCCGAGCTTAGACGGCGGACGGCCCGGCGGCCGATGCCTTATCGGCGCCGGCCTAGCGCGGTGAGCCCTCGGCGCTGCTGTCGGCGGCGAGCTGCTCCAGGTCGGGCTCGATGACCAGGCGGGCGGTGAGGGCCGCGCGCAGCAGGTGCTCGGCGGAGTCGACGGCGGCGCGTGCGGTGACGGCGAACGTGTGGGCCCGGTCCAGGTTGCCCAGGCCGGCGCAGTCGAAGGACACGCGGGCGTCGTGAATGGCGAGCTCCAGCTGCCGGGCGGCCTCGTTCAGGTCGACCGGGCTCCGCTCGGTGGCGGCGAACTCAGTGGCGGCGAACTCGGTGGCGGCAAATCGGTCGGGGCGACTCTGCGGGATGCGGTCTGGAGTGCTCAACGCGTCCTCCGTCCGTCCTGCGGCCAGCCTGGCGCCGGCCGCGGAGGCGTGAGCTACCCCGGCTCGCCCGAGGTAAGCAGGCCGGCCACGACCAGGGACAGCATCCGCTCGGCCTGGCCGTCGTCGCCGGGGGCGGCGTTGTTGGCCATGATCAGCCCGTGCACCAGCCGCATGACGTCGGCCGGGAGGACGTCGCGGCGGGCGAGGCCGGCTTCCTGCGCCGTCTCGACCAGGGCGGTCGTGGTCTCGCGCATGAGCTGGCCGCACAGCGAGTACATCTGCGAGTCCTTGCCGAGCGTCGCGAGCAGGGCGGTGTTCAGGGACCGCTTGGTGCGGCCGAAGGCCATCATGGCCCGCAGCCACTCTTCGAGGGCCGTTCCGGGGGACGCTGAGCCGCGCAGTTCCTCGGCCTGGCGGGAGAGCGCCTCGACCTGATCGCGGAAGACGGCCTCCAGGAGGGACTGCCGGGTCGGGAAGTGCCGGTACAGCGTGCCGATGCCGACCCCCGCCCGCCGGGCGATCTCCTCCAGCGACACGTCGTCGGCGCCGCGCTCGGCGATGGCCCCGGTGGCCTCGGTGACCAGCAGGTCGTAGTTGCGCCGTGCGTCCGCGCGCATCCGCCGCTGGGTCACGGCCCCGGCTGCCCCGGTCGTGCTCATTCCGTCACCTCACTGTGCTCGGCCGCCCCCGGCTGCCCGCGGCCGCCGCGACACGCGCGGCCGCCCAGGTTGCAAACCGGAGGCTACCTCCGTATAGTAACCGGAGGGAACATCCGTATCCAACGGTAGCTCATCCCGCCCGTCTTATCGACCGCGCAGGCGACCTTTCAGGCTCGCCCGGCGCCCTCCTCAACCTGCGTCCGGGAAGGACCCATGCCTTCTTCCGCCCGATCGTCGTCCGTTTCATCCGCTTCTGTCCAGTCTTCTTCCGGCCTGCGGGCTGCCGCCCGCCGCCAGCGGCCGGGCATCACCCTGGCCGTCATGCTCTGCGCCCAGCTCATGATCGTCCTGGACCTGTCGGTCGTGAACATCGCCCTGCCCAACATTGCCCACGGCCTGCACTTCGCTCCGGCCAGCCTGTCCTGGGTGCTGAACGCCTACGCGCTGACCTTCGGCGGCCTGCTGCTGCTCGGGGGCCGGGCCGGCGACATCCTCGGCCGGCGCCGCGTCTTCCTGGCCGGCCTGGCCATCTTCACCGCCGCGTCGCTGGCCGGCGGCCTGTCGACCTCGGCCGGGGTACTGCTGGCCGCCCGGGCGGTGCAGGGAGTGGGCGGCGCGATCGCCACGCCCGCCGTGCTGGCCATCATCATCTCCGGGTACCCCGACGGCCGCGAGCGGACCCGCGCGCTCAGCCTGTTCACCGCCGTCATCATGGGCGGGTCCTCGCTGGGACTCGTGCTCGGCGGCGTCATCACCGAATGGTTCTCGTGGCGGTGGGTGCTGTTCATCAACGTGCCGATCGGGATCGCGGTGCTGCTGATCGGGCCCAGGTTCATCGCGGAGTCGGCCCGCCAGCCCGGCCGGCTGGACCTGGCCGGCGCACTGACCTCGACGGCCGGCATGTCCGCCCTGGTCTACGGGTTCATCCGGGCGTCCTCGGACGGGTGGGCGGACTCGGTCACGCTGGCCGCCTTCGGTGCCGCGGTGGCCCTGCTGGCCGCGTTCGTCCTGATCGAGTCCCGCTCGCCGCAGCCGATCACGCCGCTGCGGCTGTTCACCGACCGCAGCCGCGCCGCCTCCTACGTCGTGCGGCTGCTCCTGGTCGCGGGCATGTTCGGGATGTTCTTCTTCCTGACCCAGTTCGTCCAGGAGGTGCTCGGCCTGAGCCCGCTGCTGGCCGGGGTGTCGTTCCTGCCCATGACGGCGGCTCTGTTCGCCGTGTCCCGGCTGGCGCCGGTGCTGCTCCCCCGGTTCGGGGCCAAGCCGCTGATGGTGGCGGGCCTGGTCCCGGTCGTGGCCGGCATGGCGTGGCTCAGCCAGCTCTCGCCCGGCTCGACCTACCTGTCCGGCGTGCTCGGCCCGATGCTGCTGTTCGGGGCCGGCATGGGCATCGTCTTCGTGCCGCTGACCATGACCTCGCTGGCCGGGGTGGCCCCGGAGGACTCGGGGTCGGCCGCCAGCATGGTGAACGTCATGCAGCAGGTCGGCGGGGCGCTCGGCCTGGCCATCCTGGTCACCGTGTTCGGCGCGGCCAGCCGCGCCGCCGCCCGGCACCCGCTGCTGCACGCCGGGCCGGTGGCCCAGGCCCACGACATCCTCACCCGGGGCATGTCCACGTCGTTCCGGGTGGCGGCCGTCTTCGACCTGGTCGCGCTGCTGATCGTGGTGCTCGTCATCAAGATCCGCCAGCCGGCCCAGGTCACGGCCGCCCCCGCCGCCCCGCCCGCCGGGACGCGGCCGGCGGCGGAGCAGGAGGCCGGCGCCGAGAGCATCATGGCCGACCTGGGCGACCCGGTCTGACCGGGCCCGCCCCCGGGACCCGCCCCGCCCGCCGGGCGCGGGTCCCGGGCCGCCGCGGCACCCGGGCCCGACCTACGATGAGAGGCAGGTCCGGGACCACGGCCCCGACGGCCCGCAGCCGACAGCCCGCACGAGGAAGTGCCACTGATGCCCGAGTTCAGCTATGCCGACCTGCTCCCCGCCGGACCGGATGACACGGAATACCGCCTGATCAGCTCAGCCGGAGTCACCGCGCGCCCGGCCCTCGGGCGCGAGTTCCTGGAGGTCGACCCCGGCGCCCTGACGCTGCTGACCTCGTCGGCCATGCGTGACATCGCGCACCTGCTGCGGCCCGCGCACCTGCGCCAGCTGCGCTCGATCCTGGACGATCCGGAGGCCAGCCCGAACGACAAGTTCGTCGCGGGCGACCTGCTGCGCAACGCCTGCATCGCGGCCGGCGGCGTGCTGCCGATGTGCCAGGACACCGGCACGGCCATCGTGATGGGCAAGCGCGGCCAGCAGGTGCTGACCGACGGCCGCGACGACGAGCACATCGCCCGGGGCGTCTACGACGCCTACACCACGCTCAACCTGCGGTACTCCCAGCTGGCCCCGCTGACCATGTGGGAGGAGCGCAACACCGGCAGCAACCTGCCGGCCCAGGTCGAGGTGTACGCGACGGGCGGGTCGGAGTACAAGTTCCTGTTCATGGCCAAGGGCGGCGGGTCGGCCAACAAGTCCTTCCTGTTCCAGGAGACCAAGGCGGTGCTGAACCCGGCCCGCATGCTCGCCTTCCTGGAGGAGAAGCTGCGCTCCCTGGGCACCTCCGCGTGCCCGCCGTATCACCTGGCCATCGTGATCGGCGGGACCAGCGCCGAGTTCGCGCTGAAGACCGCGAAGTACGCCTCGGCGAAGTACCTCGACACCCTGCCGGCCGCCGGCTCGCCGTCCGGGCACGGCTTCCGGGACCGCGAGCTGGAGCAGCAGGTCCTCGAGCTGACCCGCAAGGTCGGCATCGGCGCGCAGTTCGGCGGCAAGTACTTCTGCCACGACGTCCGGGTCATCCGGCTGCCGCGGCACGGCGCCTCCTGCCCGGTCGCCATCGCCGTGTCCTGCTCGGCCGACCGCCAGGCCCTCGGCAAGATCACCCGCGACGGGGTGTTCCTGGAGCAGCTCGAGGCCAACCCCGCGCAGTACCTGCCCGACACCACCGACGACGAGCTGGACGGCGACGTCATCCGGGTCGACCTGGCCCGGCCGATGAGCGAGATCCGCGCCGAGCTGTCCCGGTACCCGATCAAGACCCGGCTCGCGCTCACCGGCCCGATGGTGGTGGCCCGCGACATCGCGCACGCGAAGATCGCCGAGCGGCTGGCGGCCGGCGAGCCGATGCCGGATTACCTGCGCGACCACGCCGTGTACTACGCCGGACCGGCCAAGACCCCCGAGGGCTACGCGTCCGGGTCCTTCGGCCCGACCACGGCGGGCCGGATGGACTCCTACGTCGACCAGTTCCAGGCGGCCGGCGGCTCGCTGGTCATGCTGGCCAAGGGCAACCGCTCGGCGGCGGTGACGCAGGCGTGCCAGCAGCACGGCGGGTTCTACCTGGGCTCCATCGGCGGGGCCGCGGCCCGGCTGGCCCAGGACTGCATCACCAAGGTCGAGGTGCTGGAGTACCCGGAGCTGGGCATGGAGGCGGTCTGGCGCATCGAGGTGCGCGACTTCCCGGCGTTCGTCGTGGTCGACGACAAGGGCAACGACTTCTTCGCCGACGTGACCGCCCCGAAGCAGCCGCTGCTCACCATCGGCTCCGGCCCCCGGTAGGCGCGGGCCATGGCTGAGCCCGGGTTCCGCCTGGAGCACGACTCGATGGGCGAGGTCGCGGTGCCCGCGGACGCCCTGTGGGGCGCGCAGACGCAGCGCGCGGTGCAGAACTTCCCGGTCTCCGGCGAGCGCCTGCACCCGGCCCTGATCATGGCGCTGGCCTCGATCAAGGCGCAGGCCGCGCTGGTCAACGTCGAGCTGGGCGTCCTGGCGCCCGAGCTGGGCCGGGCCATCCACGACGCCGCGGCCCAGGTCGCGGCCGGGCGGCACCTGGACCAGTTCCCGGTGGACGTGTTCCAGACCGGGTCGGGGACCTCGTCGAACATGAACGCCAACGAGGTGATCGCGAAACTGGCCAGCCGCGAGCTGGGCCGGCCGGTCCACCCCAACGACCACGTGAACGCCTCGCAGTCCTCCAACGACGTCTTCCCGTCCGCGATTCACCTGGCCGCCGGCCGGCTGCTGGTGACGGTCCTGAGCCCGGCCCTGACCGAGCTGGCGGCCGCGCTGGCGGCCAAGGCCGCCGAATTCGCCGACGTGGTGAAGGCGGGCCGCACCCACCTGATGGACGCCACGCCGGTCACCCTCGGCCAGGAGTTCGGCGGCTACGCGATGGCCGTGCAGCACGGCCTCGCCCGCGTCCGGCGGGTCCTGCCCGCGGTGGGCGAGCTGCCGCTGGGCGGCACGGCCGTCGGCACCGGGCTGAACGCCCCGGCCGAGTTCGCGCCGCGGGTCATCGTGGCGCTCGCGGCCGCCGACGACCTGCCGCTGACCGAGGCGGCCGATCACTTCGAGGCGGCCGGCGCGCGGGACGCCCTGGTCGAGGCCAGCGGCGCGCTGCGCACGGTCGCGATCTCGCTGCTGAAGATCTGCACCGACCTGCGGCTGATGAACTCGGGACCGCGGGCCGGGCTGGCCGAGATCTCGATCCCCGACCTCCAGCCGGGCTCGTCGATCATGCCGGGCAAGGTCAACCCGGTCATCTGCGAGGCCGTCAGCCAGGTGTGTGCCCAGGTCATCGGCAACGACGGGGCGGTCGCGTTCGGCGGCTCGGCGGGCAACTTCGAGCTCAACGTGATGCTCCCGGTCATCGGCCGCAACCTGCTCAGCTCGATCACCTTGCTCAGCTCGGCGGCCCGGCTGCTGGCGGACACCTGCGTGGTCGGCATCACCGCGCACGCCGACCGGCTGCGCCAGGCGGCGGAGTCCTCGCCGGCGATCGTGACCGCCCTGAACCCGTTCCTCGGCTACGAGGCCGCCGCGGCCATCGCCCACCAGGCCCTGGAGACCGGGGCGACCATCCGGGACGTCACGATCGAGCGGGGCCACGTGGACCGTGGCGAGATCACCCTGGAGCAGCTCGACGAGGCCCTCGACGTCCTGCGGATGGCCTGGCCGCACGGCCGCCCCGCCACCGGCCTCCCGTAGCCCGCTGGCGCGGCCGCCGCCCGGGCCGCCGTGCCCGGCCGCCGGGCCGGCGAATTCACATTTTTCTCACAGCAAACCGGGGCGGCCGGCCCGATAGTGTCCCGGCATGCGCGCTGCCATGGGGGCGGGCCGGCTGATCGCCGGCCGGTACCGCCTGCAGGACCCGATCGGCCGCGGCGCCATGGGCGTCGTCTGGCGGGGCCGGGACGAGCTGCTGCACCGTGACGTGGCCGTCAAGGAGGTGATGGTCACCGCCGGGCCGGCGGCCGGCGACTCGCGGCGGACCATCGGGACGGCCAGCTACCAGCGGACGCTGCGCGAGGCCCGGGCCGCGGCCCGGCTCAGCCATCCGGGCGTGGTCACGATCTTCGACATCCTCGACGAGGCCGGGAGCCCGTGGATCGTCATGGAGCTGATCTGCGGCCGGTCCCTGGACCAGGTCATCGCCGAGGACGGCCCGCTGCCGCCCCGGCCGGCGGCGCAGGTCGGCGCGAGCCTGCTGAGCGCCCTCGCCGCCGCGCACGCCGCCGGGGTCCTGCACCGGGACGTCAAGCCGGCCAACGTGCTGGTCGCGGGGGACGGCCGGGTCGTCCTGACCGATTTCGGCATCGCCAAGGTCGGGGCCGACCCCGGCCTGACCCAGGTGGGCATGGTGGTCGGGACGCCCGGCTTCACCCCGCCCGAGCGGATCCGCGGCGAGCCCGCGACGCCGGCCTCCGACCTGTGGTCGCTGGGCGCCACCCTGTACGCGGCGGTCGAGGGCCGCGGTCCCTTCGAGCGGCCCGGCGGCGTCGCCGCCATCTGCGCCGGCATCACCCGCGAGGAACCACCCCGCGCGCCGTCGGCCGGCTCCCTCGGCCCGGTCATCGACGCGCTGCTGCGCCGCGACCCTGCCGCCCGGCCCGACGCCGCCGCCACGGCCGCCCTCCTGGCCCGCGCGACCGCCGTCCCGGCCGCCAGCCCGGCCATGCACCCGGCCGGCCTCGCCGGCCCGGCCGCCGCCCGCCGCCCCGCCGCCCCTGGCGACCCGGCGCTGGCCGGCACCCTCACGCTGCCCGCCCCGCCAGCGCCCGAGGGCCCGGCGGGACCCGGCTTCCTCGACCCGCCGGCGTACGACAGGCTCGCCATGCCCGGCCCGCCGCTCCCGCCCGGCGGACCGGGACCCAGCGGACCCGGCCTGCCCGCGTTCCTGGACCCGGCGACCCGGAACCCGGGGACCCGGAACCCGGGGACCCGGAATCCGGCGGCCCGGAACCCGGCCGCCCGCCCGCCCGTCCCGCCCCGGCCGGGCCAGCCGGCCGCCCGGCCGTCCCGGCGCGGCTCGTGGCGCCTGGTCGCGACGGGCGCCAGCATCGCCGCCATCGTGATCGCCGCGCTGATTGGCCTGAAGCTCTACGACCGCACGCTCACCGCCGTACCGGACAGCGCGGCCGGGGCCGCCGCCACGGCCGGGACGAGCACCGCGCCGGGCGCCGCGCCCGGGACCGCCCGCCCGGACCCGACGGGCCCGGCCGCGCAAGACGCCGCCTACGGCCCGCCGCCGCCCGGCTACGCATGGCACACGATCGCGGCGGCCCGCCTGGGCACCGCCGCGGGCCTGGCCATCGCCGTCCCGGCCCAGTGGCAGGCGCACGTCCGGGGCCAGTCCGTCTACCTGGAGCCGCCCGGCGGCGGCGCGGGCATCGAGGTCAGCCTCGCCCCGTTCACGGCCGCGCAGCCCGCCACCGAGGCCCGCCAGGAGCAGGCCGCGGCGATCGCGGCCGGCCAGTATCCCGGCTACCGCCGGACCGCCATCGAGCCCACCAAGTTCCGCGGCCAGGCCGCGGCCGCGTGGCGATTCACCTGGCGGTCGGGCACCCTGGCCCGGACCACCGTGCTGAGCGTCCTGGTGACGCTGCCCACCTCGGCCGGCGCCCAGCCGTACGCGCTGACCGTCTCCGCGCCGGCGCTGCACTTCCCGGCCGCGCGGAAGGTGTTCGACACGGCCCTGACCACCTTCCGGCCGCTGCCCGGCTAGCGCTCGGCGAGCGCCCCGCCGCGCTGATCCCCCGGCTTTACACGCCCCAGCGCGAGGCCTGCGCGGCTCGTTCCAGGGTCGTCACGTGCCCGTCCTGGCCGCGCTCGCGGACGAGCTCGCCCGCCAGGGTGGACGCCGGCGCGTTCAGGGGGCTGCGCGCGGCGTGGCGGACGATCTCGTCGGTCAGTGCGGTGGCCATCCGGAGCCGGGGGTGGCGGGCGTGGATCGCCTGCCCCTGGGCGTCGGTGATGAACTCCGATCCGCGGCCGAAGTCGATCCCGATGCCGGACCTGGTGAGGTAGGCCAGGGTGCCGCGGCGCTCGGCTAGGCCCGGCGAGGTGTGCAGCGCGATCGCCTCCCACACCAGGTCCACGCCGCCGCTGTCGGCCCCGTTGCCGGTCAGGAACGCCGCGGCCAGGTCAGCCCCGTCGACCTCGAATCGCTGGCTTCCGCTGGCCAGCGGCGAGGTACCGAGGTCATGCAGGAGGCAGGCGAAGAACAGCAGGTCCGGATCGTAGTCGGCCGCGGGCCGCAGGCCCTCGTGCTCGGCCAGCATCGCCGCGAACAGGTAGCTGCGGATGCTGTGGTTGGCCACCGACTCGGTTTCGCAGGCCCGGACGTACGCGACCGCACGGGCCGCGAGCGGCGTGCCGGGGAGAGCGGGAACAGCAGTCATGGCCCGACCGTAGCCAGCCCGGCCGCCGCCCGGTGAGGGGCACAACGGCCATGCACCGAAAGAATCGGGCCAGTATGGACGAGCGACGGCGCGCTCGCGTAGTTTGCCCCTGTCCGGAGCACCCGCCGCACCGCGCGAGTCTGGGAGAACACCGTGGACTTCGAGATCCCGGCCGACCTGGCCCGCTACCTCGATGAGCTGGACGACTTCATCGAGCGCGAGATCCGGCCGCTCGAGCAGCGCGACGACAACATCCGGTTCTTCGACCACCGGCGCGAGGACGCCCGCACCGACTGGGACCGGGGCGGCCTGCCGAACCGCGACTGGGAGGCGCTGCTGCGCGAGGCGAAGGACCGGGCTGACGCGGCCGGGCACTACCGGTACGCGTTCCCGGCCGAGTACGGCGGCCGGGACGGCACCAACCTGGGCATGGCCGTCATCCGGGAGCACCTGGCCAGCCAGGGCCTCGGCCTGCACTGCGACCTGCAGAACGAGCACATGATCGTCGGCAACAACGTCGGCCTGCTGCTGATGCTCCAGTACGGCTCGCCCGAGCAGCGGGCCGAGTGGGTGCCGGGCCTGGCCGCGGGCCGCAGGGGGTTCGCCTTCGGGATCACCGAGCCCGCGCACGGCTCCGACGCCACGTTCATGGAGACCACCGCCACCCGCGATGGCGACGACTGGGTCATCAGCGGCGAGAAGACGTTCAACACCGGCGTGCACAACGCCTCGCACGACCTGATCTTCGCCCGCACCAGCGGGCGGGCCGGCGAGGGCGCCGGGATCACCGCCTTCCTGACCCCGGTCAGCTCGCCCGGCTTCACGATCGACGAGTACCTGTGGACGTTCAACATGCCCACCGATCATGCCCACGTCACCTTCCGCGACGTCCGCGTGCCGGACAGCGCGATCTTCGGCGGCGAGGGACGCGGCCTGCAGGTGGTGCAGCATTTCTTCAACGAGAACCGGATCCGGCAGGCGGCCTCCAGCCTGGGCGCGGCGCAGTACTGCATCAACGAGTCGGTCGCCTACGCCAAGGAGCGCAAGCCGTTCGGCCAGCCGCTGGCGGCCAACCAGGCCATCCAGTTCCCGCTCGTCGAGCTGCAGACCCAGTGCGAGATGCTGCGCGCGCTGATCCACAAGACGGCGTGGCTGATGGATACCGGCGGCCCGTTCTCCGCCTCCGACAAGGTGTCTATGTGCAACTACTGGGCCAACCGGCTGTGCTGCGAGGCCGCCGACCGGGCCATGCAGGTGCACGGCGGCCTCGGCTACTCGCGGCACAAGCCGTTCGAGCACATCTACCGCCATCACCGCCGGTACCGCATCACCGAGGGCTCGGAGGAGATCCAGATGCGCCGCGTGGCCGGGTACCTGTTCGGCTTCATGCGCCAGCGCGCCCCCAAGGGCGTCAGCGAGACCTGATGGACGCCGGCGAGCTGGCCGCGGCGCTGCGCGGCATTCTCGGGCCGGTGACGGTCGAGGGCGTGACCCGGATGACCGGCGGGGCGTCCCGCGAGACCTGGGCCTTCGACGCCGTCGGCGCGGACGGCGCGCGCACCGAGCTGGTGCTGCGCCGCGACCCGCGCGGCCGGCCCGGCGAGCCCGGCTCGATGAGCCGGGAGGCGGGCGCCATCAGCGCCGCCCGGGCGGCCGGGCTGGCCGTGCCGGAGGTACTGCTCTGCACCGACCAGCCGGACCTGTGGGGCTCGGCCGGCCTCGTCATGCGCCGCGTGCCGGGCGAGACCATCGCCCGCCGGATCCTGCGCGACGACGCCTACCGCCGCGCCCGCGAGGTACTGGCCCGCCAACTCGGAACTTTTGCCGCCGGGCTGCATGCCCTTCCCGTGCCCGCCGGTCTCCCGGTCACCGATCCGGTCCAGGACCTGCACGCCACCTACGCCAGCTTCGGGCAGCCCAGTGAGGTCTTCGAGCGGGCCTTCGCCGCCCTCTCGGCCAGCCCGCCGCCGGCCCGCGGGCCGGTCATCGTGCACGGCGACCTGCGGCTCGGCAACCTCATCGTCGGGCCGGAGTCGTTGCGGGCCGTGCTGGACTGGGAGCTCGTGCACGCCGGGAACCCGGCCGAGGACCTGGGCTGGCTGTGCGTCCGGGCCTGGCGCTTCGGGGCCGGCCCGGCGGCCGCGGGCGTGGGGACGCGCGAGGAGCTGCTCGCGGCCTACCGGGCCGCGGGCGGCGCCGACATCAGCCTGGACGAGCTGCGCTGGTGGGAGATCCTGGGCACGCTGCGCTGGGGCGTGATCTGCATGACGCAGGCGTGGGCGCACCTGTCCGGGGCGCACCGCTCGGTCGAGCTGGCCGCCATCGGGCGCCGGGTGTGCGAGCAGGAGTGGGACCTGCTGCTGCTGCTCGCCCCGGAGGCGGCGGCCCGCGCCGCGGCCCGCGCGCCCCGCCCGGCGGGCGCCCCGCGGCCGGCCCCGGCGCCGCACGGGCGCCCGACGGCCAGCGAGCTGCTCGACGCCGTGCGCGGGTTCCTGACCGACCAGGTCATGCCCGCGACCACCGGGCAGCTGGCCTTCCACGCCCGGGTCGCGGCCAATGCCCTGGCCATCGTGGCCCGCGAGCTGGAGCTCGGGGCCATCGCGCCCGAGGCCGAGCTGGCCGACGTGATCGCGGCCAAGCTGGCCGTGGCTAATCCCCGGTACTTCGGGCCTGAGCCGCGAGCGTGACCGGCGCGGGAGCACCGGCCGCGGCGCGGCGCCCGGGCCACGGCCGCCTCTGCGACGGGCCGTGGCGCCGGGCGCCGCGTTTCGGCTGGCAGGGCTAGTACCAGCCGCTGGCTTCCTCGTGTGACCAGGCGCCGCACGGGGAGCCGTACTGGCCCTTGATGTAGCCCAGGCCCCACCGGATCTGCGTGCTGGCGCTGGTCTGCCAGTCGGAGCCCGCGCTGGCCATCTTCGAGCCCGGCAGGGCCTGCGGGATGCCGTACGCCCCGGAGGGGTTCTCGGCCGTCGTCCGCCAGCCGCTCTCCCGGCTCCACAGCTCGTTCAGGCACGAGAACTGCGAGGACGCCCAGCCGTAGGAACCCAGCATCGACATCGCGATCTGCTGGGCGGAGCCGGGCGCCACCGCCACGGCCGGGGCCGCCGAGTCTGCGGGCACTGCCGGGGGCGGGCTGCTGGCCGCCGCCTGCTGGGCGGCCCGCGCGGCTTGCGCGGCCTGCGCCGCGCGGGCGGCCGCGGCCCGGGCGGCCTGCCGCGCGGCCGCCGCCCTGACCTGCGCCTGCTGGCCCCGGTAGGTGGTGATGGCCCGGTCCGGTGCGGCCGGTCCGGCGGCGATCTGGCTGGCGGCGGACCGGCGGGCGGCCGAGCCCTGAGCGGCGGTGCCCGCCCGGGCCAGGGTCTCGTCCGAGATGCCGCTGGCCGGCCGGGCCGAGGCCGGGCCGGGCCAGGCGACGACCGTCCCGGCGGCGGCGCCGGCGGCCAGGACCGTGGAGCAGGCCACGGTCATCGTGAGCCTCGAGGGCCTGGCGACCCGCAGCTGGGCGGGCCGGAGCTTGCTGGTGCTGAACTTGCTGATCGTGAATTTGCTGCTGCTGAGCTTGCTGGCACGGGGAGATTTCCGGTGCGACGTCAAGAGTTGCCCTTGGTCAAGCGCGAGGCGCTCGGCTATCACCCGGGGATGCTGGCCGTCCGGCGGCCGGAGGTCCGGCGGGCGGTCGGCGGCGGCGTGCGGACGGGCCGCGGGGGCAGGGCGACGACACCACTATGGGTACCGTCACGCACGCTGGGTGCTGTCGGCCATCTACATTGCCCGCAATGGCGGGCCGAGCCGGCCAGAATGGCCGCTAAACCCATATGAGGTATCTCACATGGTTATGGCCGTTCCGGCTCAGTACCAGCCGTGCGCTTCCCAGAACGACCAGGCCCCGCACGGGGTGCCGTAACGGCCCTGGATGTACCCCAGACCCCACTTGATCTGCGTCGTTACGTTGGTCTGCCAGTCCGGCCCGGCGGTGGCCATCTTGTCCCCGGGCAGCGCCTGCGGGATGCCGTAGGCCCCGCTCTCGCCGTTCTCGGCGTTGTAGCGCCAGCCGCTCTCGCGGCTGTAGATGTCGTTCAGGCACGGGAACTGGGCCGCCGCGCTGAAGCCGAACGTCGGCAGCAGGTTGTAGGCGACGGACTGCGCCGTGCCGGGGTCGGGCGGCGGCGCGTTGGCCTCGTCCGCGACCGTCCCGCCGCCGCCGGCCGATACCGGCTGCTGGGCCAGGGACGGGGCGCTCTCGACGTCCGTGCTCTTGGCCGCGGCGTCCAGCAGGATCTCCCGCTGCCGGGCCTGCTCCAGCACGGAGGCCGCGTGACTGCTCCGGACGCTCGCGGCGGCGATCGCCGCCGGGTCGGCACTTCCGGTGTGCACGCGAAGGGCCGCGTACGCCCCGCCGGTGATCGCCACGATGGCCAGCATCGACGTCATGGTGAACACGCCCACGCGCCGCTGCGCGCGTTTCCTGGCGGGGGCAGGCGACCGTCTCCGGTGCTCAGACAATGCGGTCCTTCCGTCGGCCAGGCGCCGCTCGGGCGAGGCGCCCGGCGCGCAGACCGCTGCGGTCCGGGCAGCGAGTCGGCGACGGGCCGGGGGTCGGCGGCCGGCCACCTCGTGGCCGGCGCCGCGTGCTGCCTGGGCCAGGGCGCCGCCATCCCGGCGGGCCGGCCATGGGCCGCACTGCCCAGCGCCGTCGCGGCCTAACGTTGCCAGAAGCGGAGGTCCGGGCTGGGCGTTTCCGCCGAAAAAGCTGGGTTGCGAACATCCATTGCCGCCGCGCTCATCACGTTTTGGCTATCCGTGCTGTCACAATTACCCGACGTAATGGCCGGTCGGCGGCCCGGCCGGGGCGGGTGCCGCCGGCCGGCCGGGCGCGGGCTTTCCCGGCGGCCCCGGAGCGGCTAGCTTTCAGCTAACGGCCCCCACAGGTGACGGGATACTCAGACCATGAACGACTCAGCAGGGCGCCGCGGCATGGCGGCGCACCGCTCCTGGGACCTGGGCGGCGATCCCGCCCAGATACTGGCCGGCGCCCGGCGGGCCCTGTTCGTCATGGTCGGCGTCCTGGCCCTGCTGTGGGTGATCCAGATCTTCAACTGGGCCGACCACTACAACCTCACGCAGCACTACGGAATCCGCGGCCGCGACGTGGCCAGCCTGCCGGACATCATCACCGCGCCGTTCCTGCACGTCAGCTGGGCGCACATCGAGGGCAACTCCGGCCCGCTGTTCATCTTCGGCTTCCTGGCCGCCTACCGCGGGGTGACCCGGTTCGCCTGGGTCACGGCCGTGGTCGTGGTGGTCAGCGGGCTGGCCGCGTGGTTCAGCGAGAACTCGAACACCGTCGGCGTCGGGGCCAGCGGCGTCGTCTTCGGCTACTTCGGCTACATCATGGTGCGCGGCTTCTTCGACCGGCACCCCATCGACATGCTGGTCGGCGCCGTGATGGCGCTGTGCTTCGCCTACCAGTTCACGGTGCTGCTGCCGCACGCGGGCATCGGCTGGCAGGCCCACATCGGCGGCCTCGCCGGCGGCATCGCCGCGGGCTGGATCTTCCGGGACCGCCGGGCGCGGGCGGTCGGGGCCGGCCCGGGCCGCGCGGCGGCGCCCGGCAGCAAGCCCGGCACGGCCGTCTCCCCCGCCACCGGCACGTTCGGCGGCGACCGGGCCGACCTGCACAAGCAGCTCGACGACCTCGGCCTGTAGCGGGACCGGCTCAGTCTTACCTGTGAGGTAATCGACCCGGCTACCAGGCCGTCCGCAGACTGGAGGCAGACATCAGGTCCTGAACCCCAAGGAGCCCGAAATGGCTGACCTCACCGCGATCGTCGACAAGTACCTGGCCGCCTGGAACGAGACCGACGCCGCCGATCGCCGGCGGAAGATCGACGACCTGTGGGCCGCGGACGGCACCTACACCGACCCGCTGGCCGCCGTCTCGGGCCGGGACGGCTTCGACCAGCTCATCGGCGCCGCCCAGCAGCAGTTCGCCGGGCTGCGGTTCGTGCGGGGCGCCACCTACGATGAGCACCACAACATTGTCCGCTTCACCTGGAACCTCGAGGCGGGCGCGGGCGCCGAGCCGGTCGTGATCGGCTTCGACGTGGCTGAGGTGAACGCCGACGGCCAGATCAGCAACGTCTACGGCTTCATCGACAAGATGCCGGCCGGCGCCTGAGCCGCCCGGCCCGCCGGCCCGTGTCGCAGCCCGGGGGTGAGACAAGGAACTGTCATGGCGCAGCAGCAGCTGGACCAGCGGTACCGGTTCGGGGACCTGCTGCGCCAGTGGCGCCAGGACCGCGGGGTCAGCCAGCTCGCGCTGGCCTCCGACGCCGACGTCTCGCCCCGGCACCTGAGCTTCGTGGAGACCGGCCGGTCCGCGCCCAGCCGGGGCCTGGTGCTCCGGCTGGCCGAGCACCTGGAGATCCCGCTCCGCGGCCGGAACGAGCTGCTGCTGGCGGCCGGGTTCGCGCCGGAATACAGCCAGAGCGGCCTGGACGCCCCGGCCCTGTCGATGGTGCGGGTGGCCATCCGCCAGCTGCTGACCGGGCATAATCCCTACCCGGCCCTGGTCGTGGACCGGCACTGGAACCTGGTCGAGGCCAACGCGGCCGCGGATGTGCTGACCGAGGACGTGCCCGACGAGCTGGCCGCCCCGCCGTTCAACGTGCTGCGCTACAGCCTGCACCCGGCCGGGCTCGCGCCGCGGATCCTCAACCTGGAGCAGTGGCGCGAGCACGTGCTGGGCCGGCTCGACCGGGAGGTGCGGGCGACGGCCGACGCCGGGCTGGCGGAGCTGTACCGGGAACTGCGGGATTACCCGGGCGGGAGCGCGGGCGGGGGCTTGAGCCGCCCCAGTCGCGAGGTCGGCGCCGCGGAGGTCGTGGTGCCGCTGCGGCTGCTGCACAAGGACCAGGAGCTGTCGCTGTTCACCACGACGACGCTGTTCGGCACCCCGAACGACGTCACCGTCGAGGAACTGGCCATCGAGAGCTTCTACCCGGCCGACGAGCGGACCGCCGCGTACCTGCGGTCCGTCGCGCCCTGACGGCGGCCGCGGCCAGGATCGCCCCGGCCGGGCCTGCTTCAGCACGCGGCGCTCAGGCGGTGGTACCAGCCCGGTAGGCGGGCCATGGGCTGACGGTTTCGCAGCCGAACTCCTCCGGTGCCACGTCCGCTACCGCCTCGGCCAGCTGCCAGCGGTGGCCGGCGAGGTCCTCGAGGGTGCAGTCGCGTTCGCCGTACTCCCGGTCGACCGGCGCCTCCAGCACGACGGCGCCCTGGTCGCGGGCGCGGGAGAACGCTGCGTCGACATCGGCCACCCGCACCCGGACGACGTGGCTGACACTGCCCGGCTGCGGCGGGCACCGGCCGCTGCCAGCATCGGCGACGATCACCGCACCGTCGTCGCCGACGGCTAGCTGGGCACGGTGGCTCTCGCCGATGCGCGTGCGCTCGACGAAGCCGAACGCAGCGCTCAGGAAGGCCACTGCGGCGCGTACATCCGGGTAGACGAGGACCGGCACCACCGTGGGCGGCGGCACCGAGCGGTTGGCCCTCATGGGCATTCCTTCCCGTTAGCCGGCGGCCAGGGCCCGAGCGGCTGCCCGATCTCCCACTGGTAGCCGAAGGGGTCCATCACCCGGCCGAGCCGCCAGCCGTAGATCTCGGCCACCGGGTGGACCTCGCGGGCGCCTGCCGCCAGCGCCCGGTCGACGGCTGCCGCGGGGTCCTCGACGACCAGCAGCAGTCGCGCCGTCGCACCACCGGCGGTCTCGGGACTGAAGTTCCCATGCTCAGGGGACTCGTCCTCCACCCAGAAGCGGGTCGAGCCGACCTCGAGCTGCGCGACCACCTCGGGGAGCTCGTCGGTCCCGCCGAGACGAAAGCAGGTCCGCGCCCCGAAGGCGGCCTCGTAGAACGCCACCGCCTCGCGCCCGCGGCGGACCGACAGCTGGACCTCGACGCCCGGCACGGCCGGGGGATAGTCACCGGCTGTCATACCCATCCATATCGGCCCTCGTCGCTCCCGGAAAAATTCGCTAGGGTTACAGCCTAATGAAAACTGGGGCGCGCGCAACCGCCGCCGAAGAACAGCGGGCCGCCGGCCGTCGTCCGTACCGCTCGCCGGTACGGCGGGCGCAGGCCCGCCGCACTCGCGCCCGGATCCTTGAGGCGGCCACCCGGGCGTTGTGCGACCGCGGCTATGCCGGGACGACCGTTCCCGCGGTAGCCGCGGCCGCAGGCGTGTCGGTGGCCGCCGTCGAACTCGCCTTCCCGACCAAGCCCGACCTGCTCAAGGCAGCGATCGACGTCGCCATCGCCGGCGACGACGAGCCGGTGCCAGTCCTCGACCGTCCGTGGGCGGCGGCGGCCCGGGCCGCGCCTGACGCCACGGCTTTCCTCGAGGCGGTCACCGCTGTCCTCGTGCCGGCCGCCGTCCGGTCAGGCGCGCTGGTCCTGGCCGCCCTCGAAGCGGCCCGGGGCGACGACCGCCTGGACCAGCTCGCCGCGCAGCTGCGCGCCCAGCGCACCGTGACCGCCGGCTGGATCGTCGACGGCCTCTGCGAGAGAGCACGACTGCGCCCCGGCCTCGACCGTTCTGAGGCCGTCGACATCGCATGGCTGCTCATGGACCCGGCCGTCTTCGACCGCCTCACCACCGCACGCGGCTGGCCGCCCGAGCGGTTCGGCCGCTTCTTCGGCGACAGCCTCCTCCAGCTCCTCACCCAGCCCGACACAGCACCGCAGGGCGCCGCCCCGCAGGACACTGAGCCGCGCGCCGGGTCGTGACGAGCTGGCTGGTCGTCGACGAGCGGGCAGCCCGCTCACGTGTGTTACCATGGTACCATGGTAACAGTCGAGCGGGCGCAGACCGGCCTTCGCATCGAGCGCACCACATTGAAAGTCCTCAAGGGGCTAGCGGAGTACCTCGACCTGTCCCTCGGCGACCTCGTCGAGGGCATCGTCTTGCACGCCTTCGAGGGCAAGGCCCCGTTCGGGCCGCCCGTCCTGGCCAAGATCGACCAGCTCAAGGCGGTCTACGGGCTGACCCTCACCGCCGCCGACGCACACAAGCTGAAGGAGCAGCCATGACCGGCACCCAGCGAAAGCTCACCGGCCGCATCCAGGTCCCCCTCCCGCCCGCCGAAGCCTTCCGCCTGTTCACCCCGCGCGGCGAGCAGGACTGGGCGCCGGGCTGGCACCCCGCTTTCCCGGCCCCCGCCCCCGACGACACCGAGCCGGGAACCGTCTTCGAAACCAGCGCCCACGGCCAGCACACCATCTGGCTCGTGACAGACCGGCAGCCAGGCCAGCGCATCTCCTACGCCCGCGTGACCCCCGGCGACCAGGCCGGCACCGTGACCGTCACCATCAGCCCCGCCGGCCACCACAGCGAGGCCGAGGTCACCTACCAGCTGACCGCGCTCACCGGCGCCGCCACCCGCAAGCTCCGCGAATTCGCCGACGGATACCCCGCCTACCTCCAGTCATGGCACGACGCCATCACCGCCCGGCTGCACAACCCCGGCACCAGCGCCGGCCACCACGCCTAGCCCGTCAGCAGCTGCGCGCGGATGTCCGGTGACCTTCACCAGCTCAGGTCGTGGGCATGGCAACGCGCCCTGACCGCCATCATCATGCGTCCCGGCGGTCCAGCAGCATCCAGGCGATGGCGTACACGATGGCGACGAACAGGCCCATCACGCCGAACCCGGGCCAGGGCTGGAGAGCGTGGGCGGAGTGGTGGACGTTAGTGAGCTGGCTCCCGGCCTGGGTCGGCCAGAACTCAGTGACCGGGTTCCGCCACGAGTCAGGCAGCGCCTGGGCGATCCCGGGGAGGACGAGCAGGACGGCCACGATGGCGGCGATGGCGGCGGCCGGGCGCCGGAGCAAGGTCCCGGCGGCGACGCTGAGCACCGCCAGGGCGGTCAGGTACAGCCCCCCTCCCGCGACCGCCCGGGCTACCCCCGGATCGCCGAGCACCGCGTGGGGGGCATGGCCGCTGATGAGGGCCTGGCCCGCGAAGAACGCCGCGAAGCAGGTGACCTCGCCCACGACGAAGGTCACCACGGCAAAGACCAGCGACTTGGCTGCCAGCACCTGGCCTCGCTTCGGAACGGCGATCAGGCTGGTGCGGATCATCCCGGAGGAGTACTCGGAGCTGATGCAGAGCACCCCGAGCACGGCGATGGCCAGCGAGGCGACGGCCACCCCCGACTGGCTGATCCCGGTCGGGTCCCAGCTCAGCTTGGCGGCGACGCTGAGCTTGGCGTAGCCGTGGGCGACGGCCGCGCTGATGACGGCCCCCAGGCCGATGCCGAGTACGACGGTCACGGTCAGCGCCCAGAACGTCGACCGGACCGAGCGGAGCTTGACCCACTCCGAGCGCAGCACGTCGCCGAAGTTGGCTGCACGGACGGCCGCCCGGTGGTCCGGGCCGGTGCGGGCGATCATGGCGCCGGTCATCGGGCCGCCCCCGCCGCCTGGTACTCCACGCTCTCTCGGGTCAGTTCCATGAACGCCTCCTCCAGCGAGGCCCGGACGGGGATGAGCTCGGACAGGGCGATGCCATGGGCGGCAGCCAGCCTTCCCACCTCGGCGCTGTCCATCCCGGTGATCTCGATGACGTCGGGGTCGGTCCCGGCGTCCATGCCGGCCACGCGTGCGGCCGCCGCCCGGGAGGTGCTCCCGCCCCGGACGGTGGCACCGGCCTCCCGGCAGCGGGCGGCCAGCTCAGCCGCCCGGGGGCTGCGGACGTGCACCGACTGCCGGGAACTGGACCGCACGAACTCGTCCGCGCTGGCATCGGCGATCAGCGCGCCCTTGCCGATCACCAGCAGGTGGTCGGCGGTCAGCGCCATCTCGCTCATCAGGTGGCTGGAGACCAGCACGGTGCGGCCCTCGGCAGCGAGCGCCCGCAGGAGGGTCCGGACCCAGTGGATGCCGTCGGGGTCGAGGCCGTTCACCGGTTCGTCGAAGATGAGCACGGCCGGGTCGCCGAGGAGCGCCGAGGCGATGCCGAGCCGCTGGCCCATGCCCAGCGAGAAGCCCTTCGCCCGGCGCCTGGCCACGCCCTCCAGACCGACGATGGCGAGCACCTCGTCCACCCGGCTGCGGGGGATGCCGTTACTCCGGGCCAGGCACAGCAGGTGGTCGCAGGCCCGGCGGCCGCCGTGCAGCGCCTTGGCGTCGAGGAGCGCGCCCACCTCGCGCATGGGCGCCGGCAGGTCACGGTAGCTGCGGCCGCCTACGGTTACCGTGCCCTGCGTCGGCGCGTCGAGGCCGAGGATCATCCGCATGGTGGTGGTCTTCCCGGCGCCGTTCGGGCCGAGGAAGCCGGTGACCATGCCGGGCCGGATGGAGAAAGACAGGTCGTTGACGGCCATGGTGGAGCCATAGCGCTTGACCAGGCCGCGGGCTTCGATCATCGCTCTACGGCGAACGGGACGGCGAGGTCGACGCCGGGGTCGCTCGGCCCGGCCGCGAGGTAGGTGGTGCGCAGGCCGAGGTCCTCGGGGGTGAGGGCCAGACGATCACCCTCGTGCTCGCGCGCCTGCTCCTGCCCCCAGGCATCCAGTGACTCGCAAGCGAGGCTCCACTGCGCCGCCCCGTACCCAGCTGGCAGCGCGACGAACATCTCCAGGTGCGCCGGCTCGGTTCGCAACGTCAGCTCGGGATAGTGCTCCGCGAGCGTGTGCACATCCCCCGCGGGAACCGGCTTGCACCATTCGATCAGGCCATCGCCGTCAGCGGTCGGGTGGCTCCAGTAGATGCAGAAGAACGCGCCTTCTCGTCCTTCGATCTTCGGAAGCGGGCGCTCCCGCAGGATCGCGATGAACTCCTTGCCGAACCCAAATTGCCCCTGCACGTCGACGTTGCGCTTGAGACAGAGCAGGCTCCGCTCGGGCATCTCCCGGGTGGCGACTTCGTACATGACAGGCCCCTTTCCGCGCAGCCGGTTGACGAGGTAATCGGCCAGCTCGCGCCGCTCGCCGTGCGCCGCCTCGGCGTCGCGCCAGTGCTCAGCGATGCGCGTCGCCGCATCGGCCGGATCGCACGCGAGCAGCTCCCGGACCGCCGCGAGCGGCAGCTGCAGCTGGCGCAGCATGACGACAAGGCGTGCCTGGTCGAGCTGGGCTGTGTCGTAGTAGCGGTAACCGCTTGCCTGGTCGACGCGCGACGGCACCAGCACCCCGCGCTCGCCGTAGAGACGGAGTGCCTTCAGTGAAAGGCGGGACCGTCGTGCGAACTCTCCGATGCTGATTTCTTCCACGCTGACTCCCTCGTCGCCGGGTCGGTTCGACCCGGCAAGATGAGTGTCCGGGCTCCCCCAAGGTGAGAGTCAAGGCTGTCGGCCGCCAGCCATCTCCAGTAGCGGAAGGGGTTCTGCAGCGGCAGGAACGCCCGCGCGCCGAGCGACCTTTCGGGACGCTCTACTCACGCTCAGCGGCGGCGAGGTCGGCGAGTTCTTCAACCTGTCCACCTAGCTGACTGCCACCGCCGGGTCAGCGGTCCTGCTGGTCGTCCACCGGGCCGTCGACGGGCAGCGCGGTCACCGACCGATCCACAGGTAACCAGGCGGGCTCCGCGGTTAGCGGGCTGGTGCGGTAAACGACGCAGCGGCGCTAGGCGCGCGCCCCGAGGCTGGCGCCGGAGCCCGTCGAGGATGAGCTGGGCGATGTGCGCCGAGCGCTGGCGGCCGGTCTTCGCACCGGCGTGGCGGATCGCGGCGAAGGCCGGTGGTCAGAGGGCAGGGTGCTGGTCGCGGACCGGGCTCACCTTCTCCAGTAGCGAGGCGATGTGCAGGATCGTCGACTCGGCATACAAGTTGGCCACCAGCTGCACGCCGATCGGCATGCCGTCCCCGGTCGTGCCGAACCGCATGGACAGGGCCGGGAGGCCGGTCAGGCTGAACGGGACGGTCGTCGAGCTCACGTGGAAGGGACCCACCGTCTGGCCGTCGAGGGTGAACTGCCCGAGTCCGTGAGCGTGCGCGGGGATCGTCGTCACCGGGAGCAGCAGCGCGTCGTGCTGCTGGAAGTACTCCGCGAAACCGTCCCGGAGCCGCTCGAGGCCCTGCTCGGCCAGGACGTAGTCCTCCACCGACGTGTCGGGCGTGGCGAGCAAGGTCTTGGAGTAGGTGAACATCTGGTCCTCGTGACCCGCGGTGACCTCCCGGACGGCCGGCTTCATCTCCATGACGTGCTGCCGGGCGAAGAGGTCGAGGGGGTTGTCCCGCTCGAGAGCCGGGATACTCACCGGCTCGACCCGAGCCCCCGCCCCCTGCAGGGCGTCGGCGGCCTGCTGCAC
>DASYBB010000028.1:0-31692 GCA_036501025.1 Streptosporangiaceae bacterium
CCCGCCTGCCGGGCCTGCTCCAGCGCCTCGGTCGACCGGTGCCGGGCGTCGTCCGGGCGCCGGGCGTGCAGGGCGGTCTCGGCCAGCACGTTCAGGGCGGTGGCGGTGAACCAGGGGTCCCCGGCGGCGTGGCACAGCTCCAGGCCGGCCAGGGCCCACGGCTCGGCCAGCGCCTGGTCGCCGCTGCCCAGCGCGAGCTGCGCGCGCCCGGTCAGGGCCTGCCCGTGCACCGCGGACGGCACCCCGGACAGGTCGGCGGCCAGGAACGCGTCGAACCACTCGGCGCCCTCGCCGAACGCGCCCAGCACGATCCAGCACGGCCGGACCGCGGTGCACAGCCGCAGGCCGGTCTCCGCGTCGCCCTGCTCCAGGGCCCAGCCCAGCACCGCCCGGACGTTGTCGGCGTCCGCGTCGTAGCGCTGGAACACCTCGACCCGGGCCTGCCAGGCGGCCGGGATCCGGGCCACCCCGATGCTCAGGAAGTACTCGGCCAGGTTGACCGAGTAGTCGCGCAGCCGCCGCCGCAGCGCCCCGGTCTCGCCCGCCTCGGCCAGCCGGGACGCGGCGTAGTCGCGGATGGTGTCCAGCAGCCGGTAGCGGCTCTGGCCGAGCACGTCGGGCTCCAGCTCGACCAGGGACTTCTCGGCCAGCCCGGCCAGCAGGTTGAGCACCTGGGCGGCCGGCAGGCCGTCGTCGGCGCAGACCCGCTCGGCCATCTCCAGTGACCAGCCCGCGAACACCGACAGCCGCCGCAGCAGGACCTGCTCGGCCGGCGCCAGCAGGTCGTGGCTCCAGTCGATCGTGGCCCGCAGCGTCCGGTGCCGCGCCGGGACGCTCCGGTCGCCGCTGGTCAGCAGGTGGAACTTGCTGCCGAGGCGGGCAGAGATCTGGTCGACGGTCAGCACCCGGACCCACGCCGCGGCCAGCTCGATGGCCAGCGGCAGCCCGTCCAGCGCCCGGCAGATCGCGACCACGGCCGCGCAGTTGCCCGGCGCCAGGGCGAAGCCGGGGGCGGCGGCCCCGGCCCGCTCGGTGAACAGCGTGACCGCGTCGAACGCCGCCGCCGCCGCCGGGTCGGCCGCCCCGGCGGCGGGCAGCGCCAGCGGCGGCACCGGCCACACCGCCTCGGCCGCGACCCGCAGCGCCTCCCGGCTGGTCGCCACCACCAGCAGGCCCGGCGAGCTGGCCAGCAGCCGCTGGCACAGGCTGGCGCAGGCGTCGATCAGGTGCTCGCAGTTGTCGAGCGCCAGCAGCAGGGTCCGGCTGCGCAGCGCGTCGGCCAGCGTGTCGAGCAGCGGGACGCCCGGCTCCTCCGAGACGCCGATCGCCGCCGCCACCCGCGCGGCGACCAGGTCGGGCTGGCGCAGGTCACCGAGCCCGACGAAGTAGGTGCCGTCGGGGAAGTCCGGGGCCAGGACGGTGATCAGCCGCAGCAGCAGCCGGGTCTTGCCGATGCCGCCCGCGCCGGCCAGGGTGACCGCGCGCTGGCCGCGGGCGAACCGGCTCAGCTCGCCGATCTCCCGCTCGCGGCCCACGAAGCTGTCGGGCTCCTCATAGGTGCCCACCCGGCCATGGTCGATCATCGTTGTCCCGAGCCGCCGTTTCGCGAGTGTCGGATACGCCGGCGCCCACCGCCCAGGCCGTGGGCCCCGGTTAAGACAGTAGCCGCGAAAGCCCCCCAGCGCGGCATTCCGCCGCCGTGAAAGTCCGCGATGGCCCATTCGTGACCGGATATGTCGACGCCCTGGCCGCCGCGCCATAGTAAGGACTGTTTCCGGATTTCGCCGCCGTGCTGCCGAGCGCGGCCCGCCCGGCCTGCGCGCCTGGTCAGGTACCGCGGCCGGCCCCGCACGCTCCGGATCGGCGCCGCCCCCGGCCGCGCCGGCCGCCCCCGCCGGCAAATGGCCGCCTACCCCCGAGGGGGGCTCTTGCAATTGCGCGAACGGCAGCCGGGGGAAACGCCGGGCGCGCGGCCGGCGAATTTCCGGCAGTTATCCGCGCCGGGCGGGCCGCGCCGATATGCGCGGCCGGCCCGGCATCACGTCCCTCGCGCTGCCGTGCCGGCACCAGCCCGGCGGGCGGCCGGCCCGCGGGACGCCCGGCCGCTACAGGCCGGGCAGCTCGCCGGGGCGGCCGGCCGCGCCGCGCTCGAGGTCGAGCAGGAACCGCTTGCGGGGCAGCCCGCCGCCGTAGCCGGTCAGGCTGCCGTCCGCGCCGACGACCCGGTGGCAGGGGACCACGATCGAGATCGGGTTCTTGCCGTTGGCCAGGCCCACGGCCCGGCTCGACCCCGGCGCGCCGAGCCCGGCCGCCAGCCCGCCGTAGGTGACCGTCTGGCCGTAGGGAATGGCCCGCAGTGCCATCCAGACCTTTCGCTGGAACGGGGTGCCGGCCGGCTCGAGCTCCAGCTCGAAGTCGGTCAGCTCCCCGGCGAAGTAGGCGTCCAGCTGCTCGGCGGCGGCCGCGAACGGCGCGCCGGCCGGGTCGCCGGGAGCCCCGAACGCGGCGGGCCCGGGCAGGTGGCGCTGAGCCTCCATGTACAGGCCAGCCAGGGCTCCGCCCGCGGCGACCAGGGTCAGCCGGCCAACCGGGCTGCCGAGTGTCACCCATTGCGGCATGGCGCAAGCCTTCGTTCGCGAAGCGATCAGGTCCGAGAGCATGTCTCCAGTATCTCGGGCGGTGACCGTACGTCCTGGCGAGAATGCGACGTCATGAGCGTGGCAATCATGGGACCCGCCGTCGCGCTGACGGGTGAGCTATGCCGACGTTAGGCCTTGCGGCGCACCGGCACACCGCGGCCTGCAGGGGGGCCGGCTCCCGGTGCAGGTCGCGTTGCCCAGGCGTCAAAGGGAGTGCGCAGGGCAACCAAGCTGCGCCGGCGCTGGGCGTACTGAACGAGGAGCTGACGAGCGGCCAGACCAAGGTGCCGAATAGCCACCGGTCAGGACTGGAACCAGCCGCCGGTGGCGTAGTGCAGCCGGAAGGTCGGGTGACCGGGGCTGGTGATCCTCATCGCGCTGTAGTAGCGATGCCCGCCGTGCGACCGAAGGCCGGACAGGGTGACCGTCGAGGCCCAGTGATGCCCGCTGCCGGGGGTGTCCGTGCCGTGCCCGGTGGCTGACGCCGACCAGCGCGACCAGTGCATCCCGGACAGGTAGAAGTGCGCGCCCAGCGCGAAGTAGCCCGGCCTGATCACCGGGTGCTTCCAGCTCCCGAGAGCCTGGTAGATGACGGGCGTCGAGCTGGCCGAACTGACGGCCGCCGATGCCGTTCCCATGCTGGCCAGGCCGATGCCTGCCGTGCACGCCAGCGTGACGGAGCCGGTAATGATTCTCTTCATCCCTCGTGCCCCCTCCTCTTGCAGCGGTCCCCTCACGCTGAGACTAGCCGCGCCGGAATGTCCTGCTTTTACGCTGAGCTTCTCGAAAAGGGGCAGACCTCGCATTAGCTGGCAGGACTGGCGGCCGCCGGACGAGATCCAGGACGCCGTTTTCCGCCATGAGCGCGTAGTGCTGCTGCCGGTCATAGGGCACTCCCGGGGGAAGCGGCGCGACATGCCAGTGCAGGTGAGCGTTGCCCTGCTGACTGCCCAGGCTCAGGCATCGCATCCGCTCGACCGGCACGACCCCGGCTACCGCCGAGGCAACCCGGTGCACCACGCGCTGCAGCGCCAGGTACTCCGCCTCGCCGAGCCCGCCGACCCAGTCCTCGACGTGGCGCCTCGGAGCGACGATGCAGTAGCCGAGCAGCGTCGGCGGCCGGGCCGGGAACGCGATCGTGGCAGCATCCTCATAGACATCACGCGAGGAGGCTGCGGGCTATCCACCCGGGCATTATCGCCCCACCGGGCCGGGAGCGGCGGCCGCGGCCGCCGGGGGCAGGTCGTTGATGGGGTGGGTGCCGGTGGCCCACAGGTACTGGACCGCGTAGGCCCGCCACGGCCGCCAGGCCGCGGCCCGGCCGGCCAGCGCGGCCGGCCCGGACGGGAGGCCGAGCTCGCGGGCCGCGGCCCGGACGCCCAGGTCGGTGGCCGGAAACGCGTCCGGGTCGCCGAGGGCGCGCATCGCGATGGTCTCGACGGTCCACGGGCCGATGCCCGGCAGGGCCGCGAGACGGCGCCGGGCCTCGGTCCAGTCTCCGCCGGCGCTCAGGTCGAGGCCGCCCGCGGCCAGCGCGCCGGCCAGCGCGGCGAACGTCTCCCGGCGCGTCCGGGGCACGGCCAGGCTGCCGGGGCCGGCCTGGGCCAGGGTCGCGGAATCGGGGAACAGCCGGCTCAGGCCGCCCGCCGGGTCGTCCACCGGCTCGCCGAACTCGGCCGCCAGCCGGCCCGCGTGGGTCCGGGCCGCCGCGGTGGAGACCTGCTGGCCGAGCACCGCCCGGACCGCGAACTCGGCCGCGTCCGGGGTCCGCGGCACCCGGCGGCCGGGCGCCTTGTCGACCAGCGGCGCCAGCACCGGGTCGGCCCGCAGCAGGTCGGCCACCGCCACCGGGTCGGCGTCGAGGTCGAGCAGCCGCCGGCACCGGCTGATGGCGGTGGCCAGGTCCCGCAGGTCGGCCAGGGCCAGCTGGCAGCCGATGTGGTCGGGCTGCGGCGTCAGCGCCACCACGCCCGGCCCGTGCGGCAGCCGCAGCGTCCGGCGGTAGGCGCCGTCCCGCCATTCCTCCACGCCGGGCACCGCCGTGGCGGCCAGGTGGCCGAACAGGCTGTCGGGGAACAGCGGCGCCCGGAACGGCAGCCGCACGGCCAGCACCCCGGCGGCCGGCGCGGCCGGCTGGCCCGGCAGGCCCCGGCGCGCGGCCCGCTCCCGCAGCTCGCTGGGGGACAGGGCGAAGACCTCCCGGACGGTGTCGTTGAAGGTCCGGATGCTGGCGAAGCCCGCCGCGAAGGCGACGTCGCCCATCGGCAGGGCGGTCGTCTCGATCAGCAGCCGGGCGGTCTGCGCCCGCTGCGCCCGGGCCAGGGCCAGCGGGCCGGCGCCGAGCTCCGCGCGCAGCTGGCGCTCCAGCTGCCGGACGCTGTAGCCGAGCCGGGCGGCCAGGCCGGGGACCCCGGCCGTGTCGATGACCCCGTCGGCGATGAGCCGCATGGCCCGGGCGACCAGGTCGGCGCGGACGTTCCACTCCGGCGAGCCGGGGCTGGCGTCGGGCCGGCACCGCTTGCAGGCCCGGAACCCGGCCTGCTGCGCGGCGGCCGCGCTCGGGTAGAAGGCCATGTTCTCCGGCTTGGGGGTGACGGCCGGGCAGCTCGGCCGGCAGTAGATCCGCGTGGTCCGCACGGCGGTGAAGAACCAGCCGTCGAAGCGGGCATCCTTGGACCGGACGGCCCGCACGCACTGCTCGGTGTCCTGGTGCATGCCTCTATTATCGGCGGGCGCGAGCACCTCTCCTAGCGAGAATGCGACAGCACCGTGCTGAGGCCCCAGGTCGGCACGTTGATGTCGGAAAACCGCTACCGGAGGCGCCAGCGTTCGGGCAGGATAAAGTTCGCGCTAGGCAAAGTTGCGTGTCCCGCATGATCATGTATGCTGGCGGTCATGACGGAGAAGGCCGGCGGCGGGCTGCGCGAGCGCAAGAAGCTCGCCACCCGCCAGGCGCTGGGCACGGCGGCCATGCAGCTGGCCCTCGAGCGCGGCCTGGAGAACGTGCTGGTCGAGGACATCGCGGCGGCGGCCGACGTGTCGCCGCGGACGTTCAACAACTACTTCGCCAGCAAGTACGAGGCGATCAGCGCCCTGGCCCTGGACCGGGCCGCGGCGGTCGGCAAGGCGCTCCGGGAGCGGCCCGCGGGGGAGAGCCTGTGGGCGGCGGTGCGCGGCGCCGTGCTGGATGTCTACGCGGTGGCCAGCACCGCGCCGGACGCGCGGCTCATCGCCGGGATCCGGCTGGTGACCAGCTCGCCGGAGCTGCGCGGAGAGTACCTCAAGGCGCTGGCCGTCATGCAGTACGACCTGGCCGGGGTCATCACCGACCGGGCCGGCGGCTGCCCGGCGGCCGACACCTTCGTCGCCCGGGCGCTGGCCGGGGCGGTCACCGCGGTGATCCAGGCGGCCACCGAGCGGTGGCTGTACGCCGACCCGCCGGTCGCGCTGGCCCCGGTCATCGAGGAGGCGCTGCGCGAGCTGGTGGCCGGGCTGCGCGACGTGCTGCCGCCCGATTCCGCCCTGAGCGATGGCGCTGACGCCCAGCGCGAAAATGGGGCGCCGGCGGCGGGCCCCTCCGGTTAGCGTGGCGACCGCCCCCGGCCTTCCTGACCCCCGCTCCCCAGAAAGACGCCCCTGATGCTCCTCCGGCTCCTGCGGGCCTACCTGCGCCCGTACCGCTCGGCGATCATGGCCCTGTGCGCGCTGCAGTTCGTGCAGTCGCTGGCCACGCTCTACCTGCCCACGCTGAACGCCGACATCATCGACAACGGCGTCATCACCGGCGACACCCGCTACATCCTGCGCACGGGCGCGATCATGCTGGTCGTCACGGTGGTGCAGATCCTCAGCGCCACCAGCGCGGTGTTCTTCGGCGCCCGGACCGCCATGGCCCTCGGGCGCGATGTGCGGCACGCGGTGTTCGAGCGGGTGCAGAACTTCTCGGCCCGCGAGGTCGGCCGGTTCGGCACCCCGTCGCTGATCACCCGGACTACCAACGACGTGCAGCAGGTCCAGATGCTCGCGGTCCTGGCCTTCACCCTGCTGGTGTCGGCCCCGATCATGTGCGTCGGCGGCATCATCCTGGCCCTCAACCAGGACGTGCCGCTGTCCTCGCTGCTGCTGGTCGCGGTCCCCGCGCTGGCCGTGATCGTGATCCTGATCGTCCGCCGGATGCGGCCGCTGTTCCGGATCATGCAAGAGCGCCTCGACAACATCAGCCGCGTCCTGCGCGAGCAGGTCAGCGGCGTCCGCGTGGTCCGCGCGTTCGTCCGCGACGGTCACGAGCAGGAGCGGTTCCAGGCGGCCAACGCCGACCTGTTCGGGGTGTCGCTGGGCGTCGGCCGGCTGATCGCGCTGATGTTCCCGTCGGTCATGCTGGTCCTCAACCTGTCCAGCATCGCGGTGCTGTGGTTCGGCGGCCACCTGGTCGCCGACGGCGGGATGCAGATCGGCGCGCTGACGGCGTTCCTCAGCTACCTGCTGCAGATCCTGATGTCGGTGATGATGGCCACGTTCGTGTTCATGCAGGTGCCCAGGGCCGAGGTCTGCGCGGAGCGGATCGTGGAGGTGCTGGATACCGAGCCGGACCTGGCCCGGCCCGCCCGGCCGGTCACCACGCTGGCCCGGCACGGGCACCTGGAGCTGCGCGGCGCGGAGTTCCGCTACCCCGGCGCCGAGCAGCCGGTGCTGTGCGACATCAGCCTGGTGGCCCGCCCCGGCCAGGTGACCGCGGTCATCGGCGGCACCGGCAGCGGCAAGACCGCCCTGGTCAGCCTCATCCCGCGGCTGATGGACGTCACCGGGGGAGCGGTGCTGGTCGACGGCGTCGACGTCCGCGAGCTGGACCCGGCGGTGCTGTCCAGGGTGATCGGCCTGGTCCCGCAGAAGCCGTACCTGTTCTCCGGGACGGTGGCCAGCAACCTGCGCTACGGCAACCAGGACGCCACCGACGCCGACCTGTGGCACGCGCTGCAGACGGCCCAGGGGTCCGACTTCGTCGCGCAGATGGCCGGCGGCCTCGACGCCCCGATCGCCCAGGGCGGCACCAACGTGTCCGGCGGCCAGCGGCAGCGGCTGGCCATCGCCCGGGCGCTGGTCCACAAGCCCGAGATCTACCTGTTCGACGACTCGTTCTCGGCCCTGGACTACGCCACCGACGCGCGGCTGCGCGCGGCGCTGGCGGCCGAGACGGCGCAGGCCACCGTGCTGATCGTGGCCCAGCGGGTGGCCACTATCCGGCACGCCGACCAGATCGTCGTGCTGGAGGCCGGCCGCATCGTGGCCACCGGCACCCACGAGGAGCTCATGCGCTCCGACCAGACCTACCGGGAGATCGTGCTCTCCCAGCTCACCGAGGAGGAAGCAGCGTGACCGGGCCAGCGAACACGGGGCCGGCGGCCGGCGGGGGAGCCTCTGACGGGGCTGCCTCCGGCGGGGCGGCGGACGGGCCGGCCGTGGTGAGCGGGCCGGGAGAGCGGGCCACGCCCAAGCGCGGGCCGGGGCCGGCCACCGGGATGGGCCCGGGCGGCGGCCGCGGGCCGGCCGCGTTCACGGGCGGGCAGCCCACCGAGAAGTCCCTGGACTTCCGCGGCTCCAGCCGGCGCTTGCTGGCCACCATGCGGCCCCAGCGGCTCCTGATCTACGGCAGCCTGGTCCTGGCCGCGGTCAGCGTCACCCTCTCGGTGCTCGGCCCCCGGCTGCTCGGCGACGCCACCAACGTGATCTTCGCCGGCGTGATCGGGGCGCGGCTGCCGGCCGGGGTGACCACGGCCCAGGCGGTGGCCCGGCTCCGCGCGCAGGGCCACGGCACCCAGGCCGACCTGGTCCAGCACGCGCACGTCATCCCGGGCCAGGGCATCGACTTCGGCCACGTCGGCCAGGTCCTGCTCGTCGTCCTGATCGTCTACCTCGGGGCGTCGGCCGCCTCGCTGCTGCAGGGCCGGGTGACCGCCACCGTCGTGCAGCGCATGGTGTTCCGGCTGCGCGAGCAGGTCCAGGCCAAGCTCGCCCGGCTGCCGCTCAGCTACTTCGACCGGCAGCCGCGCGGGGAGATCCTCAGCCGGGTCACCAACGACATCGACAACCTGGCCCAGTCCCTGCAGCAGACCATGAGCCAGCTCGTCATCTCGCTGCTCACCGTCGTCGGCGTGCTCACCGTGATGTTCCTCATCTCCCCGATCCTGGCGCTGATCGCGCTGGTCACGGTCCCGGTCTCGGTGTTCGTGGTGGGCCGGATCGGCAAGCGCGCCCAGCCCCAGTTCATCAAGCAGTGGTCGACCACCGGGAAGCTCAACGGCCACATCGAGGAGATGTTCACCGGGCACTCGCTGGTCACCGTGTTCGGCCAGCGCGACGAGGCCATGGCGGTGTTCGGCGAGCAGAACGAGAAGCTCTACCACGCCAGTTTCCGCGCCCAGTTCATCTCGGGCACCATCCAGCCGGTCATGATGTTCATCGGCAACCTCAACTACGTGCTGGTCGCCGTCGTCGGCGCGCTGCAGGTCGCCAGCGGCCAGCTGTCGCTGGGCAGCGTCCAGGCGTTCATCCAGTACTCCCGGCAGTTCAGCCAGCCACTGACCCAGATGGCCAGCATGGCCAACCTGCTGCAGTCCGGCGTGGCCTCGGCCGAGCGGGTCTTCGCCCTGCTCGACGCGGACGAGCAGGCCCCCGACCCGGCGCAGCCCGCGCTCCCGGTCCGGGTCGACGGGCAGGTCGAGTTCCGCCATGTGTCCTTCCGCTACGCCCCGGACCAGCCGCTGATCGAGGACCTGTCCCTCACCGTGGCGCCCGGCCAGACCGTCGCCATCGTCGGCCCCACCGGCGCGGGCAAGACCACGCTGGTCAACCTGCTCATGCGGTTCTACGAGGTCAGCTCGGGCCAGATCATGCTGGACGGCACCGACATCGCCACGATGAGCCGCGATGAGCTGCGCGGCCTGACCGGCATGGTGCTGCAGGACGCCTGGCTGTTCGGCGGCAGCATCGCCGACAACATCGCCTACGGCTCCGCCGGGGCCACCCGCGAGCAGGTCATCGAGGCGGCGACGGCCACCTACGTGGACCGGTTCACCCGCACGCTGCCCGACGGGTACGACACGGTGCTCGACGACGAGGCGGCCAACGTGAGCGCGGGGGAGCGGCAGCTGATCACGATCGCGCGGGCCTTCCTGTCCCGGCCCTCCATCCTGATCCTGGACGAGGCGACCAGCTCGGTCGACACCCGGACCGAGGTGCTGATCCAGCGGGCCATGAACTCGCTGCGCCAGGGCAGGACCAGCTTCGTCATCGCGCACCGGCTGTCCACGATCCGCGACGCGGACCTGATCCTGGTCATGGAGGCCGGGCAGATCGTGGAGCAGGGCACGCACGAGGAGCTGCTCGCGGCCGGCGGCGCCTACGCGCGGCTGTACTCGGCGCAGTTCGCGAGCGCGATGGCCGCGGTGGAGTAGGCGCGGCCGGCGGAGGTAGCGGGCGGCGGAGGGCGTGCCTGGGCGGGCGGCGCCGGGCTGGGTCCGGGAGCGGGCTCGCGGGTCGGCGCGGCCCGAGTCGGGCCCGAGTCGGGGGCCGGTTCCAGCGGGACTGGGTCCGGCCGTGCGACTGCCTCCGGGCGTCGGCGCTGGTCCCAGGGGCATCACGAGTCCCGCGGGCAGCGCCCGGCTGGTGTGCCCGGCGGGGGACCCGGTCAGCGGTTCGCTTCGTACGTCATTTTCATCGGGCAATCCGAACCGCTATGCCGGGGGTTGATAACAGCAAGAAGCGAGGCTGATCCGGAAGCCGGAGCTGATCCGGCTGAGGCAGCTTCGACGGGGATAGCGCTGGGCGGGGAGCCGCGGCGAACGCAGCGGAGGTCTTCGCGAAGCCGGGCTGCCGCCGGCCTGGAGCGATAGCCGCCGGGCGCTGACGGTGCTGCGGTACCTGAACGGGTGACGGGCGGCCTGGGCGGGCTCCGTCTGGGCCGGCGGCGGGCTTGATCGTCGGGGCAAGCGGCGGGCCGCGGCGCCCGGAACGTGCCATCCTGTCAGTGGCCGACCGTAGCCTGCGGCCATGGCGGACGTATCCGAGCAGATCAAGGCATTACAGGTGCGCGTGAGCAAGCTGGAGACCTGGGCTGGTCCCGGGCAGGCCGATGCGCTGAGCGCAGGCATGCGCGCGATGCGCGCCGACATCGCCGACATCCGGCGGGTGCAGCGGCAGCACACCGGGCTGCTCAATGCGCTGAACCGGGATGTCGCCGGGCTCAAGGCCGAGATGGCTGGGGTCAAACAGGACGTGGCCGTCCTCAAGGCCGACGTGGCCGGCCTCAAAGAAGACGTCGCCGTCCTCAAGGCCGATATGGCTGAGGTGAAGGTGACGCTGGCCGAGATCCTGCGCCGCCTGCCGCCCGCCGGCTGATCAGCGGGCGGTGCGGCGGTGCGGCGGCGTCAGCCCGGCTGGGCTGCGGACGGGCCGCCGACCAGCCCGGACCGGGCGGCCCGGGTGATGGTCAGGCGGCCGTCGCGCATCGCGGCGACGCGCTGGGCGCGGGCGGCCACCACGCTGTCGTGCGTCACGATCACCATGGTCAGGCCGCGCTCGCGCCACAGCTCGGCCAGCAGGTCGATGATCTCGTCGCGGGTGCCCTCGTCCAGGTTGCCGGTCGGCTCATCGGCGAGCAGCACGGCGGGCTCCTTGACCGCCGCCCGGGCGATGGCCACGCGCTGCTGCTGGCCGCCGGACAGCTGCGAGGGCAGGTGCGCCACCCGGTCGCCGAGGCCGACGGCGTCCAGCGCGCGCTGGGCGCGCGCCCGCCGCGCGGCCGGGCTCATCCGCAGCGGCACCAGTGCCACCTCGACGTTCTCGGCCGCGCTGAGCGTGGGGATCAGGTTGAAGGTCTGGAACACGAAGCCGATCTCCCGGGCCCGGATCCGGGTGACCCGCGACTCCCGCAGCCGGCCCAGGTCCTGGCCGTCCAGGGCCACCGTGCCGGCGCTGGGCCGGTCCAGCCCGCCGAGCAGCTGAAGCAGCGTGGACTTGCCGTGCCCGGTCGGGCCCTGGATGGCCAGCCAGTCACCGCGCGCGACGGTGAGGTCCACGCCCTGCAGCGCCGTGACCGTGCGCCGGCCCTGCTGGTAGTTCCTGACGACGCCGGTGAGCTCGTACATGGGATTCCTCTCCGCCTGTGGTCCGGGCACCGTTACTCGACGCGGGCCAGGGCCGCGGCCGGGCGCAGCCGGGCGGCCCGCCAGCCGCCGAACGAGCCGGCGATCAGGCCGCCGGCGAGGGCCAGCGCGACGGCGAGCGCGATCGCGCTGACCGCCACGGGCGCGGTCAGGGTGACCGAGATAGTGTGCGGAGCGCTGGCCAGGGCGCGCAGGGCGCTGGCCGGGCCGCCGCCGTGGTGGCCGGCGCCGCCCGCGGCGGCCGCCGCGGTGCTGGTGCCCCCGACGGTCGCGGACAGCCGCGGCGCCAGGCGGCCGATCAGTGCCGCGCCGGCGTAGCCGAGGCCCACCCCGGCCGCCCCGCCGACGACGCCGATGACGACCGACTCGCCCATGACCTGCCCGACGATCCGCCGGCTCCGCCAGCCGAGCGCCTTGAGGGTGCCGAACTCCCGCACCCGGCGGGCCACGGCGGCCACGGTCAGCAGGCTGGCCAGGCCGAAGGCCGCGATCAGCACGGCGACCGCCAGCCATCGTCCCAGGCTGCTGGCCAGCGTCGACGCGCTGGCCAGGGAGCCGCTCACCTGGCTGGCCAGGTCGGTCTGGTCGGTGACGGTGGCGCCGGGCAGCAGCCCGGCGATCTCCCGCTGCACGGCCGGGATGTCGGCGGCACTGGCCGCCGCGACGTAGATCGCGTTGACCTGGCCCGTCAGCGCGGCTGACCCGGTCACGCCGACGGCCTGCGCCCGGGCCAGCGGCAGGTACACGTCCGGGGGAGCGCCGCCCTGCGGCACGCTGACGATCCCGATGATCGTGAAGCTGGTCTTGGCCACCTCGATCCGGGAGCCGACCCGCAGGTTGTGCTGGGCCGCGTAGCCCGCGTCGGCGACGGCGTCGTCGGCTGTCGCGTCGGCCGACGTCAGGGCCCGGCCGGCGGTCAGGCGGGCCGAGCTCAGGGCGCCGAGGGCCGGGCGGGCCAGGTCCACGCCCGCGACGCTGAACGAGCTGGTGGTGAAGCTGGAGGCGAACGTCCCGCCGCTGCCGTTGAGGGCCGGGACGGTGCCGGAGACGGTGACGTCGGTGAGGGTGAGCCCGCCGGCCGCGCCCGACACGTCGCGGAGCGCGCGGACGCGGGCCGGCGAGCCCGCGCTGAGCGTCCCGTACTGGCTGTTGGCCAGGCTGTTGACGGTGATCTGCTGGCCCGCCGCGATCTGGCCGCTGCGCACCCGCTGGATCTCGTAGCTGAACCCGAAGGCCGTCGCCGGGCTCTTGCCCTGCGGCGGCGGCTGGGTGACGGTGACGTCGGTGCCGACCCCGTACAGCGAGTGCAGCACGGTGGCCTGCGCGTCCTGCACCCCTGCGGAAGCGGCGGTGACGGTGATGACCAGCCCGATCCCGAGGGCCAGGCCGAGGGCGATGAACGCCGCCTGGCGGCGGCGCCGGCGCAGCTCGCGCCGGAGGTAGATGAAGAACACGAAAGAGGCCTTTCGCCAGGCGGGCGCGCGGCACCCGCGGCCCGGCGCGGACAGTAGCGGGGGTGAGGACCGGTAATGACAGCGGTGTAAGTACGGCCGGCGGCTACAGGCCCGACTCGCACGAGCGGAATGCGGACTGCTGCGCGGGGCTGCCGCCGGCGATCGTGCCCAGGTAGCGCAGGGCGGCCCCCGCCCCGGTACAGGGAGACGTGCTCGGCAGGGCCACGCCGTGAGCGGTCAGGCAGGAGCTCAGCTCGAGCAGCAGCGGGCCGATGCCGCCCGCCGGCTTCAGCTTCTCGCAGTCCCGCCGCGCCCCCGCCCCGCCGCTGGCTTCCAGGTGGCTGACCAGGCAGCTGGCGTAGGCCCGGTCGGCGGTGCTTCCGCTGGGCGCCGGGGTGACCGGGCGGGCATCGGCCCCGGCCGCCCCGCATCCGGCGAGGGCGAGAGCGAGAGCGGCGGCCACGGCGAGCACGGCGGCCGGGGCGCGGGCTGGATGGCGCATCGCAGGTTCCCTTCTCCAGGCTGGTCAGCCAGTACCGTCAACCGACGATGACTGTCATCCGCGGTTGACATTCTTGACGCTAGCCGCCGGGCGGCTAGAATGTCAACCATGGTTTCCATTGTTGCCGCGGCGCCGGCGCGGCCGGCCCGGGCTGGGCGGGAGGCGGCTGGTCATGACCGCAGGTGAGGCCGGGCGCGCCGGTCCGCAGCCGGGACAGGGCGCACTCGGCGCCGCGCTGCGCCGGGCGCTGGCGGGCTACCGGCGGGGCGTCGACGAGGACCTGGCCGCGGCCGGGTTCGCCGGGCGCCGGTTCCCGGAGGGCCGCGTCCTGCTGATGTGCGCGGATCCCGGCGAGGTGACGATCTCGGACATCGGCCGGCGGCTCGCGATCACCCGGCAGGGGGCCAGCAAGGTCATCGCGGCGCTCCGGGAGCGCGGCTACGTGACGGTGCGCCCGTCAGCGGCCGACGGCCGGGAGAAGCTGGTGACCCTGACGCCGCGCGCGGTCGAGTACCTGGCCGGCCTGTACCAGGCCGCCGAGCGGCAGGAGGCGCGGCTGCGCGAGGCGGCCGGGGACGCGGGCGTCCGGGAGCTGTTCCGGCTCCTGGACCTGATCGCCGACGGCGAGCCGCTGCCGCTCGAGGACGCCCCGGCCCTGCGCGCGCTGCGCTGGCGCGACGCGGAGGATCGGCCGCCCGCGGCCACGTAGCTGGTCAGCGGCTCAGCCGTGACGCGCTGCGGCGGGCGGGGCCGCCGCGCCGCATGAACATCGCCGCGAGCCTCAGCTTGGCCTGCGGGTCCAGCGTCCGGTAGCGGGCCGTGGCCTCCTGCGGCGTCCGCGCGCCGGCCAGCGAGGCCAGCGGCGTGTCCAGCCCGGCGAGCAGGTCGCGCTCGGCGGGCGTGAGCGCCGCCAGCATCCCCAGCGCATCGTCGAGGCTGGCCAGCTGGCCCAGCCGCGCGAGCAGCTCAGCGGGGGAGACTCCGCCAGGGGAGAGGCCGCCGGGCTCGTGGCTGACGGGGTCGTAGCTGACCGGGGCGGGCATGATCGGCGGCGCCGGCGCCCCGGCGGCGCGCCCGCCCCGGGCCGGGATGGCGGCCGCGATGGCCAGCACCTCGCCGATGCGGGTGCTGACCTCGTCGACGGCGCGGAACGGCTCCGGCGTCACGCAGCCGAGCAGTCCCCGCCCGGCCCGGAAGAACCAGTCGTCGCGGGCCAGCATGCGCTGCTGCGCGTCGCGCGTCAGGACGTCCAGGACCGGCCCGTCGAGGTCCGCGGTGGCCTGGACCAGGAAGCGGCCGTCGAAGGCCGGGTGGCCCGTCGCGATCTCCGGCAGGGCCAGCGCGGCCGCGAACCGCCGCGGCTGCACGCTCACCAGGGTCAGCGCCGCGGGCAGCTCCGCCGCGCAGACCGCCATCCCGCGCAGCGTCCCGGCGATGCTGGTCCAGGCGTTGGCCACCAGGACCATCCGCCCGTCCAGCGCGCCGCGGTAGGCGTCGCTGTACGCGATCGGCCCGGCGCCCGCCTGGCCGCCGGGTATCGCCAGGCCGGGCGGTGCCTGGTAGACCGCCAGGCTGATCTCGCGGATGTCAGCCTCGAGCAGGCCGGCGAACGGCGCGCCGGGAGCGGGCTCCCAGCCCTGGCGGACGGCGATGTCGGACAGCCCGGGGACGCCGGACTCCTGCAGCCGCCGCAAGTTCTCGCGGTGACCGAACAGCGCCATGACACCTCCGTAATGCGCAGGCGGCTAGGACGGAGACTACCGACCGCGCCGCCGGCCGGCCGGCCAAATCCGCGCGCTGCGGACCGGGCGTGCACGCCGCGTCCCGGAAAGCCCCTTCTGGCCCGCTCAGGCGAGCGCCGATAATGTGCATTATGTTAAGTAGAGTTTCGGGGCACCGGGCTGTCACGGCTGGCTGCGCTCAGCCCGTCCGGCCGCACCGGATGGAGCCGCGCGGTCAGCCGATGCCGTGCCGGTGCGCGTAGCCGATCGCGGCGGCGCGGTCCCGCGACCCGGTCTTGGCGAAGATCCGGCTGATGTGGGTCTTGACCGTGTGGCTGCTCAGGAACAGGCGCGCGGCGATCTCCGGGTTGGTCATCCCGCGGGCGATCATGCCCAGGATCTCCGCCTCGCGCTCGGTCAGGCCGCCGGGGGGCGGCGCGCTCCGGCCGGGCCGGGGCTCCGGGCGGGCTTCGGTGGCGGCGAGCACCGTCGCGTGCACGCGTCCCGGCTGCCGGCCCGAGCCCTTGAGCCGCGCAGCGCGACTGTGGCCGCCGCCCGAGCCGGCCAGCC
The DNA here is from genome assembly GCA_036501025.1 of Streptosporangiaceae bacterium. GTDB lineage: Bacteria > Actinomycetota > Actinomycetes > Streptosporangiales > Streptosporangiaceae > DASUBV01. The sequence continues at coordinate 16,048 of DASYBB010000028.1, forward strand.
CGGGGCCTGACGCCCGGGCCGGCCAGCCTGGGACCCGGATGGCACTGACGCTACCCGGGTCCCGGGCTCGTCCGGATGCCAGCGCGGCGCCAGCTGAGGATCAATGACGCTGGCCGGGCCAGCGCCCGGACTCACTCGCCACTCCCCTGCCTCAGCCCGGGCCCGCCAGATTGATAACAGCAAGAAGCCTCCTGGCACGGCAGGTCGCCATGGTCGCTGGCGGGATGTCTGGGTCCGGGACGGTCCGGGCCGATCCGGTCTGGACCAGTTCGGACCGGCCCGGACCACTGAGTCGGCTGGGCGGGATGCGATGGCCTTGGACTGATGCCCAGCTTCTTGCTGTTATCACTGGTAATCGGTACGCTCTGGTGACATGCCGACACTGAGTGCGCGCACTACGGCGCGGGCCGCGATCGACGACTTCCTGCGGCACCTGGCCGAACGCCGGCTCGCGGTCACCACCCGCCGGATCCGCGGGCACTTCCTCGAGGAGTTCCTGCACCACGCCCAGCAGGCGGCCGGGTCCCGCCCGGTCACGGCCGCCGAGCTGCTCGAGCCGGCCCGCGCCGACGCGTGGCTGGCCGACGCGGCCGCCGGGCGGACCCGCAGCCGGAACACCCTGCGCGGGCCGGCCGCCGCCGCCTACCGGAACTCGATGCGGGTGCGTGTCGACTCCTACAACGCCCTCGCCGAGTACTTCCGGGCCGGCCGCCGCCGGGACAGCGCGCCGCCCGCGACCGGCTACAGCCTGTCCCCCGCCGAGACCGAGCGCCTGCTGCGCGACCTGGCCGTGCGCCGCCCGCTCGGCGCCAATGCCGCCACCGCGCTGCGGACCGCCGCCGTGGCCGCGCTGGTCGCGGACACCGACCGGTCGGTCCCGGATCTCGCGGGCCTCAGCCTCCGGGCCCTGCACCTCGACGACCGGGCGCGCGTGGACCTCCCGGACGGGCCGTGCCCGCTGCGCGCGCCGACCGTCCAGGTGCTGCAGCGGTGGCTCGCCGCGCGGGCGGAGATCATCGCCGAGCTGGAGGGCAGCGATCCCGGTCACCTGTGGATCCCGGTCAAGCCCGGGCGGCCGCGCGGCGGCCGGGAGCCGGTCAAGCCCGGCCTGACGCCGGCCGCCGTCCGCACCCTGCACGCCGCCCACCGCAAGCTGGTCAGCCACGTGCTCGGCGTCCCGCTCCGGCCCGGCGCCATCCGCGCCCAGGGCCCGGCCGCCCAGCAGGGCCCCGCGAAGGACGCCGCCCGCTAAGCGCCGCGAGACCCGGCCGCCTCCCGCGCCCTCTCGAGCTGCTCGACGCTGACCGGCCCGCTGCCGGGCAGTCCCGCCGCCGTCCACGCCGCCTGGGCGCGGGCCACGTCGCCGCCCGCCTCCTGCAGCACCATCTTCTTCGCCGTCGCGCTGGGCACCGCGCCGTCACCGCCGAGGTCCAGCAGGTGGGCCAGCATCCGGACCGACTGCTTGCGCTGCCCCGCCATCTGCTCGTTGTAGCGGTAGACCAGCACCCACCGGCCAGCCAGGGAGCGGGCCCGCTCGATCAGCGCCCGGCCGCGGTCGGTGTCGGCCTGCTCGGTGCGGATCGTCTCGCTCTCCCCCGACGGGAGCCGCAGCGTGACCAGCCCGCGCCGGCTCGACTCCTCGATCTCGACCTGCTCCAGGAACGCCGCGAAGGTGCGCGCCGACTCCAGCCGCTCGATGTCCTGCCGGGCCTGCTGGGCGATCAGGTGCAGGTCCACGGTCAGGCCGTGCACCCGGCGCCCCCACGCCGCCTCCCCGCCCGGCGGGCACGGCCCGGCGGCCTGGGCGGCCGCCGCGACCAGGCTGTAATGGTTATTGTCCACGGCGTCCATTATCACCCGGTCCCGGCCGCCATAGCGGCCGGGCGCGACCCCTACAGTGAATCCCGGCGAAACGAGGTGAGTGAGGTGAGCGTGGACACCGTGAACGTGGCCGTGCTGGCGCCGATCCTGGGTCCTGACCTGTCGTACGTTACCGACGTCGACCCGCGGGTCGAGGCCCTGGACGGCAACCAGGCGATGCGCGACCGCCGCCCGCCCGCCGACGACCTCCTCGCGGCCGCCGACGTGCTGCTCGTCGGCTACCCGGTGCCCGCGAGCCTGGCCGCGCGGGCGCCGCGGCTGGCCTGGGCGCACCACACCCAGGCCGGGGTGTCCAACCTGCTCGGGTCCGACCTGTGGACCGCGCCGGTCACCCTCACCACCAGCCGGGGCGTGGTCGGGGCGACCGCCATCGCCGAGTACGTCCTGGCCGCGGCGTCGCATTTCGCCCGCGGCCTGCACGAGGGAACCCGGCAGAAGCACGACGGGCGCTTCACCACCGAGGGCTATCAGCTGACCTCGCTGCGCGGCGCCACCATGGGCATCCTCGGGCTCGGCGGGATCGGCCGCGAGGTGGCCCGGCTGTCCCGCGCGGCGGGGATGCGGGTGATCGCCACCCGCCGGTCCGCCGCCGCGCCGGCGGCCGGCACCGACGGCGCCGACCTCGTCCTGCCCGCGGACCGGATCCTCCAGGTGGCCGCCGAGTCCGACTTCCTGGCCGTCTGCTCGCAGCTCACCCCCGAGACCCGCGGCCTGGTCAGCGACCGGGTCCTCGCGGCCATGCAGCCCGGCGCGGTGCTCATCAACATCGCCCGCGGCGAGGAGGTCGACGAGGACGCCCTGATCGCCGCGGTCACCTCCGGGCGCATCCGCGGCGCGGTCCTGGACGTGTACGACGGCGAGCTGGCGGGCCGCCCGCCGCGGCCCGAGCTGCTCAGCCTGCCGCAGATCCTGCTGACCCCGCACATCTCGGCCCGCGGCGACGCCGGCCTGGCCGGGCCGATCCGGGAGCTGTTCGCCGGCAACCTCCGCCGGTTCCTCGACGGCGCGCCGCTGGACAACGTCGTGGACCGCGACCGGGGCTACTAGCGCGCCGCGGCCCGCACGCCGGCCCGGCACCCGGAGCCGGGCCGCCGGCCACGGCGCCGTCGCGCGTTACGACATCTGGGCCATGAGGATCGCGATGTCATCGGCCGGGCTCGGCGCGAGGGTATCGAGCAGGGTGTCGCAGGCATCGCGCAGCGGCAGCGTGCAGACCGTGCCGAGGGCGCCAGCCAGCCCGGCCATGCCTGCGTCCAGGTCCGCGGCGCGGCTCTCGATCAGCCCGTCGGTATACAGGACCAGGACGCTGCGGCTGGGCACCTCGAAGCGCGCAGTCCGGTATTGCGGGGTGCCGGCGAGGCCCGTCCCCAGCGGCACGCCGGGCGGCATGTCCAGGAACGTGGAACTGCCGTCGGGGCGGAGCACGGCCGGCAGCGGATGCCCCGCGCGGGAGATGTCCCAGCCGCCGTCCGCGACGTCATGCACGGCGTAGATGCACGTGGCGCCGGTTTCCTCGTCGGTCAGGTCGGCGGTGATCAGGTCGAGCCGGGTGAGCACCTCGGCCGGGGCCAGGTCGAGCGTCGCCAGCGTGCGGGTGGCGGTGCGGAGCTGGCCCATCAGCGACGCGGCCCGGATGTCGTGGCCCGTGACGTCGCCGACGATGAGGGCACAGCGGCCGGGCGGCAGCGGGATGACGTCGAACCAGTCGCCGCCCACCTCGGCCGCGCTCTGCGCGGGCACGTAGCGGTGCGCCAGCTCCAGGCCCGGCACCTCGGGAACCTGGCGCGGCAGCAGGCCGCGCTGCAGGGCCAGGGCGGTCGCGCGCTCGCGCGTGTAGAGCCGGGCGTTGTCGATCGAGACGGCGGCGCGCGAGACCAGGTCGCGGGCGAGCGACAAGTCGGAGCTGGCAAAGGGCCGCGAGCCCGCCAGGCGGAAAAGGACGATGACGCCGATGATCGCGCCGCGGGCGACCAGGGGCACGCCGATCAGCGAGTGGGCGCCGGCCGAGCGCGCAGCCAGCATGCGGTCGACCCCGGTCCCCCAGGCCACTTCCCGGATCTGCTCCGGCGTCATGGTCCCGAAGTCGGGCAGGAAAACCGGCGAGCCAGCGGCCAGGCGCTCGTACAGGTTCGAGGGAGAGGACCGGGACCATGTGTAGCGCCGCAGGTACTCGGCCTGGTTCGGGTTGTCCGCGGGCCAGTGCACGGCGACCCGCTGCAGGTGCAGGGTCTCATCGCCGCCGTGCCCGGTCGCCTGGTCGGCGTCGATGACGGTCGTCAGCAGGTCGACCGCGCCCGCGTCGGCCAGCCGCGGGATGGCGACGCTCAGCAGTTCCCGCCCGGTCTGGGAGATGTCCAGCGTGGTCCCGATCCGCGCGCTGGCCTCATCGGCCAGCGCGAGGCGGCGCTGCGCCCGGACGCGCTCCGTGGCCTCGCGCATGATGTGGATGACGCCGGCGGGCCGGCCATCCGCGCCCGCCCCGAACGGGAACTGGATGCAGCTCCAGACTTGTTCCCCGTCGGCTGGATGGCCCGGCCGCTGCCCGGTGACCTCGAGCTCGACCGCGGGCTGCCCGCTCAGCAGGACCTGGCGCAGCGACTGCTCGATCAGGCCGACGTCCAGGCCCGGCAGCACCTCGCCCAGCTGCCGCCCGGCCCGGTCGCTGGCCGGGATGCCCGGGCCCGGGCCGCCGGCGGCCCGGTGGACCCAGATGACCCGCAATTCGGCGTCGAGCACCAGCACGCTGAGCGGGGATCGCCTGAGCCCCGCCCGGATCAGCGTGTCAAGGGTCTCCGGCTCCAGCATCCTGGTCCCGTCTGCCCGGGGTCACTCCTTGTGAGCTGCGTTACACAAGTGAACCCCCGGGCGGGCTATATAGTTCCGTGACCATCGCCCCCCGCGGTCGTGCCCGCCACCCGGGCCGCCGCCGCCAGCTGGGCAGCCAGCCACGGCGCGGTCACGCTGGCCGGGTCCCGCGCGACCGCCGCCGGCGCCCCGCGGGCCACGATCCGCCCGCCGTCCGGCCCGCCGCCGGGCCCCATGTCGATGAGGTAGTCGGCCGCCGCGAGCAGGTCGAGGTCGTGATCGATGACGATGACGGTGGCGCCGGCGTCGAGCAGCCGGTCGAAGACGCCGACCAGGGTGCCGACGTCGAGCGGGTGCAGCCCGGTCGAGGGCTCGTCGAAGACGTACAGCACGCCGCGCTGGCTGCTGCGCAGCCGGGAGGCGATCCGCAGCCGCTGGGCCTCGCCGCCGGACAGCGACGGCGTGGGCTCGCCCAGCCGCAGGTAGCCCAGGCCGACCTCGTCGACCGGCCGCAGCGCCGCGGCCGCCGGCGCCTGCCCGGCGAACCGGCCGAGGGCGTCGTGCACGGTCAGCTGAAGGACGTCGGCAATGGTGAGGCCGTCGACGCGGACGCTCAGCGTCGCGTCATTGAACCGGGCGCCGTGGCAGGTCGGGCACTCGACGCTGATGTCGGGCAGGTACTGCACGTCCAGGTCGATGCTGCCCAGGCCGCGGCAGGTCGGGCACTGGCCCTCGCGGGTGTTGAACGAGAAGTGCCCGGGCTTCCACCTGCGGCGCCGCGCGGCGGGCGCGTCGGCGTAGCGGCGGCGGATGGCGTCGAGCGCTCCGGAGTAGGTGGCCGGCGTGGACCGCGCGTTCTGGCCGATGGGCGAGGCGTCGATCTGCACGACCTCGCGGATGCCGCCCAGCTCCAGCGAGCGGACGTGGCCCGGCAGCGGCCGCCCGCCCAGGCGCGCCTGCGCGGCGGGCACCAGGCTGTCCAGGATCAGCGCCGTCTTCCCGGCCCCGGACGGCCCGGCCACCGCGGTCAGCCGGCCGGCCGGCACGGCGGCGGTGACGTCCCGCAGGTTGTACAGCTCGCCCACCTCGACGCAGACCGGGCCGCCCGAGCCGGGACCGGGCTCGGCCGGCGCCGCGCGCTCCCGCCGCACCGCCGCCGTGCCGGCCAGGAACGGCCCGATGACCGAGCGCGGGTTGGCGGCCAGCTCCCCGGGCGTGCCCTGGGCGATGATGGTCCCGCCGCCCGCCCCGGCGGCCGGGCCGAGCTCGATGATCCAGTCGGCGGCGGTGATGAGGTCCCGCTCGTGCTCCACGACGATGACGGTGTTGCCGTTCGCGGCCAGCGCGCCGATCGCCTCGCGCAGCCCGGTGACATTGCTCGGGTGCAGCCCCACGGACGGCTCGTCCAGGACGTACAGCATCCCGGTCGTGCTGGCCCGCACGGTGGAGGTCAGCTCGATGCGCTGCCGCTCCCCCGCCGACAGGGTCGCGCCGGCCCGGTCCAGCTGCAGGTAGCCGAGCCCGACCCCGAGCAGCGGCGCCAGCCCGCGGTCCAGCTCGCCGGCCAGCCCGGCGGTGAGCGGCGCCAGCTCGTCCGGCAGCCCGGCGGGCAGGCCCGCGGCGAAGGACCGGAGCTCGTCCAGCCGCAGCGCGCTGATCTCGGCGAGATTGCGGCCGCCCAGCGCGGAGGCCAGCGCCTCGGGGCGCAGCCGGGTCCCGTGGCAGACCGAGCAGGTCGCCACGATGAGGAACTTGCGCACCTGGGCCCGGGTCCGCTCGTTGTCGCTGCGCTGCGCCCGCTCGACGGTCGCGACGGCGTTCTCGTAGTGCACGTTGAGGCGGACGATCCGGCCCGCCCGCCCCGACGGGAACGTGACCTCCCGCTCGGCCTGCGGGCCGTGCAGCACGATGGCGCGCTCGCGCTTGCTGAGCGACCGGTACGGGATGCCGGTCCGCACGCCGAGTTCCGCGGCGGCGTAGCGGTAGAGCCGCCGGGCGCCCAGGTTCCACGGCAGGACCGCGCCGTCGTCGATGCTCTTGCCCGGGTCGGGGACGAGGGTCCCGGCGTCCACCTCGGTCCGCACGCCCAGGCCGCCGCAGGCCGGGCAGGCCCCGTAGGAGTTGAACGCGAACGACTCGGCGCTGGGCGGCTCGAAGCGCGCGCCGCACACCGGGCAGGCGATCTCCATCTGCTGCGTCGCGACCGACGGCGGGACGCGGTGGCCGTTGGGGCAGCGGTGGGTGCCCAGCCGCGACATCATCAGGCGCAGGATGTTGAGGACCTCGGTCATGGTCCCGACCGTGCTGCGCGGTCCGGGCACCGGGGGGCGCTGGCGGAGCGCCAGCGCGGGCGGCAGGTGGTCGATCCGGTCCACGGCCGGGCGCTGGGCCTGGGCCAGCCGGCGGCGGCTGTAGGTGCTCAGGGCCTCCAGGAAGCGGTGCATGCCCTCGGCGTAGAGGGTGCCGATGGCCAGCGACGTCTTCCCGGATCCGGATACGCCGACGATGGCCACGGTCCGCCACAGCGGAACGTCCACGTCCACGTCCCGCAGGTTGTTGTGCCGGGCGCCGCGTACACCGATGACGCGGGGCAGGCTGCCGGGCACGGCCAGCGCCGACGCGGCCCGTGCGGCCGGGAGACGGCCGTCGCCCCGCCCGTCCGGCGTGTTCTCATCAGGGCCCATCGTTCAATTAGAACGTTCCCCTGCCCCGCGCAGGGCACCGGGGCGGAGCGGGGTGCCGAGCATGCGGCTGAGGAGGGTACGGTGCGCCGCGTGGAGGGTCCGGACGGCTGCGGGCGTGAGGCCGGGCTTGACGGCCGGGCGGCCGCCGCGGGGCCGCCCGGGCTTGGTCGGGATCCACAGGTGGCCCGGGTCGCTGCCCTGCAGCTCGGCGATGATCTCCGCCCGGGCCCCGAGCCAGCGGGTGAGGATCTGCACGGTCGGGCCGCCCAGCGGGGATGAGCTGTCGGCGAGGTCCACGCGGGCCTCGCCGTCCAGGTGCAGGGCGCTGACCGTGAGGCCCGCCAGTTCGGGGACGCCCCGCCCGGTGTCGGCGACCATCGCGGCCACGGCGGCGGTACGCAGCGCTATCGCGACGTTGGCCTGCGGCAGCCTGCGGACGGTCAGGTCATAGAGGACTCGCTGGGTATCGGCGGGGGTCAGGTAGAAGCCGCGGGCGGGCGGCTGGCTGTCACGCCGGTCGGGCAGGCCCAGGAACCCGGCGAGGGCGTTGTAGGAGTCGGTGCGCACGCGCATGGAGTTGGGATAGGCGGCGGCGTCGGGCCCGCGGAGGGTGTTGCGGGTGCGGAGCCTGCCCGCGGCCGCATCGGAGAGCCATGCCTCGGCCCTAGCGGGGTCCATCAGCTCGCCGGCCGTGAGCTGGAGGGCGCCGGTGGCCTGCTGGGCGTGGTGGAGGTACTCGTCGAGGAAGTGCCTGCGGATGCGGCGGGTGCTGCTGGCAAACTGGGCGTCGGCCAGATGCTGGACGAAGTCGTCAATGGTGTCCCTGGCCGAGGAACGGGCCTCCCGTGCCGGCATCCCAGCAGCGTACAAGCTCTTGCTGATAACAGCAAGACGCTGACACGCAACCCGCTCCCCCGCGCCGTTCTCGCTGGCTTTATGGGGTCCGGGACGGCCCGGTACGTCCCGGATTGGACCACAGCGGTCCGTCCCGGACCCGAAATTTTCCCGGGCGTGCGGGCGGTCCTGGTGTGGCCTACGCCTCTTGCTGTTATCACGGTATCAGCCATGGAAGGGGAGCCGGTACCCGTACCCTGCGCTCAGGGGGCTTTCCGCGCGGCCGCGCGCGCCTGGTCCAGCTGCTCGACGCTGACCGGCCCGGTCGCGGGCAGGCCTGCGGCCGACCACGCTTCCTGGGCGTGCGCCGTGTCACCGCCTGCCTCCTGGAGCACGATCTTCTTCGCCGTGGTGCTGGGCACGGCCCCGTCTGAGCCCATGTCCATGAGGTGGGCCAGCATCCTGACCGACTGGGCCCGCTGCCCGGCCTTGCGCTCGTTGTAGCGGTAGACCAGCACCCAGCGGCCTTGCAGGGAGCGGGCCCGCTCGATCAGCGCCTGCCCGCGGTCGGTGTCCTGCTGCTCGGTGCGGATGGGCTCGGTCTCCCCCGACGGCAGGCGCAGCGTGAGCAGCCCCCGCCGGCTCGACTCCTCGATCTCGACCTTCTCCAGGAACGCGACGAAGGTCCGCGCCGACTCCAGCCGCTCAATGTCCTGCCTGGCCTGCTGGGCGATCAGGTGCAGGTCAACCGTGAGCCCGTGCACCCGGCGGCCCCAGGCCGCCTCGCCGCCGGGAGGACACGGCCCCGCCGCCTGAACCGCCGCGGTGACCAGGCTGTAGTGGCTGTTGTCCACGGCGCCCATTATGGCCCGCCGGGACCGCCGTCCGCGGGCGCGCATCCGCCGCCAGGCTGGCGGGCGAGCCGGTTCCGCAGGAAACGGCGCTCGGCCTCGGTAGGGGCCAGGTCAGCGGCCAGGCGGTAACTCCCGGCGGCCTCGGCCGCGCGCCCGGCCCGGCGGAGCAGGTCGGCACGGGTGGCATGCAGCAGGTAGTACGTGTCCAGCTGACCGGTGCCGGCGATGGCGTCGACCAGCGGCAACGCGGCCTCCGGGCCGTCGGCCATGCCGACCGCGACGGCGCGATTGAGGTCCACGATGACGCTCGGCGCGACTCGCGCGAGTTCCCCGTACAGCCCGGCGATCTGCGGCCAGTCGGTCTGGGCCGCGGTGGGGGCGCCGGCGTGGCACGCGGCGATGGCCGCCTGGATCTGGAACGCGCCGGCGTGGCGGCGGCGCAGCGCCCGTTCCAGGATGGCGGTGCCCTCGGCGATCTGGGCCTGGTCCCAGAGCGAGCGGTCCTGCTCCTCCAGGGTGACCAGGTCGCCGTGCGCGTCCGCGCGCGCCGGCCGGCGCGCGTCGTGCAGCAGCATCAGCGCGAGCAAGCCGCGCGCCTCGGGCTCGTCTGGCATCAGTGCCGCCAGCACGCGCGCCAGGCGGATGGCTTCCCGGCACAGCCGGGTCTCCCGCGGCTTCCCGTACCCCTGATTGAAGAGCAGGTAGAGGACATGCAGCACGGCGGGAAGGCGTTCCGGCAGCAGGTGCGGAGGCGGCACGCGGAACGGGATGCCGGCGTGCGCGACCTTCTGCTTGGCCCGGAAGAGGCGCTGGCCCATGGTCCGTTCCGGTACGAGGAACGCGCGGGCGATCTCCGCGGTGCTCAGGCCGGACAGGCTCCGCAGGGTCAGGGCCACCTGGGCATCGAGGTTCAGCGCGGGATGACAGCAGGTGAACATGAGCTCCAGCCGCTCATCCGGGATCTCGCTGTCGCTCGCGTAGGGCGGCACGGGTTCCATCGCCGCCACCTCCCGCAGCTTCGCCGCCTCGGCGGCGGCGCGGCGCATCCGGTCGATGGCCCGGTGACGGGCCGTGGTGGTGAGCCACGCCAGCGGCTGATCGGGCACGCCCGACGCCGGCCACTTCTGGAGCGCCTGCGCGAACGCGTCCTGCGCACACTCCTCGGCCAGGTCCCAGTCGCCGCCGGTGAGCCGGATCATGGTGGCCACGATCCGGCTCCACCCGTCGGCGTAGATCCCGGCGATGTGTCCGCGGAGCTCAGCCGTCACTGGTCCCGGCCTGCCCAGTCGCGGCTAGTCCTCGCCATCGGGCCAGAACGGGCGCAGCTCGATGGCCCCGGCCCACGCCATCGGGTGCTTGGAGGCGACGTCGATCGCCTCGTCCAGGTCGGCGCACTCGAGGACGTCGAAGCCGGCGATCAGGTCCTTGGTTTCCGCGTAGGGCCCGTCGGTCAGCAGCACCTCACGGTTGCGGACCCGGACCGTCGTGGCGTCGCTCGCCGGCCGGGTCCGGTTGCCCATCACCCTGATTCCCTTGCCATCCATGTCCGTGACCCAGTCCTCGACATCCGGGGCGCCGTCGTCCTGGCCAGGCGTGTAGTCGGGGTCCGTGCAGACCAGCATCAGGTACTTCATCGTGTTGCCCTCCTTGTCCGTTCGTCATGTCAATGACGAACGGGCCGCCCGCTCTACTACCGGTCCGGACGAATTTTTTCATCCGCCGAACTCGCGGGAGCGGCGAGGCGGTTTTCAGGGCAGCTTCTGCAGCCCGGCCCCGGTGAGCACGTACCCGGGGGCTACGGTCGCCGGGTCGGCCCGGACCAGGTCCACCAGCACGGCCCCGGCCAGCTCGGGGGTCAGCAGTTCCCCGAGCTGTTTGAGATACGCCTCTTCGGTCTGGCCGGTGCGGGCCGCGTACGCGCGGACGCCCCGCCGGCCCACGTCCCCGTACGGGGTCATCCTGGGCATGACCGCGGTCACGGTGATGTCCAGCCCGGCGCGGCGCGCCTCGTCCTGGGCGTATCCCGCGATGAACCGCTGGGTGGCCTTGGCCCCGGCGTATCCTCCGCTGGCCGGTGACCCGTTGAGGGCGGCGCCGCTGCTCATCACCACCACCCGGCTGCCCGGCGGCAGCGGCTTCAGCAGGGCCTCACGCAGCCAGGTGAACGCGATCCTGACGTCGGTCTCCCAGTTGACCGAGAACGTCTCCCACGTCTGGTACTGCAGCGGGCGCATCACCGGGTTGGCCCCGGCGACGAGGATGAGCACCTCCGGGTCGTACTGATCCAGCAGGCTCCACGCGGCCGTCGCGTCGGCTGCGTCCGCGACCTCGGCCCGGATGCCCGGGCGGGCCGCAGCCAGCGCGGCCAGCGCGGGCCCGGTCCGGGCGACCGCGACCACGGGGGCACCGGCCTCGGCGAACGCCCAGGCGATGCCGCGCCCGAGGCCCCGGCTGGCGCCCACGACCAGAGTGGTCCGGTCCAGCCGGGCCGCGGGCTGCTCCGCGCGCGTCCCGGTCTCGTGATCGGTCATGATGTCTCTCCTTTCCCTCAAACTTGCCGTGGCCCGGCCCGGCGGTGACCGCTCACACCGGCGGCGTGAGCCCCGGAACCGGCGAGGGCGCGATGATGATCAGGATCCCGGGCCCGGTGGTGGCCAGGGCCGGGGCACGTCCGCGGACGGGCCCGCCAGTTACCTGGCGGGCCCGGCGGTCCGCCGTGCCCCTCGCGTGCTCACGACGCGACGGGCTCGGCCGTCACGAACGCCGCGTTGTCGCGCTCGTGCGCCTTGACCGCACCGCTGCGCCAGCTCTCGGCCAGGGTCTGTGACATGGGATCGGGGAAGATGTCCTCCTCCTCGTTCTCCAGCCCGTCGAAGATCCTTCGTGCGACCGACTCCGCAGACGCCTTCGGTATGTCAAACCCCCGGGTCATATCGGTGTCGGTGGGGCCGGTGAGCACGGCATGGACCCGCACGCCCTGCCCGGCCAGCAGCGCGCGCAGCGATTGGGTCAGGCTGAACGCGGCCGCCTTGGACATCGCGTAGGCCGGGGTGAGCGGCAGCGGGGCCAGCGACATCGTCGACACGTTGTTGACGATGTCCCCCCGGGACCGGGTGAGGGCCGGCAGGAAGGCCTGGGTCACGGCGAGGGTGCCGAAGAGGTTGACCGCCAGGTGCTGGTCGAGCGCGGCCCGGTCGGTCCAGTCGCCGAACAGCGCGATCCCCGCGTTATTGATGAGCATGTCGAGAGACCCCACCCGGCCGGCCGCCGCCCGGATCTGCGCCTCGTCGGTGACGTCCAGGAGCAGCGGCGTCACCCGCCCATCGGGGTGGGCCAGCGGCTGGCGCGTCCCGGCGTACACCCGGGTCGCACCCCGGCGCAGCGCTTCGGTGACGAGAGCGTGCCCGATGCCGCGGTTGGCCCCGGTCACCAGGACCGACTTACCTTCGATTGACATGACTACCTCCCGGTCAGGGGACCGCGGCTCACGGAAAAGCCGGCGTCCCCGGGCCCGGATCGTCCGGGCCGTCGCCCTAGGCAGACCCCGCGACGCCGGGAAACCGGGCGGCCGGCGAGCGCCCAGTCCGCTGCCCGGCCGGTGTCTGTACCGGCAGTGGGACAATCTGCGGGAGTGAGGTGGCGCGGGGGTGGAAGTGGTGACAGCCGACCTGATCACCAGGGCGCGGGCGGGGGACGGTGAGGCGTTCCGGGAGCTGACCGAGCCCTACCGGCGGGAGCTGCAGGTGCACTGCTACCGGATGCTCGGGTCCTTCCAGGACGCCGAGGACGCCCTGCAGGACACGCTCCTGACCGCGTGGCAGGGCCTCGGCGGGTTCGAGGGGCGGGCCTCGATCCGCACCTGGCTGTACCGGATCGCCACCAACCGGTGCCTCAACGTGCTCCGCTCGGCCAGCCGGCGGCCCGCCGTGGAATGGAACATCCCCGGGGTCGAGCCGCCCGAGCCGACCCGGCTCGGCGAGGCCACGTGGCTCGAGCCCTTCCCCGACAGCCTCCTCGAGGGGGCGATGGACGTGCCACTCGGCCCGGAAGCCCGCTACGAGCAGGCCGAATCCATCTCCCTGGCCTTCGTGACCGCCCTGCAGGTCCTGCCGCCGCGCCAGGTCGCCGTGCTCATCCTGCGCGACGTGCTCGGATTCCACGCGAGCGAGGTGGCCGGCATGCTGGACTCGACCGTCGAATCGGTCAACAGCGCCCTCAAACGGGGCCGCGCGGGCCTGCAGCATCACCTGCCGCCGGCCGGCGAGCGCGAAGCGCCTCCCCCGCCTGGCTCCCCCGCCGAGCGGGCGCTCGTGGACGACTTCGTCCGGGCGTACGGGTCGGGTGATGTCGGCGCGCTGGTCGCCTTGCTCACCGACGACGTCTTCGTCTCGATGCCGCCGGTCCCGCTCGAGTGGCACGGCCGCGGGGACGTGACCCGCTTCTACGCCGGCACCCTGGGCCAGGGGCGGACGTACGACCTCATGCCGGCACGGGCGAATGGCGGCCAGGTGGCGTTCGGGACCTACGTCCGCGCCCCGGCGGGCGTCCGTCCCGGGGCGGGCCTGCTCGTCCTGACCCTGGCCGGCGACCGGATCTGCGCCCTGACCCGCTTCGAGAGCAGCGTGCTGCCCTGGTTCGGGCTGCCGCGGTCGCTTCCCGGCTGACCGGGTCAGCGGCCGCCGGACGGTGACCGGCGCCGGCGGAGGAGCATTGCCGGTTCCCGGCCTGGCCGGGGCAGCCGTTACGCTCGTCCGCATGCCGATTCCTCCCGGATCCCTGGTCCGCGCGCTCGCGCCGGAAGGCCGGCTGCGGGCGTCCATCAACGCGGGCAACCCGGTCCTGGCGCACCGGGACGCGGTGACCGGCGAGGCAGGCGGCGTCTCGGTCGACCTGGCCCGGGCGCTTGGACTCGAGCTGGGCCTCGGGGTGGAGCTGATCGTGTTCGACCGCGCCGCGCAGTCGGTGGACGCGGTGCGCAGCGAGCGGGCCGACGTCGGTTTCTTCGCCATCGACCCCGCGCGCAGCGAGGGCCTCCGCTTCACCGCGCCGTACGTGCTGATCGAGGGCAGCTACCTGGTCCGCCAGGATTCCCCGGTGCGGGACAACGCCGCGGTGGACCGCCCCGGGACCCGGGTGGCGGCCGGCCAGGGCAGCGCTTATGACTTGTTCCTGTCGCGCGAGCTGCACGCCGCGCAGGTGGGGCGGGTGGCTGGCGCGCCTGCCGTGCTGCGGGCCCTGAAAGCCGGCCAGGCGGACGTGGCCGCCGGGATCCGCCAGGTGCTGGAGGGCTGGGCCGCGCAGGATCCGTCGCTGCGGCTGCTGCCCGGCCGGTTCATGGTGATCAGGCAGGCCATGGGCCTGCCCGCCGGGCGTGGCGAGGAGGCGGCGCAGGCCCTGGCCGGGTTCGTCGAGCGGATGAAGGCCAGCGGGTTCGTGGCCGGGGCGCTGGCCCGGCACGGTGTCGAGGGCGCCTCGGTCGCACCCGGTTAGCCGCCCACCCCCCGGACCGCTGAAGTGGCTGCGGAGTCAGCGGTCATCCGGGATCGTAGGCCAGGTTGGGCCGCAGCCAGCGCTCGACCTCGGCCAGGTCGTGGCCGCGCCGGCCCGCGTAGTCCCGGGCCTGGTCCCGGCCGATGCGCCCCACGGTGAAGTACCGCGACGACGGATGGGCGAAGATCAGCCCGCTGACGCTCGCCGCGGGCATCATGGCGAACGACTCGGTCAGCGACATCCCGAGCCGCCCGGCGCCGAGCAGCCCGAACAGCTCCCGTTTGAGGCTGTGGTCGGGGCTGGCCGGATACCCGAGCGCGGGACGGATGCCGCGGAACCGTTCCGCGTGCAGGTCCTCGAGGACCGGCTCGGCGCCGGGCTCGAACCAGTCCCGCCGCGCCTGCAGGTGGATGTGCTCCGCGAACGCCTCGGCCAGCCGGTCCGCGAGGGCTTTCACCATGATGGCCCGGTAGTCGTCCTGCTGGTCCTCGTAGAACGTGGCGAGCTTCCCGGCGCCCTGGATGGCCACCGCGAAGCCGCCCAGGTGGTCCCCGGCCGGGGCGATGTAGTCGGCCAGGGAGCGGTTGGCGCGGCCGTCGGGCTTCTTCGTCTGCTGCCGGAGCATGGGGAAGCGCACCGCAGTGTCCCCGGCGCCGAGGACGATGTCGTCGCCGTCGGCGTGCGCCGGCCAGAAGCCGTAGCCGCCCCGGGCCTGGAAGGACCCGGCCGCGATGATCTCATCCAGCAGGTCGTTGGCATCGTCGTAGAGTTCGCGGGCCACCGGCTGGTCCAGGATGGCCGGGTACTTGCCCTTGAGCTCCCAGGCCAGGAACAGGAACTGCCAGTCGATCATCACCCGGAGGTCCTTGATCTCCGGGGTGACCACGCGGACGCCGGTGAAGGCGGGCACGGGGAGGTCGGCGAAGGCCACCGGTTCCCGGTTGGCCCGTGCTTCCGCGAGCGTCAGCAGCCGGGTGTGCCGCTGGCCGGCGTGCTGTTCGCGCAGCCGTTCCTGCTCGGCCCGGTTCGCGGCGTCGAGTTCACCGGCCCGCGCGGGCGCCAGCAGGCTGGACACCACGCCGGCCACGCGCGACGCG
>DASYBB010000029.1:0-44150 GCA_036501025.1 Streptosporangiaceae bacterium
CCCGACCACCAGCGTTCCGGCGCGGTGCAGGCGCTCCCGGTGGGTGAACAGCAGGTACGCCACCCGGTGCAGGCCGACCGCGGTCTTCCCGGTACCCGGTGCCCCCTGGACGCACACCGTGGTCGCGGCCTCCGCCCGTACGATGTCGTCCTGCTCGGGCTGGATGGTGGCGACGATGTCCCGCATGGGTCCCGACCGCGGCCGCTCGATCTCGTCGATCAGGATCCGGCTGGCCGACGCTGGCCCGGCCGAAACCCCGGCCGAAGCCCCGGCCGGCCCGCCCCCGCCGAACTGCTCGTCCTCGTAGGCCGTGAGCTCAGCCCCGGAGAAGCCGAACCGGCGCCGCCGCCGCAGCCCCATCGGCTCGGTCTGGCTGGCCCGGTAGAACGGCCGGGACACCGGCGCCCGCCAGTCCACCACGACCGCCAGGCCGCCCTGGTCGTGCACGTGCCGCCGCCCGATGTGGAACTCCTCGCCCGCGAACGAGTCAGCGCCCGGCAGCGACCCGGCCGTCGCGGCCGAGTAGTCGACCCGGCCGAAGAACAGCGGCGTGCCGGGGATGTCCTTGAGCGCCTCGGCCCGGCGGTACAGGTCGGCCTTGAGGTACTCCTCCGAGACCGGGTCGCCGCCCAGGGCGCGCAGCGACAGCACGTCCTCGCGCATGAGCCGGAGGAACTCGAGGGACTCGCTGAGGTGCTCGCGCTCAGCGGCCAGGATGACGGCAGGATCGTCGTCGCGGACTTTGGTACCGGCACGTTCCGGGCTGGCCGGCGGCATGGCGCATCTCCTTCACGGGGGAAGCCCGCGGGCATGAGGAACCGGCCGCGGCCGGTTCAGGGCCGCGGCGGGGCTGCGGGCGGGCATGGGCAGGGCAGAGGTGGCGTGGGGGGAGCGGACGAGCTTAGCAACGACCGCCCCGGCCCGTCATCTTTAATTCACCCGAGCGCCCGGCGGGCTACCACTCCCAGTGGAAGCCGACCACCGTCCGCTCGATCGAGCGCAGGTAGCGGTGCGCGGAGTGCTGGAGGTCCAGCGACGCTTCCTCCTGCGCGGTCACCGCGCCCTCAACCCCGTCCCACGTCGCCCACCAGACCCGGGCCGGCAGCGCGCCGGGATGGAACTGGACCCGGATGTCGACGTTCTCCACCGAGCCCATCACGCCGCGGCGGTACTGGCAGTGCTGCGGCGTGAGCGGCTCGGCCTGGTACTGGTAGGTCGTCCAGTACTCCAGGGTGGCGGTCTCCCCCACGTCCAGGTCCCTGGTCAGCAGGATGTGCGTCGCGAAGACGTCCCCGACCTGGTAGAGGTCGCTGGAGATCCCGCGGCAGCCCGGCCCGACGTCCAGGGTCAGCGCGCTGGTGTCGTACAGGTACGGGATCTGGCTGGTGCCCGCCACGGTGGCCTCGATGACCTGCATGGTCCGGGCCCGCACGAGCAGCCGGTCGGCCCCGATCTCGGCGTGGTCGTGCAGCGCGAGCGTCTGGTGCCGGCGCGGCCCGAGCGCGGCCCGCAGGTCGCTCTCGGCCTGCGGGGACACCGCCTGGCGGCCGTGCAGCACCGTGACTGACGACGAGCCCTCGTACATCCGCCACAGCCGCTCGGCCTCGCTGGCCGCGATCGCGAACGCCTCGATGAACAGCGACAGCAGCGGACGGCTGAGCAGCTTGCCGGACAGGGCGCGGGAGACGGAGTCCTTGAGCTGGCGCGGCAGCACCTCGGTGTCGCCGGCCCGGCGCGGGTAGCTCCACAGGTGCCGGGCCAGCACCTCGGCCACGGCCAGCTGATTGATGTCGCCGTGCCGCGCGCGGACGACGTGCTGCTCCCACAGGCGGCGGTAGCTGCCGGGCTTGAGCAGCAACTGACGCAGGTACGACGCCGCGACTCCGCGGCCCTGGTCAGCCGGCGCCGTATCCGTCACGGGCTTTTATCGTCCTTCGTGCGACCTTAGTGCGACATTCACGAGTTAGTTTACGACGAAGGGACGGTGGCTGGTGCCACGGCTTGGGGGGACAACAGGACCCGCCGTTAACGCGGCGGGTCCTGCTGTTAGGCCTAGAAAAGCACCGACGAGAACGTGGCCACCTGGGTGAATCCCACCCGGCTGTAAGCGGCCCTGGCCGGGGCGTTGAAATCATTCACGTACAGGGTGACGACCGGCGCCAGCGTGGCGAGCCCGGCCTCGACGACAGCCGCCATGCCGCGGGCCGCGTGCCCCCGGCCGCGCGCGTACGGCGGGACCCAGACGCCCTGTACCTGGCAGGCCAGCGGCGTCACGGCGCCCACCTCGGCCTTGAACAGCACCTCGCCATGCTCGATCCGCGCGAACGAGCGGCCGGCCCGGATCAGCTCGCTGACGCGGGCCCGGTAGGCGAGGCCGCCGTCCGGTCCGATCGGCGAGACGCCGACTTCCTCGGTGAACATGGCGATGCAGGCCGGCAGCACCACGTCCAGCTCGTCGAGCCGGACCGGGCGGACCAGCGGGTCCGGCGCCACCAGCGGCGGGCCGGAGATGCTCATGACGGGCTGGCTGGCCCGGATCTCGCGCGGCCGTCCCCACGACGGCGCGAGCAGGTCCCACAGCTGGGCCACCACGTCGGCCGGCCCGACGATCGAAGAGCACCGGCGGCCGTGGATCCGCGCCCGGTCGGCGAACACGGGAATGGCCTCGGGCGTGGCCGCGACGGGCACCAGATTGGCGCCCGAGTAGCACAGCGAGGTCAGCCGGCCGGCCTCGTAATAGCCCCAGACCTGGGCGCCCAGCCGGCGCGGGTCCAGCCCGGCATGGCGGATCCGGGCGGTGACGAAGACATTGGCAACGGGATCCCGGTCGCAGAGGGCGAGAACCTCTTCGCGATCGTGATCAGTCATCAGGCGGAGGGCGGAGGCCCGCCACGCCCTGGTGCGCAGCACCTGTCCAGCGTAACGGGACCTGGCCGTAATTGCGTTATGGGGCTGGCCGTGATTACGGGGTCGGCAGCGGGCTGGCCGGGCAGGTCGCGCTGACCGGACCCGATCCGCGCGGCAGCGTGCCCGCGGCCAGGTACCGGTTCAGGTAGCCGTCCACGCACGGGTTCGGCGGCTGCTCCAGCGACTGACCGTGGTTCCCGCCGCCCGGCACGGTGACCAGCCGCGCGGTCGGCAGCCGGCGCCGGGCGGCCAGGGCGCCCTGGTAGGGCGTCGCGCCGTCCAGCGTGCCCTGCAGCATGAGGATGGGCGGCAGGCCCGCGCCGCTGATCGTCATCGGCCGGGCCGCCCCGCGGACCGGCCAGAACGCGCAGGCCGCGTTGAACCACGTGTTGTCCCACGCCTCGTACGGGGCGGTGGCGGACACCTTCCGGGTGGCCGCGTCCCAGGTCGCCCAGGACCGCGGCCAGGCCGCGTCGCTGCACTCCACGGCGTTGTAGACGGCGAACTCGTTCTCGTCCTGCACGCCCTCCTGCTCGTACAGCTGCCGCAGCGGGCCGTCTTCGCCCTGGTGCAGGTACGCCGCCAGCGCGCTGGCCAGCAGCGGCCAGAACTGGTCGTTGTAGCCGCCGACCAGGAAGGTGTCGTCGAACTCGTCGGGGCCGATCAGCGGGCCCTCGCCGCCGGGGATCGGATCGCGGGCCAGCTGGGCGCGGGCCTGGTGCCAGGCCCGGCTCACCGCCGCGGCGGTGGCGCCGAGGCGGTAGCTCGCGTCGTAGCGGGCGGCCCACGCGAAGAACGCCTCGATCCGGCCCTGGAACGCCCGGTCCTGGCTGAAGTTGTCGGCATACCAGGCGCCGCCCGGGTCGACCGTGGAGTCCAGGACCATCCGGCGCACCCGGCCGGGGAACAGGGTGCCGTAGACCTGGCCCAGGTAGGTGCCGTAGGAGAACGCGAAGTAGCTGATCTGCCGCTGGCCCAGCGCGGCCCGGATGGAGTCGACGTCCCGGGCCAGGTCCCGGGTCGTCATGTACGGCAGCAGCCAGCCGTACTTGCGCTGGCAGTCGGCCGCGTAGGCCCGGGCCCGCCCGACGAGGGCCTGCTCGCCGGCCGCGCTGGCCGGGATGTAGTCCGGCCGGGCCGTGGCGAAGAAGCCGGGGTCGCAGTGCAGCGCGGGCACCGACGCCCCGGTGCCCCGGGTGTCGAAGCCGATGATGTCGTAGTCGGCGGCCACGGCCGGGCTGAGCCCGGTGGCGACCTGCTGGGCGAACGCCCGGCCGGGGCCGCCCGGGCCGCCGGGGTTGACGAGCAGGTCGCCCTGCCGCCTGCCCGCCGGGGCGGTGGCCGGCATCCGGGACAGGGCCAGGGTGATCTTCCGGCCGCCGGGCCGGGCGTAGTTGACCGGCACCTGCAGGCTGGCGCACTGCAGCCCGGGGGCCACCTGCGAACAGGCCCGCCAGGCCAGCCCGGCCCCGGCCGCCGCTCCCGCGCCCGCGCCGCCCGACGCCGAGCCCCCCGACGCCGAGCCCCCCGACGCCGGCCCGCCGGACGCCGCACCGCCGGACCCGGTCCCGCCGGATGCCGCGCCGCTGCCCGCTCCCCCGCCACTGGTGCAGCCGGCCAAAGCCAGCCCGGTCGTGAGCACCGCCAGCAACACCCGCCCCGCTGGCCTCATGCCCCGACGCCTCATGACAAGGACCCTATGCTGACCGGGCCGCGCACGGCGTTCCGGAACGCGACCCTGCCCGACCGCAACGACATGAACGGAAGGTCGCTGCTGCCAGGGCGACAGCGACCTTACGGCCATGCTGTTCCGGCAATGGGCGGGGAGGCGGCACGGGCCGGGCGGCCGGCGGAACGGGCCGGGCGGCCGGCGGAACGGGCCGGGCGGCCGGCGGAACGGGCCGGGCGGCCGGCGGAACGGGCCGGGCGGCCGGCGCCGGGGCGTTATGCCCCGCGGGGCGGGGCGGCGCTGGCCCGGATGATCAGCTCGGTGCCGACCGGCTGCTGGGGGCCTTCGGCATGGCCGCCGGCGATCTTCAGCACGAGCAGCCGCAGCGCCCGCCGGCCGAGCTCGGCGAAGTCCTGGCGGACCGTGGTCAGCGGCGGCCCGAAGAACTCGGCCTCGGGGATGTCGTCGAAGCCGACGACGCTGACGTCCCCGGGCACCGGCCGGCCCGCCTCCGACAGGGCGCGGATCACGCCCAGCGCGATCTGGTCGTTCACGCACAAGATCGCGGTCAGCTCGGGCCGCGCGGCCAGGGCCTGGCCCGCCGCGTAGCCCGACCGGGAGGACCAGTCGCCGCGCAGGACCGCCGGCGGGTCAATCCCCGCGGCGGTCAGCGCGGCCCGCCAGCCCGCCTCCCGCTCCTGGGCATCCAGGCTGGTCTGCGGGCCGCCCACGTAGTGCACGCAGGCGTGGCCGAGGCCGAGCAGGTACTGGGTCGCCCGGGTCGCGCCCGCGGTGTTGTCGACCGCGACGGACGGCAGCGGGGCGCTGGTCCCGCAGCCCACCGCGACCAGCGGGACCTCCGTGGGAACGCCGCTCAGCGCCGCCACCGCGGACGTGCTGGGCGCGATGACGATGATGCCCTCCACGCCCTGGCCGAGCAGGCGCTCCACCGCGTCCATGGCCACGCTGTGATCCAGCGCCGGCAGGCTGGCCACGGACACGAAGTAGCTGCCCGCCGCGGCCGTCTCGATGCCGTACAGCATCGACGCCGGGCCGACCAGGTCGGTGTCGCAGCTGATCACCCCGAGCATGTGCGTGCGCCGGGTGACCAGCGTGCGGGCGGCGGCGTTGGGCCGGTAGGCGAGCTGGGTGATCGCCGCCAGGACGTTGTCGCGGGTCTGCGGGCGCACGTTGGGGTGGTCGTTCACCACGCGCGACACGGTCTGGTGGGAGACGCCGGCCAGCCGGGCCACGTCCGCCATGACCGGCCGCCGGGTGGCCGTCGACGGGCCGCGCGCCGGGGCCGAAGCGGGCGGGGCCGCCGGGGACATGGCCGCCGGGGACGGCCGCCTCGCCGCCGGCCGAGTTGCCGAGCCGCCCGCCGACGAAGCCATCCGCGCTCCCCTCTGCCAGGCCGGGTGCAGCCTGGAACTGGGCCCCAGCGACACCATAAGCGAGGAGCGGAAGCACCGCCATGCCCGGCCGCAAAACTGCGGGCCGCAGCCGTTACACCTGGACGAACTCGATGCCGGCGAGCTGGCAGAACACGCGCCAGGCCGCGGCGTGATGCCCCAGGTTCATCACCTCATGATGAGGGCCGCCGGCGGTGAGCCATCCGTTCAGGAAGGCACGCAGTCCGGTGGCGGGCCGGAATTGTCCGTAGGGCATCTCCAGGGCGGGCAGTTCCTGGCTGTCGAGGTTCTCGCCCTCGGCGACGACCAGCCGGAACCGCTCGCCCTCGAGGGAGACCAGGGCGGCCAGGGTGGCCGGGCCGGGCTGGTACTGGAACAGGAACGTCGGCGGGTCCTGCAGGCGGCCGATGCCGAGCGGGCGCTTGATCAGCTTGACCGGCCGGTCGGTGCGGGCGATCTTCCAGTTGCCCTCGCCCATGTGGCTCATCAGCACCGAGTCGGACGGGAAGTCCATCGCGTACATCTCGGTGAAGTGGGCGTCGCCGATCAGCTCGTGCCCCGCCGAGACCAGGCACGCGGTGAGCACGTCCCCCTCGGCGGCGTACCCGTAGCCCTCGGCCATCAGGGTGCTCGCCGCGGCCAGCGGCAGCCGGCTGAACCGGCCGTCGTCGCCGATCGCGTCGAAGTGCGCGGTGTAGGCGCCGAACCCGCGGTCGTCCAGGATGGCCTTGATCGCGACCTGCATCCGGGCGTGATCCTCGCGCTCGTCGGCCGACAGCCGCGGGTCGATCTCGAAGCGGCCGTCCTCGGCGGCGATCACACCCGCGACCTGGCCGGCCGTGACGGCCTGCATCCCCCGGTACATGTCGCCCGGCGCGACGGCCAGGATCTCGGGGCCGAGCGACCGGATCAGCGCGCTCTCGTCGACCCGGATGTCGCCCATGTCGTTCATCGCGTAGCCGAAGATCGCCACCTTCAGCGACCGCCACCGGGTGACCGCGGCGGCCGCCCGCGCCCACCGGCCGACGTCCTCGCGGAACGAGTCGGCCTTCCAGTCGTCGGTCAGCACGTGGAACCGGCGCCCGGACCGGACCATCGCGTTCGCGGTGTCCTGCGCCCCGTGCACGCCCTGGTTATAGGTCATGTCGGCCATGTCCCAGGCCGGGGTCACGGACGGCTCGGGCTGGATGTTGGCCAGGCAGATCGGCAGCCGGGACTGCGACAGCAGCCGCGCCACCCGCATGGCCGGCCCGTAGGTGAGCATCACCACCAGGACGCCGTCCAGCCCGGCCCGCTCGAAGTCGCCCATCACCCGCTCGGCGTCCTCGCGGTACTTGATCGGCTCGGCCGTGATGAACTCGCCGACGTCATCCAGCTGCGCCGCGAGCTCGGCCGCGTAGCCGGCCTGGCGCTGGGCGATGCCCGGGATCATGTCGTCGTACAGGTCCTGCATGATGCCGAGAATCCCGATCCGGGGCTTGGGCGCGGTCATGACATTCCTCCAGAACGGATTGCTCGAAGTGACGGCCCGGCCAGCGCGCTGGTCAGCGCTGGCCGTACTGGGTGGTGTAGCGCTTGTGCAGCGCGTCGACATCGCCGGGGGCCAGCGGGGCCGGCGCACCGAGCGCCCGGGCCAGGTGGACGGTCCGGGCCACGTCCTCGCACATGACCGCGGCCTGGACCGCCGACCGGGCGGTGGGGCCGACGGTGAAGACGCCGTGGCTGCGCATCAGCACGGCGGGCGACCGGTGCCCGGTCAGCGTGGCCACGATGCCCCGGCCGATCTCGTCGCTGCCGATAAGCGCGAACGGCCCGACCGGGATCTCGCCGCCGAACTCGTCGGCCATCGCGGTGATCACGCACGGGATCGGCTCGCCGACGGCGGCCCAGGCCGTGGCGTAGGGCGAGTGGGTGTGCACGACGCCGCCGACGCCGGGCAGGTGGCGGTAGACGTAGGCGTGCGTCGCGGTGTCGCTGGACGGGCTGAGGTCGCCGTCGACGACGCGGCCGTCCAGGTCGCAGACGACCATCGACTCGGGGGTGAGGTCGGGGTAGGCCACGCCGCTGGGCTTGATCACGATCAGGTCGGTGCCGGGTACCCGGCCGGAGATGTTCCCCGAGGTCCAGGCGACCAGCCCGGCGGAGACGAGTTCGGCGTGCAGGGCGGCGACGGTGGCGCGGGCGTCGCGGACGGCCGCGGCGGCCGCGGGATCGATGGTCATGACCGGCTTTCCTCGGGGGTTTTCGCGGGGGTGGTCTCGGCGGGGGGCTCGCGGTTCTCGCGGGGCCCGGAGCGCTCGCGGGACCCGGAGGGCTCGCGGGACCCGGAGGGCTCGCGGGGGCCGCGGGGCTCGCTGGCCAGGGCGCGGTCGCGGATGGCGCGCAGGCGGTGCATGACCGGGTTGGCGCCGCGGCCGAAGTAGTCGTGCAGGCGGACGTACTCGGCGTACAGGTCGTCGTAGACGTCCGCGCTGGCCGGCGACGCGGCGTAGGCCGCCTCGCGCTTGCCCCCCATCGCCGCCGCGGCCACAGGGACGTCGGGGTAGGCGCCCGCGGCGACCGCGGCGTGGATGGCCGAGCCCAGCGCCGGGCCCTGCTCCGAGGCGATCAGGCTGAGCGGGCGGCGCAGCACGTCCGCGTAGACCTGCATCACGAACGGGTCCTGGACCAGGCCGCCGGCGATGACCAGCTCGGTGACGCCGACGCCGACCGACTCGAGGTCGTCGATGATGACCCGGGTCCCGAACGCCGTCGCCTCCACCAGCGCCCGGTAGATGTCCGGGGGCCGGGTGGCCAGGGTGAGGCCGACGATGGCGCCCGACAGGTGATGGTCGACCAGCACCGAGCGGTTGCCGCTCTCCCAGTCCAGGGCGATGAGGCCGTGAGCGCCGGCGGGCTGCGCGGCCGCCTCGTGCGACAGCTGGCCGAACAGGGACCGGCCCTGCCGTTCGGCCTCCCGCGCGTACGCCGCCGGCACGGCCTGGTCGGCGAACCAGGCGAAGATGTCCCCGACGCCGCTCTGCCCGGCCTCGTAGCCCCACAGGCCGGCCACGATGCCGCCGTCGACGGCGCCGCACATGCCCGGCACCTCAGCCAGGCGGCCGGCGCTCATCACGTGGCAGGTCGAGGTGCCCATGATGGCGACCATCTGGCCGGGCGCGATGGCGTTGGCGGCGGGCGGGGTGACGTGCGCGTCCACGTTGCCCACGGCCACCGCGATGCCCGCGGGCAGCCCGGTCCAGCCCGCCGCCTGCGCGGTGAGCCGCCCGGCCAGCGTGCCCAGCGGCGCGATGGGGTGGGCCAGCTTGTCGTCGGCGAAGCCCGCGAAGCCGGGGTTCAGGGCGGCCAGGAAGTCCCGGTCCGGGTACTGCCCGTCCTGGTAGATGCCCTTGTACCCGGCCGTGCAGGCGTTGCGCGTCTCGGCGCCGCACAGCTGCCAGATGATCCAGTCGGCGGCCTCGATCCAGCGGTCCGCCCGGCCGTAGGTGTCCGGGTCCTCCTCGAGCAGCTGCAGGCCCTTGGCGAACTGCCATTCCGAGGAGATCTTCCCGCCGTAGCGGGCCAGCCAGGACTCGGCGCGGCTGGCCGCCAGGGCATTGATCCGGTCGGCGTGCGGCTGGGCGGCGTGGTGCTTCCACAGCTTGGCGTAGGCATGCGGCCGGCCGGCCAGTTCGGGCAGCTCGCACAGCGGGGTTCCGCCGGAAAGGGCGGGGAGCACGGTGCACGCGGTGAAGTCGGTGCCGATCCCGATGACCTGGTCCGGGCTGATGCCGGCCTGGGCGACGGCGGCGGGCACGGCGTGGCGGAGCACGTCGACGTAGTCCCGCGGGTCCTGCAGTGCCCAGTCGGGCGGCAGCGGCTCGCCCGTGGCCGTGAGGATCTCGTCCATAACGCCGTGCGGGTACGGGTGAATGGCGGTGCCGAGCTCGGCGCCGTCCCGGACCCGGACGACCAGGGCCCGCCCGGACAGGGTCCCGAAGTCCACGCCGATCACGCAGGCGTCCGTCGTCCGGGTCCCGCTGGCCTCATCCGCCGCGGACCCGTCGCTGTTAGCGCTAACACTCATGACCTGGCTGGCCTCTCTGGTCACGTTTGCTCATGGCGGCCCGGGTCCGGGCGGGCGCACCCGTTCTGTCCTGCCGCTCAACGACATGAACGTGCGATTGCTGTCGCTAGAGCAGCAGCGTCCTCACGTTCATGTCGTCTTCTTCTCGGCGGTCATTCCTGCTGGCGGGCGAGCAGGGCATTGCGGTACTCGGCCACGACGATCTCGGTGAGCTCCTCGGCCGAGGTGTCGGCGCTGGGCTTGTCGTAGGTGATCTCGCCGTGCTGGAGCAGGTTGACGCGGTCGCAGACCTCGATGACCTGGGCGTAGTTGTGGGCGATGATGATGACCGACACCTCGCCGCGCTCCTTAAGGTCGCGGACCAGGTGCAGGATCTGCGCGCCCTCCTTGACGCCCATGGCGGCCAGCGGCTCGTCCAGGAGCAGGATCTTCGCGTCCGAGTACACCGAGCGCGCGACCGCGATGCCCTGCCGCTGCCCGCCCGACAGCTTGGCCACCTCGACGTCCACCGACGGGATCCGCACGCCCATCTCGGCCAGGTGCTCCCGGGCCAGGCGGCGCATCTTGCGGTTGTTCAGCAGCGGCCCGCGCCGGAACTCCCGGTTCAGGTACATGTTGTGGAACACGCTGAGCTCATTGACGAGGGCGAGGTCCTGGTAAACCACGTCAATGCCGAGGGTCCGGGCGTGGGTCACCGACTTGAGCTCGGTCTCCTCGCCGCGCAGCAGGATGCGGCCCGAGTCGGGGGTGTGGAACCCGCACAGGATCTTCAGCAGCGTCGACTTGCCGGCGCCGTTGTCGCCGATCAGGCCGAGCACCTCGCCCTGGCCCAGGCGCAGGTTCACGTCGCGCAGCGCGGTGACCGGGCCGAACGACTTGCTGATGTGCTCCGCGCGCAGGACGTCGGTGCCCGGGTCGGGTGCGGGGGCGGCGGGGACGCCCGTGGTCTCGGTGGTCATCAGGATCGCCCTGCCCTTCGCAGCCGGGTGAGGTAGACGTTGGCGATCATCGCGGCGATGATCGCGACGCCGAGGATGATCAGGAACGGGTTGGCGCTGATGCCCAGCAGGTTGAAGCCGTCCTGCAGGATGGCCAGGACCAGCATGCCGATCAGCGCTCCGCCCACCGTCCCGGAGCCGCCGGCCAGGGCCGTGCCGCCGATGACCGCGGCCGCGACCGCGTAGAACATCGGCGTGTAGCCGCCGGCGCTGGGGTCGACCGTGCCGACGCGGAACGACTCGAGAATCCCGGCCACGGCCCCGAGCACGCCGGTGAACATGAAGTTGCCGAGCTTGATCCGCGCGACGCTGATGCCGGACTCGCTCGCGCCGAGCATGTTCCCGCCGGTGGCCACCGTGTGCAGGCCCCACCGGGTCCGGGTCAGGACGATGTGGAAGATCACCACGAGCACGACGGCCCAGATGATCTCGGCCCACGCGAAGCCGCCGAACCACCGTCCCAGGCTGACGAAGCCGGGCGGCATGGTCTTCTCCTGGGCCGCCGAGGTGACCAGCGTGAAGCCGAAGATGACGAACGAGGTGCCGAGCGTGGCGATGAAGGACGGGACCTTCAGCCACACCACCAGCAGCCCGTTGATCAGCCCGATGATCGCGCCGCAGACCAGGGCGGCCACGATCGCGAGGATCAGCGGGAAGCCGTAGTACGAAGCGAAGAAGTACATCAGGAAGGGAGAGAGCGTCCAGATGTAGCCGACCGACAGGTCGATCTCGCCGCAGACCAGCAGCAGTACCTCGCCGATCGCGATGATCGCGAACGCCGACGTGCCGTACGAGACGTTCTCGAGGTTGAGCTTGCTGAAGAACGCCGAGCTGGCCGAGCTGATGACTCCGAAGTACAGCACCAGCACGACCGCGACGATGAAGACGCTGGCCTCGCGCTGGCGCAGGAAGACGCTTCCGGCACGGCCGATCCTGGAGCCGAATCTGTTGCCCGAGCCCGAGCCCCCGCCGGTTCCGGCGAAGGGATCGACGCTTCGCTGAGCAGTCTCGCTCACGTCACCTGTCCGTTCTGTCGTTCCGCCAGGGATCAGCCTGGCGACCTGACCCGCCCGGTCCGGGTTCCGGGCGGGTACCGCGCACGGCGCCGGCCCGGCCCGGGAGGGGTCCCGGGCCGGGCGGCGCCGCGCGCAGCATGAGGTCAGACCGTGATCGGCCCGCTCCGCTTGAGCAGCTTCTCGTCCGTGGTCGAGCCCTCGAACCGGCTGGTCGGCGCGGTATAGGGGTCGACGTTGTCCTTGGTCACGAACTTCAGGCCGGTGTCGGTCTCCGGCGGGGCGACCAGGCCGCCCGACAGCTGGTACAGGTACAGGTACAGCGTCGGCAGGAAGCCCTGCAGGTACGGCGACTGGTCAATGGTGAAGCCGAGCTGCCCGGCCTTGACCGCGGCCAGCGTGCCCGGCTCAAGGTCGAAGCCGCCGGAGGCGACCTTGCCGGTCAGTCCGTACTTGGCCAGCGCCTGGCCGAGCACCGAGGTGGACCCGCCGTCGACGGCGAAGACCCCTTGCAGCTTCTGCCCGCTGGCCTGGATGAACTCCGGGACGTTGGTGTTCTCCTGGCTCTGCGACGCCTGGCTGTCAAAACCGGACATGTGCAGGATCTTCAGGCCCTTGCCCGCGCCCAGGATCGCCGCGTTCGCGCCGTCCAGCCGCGGCTGGATGTTGAGCGAGCCCGGCTGGGCGATGATCCCGCAGGCGGTTCCGCCGTGCGGCATGGCCGCCGCGATGCGGGCGCCGACCTCCTGGCCCGACGCGTAGAGCTCCTGGCCGATGTAGGCCAGGCCGTTGGTCGGGCTGTTGGTCGAGCCGTTGGCGTTGTAGGTGACAGTCGGGATGCCCGCGGCCAGCGCCTTGTTGATCGGGCTGATGAACGCGCTCGCGTCGACGACCGTGGTGGCGATGCCGTCCACGTTCGCCGCGATCGCCGAGTTCAGCGAGGAAAGCATCGTCGGGACGGTCGGCTGGGTCGAGGTCGCGCCGGTCCACGTGGGCTTGGGCAGGCCGAGCAGGGCCGCGCAGTCCTGGAAGCCGTACTGCGTGGGCGTGAAGAAGGCGTTGTCGGTGACGTGGTTGACGAACGTGAACTTGTACTTCGGGGTCGCCGGGAAGTTCCCGACCGCGTCACTCGCCGCCTTGGCCGTGCTTCCGCCCGCGCTCGACCCGCAGGCCGCGAGCAGGGCCGAGGCCGCAGCCGTGGCGCTCACTAGGCCGGTGCCCTGAAGGAGCCGCCGACGTGTCGGGCCGTCCTTCATGTTGAGCGTTTGGATCGCCTCATCGACTTTCGGGTCGATTTTGCCCATCGCAGACCTCCGGGATTTTGTGGGACTGGGCATCTGTGCCCTGCAAGGTGTGAGCGCCCGCGGCCGCGGCCCGCCCGAGGCCGCCGGCGCTGTCGCCGGTCCGCCCCCGGGAGCTCTGGACTCACCACGCTCTTGTCGCCTCACGACCGTTCCTTCCAGCTGACGCCTGGCGCGGGCCTGACGAACAAGCCCAGGCCAGTGGACCCAGCGCCGGCCGCGCGCGTGCTGGAAGGCAGGCCAGCCAGAGTTCGCTGACCTGCGCTTGTTAGCGCTAACACTTGTAACATGTGAGCGTTAACAACACGCTGCCGACGCGAGCCATGGGCCATAAGCTAGAACGGGGGTAGATCACCCGTCAATGCCGAAGCCCGACAGATGCGAAGATGAAATGTCATCGGGCCATCCGTCACGGAGCGACTCGGCCGCCATACACCGCGAACCCGAACATACCCGGACACCGCCCGGACATCATCCCGACACCGTCCGACGTGGTCTCAACCCGCACCCTGCCAGCCGCAACCGACACCCGCCCGACCAAGGCGGCGGACCGCCTGCCCGGCGGCCGACCGTCTGCCCGGCGGCGGGACCGTCTGGCCGGCGGCCGGACCGTCTGCCCGGCGGCCCATCAGCCTGCTCGACTGCAGGGGGCCAACATCGCCAGCCCCATCTGCCTCACCAGGCACGCAGGTCTCGCAGGTCTCGCAGGTCTCGCCAGCGGGCGACTCCTCATGATCGTGGGAAGGTTGCTCACCTCATAGAGTGAGCAGACTTCCCACGATCATGGTCGAGCGCCGAGCCGGCGGCCGTCGGCGGACTCGGGCCGTCCTGCCTGGCGTCCCAGGCGCCTATGGCATCGCAGAAACCCCATGTGCCTCGGCCGTTCTCACCGTCGGGCCCCCGGCCGGTTCCCGTCTTTGGCGAGGTGACGCCTCCGGCGGACTCCGTCCGCCGGGACCCCAGTCCTTTGGCCGGTGCTTAGCCCTCGGCGGGTTCCATCTCGGCGGCCAGCTTCATGGCTTCCTCGATGAGGGTCTCGACGATCATCGACTCGGGCACGGTCTTGATGACCTCGCCGCGGACGAAGATCTGGCCCTTGCCGTTGCCGGAGGCGACGCCGAGGTCGGCCTCGCGGGCCTCGCCGGGACCGTTGACGACGCAGCCCATGACGGCGACGCGGAGCGGGATGTCGAGCCCGTCCAGGGCGGCGGTCACCTTGTCGGCGAGGGTGTAGACGTCGACCTGCGCGCGGCCGCAGGACGGGCAGGAGACGATCTCCAGGCCGCGCTGGCGCATGCCGAGCGACTCCAGGATCGCGATGCCGACCTTGACCTCCTCGACCGGCGGCGCGGACAGCGACACCCGGATGGTGTCCCCGATGCCCTCGGCCAGCAGCGCGCCGAACGCGACCGCCGACTTGACCGTGCCCTGGAAGGTCGGGCCCGCCTCGGTGACGCCAAGGTGCAGCGGGTAGTCGCAGCGCTGGGCGAGCAGCCGGTAGGCGTTGATCATGACGACCGGGTCGTGGTGCTTGACCGAGATCTTGATGTCGGTGAAGCCGTGCTCCTCGAACAGCGAGCACTCCCAGAGCGCGGACTCGACCAGCGCCTCGGGAGTGGCCTTGCCGTACTTGGCCAGCAGCCGCTTGTCCAGGGACCCGGCGTTGACGCCGATCCGGATCGGGATCCCGGCCGCTGACGCGGCCTTGGCGATCTCGCCGACCTTGTCGTCGAAGGTCTTGATATTTCCGGGGTTCACCCGCACGGCTGCGCAGCCGGCGTCAATCGCGGCGAACACGTACTTCGGCTGGAAGTGGATGTCGGCGATCACCGGGATCTGCGACTTGCGCGCGATATCGGGGAGTGCGTCCGCATCGTCCTGCGACGGCACCGCCACCCGGACGATCTGGCAGCCCGCCGCGGTGAGCTCGGCGATCTGCTGGAGAGTGGCGTTGACGTCCGCCGTCAGCGTGGTGGTCATCGACTGCACCGATACCGGCGCGCCGCCGCCGACGGGCACGGCGTGGCTGCCCTTGCCCACCATGATCTGGCGGGACTGCCGCCGGGCCGCGAGCGGCTCGGGCGGAAGCTGCGGGATCCCGAGGTCAACAGTCATCTGTGCAGGCCCCTCACTAAGCTAGGTGAACCGGGTTGACGATGTCCGCCGCGATGAGAACAAGGCCGAGGCCGACGATGATGGCGAAGACGCCGACACTCACCGGGATCAGCTTCTGCAGGTCGACCAGGCCCGGGTCCGGGCGACCTCGGAGCCGGGCCAGCCAGGCCCGGATGCGCTCGTAGAACACGATGGCGAGATGGCCGCCGTCCAGCGGGAGCAGCGGGAGCAGGTTGAAAGCGCCGACGAAGATATTCAGCGAGATGACGATCAGCAGCAGGTCGGAGACCGTGAACTGCCAGCCGCCGCCCGCCTGGACCACCTGGCCGGCGTCATCGGCAGCGCCGACGATGCTGCTGACATTGGCGCCGGCGGTCTTCGAGCGGTCGGCCCGGAACAGGTCGGGCAGGGCCGCGGGCAGCCGCGCCGCCGCCTGCCCGGACTCAGCGATGATCTGGCCGAAGGTGGAGCCCGCGTAGGACACGCCGGCGACCGGCCCGCTGCGCTGGAAGATGATCTGCCGGTTGATGCCGATGTAGGAGCCCTTCCCGCCGCGCACCGTGCCGGGCGTGACCGAAAGGGTCAGCCGCTGGCCGCCGCGGGCCACGACGAGCGCTACGGGCTTCCCGGCGGGTTCCTTGCGGAGGACATCGCCGAGCTGGGTAAAGCTGCCGACCGGGTGCCCGGCGACGGAGACGATCTTGTCGCCGGGCCGGAGCCCGGCCCGAGCGGCCGGCGACGCCGGCGCGGAACTGGCGCAGACGCCCGAGTCCAGCTCCTTCAGCGTGCGGCCCAGGCACTGGCTGACCGTCCCGACGGTCGCGCTGTTCGTGACTTTCGGCACGCCGATGCCCACGGCCACGATGAACAGGAGGAACAGAGCCAGGGCAAAGTGCATGAAGGAGCCGGCGCCCAGGACGATGGCCCGCTGCCAGGCCGGCTGGCGGCGGAAGGACCGGGCCTCATCGGCCGGGTCCACCTCCTCCAGGGAGGTCATCCCGATGATCTTGACGAAGCCGCCGAGCGGCAGGACCTTGATCCCGTACTCGGTCTCGCCGCGCTGGCGGGACCAGAGCGTCTGGCCGAAGCCGACGAAGTACTTGGTGGCCTTCATGTGGAAGCGCTTGGCCATCACGAAATGCCCGGTCTCGTGCAGCATGACTGACACGAGCAGGGCCAGCACGAAGATCACCACGCCTAGCACGAAGCTCATCCGGCTAGATCTCCTCCCAGCGTCACCGCGCTGCGCCCCGTTGTCATGCCGTCCCCGTCAGCTCGCCTGCGCGGGTCCGGGCCCAGTGGTCCGCGGCCAGGATCTCCGCCACCTCGGTCACGGTCGCGCTGCCGCCGTCATGCTCAGAGACTACCTGGGCTACCGTATCGACGATTCCGGTGAAGGGGATTCGGCCGGCCATGAACGCGGCCACGCTTTGCTCGTTCGCGGCGTTGTAGACGGCCGGGACCGTCCCGCCCGCCTGGCCCGCCTCGCGGGCCAGGGCCACCGCGGGGAAGGCGGCCGCGTCCAGCGGCTCGAATGTCCAGGTATGGGCCTGCGACCAGTCGACCGGGGCCGCCGCTCCCGGGACCCGCTCCGGCCAGCCGAGCCCGAGCGCGATGGGAATCCGCATGTCCGGCGGGCTGGCCATGATGACGGTCGCGCCGTCGGTGAACTCGACCATGGAGTGGACGACGGACTGGCGGTGCACGACGACCTCGATGCGGTCGAAGCCGATGCCGAACAGCAGGTGAGCCTCGATCAGCTCCATGCCCTTATTCACCAGGGTGGCGGAGTTCACCGTGATGACCGGGCCCATGTTCCAGGTCGGGTGGGCCAGGGCCTGCTCGGGCGTGACATCGGCCAGCTCGGCCCGGCTGCGGTGCAGGAACGGGCCGCCGCTGGCGGTCACCACCAGCCGGGCCACCTCGTGCGCGGCCCCCGCGCGCAGGCACTGGGCGATCGTGGAGTGCTCGGAGTCGACCGGCACGATCTGGCCGGGTGCCGCCCGGCCCGCGACCAGCTGGCCGCCCATGATCAGGGACTCCTTGTTGGCCAGGGCCAGCGTCCGGCCGGCGTCCAGGGCCGCGAGCGTGGCGGCCAGCCCGGCGGCCCCGGTCACGGCGTTCAGCACGACATCGCACGGCCAGGCGGCCATCTCGGCCACGGCCTCCGGGCCGGCCAGGACCTTGGGCAGCCGGGTCTTCCGGCCGAGGGCGCCGGCCTGGCGGGCCAGCGCCTGCTCGACGGCCGGCGCCGCGGGCCCGCTGGCCACGGCCACGACCTCGACGCCATGCTCCAGGGCCTGGCGGGCCAGCAGCTCCGGGTTGCCGCCGCCGGCGGCCAGCCCGGTCAGCCGGAAGCGGCCCGGGTTGCGGGCGACGATGTCGAGCGCCTGGGTCCCGATGGACCCGGTCGAGCCGAGCAGGACGACATCACGCGATGAGCCGGCAGCATGGGCAGCTTCCATGCCCCCCATTGTCCATCACAGATGTTCCCGGGGCTCGGGGTACTCGCGTTGCCGGGCCGCGGGCCGGCCCGCGGCCGGTACGGCGGCGCGGCCGACCGCGTAGCGTGAGACCGTGACCGACGGACCAGCGCTGCGAAGCGCCCTGCAGACTCGTCCCGGCCGGGCGGCATGACGGCCGCGACCACCGCCGCCGGCCCGGCCAGCGGCGGGTCCGATTCTGCGGCCGGCGCGGCCAGCGGCGGGTCCGATTCTGCCGCCGGCCCGGCCAGCGGCGGGTCCGATTCCGCGGCCGGCCCGGAGGGATCCAGCTCCGGAGCTCCCGGCTCCCGGGAACCCGGCGTGCCGGGCTCCGCCCGGCCGGGCTCCGGCGTGCCGGGCTCCGCCCGGCCGGGCTCCGGCGTGCCGGGCTCCGGCCGGCCGGCCGGGCAGCAGCCGGACTGGCCGGATTCCGCGGCGCTGGCGGCAGTGACCGCTGAGCTCGCCGCCCTCCCGCCGCTGGTCTTCGCGGGCGAATGCGATCAGCTCCAGAGCCGGCTGGCCGCGGTGGCCCGGGGCGAGGCCTTCGTGCTGCAGGGCGGTGACTGCGCCGAGACGTTCACGGGCGCCACGGCCGGGGCCGTGCACGCGAAGCTGCAGACCCTGCTGCAGATGGCCGTCGTGCTGACCTACGGGGCCAGCATCCCCATCGTCAAGATCGGGCGGCTGGCCGGGCAGTTCGCCAAGCCCCGGTCGCGTGACACCGAGACGCGCGATGGCGTCGAGCTGCCCGCCTACCGCGGCGACGCGGTGAACGGCTTCGAGTTCACGGCGGCGTCCCGCAGGCCAGATCCCGGCCGGCTGCTGCGCGCCTACCACAGCGCGGCGGTCACGCTCAATCAGTGCCGGGCCTTCACCACGAGCGGGTACGCCGACCTGGACCAGGTCCACGCCTGGAACCAGGACTTCGTCCGGGCCAGCCCGGCCGGGCAGCGCTATGAGCGGCTGGCGGGCGAGATCGACCGGGCGCTCGCCTTCATGCGGGCGTGCGGCAGCTATCCCGACGAGCTGCGGACCGTCGAGCTCTACTCCAGTCACGAGGCCCTCCTGCTGCCGTATGAGAGGGCCCTGACCCGCACTGACCAGCGTTCCGGCGGGAAATATGACTTGTCGGCGCACTTCCTGTGGATCGGTGAGCGCACCCGGGCGATCGACGGCGCGCACGTGGAGTTCGCGGCGGGCATCCGCAACCCGATCGGGCTGAAGGTCGGGCCGGGCGCGACGCCGGCGGAGCTGCTGGCGCTGGTCCGGGCGCTGAGCCCGGACGGGGAGCCCGGGCGGCTGACCCTCATCACCAGGATCGGCGCCGGCCAGATCGAGGCGGTGCTGCCGCCGCTCGTCGAGGCGGTGCAGGCCGAGGGAATCCCGGTGGCCTGGGTCTGCGACCCGATGCACGGCAACACGTTCGAGGCGCCGGGCGGCTACAAGACGCGCCGGTTCGACGACGTGCTGACCGAGGTGCAGGGCTTCTTCGCGGTGCACCGCAGCCTCGGCACCCATCCGGGCGGCATCCACATCGAGTTCACCGGCGACAACGTGACCGAGTGCGTGGGTGGCAGCCACGAGATCGCGGCCGCCGACCTGCACCAGCGGTACGAGACGGCATGCGATCCCCGGCTGAACCGCAGCCAGGCGCTCGACCTGGCCTTCACCGTGGCCGAAAGCTACCGGGGCTGACGGAAGGTTCCGGGACAGGCCGGGGCGGCCGGATCGGGGACCTCCTAAGGTAAGCCTGTGAGCGTTAACATCACGGTCCGCAAGACCACCATCCGGCTGTCTGACGGGCGCGAGCTGAGCTATTTCGACACCGGGCCGGCCGGACGCCGGGACGAGCCCGACCGGCGCGGGCTGTCGCCCGCGCGGCCGGAGTCGCAGCTGCGCTACGACCCGTTCCAGCGGGCCTGGGTCATGTACGCCAGTCACCGCCAGGACCGGACCTACCTGCCGAGCGCGGCCGACTGCCCGCTGTGCCCGTCCACGGATACCCGGGCTACCGAGATCCCGGCGCACGACTACCAGGTGGTGGTCTTCGAGAACCGGTTCCCGGCGCTGACCCAGTCGGGCGGCGGGCTCGCGCCCGGGGATGCCGCGGGCGAGCCGGATGAGCTGCTGCCGACCCGGGCCTCGGCGGGCCGGTGCGAGGTCATCTGCTTTACCAGCGACCACAACGCGTCGTTCGCGGACCTGTCGCCGGAGCGGGCGCGCCTGGTGACGGAGGCGCTGATCGACCGGACCCGGGAGCTGAGCGCCCTGCCGGGGGTGGCGCAGGTGTTCTGCTTCGAGAACCGGGGCCGGGAAATAGGCGTGACCCAGCCGCACCCGCACGGCCAGATCTACGCCTACCCGTTCGTGACGCAGCGGACCGCCCGGGCGCTGGAGGCCTCCTTCGCCTACGCCCGCCGGACCGGGCGGAACCTATCCGACGACGTGGTGGCGGCCGAGCGGGCGGACGGCTCGCGGGTCGTGCTGGCGGGCGATCACTGGACGGCGTTTGTCCCGCACGCGGCCCGGTGGCCCTACGAGGTGCACTGCTACCCGAACCGCCGGGTACCTGACCTGGCCAGCCTGCGGCCGGAGGAGCGGGACGACCTCGCCGCGGTCCAGCTGGACCTGCTCGGCCGCTTCGCCCGGCTGTTCGACCGGCCTGCGCCGTACATCTCGGGCTGGCACCAGGCGCCGGCCCGGACCGGGCGGGAGCACTTCGCGCTGCACCTGGAGCTGTTCACGCTGCGGCGCAGCAATGACAAGCTCAAGTACCTGGCGGGCTCGGAGTCCGGGATGGACGCCTTCGCCAACGACATTCTCCCGGAGCAGGCCGCCGTGCGGCTGCGTGAGCTCGGATGAGCCGGAGCTCAGACGGCAGTGAGCCCGCGGTGCGCCCGGGCGGCCTGGCTGACCGGGTCACCCGCGACTACGCCGCCGAGTTCGGCGAGCAGCCGGAGGGCGTCTGGTTCGCGCCCGGCCGGGTCAACCTGATCGGCGAGCACACCGATTACAACGGCGGCTTCGTGCTGCCCTTCGCGCTGACCGCGGGCGTGGCGGCGGCGGCCGGGCGGCGCGGCGCCGGCATCGCCGTATCGTCCCGGCAGCGCGGCGGGCGGGCGGTCACGGCACCGGGCGGCGGCCTCGCGCCGGGGACGGTCAGCGGCTGGGCGGCCTACCCGCTCGGCATGGCCTGGGCACTCACCGTGGCGGGCTGCCCGCCGGGCGGCACGGCCATTGCCATCGACACCGACCTGGCCATCGGCGCCGGCCTGTCCTCGTCAGCGGCCCTGGAGTGCGCCGTCGGCCTCGCCCTGGCCGACCTGCACGGCCTGGCCGTCACGCGCCCGGAACTGGCGGCACTGGCCAGCCGGGCCGAGAACGAGTTCGCCGGTGCCCCCACCGGGATCATGGACCAGTCGGCGGCGCTGCTGTGCCGGGCCGGCCACGCCCTGCTGCTGGACTGCCGCAGCGGCGCGGCGGAGGACGTCCCGCTCGATCCCGGCGCGGCCGGGCTCACCCTGCTGGTCACTGACACCGGCGTCCGGCACGCGCTGAACGACGGGCGGTACGCGGCGCGGCGCCGGTCGTGCGAGGAGGCGGCCCGCGCTCTCGGCGTGGCCTCGCTGCGGGACCTGACGGACCGCCCGGAAGGCCTAGCCCAGCTGGCCGACCCGGAGCTCCGCCGGCGCGCCCGGCACGTCGTCACGGAGAACCGCCGCGTCCTGGCCGCGGCCGACCTGCTCCGGCGCGGCGACCTGGCGGCCGTCGGCCCCCTGCTCACCGAGTCGCACGCTTCGCTGCGGGACGACTTCGAGGTCTCCTGGCCGCAGGCTGACGTGGCCGTCGCCAGCGCCCTCGCGGCGGGCGCCGCCGGCGCCCGGATGACGGGCGGCGGGTTCGGCGGCTCGGTGATCGCGCTAGTGGCCGCCGGCCGGGCCGGCCAGGTCGCCGCGGCCATCGCCGGGGCGTTTGCCCGCGCGGGCTGGCCGGCCGGCAGTGTCACGCCGGCCGTGCCCTCGGCCGCTGGCCGCCGCCTGCGCTGAGCCGCGGCGCTCCCCCCGGGGCGCCGGCCGCCGCCATGATCATCGCCCGCTGGCGACTGGCGAAGGCCGGGAGCCCCGGAAGGTGACCGGGCGGGCTGCTAGCTGCCCCAGTCGGGCCGCAGCGGCATGCCGGCCTGGCCCTCGGCGTCGAGCTTGACGCCGAGGATCTGGTGCAGCTGAATCTGGTTGCGCTCGAAACCGAGCCGCGAGCCGGCCATGTACAGCCGCCAGACCCGCGCGGTGCCCTCGCCGACCTCGGCGACCGCCTCGTCCCAGTGGTCGTCCAGGTTGGCGCACCAGCCGGCCAGGGTCATGGCGTAGTGCTCGCGCAGATTCTCCTGGTGGCGGAGCTCGAAACCGGTGTCCTGGATAAGGGAGGCCAGGTAGCCCGGGCCCTCCAGCTCCCCGTCGGGGAAGACGTACCGGTTGATGAACCCGTCCTTGACGACGTTCGGGCTCTGGTTGTCCGGGCGGGTGATGCAGTGGTTCAGCAGCCGTCCCCGGGGCCGGAGCTTGCCGTACAGGAACGAGAAGTAGCCCGGCAGCTCGGCCTTGCCGATGTGCTCGGTGAGCCCGATCGAGCTGACCGCGTCGAACTCGCTCTCGGCCACGTCCCGGTAGTCCATGTGACGGACCTCGGCCAGGTCGCTCAGCCCGGCCTCCTTGATGGCCCGCTGCGCCCAGGACGCCTGCTCCGCGGACAGGGTGACGCCGAGCGCCTTCACGCCGTGCTCGCGGGCGGCGTGCATGACCATGCCGCCCCAGCCGCAGCCGACGTCCAGCAGCCGCATCCCCGGCTTGAGCGCGAGCTTCCGCGAGACCAGCTCGAACTTGTTGGCCTGGGCCTCCTCCAGCGTCGCGTCGGCGCGGGGGTAGCAGGCGCAGGTGTAGGCCATGGACGGGCCGAGCACCCACTCGTAGAAGGTGTTGGAGACGTCGTAGTGATGCGAGATGGCGTTGGCGTCGCGCTGCTTGGAGTGCCGCCGCCCGAGCCGCCACCGGCTGTTGACGCGGACCTCCTGCGGCGGCGGCTCCATCCGCGGCCACAGCAGCCGCGGGCCGCCCAGGTCCCCGAGCAGCCGCAGCTGCTCGGCCTTGGTCCACTCCATCCGCTGCGCGCTGACCATCCGGGCCAGCGCGAGGTACATGTCGCCAACGACGTCCAGGTGGCCGGCGACATAGGCCCGGGCCAGCCCGAGCGCACCGGGAGCCTGCGCCAGGTAGGCGACGGCGGACCGGGACTTGATGATGATGCGCACCGGGGAGCCCGACGCCCCGGCCTTGCTCCCGTCAAACGCCTGGAATTCGACAGGGGCATCCGGGCCAGCGACCCGCTCGAATACCTCGGCCAGCGCCATGTTCGTCACTCCTCACAGCCCGCGAACACATTTACTGTACAAATCCGCCAGCCGCCCACTGGCGTCGTAGTCGCGCTTGAGCTCGGCGTACGCCGTCCCGTTGTAGCGCTCCCAGAATTCCTCCGGCGAGTAGAACGAGGTCGAGTACAGGCCCTTGTGGCCGCCGAGGTCGCTGACCGCGTCCTCGATCTGCCGGTTGTAGAAGCCGCCTGCCGCGCCCGGCGGCAGGCCCACCGTTCCCCAGAAGCCGAAGTTCACGTAGACCTGGCCGGGCCGCATCGGGTACAGCGGCCAGGTCTGCTCGCCGCGCAGCCGCAGCGGGCACAGCCAGACGGGGCTCATGCCGACCTGCGCCGAGAAGAAGCGCAGGAAGTCCGCGCCGCGGCCGACCGGGATCTCCACGTCCTGGATGACGTCCTCGCTGGCCGGCGCACCGCGCCGGGCGTTGATGGTGGCGCTCAGGCGGTGCGCGCGGTCGAAGGCGACCAGCTTGCGGTACACGTCAGACCGGCGGTAGCGGCGCGGCCAGGCCGCGCGGATCAGCGGCCGCTGCACCCCGAACGGGCGTGAGCACCAGAACCAGTCGGTATCCCAGCGCCACAGGTAGTCCCGGATGGTCAGGAAGTCCTCGCGGGGCCCGCGCACCGACTGGTAGTAGATCTTCGCCCGCGTGTAGTCGCTCAGCCACGGGGCCTGGGTGCTGAAGGCGCCGACGGTCAGGTACAGCTCATCGAGGCTGAACATGGTGCCGTCCACGAAGTCGGCGCGATGCCCCTCGTAGCTGCCGTCGGCGGCGATCTGGGCGACCGCCGCCATGCAGTCCTCCGGGCTGCGGAAGCGGAAGTGCCGCAGGTGCACGTACGGCGTGACCGGCTCCAGCTCGATGGTCAGCGACAGGGCATAGCCCAGGGTCCCGTAGGAGTTGGGGAACCCGTGGTAGAGCGCGTCGTGCTCGCCGCCGGGCGCGGCGGTGACGACCTGGCCGTCGCCGGTGAGGATCTCCATCTCCAGTACGGACTCGTGCGGCATCCCGCTGCGCAGCGAGGTGGACTCGATGCCGAGCCCGCTGACCGCGCCGCCGAGGGTGATCGTCTTGAGCTGCGGGACGACCAGCGGCATCAGGCCGTGCCGGAGGGTGGCGTCGGCCAGGTCCTCGTAGGTGGTCATGCCGCCGACGACCGCCGTGCGGGCCGCCGGGTCGACCCGCAGGACGTGGCCGAAGGCGGATACGTCCAGGGCTGGCCCGGCGGTCTCGCCCCGGAACCGGAACAGGTTGGACGTCCGCTTGGCCAGCCGCACCGGGCTGCCGGGCGGGATCGCCGCGTAATCGCGCTTGATCTGCTCAACCGCCGCGCGGTGCGCGGGCAGCATTGTCCCCGTGTCGGCGACTTCGGTCACGCGCCCTCCAGACGATCGGCACGGGAAGTTTACCTTTCCACCGTCAGCCCCTCCCAGCCCCATAGGCCTCTAAACTGCGCGGCCCTGCGCCGGCGGGCTATTCATAGCTGGCCGCGACCTCGTCCTGGGTCATCGGCAGGCGGGCGGCGGACGGCGGCAGGCCGGCCTGAACGGCTCCGGCGATCAGCAGCGCCATGGAGTAGGCCGGGTCGGCCGCCAGGGCCCGCTCGGCCGCCACGTTGGCCAGGGCGCCCTCGCCGGCCTGCCAGGCCGTGAAGGCCAGCAGCGACGCCGGGGCCGGGACGAACTCCGGCGCCGCGCCGGTGACGATGTCGGTCCACAGGGCCGTGTGCGGGCCGGCCTGCCGCGGGTCCATCTGGGCCCACGCGTCGTCCCGGACGCGCAGGTCGGCGACGACGACGGCCAGGTAGGCGAGCCGGGGCCGGTCCTCGATCGATCCCCCCGAGCGGTACCGGCGGATAGCGTCGCGCACCGCCGCGCGGCCCGCGTCGGCCAGGGCGGCCGCGGGGTCGAGGCCGCCGCCGCGCGCCGCGGCCACCAGCCGGTCCAGGCGCCGGAGCGCCCGGCCCGTCGCCTGCCGGGTGGCGCGGGCAGTTCCCGGCGGTGGCTGCAGCGTGCGCGCGAGCGCGGCCCGGTCGGGCAGGACGTCCAGGCCGGCGTCTTTCAGCGCGGCCGCAACGGGGTGCGAGCACGGGTCGAACGGGATTCCGTCCGCCGGGCAGCAGTCCGGGTCCTCGCAGTTCACCGTGAAGCACCGCCCGCCCTCCGCGCGGAGCACCTCGAGGACGTCCAGGCCCGCGTCCAGCAGCGCCGCGACGACCGGGAGCGCGGCCGCCGCCACCGGGCGCTCGGGGCCGTAGCCGATCACGATGGCCGCCTGTAGCGCCTCGCGGGTCAGGACCTCGCAGGCGTGCGCCGCGATATCGGCCGCGAGGTCGTCATCGGGCGGGTCGGGCAGGTCGTAGCGGAAGGTCAGGCTGACCCGGTTGCGCGGGCCGCTGACGCCGAGCACGACCAGGCTCTGGCTCGGGTGAAAGCCCAGCAGGCTCGGCACGATGGCCAGGACCGAGGCGGGCGAGGCTAAGCCGACCCGGACCGGGGCCGCGGGCAGGCTGGCCGCCAGGAGATCGGCGGCGGGCCGGTCACCGGCCGGAGCATCGCTGAGCGGGCGGGCGCCGCGGGCCCGGGCGCGGCCCGAACGTGGGCCGGGGGGCTCCGCGTCCGGGGAACCGGCACGCGGCGGGGCGGCATCCGGGGAACCGGCACGCGGCGGGCGGGCATCCGGGGAACCGGTGCCCGAGGGGCGGGCGGGCTGGGCGCCGGGGCTGGGGCGGCGCGCTGTCGGGGGAACTTCGCCGGGACTCTGCTGATGTGTCATGAGCCCAGGCTGCGGCCGCGGCCAGCCACCCGGCGGGGCGACTTCGCGCCTGTGGACGGGCCACGCAATCCCCGGGCTGGCGCGAAATTCGGTTGACGCCGGCCCGGGCCGGCGCCGGGTTAGTTACGGGCCGGGAGCTGGCCCTCGAGGAAGCGGGCGACCAGGCCGCGGATCACGGTCGCCATCGAGAACCCGTGCTCGCTGCACCAGGTGCGCAGCGCGGCGTGCTGATCGGCGGCGAAGCGGACCGGCACGACCTGCTGGCCGGCCGGCTGGGCGCCGGGCAGGCCGCCGGCCCGCTGCAGGGACAGCAGCGCCGCGCTCATCTCCCGCAGCTGGCGCGGGAACGGCCCGGCGCCGGCGAACGCGGCGGCCCGGGACCCGGTGATGCCACGGTCCAGGAACCAGGCGTAGACCTGGTCGCGCTCGGCATCCGGCAGCGTCGCCACGGCCTTGACCAGGAGCCGGACCACGTCAGCTTGGATCGGCTCCGTGCTGCCGGGCACCCGGGTC
Organism: Streptosporangiaceae bacterium; assembly: GCA_036501025.1. Classification (GTDB taxonomy): domain Bacteria; phylum Actinomycetota; class Actinomycetes; order Streptosporangiales; family Streptosporangiaceae; genus DASUBV01. The sequence goes on from DASYBB010000029.1 coordinate 26,679, forward strand.
CCGGCCTGCGGGCCGGGACCGGCCGCCGGGCCAGGGCCCGCCTCCGGGCCAGGGCCCGCCTCCGAGCCAGAACCCGCCTGCGAGTCGGACGCCGGCGGCAAGCCGGGCGGTGCCTGCGGGCTCTGTGCGGCCTGCGGGGCCGGGCTGCTCGTGCTCTCGGGGTCGTCTGCGGCCATGACTGTCTCCGGCTCGTCCACGTCTCGGTACCTCGTCGATATCACGGTATCGCTGAGGTATCAAATGCGGGCCGGCCTACAGCAGCACTCCCAGCAGGGCGTCGACCGTGTCGTGGACCAGTGCTCCCCCGGCGGTCACGGTTCCGGCCGATACCGCCGCCGCCCACTCGTCGACCACGGCGAGGGCGCCCGGCGCATCCAGGTCGTCGGCGAGCCGCTCGCGCACCCCCGCGAGCACCGCCGCCCCCGCGTCCGCCGCCTCGACCTCCACCGCCCCCGCGTCCGCCGCCCCGGCGCCCGCCGTTCCGGTCCCGGAGCCCGGCCCGGCATCAGGCCCGGCTGCCGGGCCCAGGTCCGGCCCGGCCACCGCTCCCCCGGCCACCGCTCCCCCGGTCGCGGCGACCGCCGCGCGCCAGCGGGCCAGCCGGGCGGTCGCCTTGGCCAGGCTGGCGTCGGTCCAGTCCCAGTCCCCGCGGTAGTGGTGGGCCAGGATGGCCAGGCGGATGGCCATCGGGTCGGTGCCGTCGGCGCGCAGCCGGGACACGAAGACCAGGTTGCCGAGCGACTTGGACATCTTCTCGCCGTCGAGGCGGACCATCCCGGCGTGGGCGTAGCGCAGGGCGAACACCGGGTCGCCCTGGCCGCCGAGCGCCACCCGGGCGTGCGAGGCGCTCATCTCGTGATGGGGGAACACCAGGTCGGAGCCGCCGGCCTGGACGTCGAACGAGGCGCCGAGGTAGGCGGTGGAGATGGCCGCGCACTCGACGTGCCAGCCCGGCCGGCCGGGCCCGAAGTCGGAGGGCCAGGACGGCTCGCCGGGGCGGGCCGCGAGCCAGACCATGGGGTCCAGCGGGTCCTTCTTGCCCGGCCGGGACGGATCACCGCCGCGTTCGGCCGATAGTTCGGCCATGGTGGCGATATCGAGGTGGGATACCGCCCCGAAGTCCGGGTCCGCGCTGCGGGCGAAGTAGGTGTCGCCCTCAAGGTCGTAGAGCGCGCCGTGGCTGGCCAGCACCCGGTTGAACTCCTCGATCAGCGGCAGGGCCTCGACCGCGCCGATCAGGTGGGCGGGCGGCAGTACCCGCAGCGCCGCCATGTCGGAGCGGAACAGCGCGATCTCGCGCAGGGCCAGTTCCCGCCAGTCCTCACCGTCCCGGTCGGCGCGCTCCAGCAGCGGGTCGTCGACGTCGGTGACGTTCTGCACGTAGGCGACCTCGTGCCCGGCGTCCCGCCACGCCCGGATCAGCAGGTCCCAGGCCAGGTAGGTGGCCGCATGGCCGATGTGCGTGGCGTCATACGGGGTGATGCCGCAGGCGTACAGGGCGGCCCGGTGACCGGGGGCGGCCACCTCGAGCGCACGGCTCGCGGTGTCCCAGACCAGCGGTTCCGGGCCGCGTCCGGGCAGTTCCGGCACGGTTGCGGCGGGCCATGATTCCATACGCGTACATTAACCTCGCACTTCTTGCGGGCCGTGAACTGACTGGTCGGCTAGCTGGAACGCGTGCGCGAGCGCGATCAGCCGCGGCTCGCTCCAGGCCGGCCCGGCCATCGATATACCCACGGGCAGCCCGCCGACCTGGCCGGCCGGGATGGTGATGGCCGGGTACCCGGCCACGGCGGCCGGGCTCGACGTCCCGAAGGTGTGGTGGTCGCCGAGGACGTGGTCGGTCAGCCAGGCCGGGTTGCCGGTCAGGCTGACCACGGCGTCCAGCTCCGACCCGAGCAGCGCGGCGTCCAGGCCGGAGCGGGCCAGCCGCCGGGCCTCGCCGCGGGCGCTCAGGTAGTCGGGGTCGGTCAGGTCGCCGCCGGTCGCCTCGGCCGCGTCGAAGAGGTCCTGGCCGAATACGGCGAGGACGGTGTCGGCCCGGGCCTGGTTGAACGCGATGAGCTCGGCCAGGCTGGCCGGGTGCTCGCCGGGCAGCGCGGCCAGGTAGGCGTTGAGGTCGTGCTTGAACTCATGGGCCAGGGCCGCGAACTCGGGGCCCTGGATCTGGCCGGCGTCGGGCAGGTCGACCTGGTCGATGACCGTCGCGCCCGCGTCCCGGAGCCGGGCGATGGCGGCGTCGAACACCGCGGCGGTGGCCGGGCCGATGGCGTCCGCGCCGTGGCGCCAGATGCCGAGCCGGGCGCCGGCCAGTGCGCCGGGGTCCAGGAAGCTGGTGTAGTCGGCGGCCTCCCCCGCGGCGGCGGCGGTGGCCGGGTCGGCCGGGTCCGGGCCGGCCAGCGCGGTGAGCAGCGCGGCGGCGTCGGCGACCGTCCGGGCCATCGGCCCGGCGGTGTCCTGCGCGGCCGAGATCGGCACGATGCCGGTGCGGCTGACCAGCCCGAGGGTGGGCTTGATGCCGACTACCCCGCACGCCGCGGCGGGGGACACGATGGAGCCGTCGGTCTCGGTCCCGATCGCGAGCGGGGCCAGCGCGGCGGCCATGGCCACGCCCGAGCCGGAGCTGGAGCCCGACGGGTTGCGGCCGGCGCCGTGCGGGTTGACGGCCTGGCCGCCGAGGGTGCTCCAGCCGCTGCTGGAGTGGCGGGAGCGGAAGTTCGCCCACTCGGACAGGTTGGTTTTGCCGATGATCACCGCCCCGGCCGCGCGCAGCCCGCCGAGGCAGAATGACTCGTCGCCGCCGGCCAGCAGCAGCGCCGGCGACCCGGCGGTGGCGGGGCGCCCGCTCACCGCCAGGTTGTCCTTGACCAGGACCGGGATGCCGTCGAGCGGGCCGCGCGACTGGCCGGCCTCGCGCCTCGTGTCGCTGGCCGCGGCCTCGTCCAGGGCCAGCGGGCTGGTCGAGATGACGGCCCGCAGCCCGGGGTTGAGCCGCTGGATGCGGTCCAGGTAGAAGGCGGCCAGGGCAGTGGCGGTGATGGCTCGGGATTGCAGGGCGGCGGCGAGGGCGGCGACGGTCGCGGTGCGGGCGTCGAGGCCGGTCCCCCCGATCGGCTCGGTCAGGGACTGGGCCACAGATTCGCTCATCGGCATGATCGAAGTATCACCAGCGCACGTTGCAGTGGCCAGCCCGGGTCACCGGGCTCTCTAGACTTCGGCAGATGACGATGCGCATGGGAAGCCTGACCGTGGTACCCGCCCTCGACCACGAGGAGCTGCTGGCCGAGCCCGTGGCCAAGGCGCTGGCCGCGCTGGCCGGGGCGCTGGACGGGGTCGGCGTCGCGGAGATCGATCCGGAGCTGGCCGACACGGCGGCGTTCTGCGAGCGCTACGGCGTGGCGCTGGCCGAGTCGGCCAACTGCGTGGTCATCGCGGGGCGGCGGGAGGGCGAGCCGAGGTACGCGGCGTGCGTGGTGCTGGCCACGACCCGGGCGGACGTGAACGGGATGGCCCGCCGCCAGCTCAACGTGCGCAAGGCCTCGTTCGCGCCGGTGGCCGACGCGGTGGCGCAGACCGGGATGGAGTACGGCGGCATCACCCCGATCGGGCTGCCGGCCGGCTGGCCGGTGCTGGTCGACGCGGCGGTGGCGGCGACGCCGGCGGTCGTGGTGGGCAGCGGGCTGCGGCGGTCGAAGCTGATCCTGGCCGGCGCGGACCTGGCCCGCCTGCCCGGCGCGGTGGTCCTGGACGGCCTCGCTCGCTAGGCCGCTACGGCAGCCACGACACCTTGCCGTGGAGGTAGGCGTAGCCGACGAAGGTCACGGCGTCGATCAGGGTATGGGCGACAATCATCGGCGCGCAGCGGCCCCACCGCTTATAGAGGATGCCGAAGACAATGCCCATGACCGCGTTTCCGAGGAATGCGCCGAACCCCTGGTACAGGTGATAAGAGCCGCGGAGCACGGCGCTGCACAAGATGGCCTTCCACGGCGTCCAGCCCAGCTGGTCCAGCCGGCGCAGCAGGTAGGCGAGGACGACAGTCTCCTCGAGGATCCCGTCGTGGGCGGCGCTGAGCAGCAGGACGGGAATGCGCCACCAGACGGCGGGCAGGCTCTCGGGCACGATGTTGAGGCTGAACCCGAGGTGGAACGCGGCGATATAGAACAGCAGGCCGGCGCCGCCGATCACGGCGGCCAGGACGGCGCCGCGGGCCACATCCAGGCGGGGCTGGCTGGTGTCCAGGCCGATGTCGGCGGGCCCCTCGCCGGACCGGGCGAGCAGGTAGAGGACGAGCAGCACGGGCGCGAGGGCCTCGGCGATCCCGGCCAGCTGAAGGGCCAGGTCGAGCCAGTGATTGGCGGCCTGGGATCCGACCAGCAGGGCCTGCTGACGGCCGAGCGCCTGGGGGGCCAGCAGCGAGCCGACGAGGTCCAGCAGGGCGTTGAGCGCGCTGGCCCCGAGGGAAAGCGCGAGCACCGCGACGATCTCCCAGCGCAGCAGCCGGGGCGGCGGCAGGCCCAGGGAGGCGGCGGCGGTCGCGGCGCCGCCGGTCCCGGGATCGTCCTCGATGGCCACTCCAGGACTGTAGCCGCTGCCCGATCCTGGCCGGGACCCCGGCGAAATAGCGGCCCGGCGGCTAAGTCGCGCCATAATCGGCCAGAACCGCACCGGCGCCACCCGAGGGAAATGTAGCATCGCCCGCGGGCGGCCGGAGCGGCGGTAACCTTCGTACAGGCGGCGGCCCGGACAGTGCGATTTATGGTGAGACCTCCGACAGGTCGACCGCACCAGCCGGGGGCGCCTGGCAGCAATCCGGGGGGATCAGCTAGCAGAGCGCGCAGCGACAAGGTGAGTGATGAGGCGAGCGGGCCGCAGTCGGCGCGGCCAGGGCACCTCCGGACGGGCCAGGGCGGTGACATCACGTGAGCGGCGGTAGGGCGCCGGCCTCAGGACCGGGGCGAGGCGCCGCGTCCGGCACGGAGACAGCTCCGCCCTGTGACGAGGCAGCGACGCCAGCGGGCGCGGCCGGCCACGGCCCGGCCGCTGGCCTCGGCCATCGCCTGGCGGCCGCCCTGCGCCGCGGCCTGCGCGCCATCGCCACCCGCCGGGTCCTCGGCCAGCTCGCGCTGATCTGCGGGTACGTGGCCGCCGGGGTCATCGTGACGTGGCCCACCACGCGCAACCTGGCCGACGGCCGGCTGATCAAGGTGCCCGATATCTCCAGCTATGTCTGGGCGCTGTGGTGGATGGGACACCAGGTCGCGCACCTGGGCGACCCGTGGTTCACCACGTACATGGCCGCCCCGGTCGGCGTCCAGCTCGGCTTCGACACGCTGATGCCGCTGCCCGGCCTGGTCATGACGCCGGTGACGCTGCTGTTCGGGCCGTCCGCGTCCTTCGCGGTGCTGACCATCGCGATGCCCGGGCTGCTGTGCTACGTGACGTACCGGGCCGCGCGGCTGTGGCTCGGCCAGGCCGGCTCGATCGTGGCCGGCGCGTTCTTCGGCCTGTCCACGATGCTGACCTGGCAGGACCTGTTTCACCTGAACATCGCGATCGGGACCCTGTTCCTGCCGCTGGCCCTGGAGGCGGCCGTCCGGCTGCGGCGCCGGCCGGGCCGCCGCCAGGGCATCATCCTGGGCCTGGTCCTCGGCGCCAGCGTGCTGACCAACCAGGAGTCGGCCGTCGTGGCCGCGCTGCTGGCCGTGGCCATCCTGCTGCCCTGGCTGGTCGGCCTGGCCCGCCCCGACCCGGCCGCCAGCCCCGCAGCCGCGACCGCCCCGCGCGCAGGCAAATCGCCCGCAGGCCAGCCGCCCGCAAGCAGGCCGCCCGCAGGCCAGCCGCCCGCAAGCCAGCCGCCCGGAGGCGACCCGGCCCGAGCCCGCCCCGCCTGGCCGCAGCGAGCCGTGGCCGCGCTCAGCGCCCGCCGTCCCCCGCACGCGCTGAGCCACCTGCGCTCGCCCGCCCGCTGGCCCGCCCTGCGGACCCTGGCCCTGGCCGCCGTGGTCGCGGTCGCGGTGGCCAGCCCGCAGCTGTTCGCCATGATCCGGCAGGTGGCCGAGGGCGGCGCGGCGGTCGGGGCGCAGCAGCTGACCGAGACCTACCGCGAGTACGGCGTCGGCCTGCCCGCGCTGCTCGCGCCGTCGCCGCGGCTCGGCCACTTCCATGTCGGCAGCTACCCGCTGCTCCGGCTGGCCGCCGCCTACCGCTACGACGAGCCGTCCGAGGGCGTCCCGACGTTCGGCGTCGTGCTGGCCGGCCTGGCCGCGGCGGGCCTGGTCCTGACCTGGCGGCGGCGGCCGTCCTGGTGGCTGGCCCTGCTGTGGGCGGCGGGCGCGGCGCTGGCCCTCGGCCCGACGCTGCAGATCGGCGCCCACACCTACATCCCGCTGGCCGACCGCTGGCACGGGGTCACGGTGTCCCTGCTCATGCCCTACACCTGGCTGGTCCGCGTGCCGGGCCTGTCAGCGCTGCGCGAGGCCGACCGGCTCGCGCTGGTGGGATTGCTGGGCGCGGCCATTCTCGCCGGAACCGCTGTGCACTGGCTGACCCAGCACGCCAAGCCGGTCATCACGGCGGCCGTCGTCGTCGTGATCGTGGCGGCCGGCGCGCTCGAGGCGGGCTGGTCGGCCGGCTCGGCCAAGACGATGGCCACCACGATGCCGAAGGTGGACGCGACCATCGCCGCCGACCCGTCGCACTCGATCGTCGTGGACGTGCCGTTCGGCCTGCGCGGCGGCGTCGGGCTGACGGGATTCAAGATGCAGCCGGAGTCGCTCATCCTGGCCACCGACGACGGCCACCCGCGCGCCATCTCCTACAGCTCGTGGGTCCCGCAGCCGACCCGGGCCGGGATCCTGAACGACCCGTTCTACAAGTGCCTGTACGGGGCGCAGAACGGGCAGCGCCACGTGTGCGACGCCGCGCAGGTTGCCCGGGCGCTGGACAGCCTGCGGCACGGCAACCGCAAGATCGGCTGGGTCATCGTCTGGCACAGCCGCACCCGCGCCGCCCGCCCGTCGGTCATCGACTACCTGCGGGCCACCGGCTTCTACATCGACTACAAGGTCAACACCCCCGATGCCGGCATCAGCGTCTGGCACCGGGGATAGTTTCACCTGGCTCGCTTGAAGCGGTATTTTCATCTGACTAGCTTGAAGCGGTATTTCCATCCGAAACGTGGCGTTTGACGCCCGTCCCCTTCCCTGCCGCGGGTGACTCTCCCGCGGACTCCGCCGACACGCCCCAGGAGCGGCCATGGCCAAGCCGAAGCAGTCCGCCGCTCGCCGACCCCAGGGCACGGCGGCCGGGTCCGGTCCCGTGAAGGCTGACCCGGCGAAGGCCGGTCCCGCAAAAGCCGGGCCGGCGAAGGCCGGTCCCGCGAAGGCCGCTCCAGCCAAGGGCACTCCAGCCAAGGGCACTCCAGCCAAGGCTGCCGCGGGCGGCTGGGCGGGGAAGCGGGCCGCGGGGGGCGCGGTGCCGAAGGCGCTGGCGTCGGTGGCGCCGCCGGTGGCGCTGCCACAGTCGGTGCGGATCGCGGTGTGGCTGATGTACGCCGGGGCTGCTCTGGCCGCGCTGGACCTGATCGCGACACTGGCCACGATCGGCAGCGCCCGGGGCGAATTGCGCCGGGCCAACCCGCACTGGACCGCGGCCGAGCTCACCACCGGGGTGCACTCGTTCATCTTCGGCATCGTGGTGAGCTGGGCCATCACGATCGGGGTGTGGCTGATCATGGCGCGGACCAACCAGGCCGGCCGGGGCTGGGCCCGGAATGTGGCCACCGTGCTGTCGGCGCTGAGCACGCTGAGCTTCATCCTGTACCTGCACGAGCCCGGCTCGCTGCTCGGCAAGCTGCTGCTGGTGCCGATGTGGCTGGCCGGCGTGGCCGCCGCGACCCTGCTGTGGCGGCGGGAGTCGACCGCCTACATCCGCGCCGAGGTGCTCTGACGGCCTCTGCGGGCGGCGGCGGGGAAGCGGCCCAGTTTCGTATTCATGCAGTTTTCTTGCGCGCGGTTTCGTCGTTAACGCAGGTAGGCGAGATCTGCCCCATGTGCCTCGCGGTACTGGGCGATGAGCTCGCGGGCCACCGTGAGGCCGGGAACCAGGGGGTGGCCCGCCAGCGCAAGCGCGGCCTGGTCGGCGTCGCCGCTCAGCGCGGCCGCGACGATCCCGCGCTCGTAGTCCTTGACCTGCTCGACCAGGGCGGCAGCCGACCGCGGCAGGTCCGGAACCGGCAGCGGGGTCAGGCCCGCGCCGTCGGCCCGGGCCGGCAGCTCGACAACGTCGCCGGCCTCCAAGCCCAGCCGAGATCCCGCGGGCAGGTTGACGATGACCTCGGCGGGCTGGCGGCCCGCGAGGCCGCCGATCACGCGCAGGGCCAGGCCCTCGTAGCCGCCGATGGCGGCCGCGGCCAGGTCGGCGGGCGCGGCGCCGGCCCGCGCCCGGCGGGCCGCGTCCTGGCCCGCGGCGCCGTCGGTGTCGGTCCGCATGTAGGTGTCGCTGCGCACGCCCATCAGGGTGTCGTAGGCCGACCAGGCGGCGGCGAGATCGGCCCGGGCGAAGGCGGCGGACAGGGCGCCCAGGAGTTCGGTGTTGAGCCGCAGCACGTCCTGGCCGCGGCTGGTCCCGGCGCGGGCGACCTCGCGGACGTAGCGGGCCGGGTCGTAGTAGTAGTACACGTACTCGGCGGGCACGGCGCCGGCCCGGCGGACCAGGGCCGGGTCGAAGGCGGCGAACCGGTGGTCGTAGCGCCGCAGTTCCTCGAACCGGCTGATCAGCTCCCCGATCCGCTCCCGGCCGCCGGCCCGCAGCGAGCACACCCAGCCGAGGTGATTGAGCCCGGCGTAGGAGCCGCCCAGCTCGGCGTCGCCGGCCGCCCCGAGGAACTCGGCCAGCCGGGCCACGGTGCCGCCTGGCGTGTCGCACACCCCGACGGCGGTGACCAGGCCCTGGGCGCAGATGGCCTGGGTGATCAGCCCGGCCGGGTTGGTGAAGTTGATCAGCACGGCGTCCGGCGCGCAGCGGCGCAGCAGCTCGCAGTAGCGCAGCACGACGGGGATGGTCCGCAGGGCCATGGCGCAGCCGCCCGCGCCGGTGGTCTCCTGGCCGACCAGGCCGCGCCGCAGCGCGACCTGCTCGTCGATGACCCGGCCCCGGTCGCCGCCGACGCGGATGGCGGAGAAGACGTAGTCGGCGCCGGTGAAGGCGGCCTGCGCGTCGCCGGTGACGGTCACGACCGGGGGCTGCCCGAGGGCCTCGGGCAGGGCGGCGGCGAGGCGGCAGATCGTGTCGCGGCGCGATGGTTCCGGCTCGAAGAGGCTGATCTCGCCGAACAGGCCGGGGCTGGTGGTCAGGACGGCGCGGACGAACGCGGGCATGCGGACGCCGCCGCCGCCGAGGATGGCGAGCTTCACGACCCGGCCCCGATCTCGCCCGGGTCCGGGGCGGTCTTGGCGTTCTCCGCGGGGCGGGCGTGCTCGGCGGCGGAACTGGCGTGCTCGGCGGCGGAGCTGGCATGCTCGGCGGCGGAGCTGGCCAGGCCGGCCAGGTCGGCGAGGCGGGCCGCGGCGATGCTCTCCACGAAGGTGGCGCCGAGGGTCCGGCCGGCCGAGCTGAACCCGGCGACCTCGACCTCGCCGCACGCCCCCAGGCGGCTGACGGCGTCGGCGCCCGCGGCGTTCGCGGCGGCGACGGCCGCCAGCAGCGGGGCGCCCTGCACCAGCGCGCCGATCATCGCCCCGGCGAACGTGTCGCCGGCCCCGGTCAGGTCCCGGACCTCGACCTCGCGGACGCCGTCGCGGACCTCGGTCACCCCGTCCGCGGTGACCATCAGCGCGCCCGCGGCGCCGCGGGTGACGACCATCGGCGTGCCCCAGTCGCGTGCCGCGGCCACGGCCGCGGGCAGGCAGTCGGTGCCGGTCAGCCGGCACAGCTCGGCCTCGTTCGGGACGAACAGGTCGGCCAGCCGGACGCACTCGATGACCAGGTCACGGCTGCGGTCGGCCTCCAGCGAGATGTCGAGCACGGTGCGCGCGCCCTGGGCGCGGGCCGCCCGCAGGAAGTCCGGCACCCCGGCCCGGCCGTGCACGTAGCACCAGGCGGGCCGGTCCCGGCGCAGCACGCGGCACCAGCGCTCGGTCTCCGACGCGTCGCCGGCGGGCCAGGGCGGCTTGTGGGTGACGAAGGCCCGGTCACCGTCGAAGTTCAGGACCACGGTGATCCCGGCCGACTGGCGGCGCACCCGCAGCGCCGGGCCGAGGTCGACGCCCTGGCGGGTGCAGAACTCCTGCACCACCCCGGAGCCGAGGTCGTCGCCCAGCACCGTGCACAGCCCGGCCGATGCTCCCGCCGCGGCCGCGGCGCTGGCGCTGGTCACGGCGCCGCCGCAGGACACGGCGAAGTCGTCGGTGAAGATCTCCTCACCAGGCCCGGGCAGCTTCGGGACGTGGCCGAAGACCAGTTCCAGGAAGACCGAGCCAAACGAGATCATGTCCAACCGAGGGTCCCTCCCACCCGGGGCGACGCAGGCGGCCCCGCGCAGTCAAGCTAGCAACGCGCCGGTCCCCGCGACATGTACAGACCGTTAAGTCCGCTTCACTAACTGTCTAGCCCGCATCGGCCAACCCTCTCTGACCTGCGCAGTCCTGCGCGATTGCGGGACCGGCCGCGAAGGCCTGGCAGGCAATGGCGGCGGCCGCGACCACGTTGAGCGAGTCGACGCCGGCCGCCATCGCGGCCGGGGCCATCGGGATGCAGACCGCCCGGTCCGCCTCCTGCAGCCAGTGCGACGACAGCCCGTCGCCCTCGGTGCCGAGCAGCAGCGCGGCCCGCTCGCCCGGCGCCACCGCCCCGATCGGCGCGGCGGACTGGTCCGGGGTCAGCGCCAGCAGCGCGAAGCCGGCCTGCCGCAGGTCGGCCAGCCCGCCCCGCCAGTCGGCCAGCCGCGCGTACGGGATGGCGAACACCGCGCCCATCGACACCTTCACGGACCGGCGGTAGAGCGGGTCGGCGCACCGGGGCGACAGGATCACGGCGGCCACGCCCAGCGCGGCCGCGCACCGGAAGATGCCGCCGACGTTGCCGTGGTCGACGATGTCCTCCAGCACCACGATCCGGGTGGGACCGGGCCGGGCGCAGGCGGCCGCGATGACCTCGGCGGCCGGCGGCAGGGGCGTGCGCTGCATGGCGGCCAGCGCGCCGCGGTGCACCTGGAAGCCGGAGATCCGCTCGGCCACCGCCGCCGGCACGACGTAGCAGGGCGCCGGGCTGCCCTCGGCGAGATCGGCGATCGCGGGCAGCCTCGGCGCAGAGACGAGCATCGACCGGACAGGGTAGCCCGCGGCGAAGGCCCGCCGGATGACCTTGTCGCCCTCGGCGATGAACAGCCCGTGCTCGGCCTCCAGGCTGCGGCGCAGGCGCACGTCGGTCAGGTCCGCGTAGTCGCGCAGGCGCGGGTCGCCGGGGTCGTCAATCCAGATCGGGCTGGCCACCCGCCCAGTCTGGCCGGCCCGCCGCCGGGCCGCGCGCAAGCGCCCGGCGGACAGGCCTGGCAAAGCGGTCAAGTCACCGTATCCGTCGCTAGCGGGCCGATATAGTCGGCCGGGGCGGGGCGGGTCTGGCAGAGCGAAGGACGCGGTAATGGCGCGACGCGCGCGGACGACGGCCCAGCGGCCGTCGCAGCAGGGAAGTCCGGCACCGGGATCGCCCGGGCGCGGGCGGGCCGGCGGGCCGGGCCGCCCGGGATCGGCCCGGCGGAAGGCGCGCTTCAGCACCGGCGCCCTCGTCGCGGTCGCGGTCGTGTTCTCGCTCGTGCTGCTGATCGGCCTGTCCGTGCAGGCCGTCGCGGCCCACGCATCCTGCAGCAGCAGCCCCCTCCTGCTCAACGTGGCTGTCAACGACGACCTGGCCCCGGCCGTGGCCCAGGTGGCCCAGAACTTCAACAAGGAGCAGCACACGGCGGGCGGCCGCTGCGTCACCGTCCAGGTCACCGAGCAGGCGTCCGCCGCGGTGGCGGCCCGGCTCGACGGGCAGGGCGGCACCGGCCAGGGCCAGGCGGCGGTGCAGGCGTGGATTCCCGACTCCAGCTTGTGGGTCGACGTGGCCCGCAGCTACCCGGCCGGGGCGCGGGCCGTCCAGCCCACCGGCACGGAGGTGGCCGAGTCGCCCCTGATGACGGTCATGCCGAAGGCGGTCGCCGCCGCGACCGGGGCCTTCGACTCCCCGGCCGGCTGGAACGTGCTCCTCCCGGCGAACGCGGGCGGGCCGCCGGCCCTCGACAAGCTCAAGGTCGCCATCCCGGACCCGACCGAGAGCGCGGCCGGGCTGGCCACGCTGGTCCAGCTGAGCCGGCTGCTCGGCTCCGGGGCGACGGCCCGGGCGACGTTCACCAACTTCGTGCTGAGCGCCGAGTCCACCCAGCAGTTCGCCAGTCCGACGTCGCTGGCCTCGTTCGTCTCGACCGCGGCCGCCCCCTGGGACAGCCGCGACGTCACCGTCACGTCCGAGCAGGCCGTGATCGCCTACGACCGGGCCAACCCGAGCCAGCCGCTCGCGGCCCAGTACCCGACCGGCCTGCAGGCCAAGCTCGGCACCGCCACCCTGGACTATCCGTTCGTGCTGACGACCTCGGACTCGACGGACCAGGACGCGGCCCGCCAGTTCGAGCAGTCGCTACGGCAGCCGTACGCCGCCTCGGTGATCCGCTACGACGGGTTCCGGACGGCCGACGGCGCCGCCGACGCCACGCCCGCCGCCTTCGGGCTGCAGACCCAGTACCTCCAGGAGGCCGCCGCGGCGAGCGCCAGCGAGGCGCAGACCAACCTCGAGGTGTGGGGCAAGCTGGAGCTCGGCTCGAACCTGCTGGTCGAGATCGACACGTCGAGGTCCATGGGCGTCTCGGACGGGGTCGGCCAGCAGACGCTGGAAGAGGAGACCGGGCAGACCAGCAAGCTCGGCCTGTCCCTGTTCCCGGACACCACCCGGATCGGCCTGTGGGAGATCGCCGACAACCTCACCGGTGCCCAGCCCTACAAGCCGCTGGTGCCCATCGGCGCGCTCCCGGCCCAGCTCGGCCTCATCACCCGGCGCCAGCAGCTGCAGCAGATCGACGAGGGACTGCAGCCGGGCAAGCAGCCCCTGCAGCTGAACAACGCCATCCTGGCCGGCTACAAGGCGACGATCGCCGCCTACCAGCCGCACTTCTCGAACGCGCTCGTCGTGCTCACCGCGGGCGTGGACGACGGGCCCGGGGACATGTCCACCGCAGCGCTGGTCGCTCAGGTGAAGAAGCTGTTCAACCCGCAGCGGCCGGTTCAGATCCTGATCGACCAGATCGGCAACTCGCCGGGCTTCCCGGAGCTGCAGGCCATCGCGCAGCCCACCGGCGGCGCCGCCTACGAGGTCCACCAGCCATCCGAGATCGGCCAGGTCTTCATCGAGAGTTTCTCCCACCGCCTGTGCACGCCGAGTTGCGCCGCAACGCCCTGACCGCGGCCGAAACTGGCGGGTTTGCCGCCCCACCCCCGCAGGGTCCCCGCGACCTGCGAAAACTGGCGAACAAAAAAGTGCTTACGGAATCTGGCGGAAACTTGTGAACCGCCCGCGCAAGCCACGCGTCTTGTTGGTGAGGCCCGGCGAGAGCGGGGCGCCGGGCCTCACTTAAGCTCTTGGGGTAATCTGCCGAGTTTGGTCCGGGCTGTGTTACGTCGCCCGGTTCCGGCCGGGCTCAGGCTGTGAGGCTGTCCAGCACCCGGTGCGCCCGGGCGATCAGCACCGGGACTGCGGGTCCCTCCCGCTCGAACCCGTCGCCCACCGTCTGGCGCCGCAGGTACCGCGCGTGAATGCCCTCCAGGATCACGGCCAGCTTGAAGCAGCCGAACGCCATGTAGTACCCGATGGCCGAGACGTCCCGGCCGGTGAGGTCGCCGTAGCACGCCGCGAACTGCGCCGCGCTGAAGAAGCCGGGCAGCGCGGTCGCGGCCGCCCCGAAGTTGACCTCCAGCCACGCCGCGTCGCCCCGGTCCGCCCAGTAGGCCATGGTCAGCCCGAGATCGGCCAGCGGGTCGCCCAGGGTGGACAGCTCCCAGTCCACCACGGCGGCGATGGCCGGCCGGGCGCCCAGCGTCACCAGCGTGTTGTCCAGCCGGTAGTCGCCGTGCACCAGGGTGCCCTCGGCGCCGGCCGGCAGCCCGGCGGCCAGCCGCCCGACCAGGGCGTCGTAGCCGGGCAGGTCCCGGGTCGCCGACAGCTCCCACTGCCGCTGCCAGCGGGCCAGCTGGCGGCCGAGGTAGCCGTCCGGGCGGCCGTAGCCGGCCAGCCCCGCGGCCTCGAGGTCGACGTCGTGGATGCGGGCCAGCATGGCCGCCAGTTCCGCCGACAGCTGCCCGGCCTGGCCGGCGGTCAGCTGCGCGCCGTCCCGGCGGGTCCGCAGCGCCGCGCCCTCGACGAACTGCATCAGGAAGAAGGGCGCCCCGATGATGTCCGCGTCGTCGCACCGGGCCAGGGGCGCGGGGACCGGCACCGCGGTGCCGTTCAGGGCGGACAGGACCCGGAACTCCCGGCTCATGTCGTGCGCCGTGGGCAGCGCGTGCCCGAGCGGCGGGCGGCGCAGCACCAGGGGACCGGCGGCCAGGTCGAGCCGGTAGGTCAGGTTGGACCGGCCGCCGGGGATCAGCCGGGCGCCCAGCAGGTCTCCCAGGCGGCCGCCGCCGTGCCCGGCGATCCACTCCGCGAGCCGGGCCGGGTCCCCGATGCCGGGGAGGCCCTCGGGCGGGCCGGTCACCGGCGGCGGGGCCGCCGGAGGTCCCGCAGTGCTAGCACTGCGCTGTGCCCCGGGCACGTTCGGTGAGCATCACCGTCCCCATCATCCACGCCGGCCGCGCCGCCCGGACGGCTGGGGTATGGACTAATCAGTTACCCAGGCGTAAGGAGGTAACAGGGGCGACGGAGCCGACGACTAGGCGGCGGTTTTCCGAAGGGAGCGCGGTGAGTGACGCATGGATGCCCGGAATCAGGTATGTCCGGGCAGGGGCGGACGGAGGACCGCTGAAGGGGGGAGCGCCGCGGGTCGTCTGGCACGTCCTGGAGGCCGACCCGCACCAGGTGTCCGCCCGGTCCGCGGCCCAGCGCCTGGATCAGGCCGGCGATCCCGGCCACCTGGTCTGGAATCCGCATAACGGGGAGATCATCCAGCTCATCCCGATTGTCCGGGCCGGCCGCTCACTCGGCCCGGCGGACGGGCAGCGCGCGGCCTGCTGGTCCGAGCCGGTCGCCGGGGACGGCAACGTGAACGCCGAGGGCCGTGTCTGCGTGCAGATCTGCGTGGTCGCGCGGGCCGACGAGCCCTTCACCGACGGCCCGATGGTCGGCCGCCGGGAGATCCTGGCCTGGCTGGACAGCTGGGACATCTCGCGCTCCTGGCCCGCGGGCCCGCCCGCGCCCTTTCCCGAGTGCCACACCGCCGTGCGCAGCCGCCGCCTGTGGGCGCGCGGGGGGCACTTCGGCGCCTCCCAGGTGCCGGGCCTGACCGCCACCGGCCCCGGCGCCATCGACCCGGAGCGGCTGACCGGGCGAGCACCGGCCAAGGGCGGTCACCTGGCGGCGGCCGCGGCCGCCGCCCGGGGCGACGGCCCGCTGCACGCCGCGCCCGTACCCGTACCCGTGCCCGCGGTCGTGCCCGTGCCCGCGGCCGGCCAGCCGTCCGGCGCCGGCTACGACCCGCCGGACCTGGGCGAGCTCCTGGGCACGCGCTCGGCCTCGCTGAGCCGCGTGCACTGAGCCAGGTGCCCGCGGCGGCGGGCTGGGCGCGAGAGACCCGGGCGGGCCTTAGGGTAGAGGGATGACCGACCGTCTCGTCTGGATCGACTGTGAGATGACCGGGCTTGACCTCGCCAGGGATGCCCTGGTCGAGATCGCGTGTGTCGTGACCGACGGCCAGCTCAACGTCGTCGACGGCGGGATAGACGTGATCATCAAGCCGCCGGCCGAGGCGCTGGATCACATGCCCGAGGTGGTGCGCGAGATGCACACGTCCTCCGGGCTGCTGACCGAGCTCCCCTCCGGCGTCACGCTGGCCGAGGCCCAGGACGCGGTGCTGGAGTACGTCCGCCAGCACGTCGCCGAGCCCCGGAAGGTCCCGCTGTGCGGGAACTCCATCGCCACTGACCGCTCGTTCCTGGCCCGGGACATGCCGGAGCTGGACGATTTCCTGCACTACCGGATGGTCGACGTGTCGAGCATCAAGGAGCTGGCCCGCCGCTGGTATCCGCGCGCCTACTTCGCCAGCCCGCCCAAGCACGGCGGCCACCGGGCGCTGGCCGACATCCTGGAGAGCATCCGCGAGCTGCGCTACTACCGCGAGGCCGTGTTCGTGCCGCAGCCCGGCCCCGACACCGCCGCCGTCCGCAAGATCGCCGCGCGATACGAGGGCCAGTTGCCCGCGCCTGACTCATCCGGTGCCGCGCACTGACGCGTGACCGGTATGCTTGCAGAGCCCTGCGGCCGTAACCCGGCCGGGCGGCATGGTGGGTGTAGCTCAGTTGGTTAGAGCGCCAGGTTGTGGTCCTGGATGTCGTGGGTTCGAATCCCATCACTCACCCCACGGAAACCGCAGTCAGGCGGGGTCGTCGCTCCGGCGGCTTCAATCGGGCCCCAGCGGGCTGTGGCACTTGTCGGGCCGCGCCGCGACCGCGTCGCGGCCGCGCGAGTGCTGCGGGTCAGGGCTGGTCGCCTGCGAGAGCGATTGCGCGCGTCTCGGGAACTCCCAGCATCAGCAGGCTCGTGATCGTCGCTGCGCGCGCGCCGACGGTCCCGTTCGACGGGTCGCTGTCCGCGATGGCGAACCCGGCGCCGTAGGCAACCTGGCTCAGAATGCCCGCCGGCAGGTGCTGTGCGAACGCGTCGCTGTCCTGGCCCCGTTTCACGAGGTCGGCGAGGAGCTCATCGACTGGCCCGAGCAGGCCGTGGATCGCCTCGCCGTACTCGCCACGGCGCAGCGCCCTCGGGGCCATGCAGCCTGAGGAGCTTCTCGGAATTCATCTGAACACCCAGTTCGACAACCACGGGCTCGCCGAGGATGCCCTCAGCATCGACGACATGCTCGACGCGATATCCCTCTACTGGTCCACCAACAGCGCAGCGTCGTCCGGCCGCATCTACTGGGAGAACAGGTCGCGCACTTTCGCCGGCCCGAGGCTGACGCTTCCGGTCGCGGTGACCGTCTTCCCGAGGGACATCCCACGCCTGCCACGAAGCTGGATCGAAGACACCTACAGCAATCTGATCCACTACGGCGAGGCCGGCAAGGGCGGGCACTTCGCGGCCTTGGAACAGCCCGAGATCCTGGTCAGCGAAATCCGCACCGGCCTGCGCACCCTTCGTTCCTGACGCCAGCGCGCGAGCTCAGGAGCGCACGCGTATCACTCGGGCTTCACTGAATCGACCAAAGGCGCTGGGGGTGCAGCATGCCTTACC
>DASYBB010000030.1:0-7013 GCA_036501025.1 Streptosporangiaceae bacterium
CCGCACCCGCCCGCTGGCACTTCCGCCTCGACGGCGCCGACTACCTGATCGACAGCGACGGCCGCCAGTGGTCACTCACCGCGGGCACCCCGGCCGCGCCGGCCGACGTCACCATCACCGCGACCACCCAGGCCCTGACCGCCCTCATCTTCGCCGGGTCCGACGCCGGCATCGACATCGCCGGCGAACCCGGGGCCGTCCGGCGCTTCCGGGGCCTGATCGGCACCATGGCCACCGTCGTGCAGCCCGCCTGAGCAAGGCCGCGAGCCCGGCCCTCCGTTGACTGTGCTGATCCCCGGTACCGGCTGCCGCCTCAGTCCGGAGTTGCCGGCCCGGGACCTGCCGCTGGCTTCGCCGCGGCGGCGCGGGCCTGCTTCCGCGTGGCCAGGAAGTATTTCGCGCCTGCCATGGTGAGGAAGGCGGTGACGACGGCGATGAGGACGGGTGCGGTCTGCAGCGCCCCTACCTGGGTCAGGAACGCGGCCATCAAGACCGTCGCGAACGGCGCGGACGCCACCGCTCCCGGGGTGGCGGCCAGCAGGCAGGTGAACGCCAGCCCTAACGGCACGCCCGGGATGACCTGGTGGACGACGACTCCGGCTGTTCCGCCGATGAACAGCGACGGGAAGATGGGCCCGCCCACGAAGCCGCTGCCCTGGCTGACGGCAAAAGTGAGCATCTTCCCGATGAGCGTGGCGGCGAGCAGGCCCAGGCCGAGGTTCCCCGCCCCGCTGACCACGGTCTTGAGCTGGCTGCCGCCGCTGAACATGGTCAGCGGCAGGGCCACGCCAGCGACGCCGAAGATCACCCCGCCCAGCACCGGCTTGGCGACGCCGGGGACCTTCAGCCGGCCGAACAGGCGCGCTGCGCCCTGCGTGAACCCGGCCAGCAGCATCACCACCACGGCCGCGAACAGGCCCAGCGGGATCCCGGCCAGGAGCTGCCAGTCCTCGAACGTGTAGTGCGGCACCTTGTAGTCGTCCAGGAACACGGCGCCGGCGATGGCGAAGTAGATGCCAAACGAGACGCTCGATGCCACGATCTGCGCGGCGAGGGCCTTGGCGAACCGGCGGCCGCCCGGGCGGGCGACCTCCATGATCAGCATCACCACGATCACGGTGCTCGAGAACAGCCCGCCGTAGGCGCCCGCGAAGCCGGCCAGCGTGTTCACCCGGGCATCCTCTGTGCTGAGCCCGCGCCGCTGCGCGATCCAGCTGCCCGCCCCGCCGCCCATCGACCCCAGCGCCTTCTCCGGGCCGAGGCTGGCCCCGCCGATCAGCGACACCGCCGACACGGCCGCGATCCCGGGCACCAGCGCCACGTCGACGTGCTCGGTCTGCAGGTCGTCGAACAGGCCGGGGGTCTTCCCGGGCAGGCGGGTCAGGCGGCGCACCAGGCCGACCACGGCACCCGCCGCCGCGGCGACCGCCACCCACCACCAGTGCCCGCCGAACCAGCCCGGCTGGGCATCGGCATACCACTTGCCCCCGGCCGTGATCCCGCCGACGAAGATCAGCCCGGCGAACGCGCCGAAGACGCCGAGGACCACCGCGTAACCCAGCAGGACCCAGAACTCCCGGCTCTGAGTGACCGGCGGAACAGCGGCCTGGCCGGGCGCTGCGGTCACGACCGGACCTGGCCGGACTCATCCACCCCTGACCAGCCCTCTCGTCGCCGGGGCGGTGTCAGCCCCGCAGCTCACCCATCACTGACATGCTGAGAGACGCCCGCACGCCACGTCATCACCCGTTCCGGATGACCGTCTGACGCGCGGGCGGCGGAATCTCGCGCCGCAGGGTGACCGCGGACAGCAGCGCCGCCGCCGCGAGCAGCCCGGCCGACAGGTACAGCGCTCCGTGCAGTGCGCCGGTAAACGCCCCGAACCCGGCCCGGATGAGCTGGGCCAGGGGACTGTTCCCCCGGCTGGCGGCGCCCGCGCCGCGCAGGGATGCCGAGCCGGTCTCTATCGCCTGGAGCACGTAGGCCTGCAGCGCGGTGGTGGCGTGCAGGCCCGTCATGCGGCTGACCAGCCCGGACCGCAGCTCGGCATTGACGACGGCGCCGAGGATGGCAATGCCGGTCACCGCGCCGAACTCGCGGCTGGTGTTGGTGGCCGACGCGGCCATCCCCGACCGCTCGGCGGGTATGACCGCCAGGACCGAGGAGGTGACCGGCACGACGCAGGTCCCGAGGCCGATGCCGGCCAGCCCCAGGGCCGCGGCGAGGGGCAGGTAGGCCGGACTCGGGCTGATCACGACATTCGTCAGCAGCAGGCCGGCGGCGAACAGCGCGCAGCCGCCGACCAGCAGCCAGCGGACGCCGACCGTGCTCGCCCACCGCCCTGCCAGCAGCGCCGCGACGATCATCATTGCGGTCATCGGCAGGAACACCCCCGCAATGCGGTAACCGGAGAAGCCGGCGATAACGCCCAGGTACAGCACGGTGAAGAAGAAGATCGCGAACGTGGCGAAGTACGTGCAGTACGCCACGACATTGGGGGTGGTGAACCGCGGGACCCTCAGGTAGCTCAGGTCCAGCAGCGGGAACGCAGCGCGCCGCTCCCGGAACACGAAGGCCGCGCCCGCGACCACGGACACGGCCAGCAGCGCCACGACGCCGGCCGACCCGAAGCCGGCCGTCTCGCCGTGGATGATGCCGAAGATCAGGGCAGCCAGCGCGCCCGCGCCCAGCGCGGTGCCCGCCGCGTCGACCCGGCCCGCGCCCGGGTCCGCGCTCTCGGGCAGCACTCGGGCCGCGATGACCAGCGCGGCCACGCCGAACGTCACGTCGAACCAGAAGATTCCCCGCCAGCTCCACAGCCCCGTCAGCGCCCCGCCCAGGACCGGGCCCAGCGCGAGCGAGAACCCGGACACCGCAGCCCAGACGCCGAGGGCGCGGTTGCGGCTGCGCTCGTCCGGATACAGCTGCCGGATCATCGACAGCGTGCCCGGCTCGCTCGCCGCCGCCCCCAGTCCCATGACCGACCGGGCCGCGATCAGGAGCCCGGCGGACGGGGCGACCGCGGCCAGCGCCGCGCCAGCGCAGTAGACGCCCGCTCCGCCCAGCATGATCTTCTTGCGGCCGAACTTATCGCCCAGCATCCCGAAGGCCAGCATGAAGCTGGCGAACGTCAGGGCGTAGGCGCCGACGACCCACTGCAGCGCGGAGACGCCGGCGTGCAGGTCCGACTGGATGCCGGCCAGCGCGACGCTGACGACCGTGTTGTCGAGGAAGGTCAGGAACAGCAGCGTGCACAGGGTGGCGAGGCCGACGGAGCGACGCCGGGCGGCAGTCAGGGCCGGCGCGGCGGGCGCCAGCGCGTCGGCCATCGCTACTTCCGGCAGACGGCAGGCAACTGGGAGCCGCTCGAGGAGAACGCCAGGTTGGCCAGCCCGCAGACGGTCGCGATGCCCACCTTCCAGACCCCGTCCTCGTAGACCGCGACGCCGGCCTGGTTCTTCAGCAGTGGCGTGCCCAGCAGAAGAACGTCGTAGTGCACGGTGGCCTGGGCCGCCGACGTAATCGTTACCGAGGAGACCGTCGCGGTCGATCCGCTGGCGGTCTGCCCGAGCGGCGTCTTGGCCTCCTTCTCGATGAACGAGGTCAGCTGCGCCCCGTCCTGCGCCAGGGCGAGTCGCTCCGGGATGGGGGCCTTGCCGTTGAAGACGGTCTTCCAGTTGGCCGTGATCGCCGCCACGGCTCCCGCGCCGCCGGACGGCTCCGCCGCGGCGCTGGCCGCCGGCGGCTTGGCGCGGGGCGACGCCGCCGGGTGATGGCCGCCGCCTCCGCAGGCGGCGAGGACCAGGCATCCGGCGGCCGCCATCGCGGCCGCCACCGGGGGCAGGTCCGGCCTACGCAAATGACGCATGCCGGCAGTATGCCGTACCCAAAGCTCCACGCTCATTGATAACAGAGTCCGGGCCCGCCCGGTTTGCCCATCGTGCAGCTGATGCGAGTTAACGAGAAACGGCGCGCTGCCGGTCGGCCATAGACCCGCCTGCCCATGCATAGAAAGCGCCCTCAGGATCGGCCGAGGCCAGATCCTGAGGGCGCCCGCAGTGCGTCTCCGGGATCGCTAGAGAGCAACCCCCGGAGGCGTCTGACGATTGGTGAACATCGCGAGCACCTCCTTCCTGATACAGAGGACATTTCCTGCCGCGGCTCGCCCACTGTAGGACGCACGCCGTCATGCGGCAACGCATTTACCGCTGGTCAGGATCGTGACGTGCTCGGCGGCCACCCCAGCCTGCCGCCAGGCACGCTCGTGTCGGCGGGGCGCTGGCCGCGTACCTGGCCAGCAGGGCCGCGACCGTCGGTCATGCCAGGGATCGAAGTGGCGCCCCCGGCCGTGCTGGCATGCTGTGGGGCATGATCGGGCGCCTTGAGAAGACGGTGATCGACTGCCCCGAGCCGCGCGCGCTGGCCGCGTTCTACTGCCAGGTCCTCGGCATGCGCATCAATGAAGACCTGGGCGACTGGATCGTCATCGGCTCCGGGCCTGGCCTGCGCCAGCTCGCCTTCCAGCGAGCTGCCGACTGGGTTCCGCCGCGCTGGCCTGACCCGGCGCATCCCCAGCAAATGCACCTGGACATCCGCGTGAGCGATGCCGACCGTGCCGAGCAGGAACTGCTTGCGCTGGGCGCCGTCCGCGTCCCCGGCGCTCGCGAGACAGGCTTCCGGGTATTCGCCGACCCAGTCGGGCACCCCTTCTGCATCGTCTTCGGCCACCCCGATCGCGCGTGACGACCCCAGGCCATGTTCCCGGGTCCCGGCTGCCTGCCTAGCCGACCCCCGCGCCCACCTCGAAGCTAGCGCCGGTCCGGTCCCGCACGTACTCGACCGACACCCCCGGCGCCAGGCCGGTCAGCTCCAGCGACCCGCCCTCCAGGGAGAACACCCCCAGCTCGGTATAGACCCGGCTCACCACCCCCAGCCCGGTCACCGCCAGCGTGCACGCGTCCACGATCTTCGGCCGGCCGAACCGGTCGGTGTGCTCCATCGCCACCCACACGCGCTTGGCCCCCTGCACCAGGTCCATCGCGCCGCCGACCCCGGTCTGCCCGCCGGGGACGTACCAGTTGGCCAGGTCGCCCCGCCCCGACACCTGCAGCCCGCCCAGGACGCTGAGATCCAGGTACCCGCCCCGCACCAGCGCGAACGACGTCGCCGAGTCGATGATCGCCGCGCCCGCGCGCAGCCCCACCGGCTGCCCGCCGGCATCGGTGAGGTCAGGGTCGGCCACCGCCGGCGGCCCGCTCGCGCCGAGCACACCGTTCTCCATGTGCATGGTCACCAGCTTGCCGGCATCGACGTACCGGGCCGCCAGCAGCGGCATGCCCAGGCCGAGGTTGACGTACCAGCCCGCGCCGATGTCCCGGCCGATGTTCGCGGCAATCTGCTCGCGGGTGAACCCGACCCGCTCCTCCCCCGCCGCCGCCGCGGCCGCGATCCGCGACGACCGGCGCCGCGGCGGCGGGGGCAGCTCGGCTGCCTTGGGCACGTGCACCAGGACGTCGACAAACACGCCCGGCACATGCACATCGGCCGGGTCCAGCTCACCGGGCTCCACGATCTCCTGGGCCTGAACGATTGTGCACCGCGCAGCCATCGCCACGGCGGGGTTGAAGTTGCGGGCGGTGAACCGGAAGTACAGGTTGCCCAGGCGGTCGGCCTTCGAGGCCTTGACGAACCCGAAGTCGGGACGCAGCCCGCGCTCCAGCACGTACGCGCGGCCGTCGAAGACCCGGACCTCCTTGGGCTCGGCGAACTGCGCCGGCCGGCCGTCGGCGTCGAAGCGCCGCGGGAACGTGCCGTCGGACAGGGCCGTGCCCACCCCGGCCGGAGTGTAGAAGGCCGGGATGCCCGCGCCGCCGGCCCGCAGCCGCTCGGACAGCGTGCCCTGCGGCAAGACCTCGATCTCGATGTCGCCGGCCAGCACCGGGTCGTGCCACGGGCCGCCGAACGGGAAGCCCATGCTCACCTTGCGCACCCGGCCCTCGGCGGCGAGCCGGGCATAGCCCTCCCCCGCCCCGCCGTTCGCGATGATGTGCAGGCCGCTCCGGTCAGTCCGGGCCAGGGCCGCGACCAGCTCGGCCGGGGAGCCCGCCCCGCCGAAGCCGCCCACCGCGACCGAGGCCCCGTCGGGGATCCGGGCCACCGCCTCGTCCAGGCTCGCCGCCAGCTTGCCGGTCATCGACGCCCCCTTCCTGCGGGGACGCTCCGTTTACGACGAAACGGTCCCTCTACGAGGCGTATCAAAGATCGGCCCGCAAGTGAATGGCGCACGCCGATCTTGGTCCGATTCTGGCCACGGGCTGACACAGAGAACCCCGCCGCGCGGCCGACTGCAGACGGTCGCGCGGCGGGGCTGAGCGGTACTCCTGAAAACCGGCGCCAGTACGCGCCGGATGTCACCTTATATTGCAATGGGTGGCTGCGAGGTGACTCTCCGCAAGAACGGCGGCCTCGCAGTTCCCTACCTCACCGGCAGCGACGCCCCAGCTCGCTGGCGCCAGGGTGGCGGCGACGGACTTCGTGCCAGGCGTCAAGGGTGCTCAGGTGTCGAGAAAGCGATCCTGGCTACGACTACACCATGAGCACTGATGAGCTCAGCTTCGACCAGGAAGGTATGCCCGTCATGTCCCTAGTTCGCGTTCACAACTTCTCCGTCTCGCTCGACGGCTTCAGCGCCGGTGCCGACCAGAGCCTGGAGGCGCCCTTCGGGCACGCCGGCCAGCGGCTGGTGCGGTGGTTCACGGGCACCCGTTCATTTCACGTCATGACGGGCCAGGAAGGCGGGAGCACCGGCATCGACGACGCCTTCGCGAGCAACTGGGGGCCGGGCATCGGCGCGGAGATCATGGGGCGCAACAAGTTCGGCCCCCAGCGCGGGCCGTGGACCGACGAGGAGTGGAGGGGCTGGTGGGGCGAGGAGCCGCCGTTCCATACCCCCGTCTTCGTGCTCACCCATCACGTCAGGCCCTCGATCGAGATGAAGGGCGGCACCACCTTCC
>DASYBB010000031.1:0-2554 GCA_036501025.1 Streptosporangiaceae bacterium
GGGCCAACCTGTTCACCTGGGTACCGGAAGACTCGGTCATCTCCTGGGCCTGGCACCGCCACGCGGTCTACCGGGAACGGTACGCCGCCGCAGCCGCGGACCCGGCCAACGCGCACCTGCACTTCGTGCGGCTGCGGAGCCACGCCGAGATCAGGCGCTTCCTGGCCGGGGCCGGCTAACGGAGATGGGCCAGGAACGAGTCGATGCGGGCGAGCACCGCCGCTGAGCCGGAGTCAGCCAGCAGGGCGGTGCCATGATCGGCGCCGGGGACCAGGACGAGCCGGACCCGGCCGGGCGGCGCGGTCCCGGCGAAGGTGCGGCCGGCGCCGGCCGCGCCGTACGGATCATCGCTGGCCGTGATCAGCAGGGCCGGGCACGGGAGCCGGTGCACCGCCGGGGCTACCGGCGTGCCCTGCAACTCCGGTTCGGCGGACAGGGACAGCACGCCCAGCGGCGGCGGGCGCAGCCGGGTCGCCGCGATCAGCGAGGTCTTGGCGCCTTCCGACGCCCCGGCCAGGATCACCCGGCCGTCCCCAGCGGCGCGCAGCGCGGTCACGACGGCGGTCAGCTCGGCGACCGGATCATCACCGCCGAAGTCCCAGACCGCCACCCGGAACCCTCGCGCGGTCAGGTGCTGCGCGAACGGCAGCCAGGAACACAGCAGCTCATCGCTCTGCTCAGAGAGCACCACGGTGACGGCGCCGGTCCCGAGCACCCTGACTGGCAGGGTCTCCTCCGGCGCTTTCGCGGTGACCATGCGGGCCGTCCGCGCCGGGAGGCAGCCGTCCAGCGCCGTGCTCGTAGCGGAAGCGGCCGGGTGGGCTGGAGCGGGGGAAGCGGCCGGGTGGCCCTGGCTGGCGCACGCGGCGAGCAGCGCGGCCACGGCCAAGAGCACGCCCAGGAGCAGACCTGAACGGGCGCGGGCTCGTCCTGCTGCCCACGTTCCACTGGACCGGCATGCCGCTCGCCGCGGACCTGCCCGGGCAGCCGGCGCTCCTCGCCTATCCGGCCGGCCCGGGCCTGCCCGTGCCGCTGCCGGGCGGTCACAAGGATCCGCTGCCGGCCGTCCTCGGGCAGACCCGGTCGCAGGTTCTCCGCCTGCTGGCCGACGAGCACACCACCACCGGGATAGCGCAGCTAGCCGGGATCAGCCCCGCCTCGGCGTCTGAGCACCTCACCGCGCTTCGCGGCGCTGGCCTCATCACGACCGTTCGCGATGGCGCCGCCGCCCGTCATCGCCGGACGTCGCTGGGTACGCTGCTGGCCGGTTAGGCGACTGCGGCTACAGCTAGGCGGCGACCAGTTCCGACGGCTCGGCGATGACGTCGACCAGGGCCCCGTTGCGCATGACCGTGATCGCCAGGGGCTTGCCGATCGCTTCCTCGAACATCAGCCGCTGGAGATCTTGGGCGGCCGCGACGGCGTGGCCGGCGGCCGAGATCAGCAGGTCGCCGGGGCGCAGGCCGGCGCGGTCGGCCGGGCCGCCCGGCACCACCTCGGCGACCCGGAGCCCGCTGGCCCGGCCGATCCGCTCCTGCCAGGGTGCGGACAGCGGAGCAGGCACCGAGACCAGACCCAGGTAGGCGCGCCGGACCCGGCCGTCGCGCATCAGCGCCGAGATGATCTTGCGGGTCGTGGTGTTGACCGGCACGGCCATGCCCAGCCCGACGCCGGCCACTGCGGTGTTGATGCCGACCACCCGGGCGTCGGAATCGGCCAATGCGCCGCCGGAGTTGCCGGGGTTGAGCGCGGCGTCGGTCTGGATGACGTCTTCGATGAGCCGGGTGCCGCCACGGCCGCCGGCCGGCATCGACCGGCCGAGCGCGCTGACCACGCCCGCGGTCACCGAACCGGCCAGGCCGAGCGGGTTGCCGACCGCCACGACCAGCTGGCCGACGACCAGGTCGTCGGCTTCGCCGAGCTCGGCCGGTGGTGGTGTCGGACCGGTGGCGCGGAGCACCGCCAGGTCGGACAGGGGGTCGGCGCCGATCACGCGGAAGGGGGCCGTGGTGCCGTCCGAAAACGCCGCCGTGCCACTATCCGCCTGCCCGACGACGTGTGCGTTGGTGAGCAGGAATCCGTCGCCGGTGAAGACGACACCCGAGCCGAGGCTCTCGCCGGCCCCGCCGCGTCCGCGGCGCGGGACCCGCAGGCTGGCCACCTTGGGTGTCAGCTTCTCGGCCACGCCAGAAACAATGAGCGAGTACACGTCCAAAGGACGGTCTGCCGCCATGGACCGCCTCCATTTACGGTGATTACAGCATTACAAGCTAACAGGCTCGATTCCGGCTAGCTTCCGGCCACCGTTATGCCGTCAGCAGAACGCCGGACGACACGGGCCGGAGGTCACCCAGGGCGGGTGAGGCGCAGAGCCGCTCCGCGACCCAGGCTCGTCAGAGACAAGGACGCGACGGCCACGGCCGCACGCAGGTACAGCGGCAGAGCGCCCCCCGTTTGGCCGAGCCTGGGAGTGAAACACATGCCGAAGCCAGAGCCGGAACCAGGCCCGCAGAAGCGCTCGACCAAAATGGCGCTGGTGGTGATCGGGCTGGGG
>DASYBB010000032.1:0-6973 GCA_036501025.1 Streptosporangiaceae bacterium
GATGCCGGTGCCCGAGGTGGTGCACCTGCTGCTGGTCGCCTACTCCTCGACAGCCGAAGGCGGGCGGGCGGTGTCCGACATCATCGCGGCCGGCGTTCTGCCCGCCGCGATCGAGATGATGGACGCGCTGGCCATCGAGGCCGCCGAGGAGGCCGTGCACTGCAACTACCCGGCCGGGGCCGGGGCCGTGCTGCTGGTGGAACTGGACGGCCCGGCCTCAGAGGTCGAGGCGGAGCTGTCGACCGTGCGCGAGCTATGCGAGGCGGCCGGGGCGACCGAGATTCAGGCGGCCGACGACCCGGCCGAACGGGCGGCTATCTGGGCGGGGCGCAAGTCGGCGTTCGCCGCGGTGGGCCGGATCAGCCCGGCGTACATCGTCCAGGACGGGGTGGTGCCGCGGACCTCGCTCGGCGCGGTCCTGGCCCGGATCGCCAAGCTCTCGGCCGAAACCGGCATCCGCGTCGCCAACGTGTTCCACGCCGGTGACGGCAACCTGCACCCGCTGGTGCTCTACAACGACGCCGTGCCGGGCGAGGCGGAGCGGGCCGAGGAAGTTTCCGGTGCCATCCTCGACGCCTGCATCGCCTGCGGCGGTTCGATCACCGGCGAGCACGGGGTCGGGGTGGACAAGTCGCGCTACATGCCCAAGATGTTCAGCCCCGACGACCTGGACACCATGCAGCTGCTGCGGTGCGCCTTCGACCCGGCCGGGCTGTGCAATCCCGGCAAGATCTTCCCCACCCCGCGGCTGTGCGGCGAGGTGCCCGGTATCCGCCGCGCCCCCCATCCGATGGTCGCGTCGGGCCAGCTGGAACAGTTCTGACATGCGAAACGAATCGCTGACCGCCCGCCGGTGCGCATGACGCCGGCCGCGCCCCCGGCGGAGCTCACCACCGCGTGCCCCGAGGTCCGACCGGCGACCCCCGCGGATGCCGTCGCCGGGGTGGCGCCCCGCTACGTCGCCGCGCCCGCCACCGAGGCCGAGGCCAGCGCGCTGCTCACCGCGGCCGCCGGGCTGGGCCTGGCCGTGCTGCCGCGCGGCGGCGGCACCCGGCTCGCCTGGGGCGCCGCGCCGGCCCGATGTGACCTGGTGGTGGACACCTGGCAGCTGAACGCCGTGCTGGAGCACTCGGCCGGCGACCAGGTCGTGCGGGCCCAGGCGGGCGTGCCGCTGGCCGCCCTGGCCCGGGTGCTGGCTGAGGCCGGCCAGCGGCTGGCCGTCGACCCGGCCGACGCGGGCGGCACGGTCGGCGGCCTGCTCGCCACCGGCGTGGCCGGCCCGCTGCGGCTGCGCTACGGCACGCCCCGCGACCTGCTGATCGGGGTCACCATGGTCCGGGCCGACGGCGCGGTCGCGCGGGCCGGGGGCAAGGTGGTCAAGAACGTGGCCGGGTACGACACCGGCAAGCTGCTGGCCGGCTCGTACGGGACGCTCGGGCTGATCACGGACGCCACGTTCCGGGTCCACCCCGCGCCCGCCGCGGCGAGCTACGTCTCCCTTGACTGCGACGATCCGGAGGCCGCCGCGGCGGCCCTGCTCGGCGCGGCCAGCTCCACCCTGGTGCCGTCCGCGGCCGAGCTGGACTGGCCCGCCCGCGGCGCGCCGGTCAGCGTCGCGGTCCTGTTCGAGGGCGACCCCGCAGGCGTGGCGCAGCGCGCCGCGCGGCTGCGCGACGTGCTCGCGAAGACCGCCGGGGCGCAGCCCGGGGCAATCGACGACGCGCCGCCCCCCTGGTGGGGCCGCGGCGCGGTCGCGGCGCCGGACGCGACCGTGCTGCGGATCGCGTTCTGGGCCGGCCGCCTGGCCGGCGTGCTGGGCGCGATCCGCGACGCGGCCGTCCCGGCCGGCCTGGACCCGGCGGTCAGCGGCTCGGGCGCGGCCGGGGTGCTGCACGCGGCCGTCCCCCCGGACGCGCCGCCCGCCGCCGTGGCCCGGTTCGTGGCCGGCCTGCGCGCGGCCCTGCCCGCCGGGCGGTCCAGCGCCGTGGTGCTGCACGCGCCGGCGCAGGTCGCGGCGGCCGTCGACCTGTGGGGGCCGGTGCCGTCGGCGGGCCTGATGCAGTCAGTGAAGGACCAGTTCGATCCGGAGCACCGGATGGCGCCGGGCCGGTTCGCGGGAGGAATCTGATGGACGCACGCGACCTCGATCCGGACGGCGAGCTGCGCGGGCTGGCCGGGGACTGCGTGCACTGCGGCTTCTGCCTGCCCGCCTGCCCGACGTACCAGCTGTGGGGCGAGGAGATGGACTCGCCCCGCGGCCGCATCCACCTGATCACCCAGATCCTGGACGGCCAGCCGGGCACGGCCGCGGCCGCCACCCACCTGGACCAGTGCCTGGGCTGCATGGCCTGCGTCCCGGCCTGCCCGTCCGGGGTGCGCTATGACCGCCTGATCGAAGCGGCCCGCGGATGGGCGGAGGACGCGACCGGCGAGAACGACGGGACCGGAGATCCAGGGAACGGCGCCCGGACGGCGGCGGCCGGGCGGGCGACGGGTGGCCGGGCCGCAGCCGGACCGGCGCCGGACGCTCCCATAGAAGGCGAGGCGTGGGTCGGCGAGGCCTGGACGAACGAGGCGCCCGCGCGCACGGCTCCCGCTCCCCCGCCGGCCGGCGGGGCGCTGCCGGCCCGGTCGCGGCGGGACCGGGCCATCCGCCGGGCCATCTTCGAGACGTTCCCCTACCCCCAGCGGCTGCGGCTGCTCATGGGGCCGCTGCGGATCGCCCAGCGGACCGGCGTGGACCGCGCGCTGGCCCGCAGCGAGCTGGCCGCCCGCCTCGCTCCCGAGCTGGCCGCCTCGCTGCGCGTCGCGCCGTCCCGCCGCCCGGCGGCGGCCGCGCGGGGGCGCCTGCCCGAGCTGATCGCGGCCCGGGGCGAGCGCCGGGCGGTGGTCGGGATGCTGACCGGCTGCGTCCAGCAGGTGTTCTTTCCCGAGGTGAACGCGGCCACCGCGCGGGTCCTGGCCGCGGAGGGCTGTGATGTCGTCGTGGCCCGCGACCAGGGCTGCTGCGGGGCGCTGTCGCTGCACGGCGGCCGCCGGGCGCAGGCGGCCCAGTTCGCCCGCCACACCATCGAGGCGTTCGAGCGGGCGGGCGTGGACACCATCGTGGTCAACGCGGCCGGCTGCGGCTCGGCCATGAAGGAGTACGGGCAGCTGCTGGCCGGCGACCCGGCCTGGGCCGCCCGGGCGGCCGCGCTGAGCGAGCGGGTCGCCGACTTCAGCGAGTTCCTGGCCCGCCTGGGCCCGGCCGCGCCGCGGCACCCGCTGCCGCTGACCGTGGTCTACCAGGACGCCTGTCACCTCGGGCACGCCCAGCGGATCATGCGGCAGCCGCGCGAGCTGCTGGCCGCCATCCCCGGGCTGACCCTGGCCGAGATCGGCGACGGCGGCACGTGCTGCGGGTCGGCCGGCATCTACAACCTGGTCCAGCCGGCGGCCGCGACGGAGCTGGGCGCCCGGAAGGCTCAGTCTGTGTGGGGCACTGGCGGTGAGCTCCTCGTTTCGGCCAACCCGGGGTGTGCCATGCAGATTTCCGCCGCGTTGCGCGCTCAGGGGACGCCGCTGCCGGTGGCCCATGTGGCGCAGGTGCTGGACGCGTCGCTGCGCGGCCGGCCGGCCAGCGCGCTGCTGAGCGGGTAGCGCGCGCCGGCCCCGCCGGCGGACGTGCGGTGACATCACTTCGATGCGCCTATGACGTCACTTCTGCATGCCTTGACGTTGACAGGCGTCGTAATTGACGTCATGATGACGTCATGGACATGTCAGAGTACGTAGCGACGCTCCGCCGGGAGCTCGCGACCATCACGCGGTTCGCGGGCGACGACGTGGCCCGCGCCGCGGAGATGCTGACCGAGGCGATGGAGTCCTCGGTCCGGCTCACGCTGCTGGAGGTGCTGTCGGCGGCGGCGGCGGAGATCACGACCCGGCTCGACGACGCGGTCATCGAGGTCCGGCTGTCGGGCAGCGACGCGGACTTCGTCGTCACCCAGACCGCCGACGACTTCGTCAGCGCCCCCGCCGAGCCGGCCGCCGACGCCGACGACCTGACGCGGGTCACTCTGCGACTGTCCGAGCAGCTCAAGGCGCGGGCCGAGGCGGCCGCGGGCACGGCCGGCATCTCGGTCAACGCGTGGCTGGTCCGCGCGGTCAGCCAGGCGCTGGACGCGCCCGCCCGCCGCCGGCCGGTCATCGGCCAGCGCTACACCGGCTACGCCCGCGGCTGAGCCGGCCGCGAGACTCCACCCCTCATCGCACACGGAAGGACGAGACAATGGCGACCTGGGAATTCCCCGGTTCTGAGCCCATCGAGATGTTCATCGAGACCGCCAGCGGCAGCGTGGCGGTGTCCGGCGAGCCCGGACCGGCGACCACCGTGACGGTCCACTCCAGCAGGCACGGCCACGACGACCCGCTGCCGCCCGAGGAACTCCAGGTCAGCTTCACCGACGGCCGCCTGGAGGTCATTCAGCCCAAGAGCTCGAGTTTCCTGCGCGGGCACGCCAGCCTGGACGTCACCGTCCAGGCGCCGGCCGGCTCGAGCTGCACGGTGCGGACGGCGTCGGCCGACGTGTCGTGCGTCGGGGACCTGGCCGTGCTGGAGGCCCGGACGGCCAGCGGTGACGTCACCGCGGCGTCAGTCCGCGGCGCGGCCGCCGTCAACACAGCCAGCGGCGACGTCTGGCTGGAGCAGGCCGGCGGTCCGGTCGCCATCCGCACGGCGTCGGGCGATGTCCGGCTGAGCCGGGCCGGCGCCGACGTCGCGGTCGTGACGGCCAGCGGGGACGCCCGGATCGGCACCGTCGGCGGCTCGGTCACCGCGCAGACGGCCAGCGGCGACATCGAGATCGGCAGCGTGGCGACGGGCGAGACGAACGTGAAGACCGCCACCGGCGACACCTCCGTCGGCGTCGCGCGCGGCGCCGAGGTGTACCTCAACCTGTCCAGCCTGACCGGCACCATCAACAGCCAGCTGGCGGAAGCGGCCGGCGGCGAGGGCGTCGCGCTCCGCGTCAGCTGCCGCTCGATCAGCGGCGACATCCAGATCGTCCGGGCCGCGGCGACGGCGGACGCGCAGTAGCGCGGACCCGCTCAGCCCAGCCCTAGCTCTCTCCGGAACTCCAGAAAGGAACAGCAGACATGCATCCCGACTTTATCGGTCAGATAGCTCGAGAGCGGACCCGCGAGGCGCGGCAGCTCGCCGCCGAGGACACCCGCGCAGCGGCCGCCGTCCGCCCGTCGCGGCCCTCGATCCGGAACCGGGCCGGGTGGACCCTGGTCCACATCGGGCTCCGGCTCGCGGCCCGCTGAGCCCGCTGTGTGCGCCCGGCCGGCTCAGCCAGTGGCGCTGAGCCAGGCGAGGTCCAGCTCGCCCGTCGCGACGATAACGGCCGGGCCGGCCAGCAGGCTGGACGTGGCACTCGGGGTCACGGTCAGCCGGCCGCCGGGGACATCCACGGTCCAGGCCCCGGCCTCCCGGGCGCCCGTCCCTGGCTCCCACTCCCCCGCCGCCACGGCGGCCGCGAGCGCGGTGGCCACGGCCCCGGTCCCGCACGACAGCGTGGCCCCCGAGCCCCGCTCGTAGACCCGCATCTCGACCCGGCGCGGGCCGGTGAGCCGCAGCACCTCCACGTTGGCGCCGGCACTGAACAGGCCCCGTTCCAGCACGGGCGGGCGGGTCAGGTCGAAGTCGGCCACCGGGATGTCAGTCAGGCAGGCCAGGTGGGGATTGCCGACCGAGATCGCGAGTCCGTCGCAGGACCGTTCGCCGATCCGGGCCGTCCCGGTTCCCGTGACCACGGCCGGCCCCATCTCCGCGATCAGCTCGCCCGCCGCCGGGGCCTCGCGGACCAGGCGGACGCCGGTGCGGGTGCCGATCGGCAGCTCGGGCCCGGCGGCCAGGCCGTTGTCCAGCAGGTACCGGGCGAAGACCCGGATGCCGTTCCCGCACATCTCCGCGATGCTGCCGTCGGCGTTGCGGTAGTCCATGAACCACTCCGCCCCCTGCCCGGCAGCGGCAGCAGCCCAGGGGCCGGCGGCCGGGCCGGCGGACGCGGAGCGGACCGCGCGCAGCACCCCGTCGGCGCCCAGGCCGGCATGCCGGTCACAGATCAGGGCGACGACCTGCGGCGACAGGTCCAGCCTGCCATCGGGGTCGGGCAGGATCACGAAGTCGTTGCCGGTCCCGTGGCCCTTGGCGAAGCGCATGATCCCGATCGTAGGACCTGCCCGCGCCCGCACCGCCGCGCGGCGGCCCGGATCCCGCTATTTCCCCCCGGTCAGCCCTGTCCCCGCCCGATCCCCGTCAGCCCGCCGTCCCCCTGGCCCCGCCGCTCGCCTCAGCCGGCCAGCCCGTCCGGCGCCGGATGCGCCTGCCAGGCGGGCGGGCGGCCCAGTGCCGCTACCGTCTCCTCGATCGCCGAGGAGGCCGCCGGCACCGGGACGCCCGGCCGGAACTGCGCGTCCGGACTGAGCCGCCGGGGCCCGTCCGGCACCCGCCGGGCCACCAGCAAAGCCGCCTCGGCTACCTCGTCACTGACCTCGAACGGCACGTCCAGCGCCCGGGCCAGGTCCCAGCCGTGCACGACGTAGTCGACGAAATGAAAGCTGATCGCCTCGTCCGCCGGGAAGGCCAGGGCCGGGTTGATGTCGTGCAGCACGAAGGACCGGCGCAAGGTGGCCGGGTCGGCGAAGCAGTCCAGCACGTACCGGGCAGCCTCGCCGTAGGCCGCAACCTGGCCGTCGGCGGCGGGTGGCGGCAGCCACGCGCGGGGGTTCCCGCCCAGGCCCCGGCTGGCCGCGGCGAACACGTAATGCTGGGCCGTCATGTGCTCCAGCAGCTGACTCAGGCTCCACCCGGCGCAGGGCGTCGGGCGAGCCAGGTCACAAGGGCGTGCCTGCTTCAGGATCTGCATGCTGAGCTCGACGGCACGGCGGTCCAGCTCAACGATAAGAGGAGCGTTACTCGCCATTCCCG
>DASYBB010000033.1:0-60809 GCA_036501025.1 Streptosporangiaceae bacterium
GGACCGGATGGCCGGGCAGCGCGCGGTGCTGGTGCTGGACAACGCGGCCAGCAGCGCGCAGGCCGCGCCGCTGCTGCCGGGCGGGGACCAGTGCCTGGTGCTGGTCACCAGCCGCCGCCACCTCGCGGACCTGCCCGGTGCCGTCACGCCGCTGCTGGTGCAGACCCTGCCGCCCGAGCAGGCCCGCGCGATGTTCGTCCGCCTCGCCCCGCGCGCGGGCCGGCCCGCGGGGCCAGGCCCGGCCGGCTCGGTGGCTGAGCTCGTCGCGCTGGCCGGGTTCCTTCCGCTGGCGGTCAGCTTGCTGGCCCGCGTGTTCAACCGGCATGCGGCCTGGTCGCTGGCGGACCTCGCGGCCGAGACGCGGGCCAGCTTGCTGACGCTGGCCGCAGAGGCGGACAGTGTCGCGGCGGCGTTCGAGGTGTCCTATCAGCATCTGGGCCCGGGGCAGCGGGTGTTCTTCCGGCGGCTGGGCCTGCACCCGGGCACGACCACCGACGCGTACGCAGCGGCCGCGCTGGCCGGGGTGTCGCCGGCTGAGGCGGCCGGGCTGCTGGACGGGCTGCACGGGGAGGGGCTGCTGACCGAGACGGGGCACCGGCGGTACGGCATGCACGACCTGATCCGCCGCTACGCCGCTGACCGCGCGGCCGCCGACCCGCCGGGGGACCGGTCGATAGCGGTCGGCGCGCTGCTCGACTACTACCAGCAGGCCGCGGCTGCGGCGCAGGCCCGGCTGGGCAGGCACGCCCCGGTCACCGCGGCTCCGGCCAGCCCCGGCCCGCCCGGCCCCGGCCCGGCCAGCCCCGGACCCCGGGCTGCGCCGGACCAGGGCACTGGCCCGCCTGGTCCCGCGCTGCGGCCCGCACCGGCGGCGGTCCCGGTGCTGGCGGACAGCGTGGCGGCGCTGGCCTGGGCGCGGGCGGAGCGGGCCAGCGTGCTGGCCTGCCTCGACTACGCCGACCGGGCCGGCGACCGGCCCCGGGTGGTCGGCCTGACCGCCGGGCTGGCCGCGCTGCTGTTTCACGACGGCCCGTGGGCCGAGGCCCTGGCCCGGCACGCCGCCGCCGCAGCCGCCGCGCGCCACCTCGGCGACCGCACCGCCGAGGCTAGTGCCCTCAGCGACCTAAGCAGCCTTCGGCGGCTGACGGGGGACTCTCCCGGGGCGCTGGCCGACGTGGAACAGGCCCTGGCCATCTTCTGCGGCGTCGGCAGCCGGCTCGGCCGGGCCGCGGCCCTCAACTGCCGGGGCGAGCTCCGCCTGTCCACTGGCGACATCCCGGCCGCCGTGGCTGACCTGGAGACGGCCCTGCGCAGCTTCCGCGACCTGGCTGACCGCCAGGGCGAGGCCAGCGCCCTCCATGACCTCGGGGCGGCCTACCTGGCCAGCGGGAACTACCCGGCCGGGATAGCGACCCTGACTCAGGCGCAGGCCATGTCCCGCGAGCTAGGCGATCAGCTCGGCCGGGCCAGCGCGCTGGTCTACCTGAGCGACCTGCGGCGGGTGTCGGGCGACTACCCGGCCGCGACGGCCACCCTGGCCCAGGCCCTGGCCATGTTCCGCGACCTCGGCCTGCGCCGGGGTCAGGGCCGGGCACTCGGCCTGCTGGGGGCCGTCCGCCAGCTGACGGGGGACTACGACGCGGCCGTTGATGACCTGGAGGAGGCAATGGTCATCTTCCGGGACCTCGGCAACCGGACCGGCTATGCCAGCGCCCTGTTCCACCTCGGCGCGGTGCGGCGGCTGACCGGCGACTACGAGCGGGCCGCGGTGGCGCTGCGGGAATCCCTGCGCGTCAGCCGGGAGACCGGCCGGCACATGGCCCAGGGCGGCTCCCTGCTTCAGCTGGCCATGCTGCACCGCGAGACGGGTGACTTCGCGCAGGCGGCCAGCGTGCTCGACCGGGCGCTGGCCGTGTTCGCCGAATTCGGCGAGCCGGGCAGCCAGGCCGAGGCCCTGAACGAGGTCGGCGAGCTGCGCCGGGCGCTCGGTGACCGTCAGGCGGCCGCGGCCGCCCACCACCGGGCCCTGGCGCTGGCCCGCGAGATCGGCAGCCCGCTCGACGAGGCGGCCGCGCTGGCCGGGCTCGCCCGCTGCGACCTGGCCGCCGGTGACACCGCCGCCGCCGTGGCCGGCCTGCGGGCGGCACGCGACGGCTTCGCGCTGCTCGGCGTGCCCGAGGCCGCCGCGGTCGCCGCCGAGCTGGATGCCCTCCGCCCGGCCGACCGGGTGCCGTCCCATGCGGCCCGCCCGGCGGACCCAGGGCCGTCCGCTGATCCGAGCAAACTCACCTGACCCGAAGCGGGGAAACCTACAGCAGGCGACGAAACCGAGAGCGGCGGAGCCGGAGGCGACGAGACCGCGCGGCCCGGCACCGGTCAGGAGCCGCGGCTGTGCCGGCCCGGGTGCCCGGGGTCAACGCCCCAGCTCGCGACCCACGTCGGCGTGATCCGGATGACCTCGCGACTCATGAACGGCACCGGCGGGTCGACGTCTTCCAGCGCGACGGCGGTGCCGCGGATCTCGAGGCCGCGCACCGTCCACGGGTCCGCCGAGACGAGGTCGTCGATGACCAGGGCGACCCGGCCGCTGGCCCGGACGTTACGGAATTTGCGGGTCGCGCCCATGGCCTGACCGCCGATCAGGACGTCGCCCGTCTCCTCGTCGAGGAACGCGCCGACCGGGTTGTTCTGCGGCGCGCCGCTGGGATCCACGGTGGCGAGGCGGGCCAGGGGCTGGCTCTTCAGGTAGGCGCGCTCGGCCTCAGTCAGGGTGATGGTCATCCCGCAGCGTACGGCCTGCCGCCCGGCCCCGTCAGCCAGCGCATCACTGACGCCCCGGGCGGGCACGACAGTCAGTGAGCAAGAAACTGCAATCCGTGTCGAGAAGGGCAGGCCAGGACGGGCGCGAGCAGGAGCGGACAGGCACGGACGGCCCGGCGGGCCGGCGGGGCGGCGCCCCGGCGCCCTGCGCAGTAATGCAATTGACAGCCCCGGCCCGCGGGGGACACGATGTACAAGATACATGTACGACGTACATGTATCTTGTACACGCCCGCGGATGCCGTGGCTTCCGCTGATGAACGGACGGAACACGATGAGTACTGAGTCGGGGGACCCGGTAACGGATCTGGGGATGGTGGCCCGGTGGTCCTGGCGCCGGGCCGAGCGGAAAGCGGTCGCTGACCACGAGCGCTGGCTCGCCGCGAACCTGCACAGCCTGGCCGCGGCCAGGATTCCGGTGTTCCGCGCCGCCGGCCGCGCGGCCGCCGGAACGGCCGGGATCGTCGACCTGAGACTCCGGGGCTGGCAGCTGCTGCTGGCCGGAGTCGCGGCCGGCCCGCGCGGCGACCTGGAGGCTGCGGCCCGGCGCGGGCGGCTCCACCTGGACGCGGCCGGCCGCTACGGGCGCCTGTGGTGGATCGAGATCGTCCGCGACGGTGCCGCACCCGGGGAGAAGGTCGTCCTGCTGGGCTCCCACCTGCGGCTGGCGCCCACGCGCGGCGGCCACGGCGCGCCCGCGGCACCGCGGCCAGCCGGGCGGCTGGGGGTAGGCGTGTCGGGCGCGCGCTGACCGGCCGGACGGGCTACCGCATCGCTGAGCGCGCGTCCAGCGGGCTCTCGTCGGGCAGCGCCAGCCCGAGCGCCAGCATCAGCTCAGGCGCGGCCGCCATCGCCCGCGGGGCGCCGACCTGCGGCGCGACCGCGCGCAGGACGCCGAGCAGGTCCTGCGGCGTGGCCCCGGCGTCCAGCGCGCCGGCCACCTGCCACAGGTAGGAGGCCGCCGGGGCGTCCAGCGCGATCAGCGTGGCCACCTTGACCAGCGCGAAGCTCCGCGGGTCGAGCCCGCTGCTGGCCTGCGCCGTCTCCCGCACGGCCAGGACCTCGTCCAGCACCTTCAGGTCGCCGATGGCGACGCCCGCCAGCATGTCGCGGGTCGTGTCATCGACATCAGCCTGCACGCTCATCTGCGGTCTCCTTCGGTCGCGGCGGACGTCACAGGTCCTGCTGGCACGGGACGCGCCCGGCGGCGACGGCGCGCTGCAGGGCCTCGTGGTCGATCTCGTTCTGGTCGGCGTAGGCCCCGGAGAACCGGGTGATGGCCTGATCGAACGCGTCCGATCCGCCGAGGTAGGCGGCAATGGCGATGCGGTCCCCGGAGCGCGCGTGCGCGCGGGCCAGGGTCCAGCCGCACAGCTCGCCGTACAGGCCCATGCCCCGCGGCACCATGGCCTCGATGTCGAGGGAGAACTTCCAGTCGCGCAGCTGTCGGACGTAGAAGTCGCGTGACTTCCCGTCGATCCCGTTCTCGACCCGCTGCCAGCCCAGGAAGATGTCGCTGGAGGCCTGCATGAGGCGCTGCCCGGCGACGACCCGCTGGCCCTCGTTGGCGTACCGGCTGGCGCCCGCGTACCGGCTGAGCACCGACTCACCCGCCTCCTTGACCTGGAGGAACAGCGGATCCTGGTCATGGCGGCCGAGCATCAGCACGATCCAGCAGCGGGTGCCGACGCTGCCGACCCCGACCACCTTGTGGGCCATGTCGGCGAACTGGAACTGATCGAGGAGGAACCGCCGGTCGGTCTCCAGCGTGCGCCGGTACCGGCCGATCAGGTCGGACAGCTGGGATTCGAGGAACTTGCGGTCGGACGCCGAGCTCAGCAGCTCGTCGATCGGCACCAGCAGCGGCGGGTCGGAGATGATCCGCGGCTTGCCGTCGACCATCCGGGTCAGCTTGCCGATTTCCTGCATGCTGTCGCGGGTGCGGGCCTTGGCCAGGCCCTTGCTCACCTGCTTGCGCTGCCGGGCCTTCATCCGCGACCCGGCCTGTGACCGGAGCTGGTCCATGTCCGCGTGGGCGTACCAGACCTCGAGGTCGCTCATCCCGGCGAAGGTGCGCATCGCGCGCCGGTAGCTGGCCACGGTGGCGGCGACGATCGCCCGGCGCTGCTTGCCCGCGAAGCCCCGGCCCCGCGCGGCGACCTCCATGCTGGCCGCGAGCCGCTTGACGTCCCATTCCCACGGGCCGGGCAGCGACTCGTCGCAGGCGTTGACGTCGAAGACCAGCCGCCGCTCGGCCGAGCCGAAGATGCCGAAGTTGGACAGGTGCGCGTCACCGCAGGCCTGCACGGCCAGCCCCGTCACCGGGGTGGTGGCCAGGTCGCTGGCCATCGGCAGCGCCGCGCCCCGGAAGTAGCTGAACGGCGAGGCCATCATCCGGCCGTACCGCACCGGGACCAGCTCGGGCACCCGGCCGGCCGACTGCTCCTCCAGCAGCGCCACCGGGTCCGGCCGGTCCGGTGCCGTCTCGAACATCGCGTGGCTCTCGCGCGGCACCTCTACTCGCGCGGCCTTGCCCCGCTCGGCCCGCTCGGCCACGGTCAGGTTGCCCAGCCCGGATTCGAGCTGGTACCGCTGCCCGCGCCGCGGCCGGGCCTCGGTTGTCGTCACGGCCATTTGCTAGTTCCTCTCCGTCTTCGCCAGCCCGCCTGCTCAGCCGGTCCCCTCCTGCTCACCATGCCCGGCCGCCGGGCCCGGCGGCTCATCCCCGCGGGGTGACCCCCGGGGCGCCGACGCCGTCGCCGGCCCGGCCCGGCCGCCGTGCGCCGCAGGCCGCGGCCGCGCCGCGGGCCGTGCTGGCTCCGCCGCCGGCGGCCAGCACGACCAGGAAGGCCGCGCCCGCGATCGGCCACAGCAGGGCCTGCCAGCCCGGTGCGGCCGGCGGCGGGGGCGGCAGCTGCTCCCAGCCGGGCATCGCCTCGCCCGCGTTCAGGCGGGCGAAGATGGCCAGCTTCGCGGCCAGCTCAGGATCGGACCGGCGCAGCTCGCGGTCGATCCGGCGGAGCCGCCGCCGGCCGTGCGGAATGCCGTCCTGTGCGTGGCTCATGAATCGCTCCCTCGCGCTTCCCGGGATTAACGCCGGGGTCTGGAGCGGAAATGAAAAACGCTACCTGACTAAACTCTGCCCGCCCGCCCGGCGCCCTACCCATCACGCCGCGGTCCTGGCATGTCAGCAGATAACCGCATTGCCCGGCGAATCTCCCCCGGAAGCGCCC
Source organism: Streptosporangiaceae bacterium (assembly GCA_036501025.1). Taxonomy (GTDB): domain Bacteria; phylum Actinomycetota; class Actinomycetes; order Streptosporangiales; family Streptosporangiaceae; genus DASUBV01. Next base: position 6,054 of record DASYBB010000033.1, read on the forward strand.
CCGGCGCAGCCGGGAATACCTCCGCGCCCCCGGTGTTGGATGTAGATGCAAACGCATATACCTACAGCCCGGAGGGGTGTCCGTCGTGCAGTTCGGGATCTTCTCAGTGAGCGACATCACCAGGGACCCAGTCTCGGGTGTGACCCCCAGCGAGGGGGAGCGCATCGACGCTGTCGTGCGCATCGCGCAGAAGGCCGAGGAGGTCGGCCTGGACGTGTTCGCCATCGGCGAGCATCACAACCCGCCGTTCTTCTCGTCCTCGCCCACCACCCTGCTGGCCCATGTCGCGGCCACGACCGAGCGGCTCGTCGTCACCACCTCGACGACGCTGATCACGACCAACGACCCGGTCCGCATCGCGGAGGAGTACGCGATGCTGCAGCACCTGTCGAAGGGCCGGATGGACCTGATGCTGGGCCGGGGCAACACGGCCCCGGTGTACCCGTGGTTCGGGAAGGACATCAGCTCCGGCCTGCCGCTGGCCCTGGAGAGCTACAACCTGCTGCACCGGCTGTGGCGGGAGGATGTCGTGGACTGGGAGGGGAAGTTCCGCACCCCCCTGCAGGGGTTCACCTCGATTCCGCGGCCGCTCGATGACGTGCCGCCGTTCGTGTGGCACGGCTCGATCCGGACCCCGGAGATCGCCGAGCAGGCGGCCTATTACGGTGACGGCTTCTTCGCCAACAACATCTTCTGGCCGAAGGAGCATTACATGCGCCTGATCCGGTTCTACCGGCACCGCTACGCGCATTACGGCCACGGCAGCGAGAAGGAGGCGATCGTCGGCCTCGGCGGCCAGGCGTACATCGCCCGGAAGTCCCAGGACGCCGTCCGCGAGTTCCGGCCCTACTTCAACGAGGCGCCCGTCTACGGGCACGGCCCGTCGATGGAGGACTTCATGGAGATGACCCCGCTGTCGGTGGGCAGCCCGCAGGAGGTCATCGACAAGACCCTCACCTTCCGCGAGCACTTCGGCGACTACCAGCGCCAGCTGTTCCTGATGGACCACGCCGGCCTGCCGCTCAAGACGGTGCTCGACCAGCTGGAGCTGCTGGGCAGCGAGGTCGTGCCGGTGCTGCGCAAGGAGATAGCCGCGCGGCAGGACCCGCAGACCCCGGAGGCGCCCACGCACGCGAGCCTGGTCCGGGCCAAGTACGGCGACCAGCCGCCCCGCCAGCCCCGTCCCAACGCGAACCGGGGCGACAACGTGACCGGCTCGTCGCCCTACCAGGACACCGACCCGCAGGCCGAGGCCAGCTCCCCGAGCCGGCCATGACCAGCCGGGCCCGGGCCGCCAGCGACGCGTGGGAGGCGCTGCTGACCGCCCACGCGGTGCTGATGAAGCGGTTCGCGGCCGAGGACATCTGGGAGAACGTCAGCCTGCGGGAGTACGACGTGCTCTACACCCTGTCCAAGTGCCCCGAGCCGGTCCGGCAGGGGGAGCTGCACCGCCACGTGCTGCTCAGCCAGCCGGCGCTGTCGCGGATGGTGGACCGGCTGGTCGCGCGCGGCCTGGTCGAGCGCCAGCCCGATCTCGCCGACGGGCGCGGCGTCCGGCTGTCCCTCACCCCGGCCGGCCGCCACTGGCAGCGCCGGATCGGCGGGCGCCACGCCCTCGGCGTCACCCGGGCCATGACCGCGGCCCTGGACGCCGAGGAACTCGGCCAGCTGGAGCGCCTCTGCCGGAAGCTGGCTGGCCACGGACACTATGCACAGACTCAGGAGATGACCCCATGACCACTCCGCCGGCCCGGCCGGACCGCTTCAGCCTCGTCGTCGTCAGCGGCGGGACGAGCGACCCGTCCTCGACCAGGATGCTGGCCGACCGCATCGCCGCGCGCGTGACCGCGCTGGCGCGCGAGCGGGACGAGCAGGTCGCGGTGAGCGTCGTCGACCTGCGGGAGATCGCCACCGAGATCAGTACCGCCCTGGTGTCCCAGCTGGCCGGTCCCGGGCTCGAGCAGGCGATCGCCACCCTGGCCGGCGCCGACGGGATCGTCGCTGCCACCCCCGTGTACAACGCCGGGGTCAGCGGCCTGTTCACCTCGTTCGCCGGAGTCCTGGACAAGGACCTGATCATCGCCAAGCCGACCGTGCTGGCGGCCACGGCCGGCACGTCCCGGCACGCGCTGGTGGTGGACGAGCAGCTGCGTGCCCTGTTCGCCTACCTGCGGGCGCTGACCGTGCCGACGTCGGTGTTCGCCGCGCCCGAGGACTGGAGCGATCCCTCCCTCAGCCAGCGCATCGACCGGGCCGCGCTGGAGCTGCTGTTCCTGATGGAGAGCGGTTTCGCCCAGCGGGTCAAGGACCAGTCCTGGCACAGCTACCAGCACGAGTACGGGAGCCGCGCGGACACCGACGACGCGATCGACCTGGACTCGGACCTGATGCGCCTGGCTACCGGCGGGACGGCGGCCTGAGGCCGGCCCGCTCAGGCCTTGCGCGCGACGCCGCTGAACTCGTCGACCTCGGCCGGGCCCCCGGGCAGCGGGCCGGGCTCGGGCCGCCAGCGGGAGCAGGAGACGACGCCGGGCGGCACCAGGTCCAGTCCGTCGAAGAACCCGGTGATCTGCTCCGGGGTACGAGCCCGACCGGCTGGCTGAAGTGGAGCGTCCGGGCCGCGTCGGCCAGGATGGTGTCCGGATTGCGCAGGTCCCCCTCGACCGATGATCGGCAGCATCTCGGCTACCTTGTCGCCCGCCAGCCGGTCGACGGCGTAATTGTCCTTGCCGCCCAGCCAGTAGTTCTAGATCCGCGCCGAATGCGACACCGTCGTGTCGAGCTGGACCTCAGGCTTGTCTGGCACCCCCCGTTCTTCTGCCACCGAACGTCATCTCCCAGCGTCTTTGAGGGGCTCCCTACGGCGAGGATCCCAGCGTAAGCGGCAGCCGGGAGAAGCCCAGATCCAGAATGTACGGGACGAGGCTACGGCCGGGATGCCGCGGTCACAACACGGTCCAATAACTGGCCATTTATTCAGGCGCCCGGCGGTACGCCGAGGGCGAGGATCGCAGTGTCGTCGGTGAGGCCGTCGCTGAAGGTCCCGAGGAGCTCGGCCAGGGCGGTGACGGTCGCGCTGGCCGAGGCCGGGCTGAGGTCGCCGGCGAAGGCCAGCAGGGCCTCGTCCCCGAAGTGCCCGCGACCCGGCCCGGGCCGGGCCTCGGGGAGCCCGTCGGTGTACAGGACCAGCGTGTCGCCGGGCCGTAGCCGCACGGTCGCGGCGGCGTAGCTGGTGTCGGCCACGACCCCGATCAGCAGCCCGCGGGGAGCGGCCCGGTAGCCGGCCGTCCCGTCGGCGCGCAGCAGCAGGGGCTCGGGGTGGCCGCCGTTGGCGAAGGTGAGCCGGAAGCCGTCGCCGTCGGGGACGAGCAGGCCGGAGATGGCCGTGCAGAAGCTCCGGCCGTCGCGCTGGTACTGCTCGCTCAGGACCGTGTTGAGCAGGGTGAGAGCCGCGCCCGGGTCGGGGTCGTAGGCCGCGGCGGCACGGAGGGTGTACCGGATCAGCGAGGTCACCGCGGCCGCGGCGGCGCCCTTGCCGCAGACGTCCCCGAGGAACAGCCCCCACCGGCTGCCGCCGAGCGGGAACAGGTCGTAGAAATCGCCGCTGACCTCATCCGGGGAGGCGACGTGGTAGTAGGCGGCGGCGTCCAGGCCGGGCACCTCCGGCAGCGCGTGCGGCAGGAGGCTGTGCTGCAGGGTGGTGACCAGGACGCGCAGCCGCTCGCGCTCGCGGTCGGATTCCTGCCGCGCGCGCAGCAGCTCGCGCTCGTAGGCGCGCCGGTCACGGGCGTCGAAGATCGTGGTCCGGATCAGCAGCGGCTCCCCGGCCGGGCTCTTCTTGACCGCCGAGGTGACCAGGACGGGGAGCCGGCTGCCGTCGGCGGCCAGCAGGTCCAGGGCCACCCCGCCGATCTCGCCCTGCATGCTGAGCAGCGGCGCGAAGTGCGTCTCGTGGTAGATCCGGCCGCCGACGGTGAGCAGGTCGGCGAAGTGACGCCGGCCGACCAGGTCGTGGCGGGCGTAGCCGAGCCAGCGCAGCAGCGTCCCGTTGACCTTGGCGATCTGCCCGTCCAGGCGGGTGGACAGGTAACCGCAGGGCGCGTTCTCGTACAGGTCCTCGGCGCTGTCCTCGAGCAGGGCGGAGAAGGCCGGCTGCGATGCCGGGCCGGCCGGGCCGCGCCCTCCGGTCACCGGGCCGGACCGCCGGCGAAGGAGGCAATCGCGGCGAGCGTGACGTCCGGGGCGCTCAGGTGCGGGCAGTGGCCGGTGGCGGGCAGCGTGACCAGGCTGGCCCCGGGGATCCGGGCGCGCACGTACTCGCCGACCTCGGGCGGCGCGATCGCGTCGCTGGAGCACTGCAGGACGAGGGTCGGCACCGTGACCCGGGCCAGGTCATCGCGGTTGTCGGACAGGAACGTCGTCCGCGCGAAAGCCCGGGCGATCTGCGGGTCAGCGCGGCAGAAGCTGTTCTCCAGCTCCTGCCCGAGCTCGGGCCGGTCGGGATTGCCCATGATGACCGGCGCCATGGCCGCGGACCAGCCCAGGTAGTTGCTGTCCAGCGAGGTCAGCAGCTCGTCGATGTCGGCCCGGCTGAATCCGCCGCGGTAGCCGGGGCTGTCGATGTACCGGGGCGAGGGCCCGACGAGGATCAGCTTGCTGAACCGATCCGGCTCCGCGATGGCCGCCAGGACGCCCATCATGGCGCTGACCGAGTGACCGACGAAGATGACCCGCTCCAGTTCCAGTTCCCGGCAGATCTGCAGGATGTCGTCGGCGTAGCCGTCCAGCGTCGCGTACCGCCCGGCCTGCCAGGCCGACACGTCCGACCGGCCCGAGCCCACGTGATCGAACAACACAACCCGGAAATCCCGCGCCAGCCCCGGCACGACGAGCCGCCACATCGTCTGGTCACACCCGAACCCGTTGGCAAGCATCACCACCGGAGCGCCCGGCCGGCCGGTGACCACCACGTTGTTCCTGCGGGTCACATCGATACCACCCATAGTGCCCATGCTCCCAGCGTACGGGCGAGCCACAGGACATCCGCCGGGCAGGCCGCAGGACATCCGCCGGGCAGGCCGCAGGACATCGGCCGGGCCGGCCGCGGGCTTCCGCGCTCCGGTCCCGCGGCCACGCCAGTCACAGCGACCCCGCGCGCCCCTGGGGTTTTGCGAGCGGGCAGCTGGACCTTGATCCTAGGAGGATCGCTCACCTCATAGTGTGAGCGATCCTCCCATGATCTTCATTGGGACCCGCAGGAGCCGGGCCGGGCGGCCTCGCTCGCGGGCGGTAGCGGCCGTCAGCCCGACCCGCCCCGCCAGCGCTCAGGAGTACTCGTCGTGGCGGCGAATCCAAGTCTGGAACGCATCGCCCTCGTCGCGTCCCTTCGGCGCCCGGTCAAGGATCGGGTAGTAACCCATGAGGAACTCGACCCCGCGCGCCGCGGCCGCGTAGGTCTGGTAGACGACGCCGTCCTGGAGCGCGAACGAGCTCGTAGCCGGTGATTCCGAGAGATATCCGGCGACGTCGGTTCCGGACGCGGCCGCATTGAGCCGCACGATTGGCGGCAGCCCCTCCCCGTCGGGCGGCAGGAACTGGCGCACCTGTTGCTGGGTGTAGGAGCCGCCGAAGTCGAAGTTGAAGCTCGTGTTCGCCGCTGAGACCCAGGGAATGCTCCAGCCCATCCGCCGCTTGTAGGCCGAAATCTTCGCCAGCGGAGCCTGCGAAACGAGCAGCACGGTCACGTCACGGGCATGAAGGTGCGGCAGGAGGCCGTCGAGGCCGTCGGCCATCGACGAGTTGACCGGGCACCCCGCCTCGTAGCTCGGCCCGAACATGAAGTGGTAGATCAGGAGCTGTGAGCGGCCGTCGAAGAGCTCGGCCAGAGTCGGTGTCCCGCCGTCAGCGTCGAACCGGTACTGCTTCTCGATCGCGACCCACGGCAGCTCGCGGCGCTGGCCCGCCAGCTCGTCCCCCATCCGGGTGTGCTCCTTCTCGCGCTTGAGCAGCTCCTCGCGCGCGGCCTGCCATTCCTCTCGGCCGACTACCTGGTGATCCGTCATCGCTTCTCGTCTCCCTTTTCCGGTCGCGTTCCGGGCGCTGTGTTCAGGCGACGGCCGGATACTGCTCGGCCAGCGCCGCGAACTGGCGCTCAAGTGCCTTGGTCGCGCCGCTGCGCCAGCTCTCGGCCATGGACTGCGACGCCGGATCGGGGAAGATGTCCTCCTCTTCCTTCTCGAGCCCGTCGAAGATGGCGCGCGCCACGGACTCCGCGGAGGACTTGGGGATGTCGAAGCCGCGGGTCATGTCGGTGTCCACGGGGCCGGTCAGGACCGCGTGCACGCTCACGCCCCGGCCGGCCAGCAGGGTGCGCATCGACTGGGTGAGCGAGAAGGCGGCGGCCTTCGAGATCGAGTAGGCCGGCGTGAGTGGCACGGGAGCGAAGGCCATCATCGACACGTTGTTGACGATCGCTCCGCTGGATCGAGTCAGCAGCGGCAGCAACGCCTCGGTCACCCGGAAGGGCCCGAAGAGGTTCACCGCGAGGTGCTGCTCGACTACGGAGCGATCGCTCAGGTCGTCGTAGAGCGCGATACCGGCGTTGTTGACGAGGACATCAAGGGACTCGATGCTCTCAGCCGCCGCCTGAGCCTGCGCCGCGCTGGTCACGTCCAGGGTCAGGGGCGTGACGCGCCCGTCCGGGTGGGTCAGGGGCTGCCGCGTGCCGGCGTACACCCGCCGTGCGCCTCTCCGGAGGGCGTCCTCGACGAGCGCCCGGCCGATGCCGCGATTGGCGCCGGTCACCAGGACTGCCTTGTCTGCGATGTTCATGTCGGTACTCCAGTTCTGCTGTGTTCTGGCTGGTCTCCGCGCCGCCGGTGTGGCGGCCTACAGATATAGACCAGCGCGATTCCCGGGAATCGCCGCGAGCCGGGGGCTGGATTACGCGCTGCGGGACCCGGGCGCCGCCGGGGGGCGCGGCTGGCGGCCGAGGAAGGCGACGAGCTGGTCGCCGGGGCAGGCGGGACCGGGCAGCCGGACCGGGCCGGCGAACAGCCCGGGCCGGGTGCCGGGGGTGATGAGGAGCGGGGCGATCGGCAGCAAGATGGCCGCCAGCCCCGGCGGGACCGGCCGGCACGCGCCGCAGGCAACCGAGATGTCCCAGCCGTGCCCGGTGATCTCGATGGCCCCGGTCACCGCGACCATGCTTACGCTCAGCTCACGGTCCCCGATGACGACCCGCCGCTCGGCCGGCCCGGCCGCCGCGCAGGCGGCCAGCAGCCCGGCGGCCTGGCGGCGCAGGCGGGCCACCGGGTCAGGGCCGCGCCCGCGGTAGTCCGGCGCCGCGGCGCTGGCGCCTCCCGTGGCGATCGCCTCATGCAGCATCGCGATCGAGTCGCGGACATGGTCCAGCAGCATTTCCAGGTCCCATTCCGAGCACGGGGTGGGACGCGACAGGAACTGCGACGTGCCCGGCGCGGCACCGCCCAGCGCATAGCTGACCGCGGCTTTCAGCAGGTCGCGTCCGCGGCTCAGCGGGCCCACGGGATGACCGCCGGGCCCTGCGCGGGCCCGGCCGCGGCGCCGCCGTGCTCCCGGGGCAGGCCGAACAAGGCGAACAGGCCCGGGTCCTGGAAGGCGACCATCCGCGCAATCCCGGTCGGGGTGACCGTGGGCACCAGCAGCGCGTGCGCACCATACGCCCCGCCTGTCTCGCGCTGGTACACCGCGAACGCGGGCTCCCCGTTCGCAGTGATCCCAACCAGGCGGTGCTCTCCGGGCCCGGTGAGGAGGTGCACTGCCACGACCCGCACCACGGCCTGGCGGCCGGTGAACCAGGTTTGCAGCGGAGGCATCTCCAGCTCGACATCCTCCCGCAGCAGCTCGGCCAGCGCGCTGGCGTCGGCGTTCTCGATGGCCGCGGCGAACCGGTCCAGCAGCGCCTGCCGGTCCGGCTCGGTGGGCTCGGCCACCTCATCTTCGGCGGGCAGGGCCTCCGCGAGCTGGGCACGGGCGCGCCGCAGGCCGCTGTTCACCGCCGTCGCCGTCGTGCCCAGCAGGTCCGCCACCTCGGCGGCCGGCCACTCCAGCACGTCCCGCAAGATCAGCATCGCGCGCTGCCGGGCGGACAGGTACTGCAGCGCCGCGACGAAGGCCAGCCGGATGCCCGCCCGCGACACGGCCACCGCGGCCGGGTCCGCGCGCTCGGCGGCCAGCAGCGCGCCGGGGAACGGCTGCAGCCACGCCACCTCCGGCCCCGCCAGCAGCGGCGCCTCCGGGTCCTCGGCCGGCCCGCCCAGCCCGGACGGCAGCGGCCGGCGGCCGCTGCGCTCGATCGCGGTCAGGCACACGTTGGTCGCGATCCGGTATAGCCAGGTCCGCACCGACGAACGGCCCTCGAACCCGTGATAGGACCGCCACGCCCGCAGGTAGGTCTCCTGGACCAGGTCCTCGGCCTCCTGCGCCGAGCCCAGCATCCGGTAGCAGTGAGCCAGCAATTCGCCCCGGAACCGGTCGGTAGTGCTGGTGAAATCCTCGCTGACTGTCATCGGCCACCCCAAGCTCGCCCGCGCGGAGGCCACCGCCGCGCAGGTCCCTACATGTACAGACCCGGCGGCCGCCCCAAAATCGTCGCCGACTCGCGCCCGGAGCGGGTTCCGGCGATCAGTGCCTGCCCGGCCGGGCCAGGGCGTCCTGCGCCTGGGCCGCAAGGATGCCGACCAGGCCGGCGGCAGACGGCAGGTCGTTGATGAGGTCGGTGGCCTCACTGGCCCAGACCGGCTGCGGGGGCAGGTCGCCGCGCGCCAGCCCCTCCTGGTACGCCTGCCGGGCGCCGGGGTCCCCAGCGAGCTCGGCCTCCCGGCCCCGCCACTCATCGAGGAACGGGTGGCCGAGGGTGCGGCCCGGGTACCGGGCGGGCCACCGGGAACCACGCGCGATATCGAGGACCACGCTGCGCTCGGTGTCCTCTCCGCATCCCTCGAGGATCGCCTTGGTGATCGCGGCATCGACCAGAGCCTCGACGGTGGCCTGGAAGCGCCTCCCCAGGAGCGCCCCGGCGGCGCCCAGGGCCAGGGCCGCGGCCACGCCCCGCCCGTCGGCGATCCCGCCGGCGGCCAGCACCGGCACCGGGGCCGCCAGGTCGACCACGACGGGCACGAACGGCAGCGTGGACCGGCCGCGCCGGGCGCCATGGCCGCCGGCCTCGGTGCCCTGCGCCACGACGACATCGGCGCCGAGGTCCGCCGCCTGCCTGGCTTCCTCGAGGTCGGTGACCTGGATGATCAGCGCCGCGCCCGCCTGCCGGATGGCTCCGGTGAACGGGCGGGGATCACCGAAGGACAGCATGACGGCCCGCGGGCTGAACTGCAGGGCCCGTTCGGCCGTGGCGACGTCGATGGCCCAGCTCTGGAGGCCGACGCCCCACGGCCGGCTGGTACCCGCCGCGACGACCGGCAGCTCGCGGTCCAGCCAGTCCGGGTCCCCGCCGCCGCCGAGCAGCCCCAGCCCGCCGCCGTTGGAGACCGCCGCCGCCAGCGCCCCGCCCGCCGATCCGCCCATCGGCGCCAGCGCGATGGGGTGCGGCACCGAGAAGAGCTCCGTGAACGCCGTCGACAACGCCATATTCGCCATCCTCGCCCCGCCGCCCCCCGCGGGCAACGACAGGCGTCAGGGCCGGCGCCTCAGGACGGCACCGTGAACGCGGCGGGGATGCCGCCGTCGACCGGGAAGGCGGAGCCGGTGACGAAACCGGCGTCGTCGCTGGCCAGGTACGCGACCGTGCCGGCCAGCTCGGCCAGCGTGCCGAAGCGCCCCATGGGGTAGTGGATGAAGCGCCGCGCGGTCTCCTCGGCGGACAGGCCCGCGAACAGGGCGCGGAGCTGCGGTGTCTCGATCGGCCCGAGAACGAGCGCGTTGACCCGGACGCCCTGCCGCGCGAGCTGCACGCCCAGGTCCCGGGAGAGCTGGATGACGCCGGCCTTGGCCGCGGAGTAGGCCATCTGCGCGCTGGCTGCGCCCATCCCGGCCAGGAAGGAGGCGGTGTTGATGACGGACCCGCCGGGCGGATCGTTGGCCAGCAAGTGGGGGATGCCGTGCTTGCAGCACAGGAATGCCGTGGTCAGGTTGGCCGCGAGCACCCGTTCCCAGGTCGGCAGAGCCAGGTCCAGCGCGGAGTGGTCGGCCGGGTCGCTGAGGCCCGCGTTGTTGTAGAGGACCTCGATCCGGCCGAACGCGTCGCTGATCCGGGCAAACGCCTGCCTGACCTGCTCCTCGTCAGTCAGGTCGGCCTGCAGCGACAGCGCGCCGACCGCATGCTCGCGCAGGTCGACCCCGGCCACCGTCGCCCCCTCCTGCTCGAGCCGCCCGGCCACGGCGGCACCGATGGCTCCGGCCGCGCCGGTGATGACGCAGACCTTGCCTGCGAGCCGACCGGGATTCTCCGGCATCTGCACTCTCCTCCCGGAAACTGGCGCGGCGCCCCGCAGCCAGCAATGTTACAACTCTAACGGTGCGGTTGGAGAAAGGGCCACGGCCGCGGGCACGCGGCTAGCTCACCGTTCCCGGGCGGGGATCTGCTCGGCCAGCGGCGCCCGCCGGGCCGCCGCCGGGAACGGGTCGGCGAAGTACTGGGTCTCGTGGGTGACCTGCTCGCCGGCGAACTCCATGACGCTCACCGAGTAGGTGGGAGCGCCGTCATAGGTGATCACGCACTCGCTCACCCACAGGTCACCGCCGCCGCGGATCCGCAGGATCCGGAAGCGGCGCTCGGCCGGGTGCCCGCCGCGCTGCGCCTGAATCTTGGCCCGGCCCCGGAAACGCTCCCCGGACTGCGGGTAGTCCAGGATCGCGTCGGCCGCGTAGATCGCGTGCTCGGTGTCGGCGTCTCCGTCGTCGGAGGCCTTCCAGTGCTGCTCGATGGCGGCTCGGGTGCTGGCGTCACGATCCATGCCGGGTTTCCTTCCCGCGCCCGGTCCGGCGCACACGGCCGGCCGGCTCAGGCGAGAGCGGCCCGCGCCCGGGGTGCGGCGCGGATCGCGACCGGGGTGTCCAGCACCCGATCGGCCCCGACCGCGCGCTCGGCCCCGTGCAGCCGGAACGACCCGCGCAGCACGAGCCGGTCCGACGCCCCGCCGATGCCGACGCGGATCTCGCCCGGCTCCACGATGCGGTCGCCGCCTCGGCCGTGGTACGCGGTCCGGTCGGCGTGCAGCCGGAAGACAACCTGGCGGGCCTCGCCGGCCGCGAGCGGCACCCGGGCAAAGCCCGCCAGCCACTGCTCGGGCCGGGCGACCTGGGCGACCGGATCGCTCAGGTACAGCTGGACGATCTCATCGGCGGCCCGGCCGCCGGCGTTGCGCACCGTGCAGCCGATCTCGACCGTGCCGTCCGTGCCGATGGCGGCCTCGCCCGGGCCGTCGGGGTGGGCGGCGGGCGGCTCGGCCCGGATGACCAGGTCGTCGTACTCGAAGCGGGTGTATGACAGCCCGTGCCCGAAGGCGAACAGCGGCGTCGGGTCGACCGCGCTGGCCCCGTGCTGGCCGGCCAGCCGCGGGCGCAGGTAGCCGGACGGCTGGCCGCCCGGCGCGGCCGGCAGCTCGACCGGCAGGCGGCCGCTCGGCGCGACCCGGCCGGCCAGCACCCCGGCGATCGAGCTGCCGCCCTCCTCGCCGGGAAAGAACGCCTGCACGATCGCCGCCAGGCGGCCGGCCACGTGGCCGATGGCATAGGGCCGCCCGGTGACGAGCACCAGGACGACCGGCGTGCCGGTGGCGGCGAGCATCTCCAGCAGCTCGTCCTGCACCCCCGGCAGCCGGAGGTCGGGCACGTCACAGCCCTCGCCGGAGGTGCCGCGCCCGAACAGGCCGGCCTGGTCGCCGAGGACGGCCACCGTGACGTCGGCGGCCCGGGCCAGGGCGGCGGCCGTGCCGAACCCGGACCGGTCGGCCGAGCGGATGCCGCAGCCGGGCGCGGCGGAGATCGCGGCGGCGGGCAGCTCGGCCCGCAGCGCGTCGACCACCGTCGCCACCGCGAGCCCGTCGGCCGCCTCGGGGTGCTGGCTGCCCAGGTGGCGGGGCATGCTGTAGCACCCGAAGAAGGCCAGCGGGTCGCGGGCCAGCGGCCCGATGACGGCCACCCGGGCGCCGGGGCGCAGCGGCAGCACCGCCTCGGGGTTGGCCAGCAGGACCACGGATTCCTCGGCCAGCCGGCGGGCCAGCCGCCGGTGGGATGGCGGGTCAAGGTCGATGACGCTGCCGGCGGCCGGCGTGGCCGGCCAGCCGGGGTCGAGCAGGCCCAGGTCGCACTTCTGCCGCAGCACCCGGCCCGCGGCCCGGTCGACCAGGTCCTCGGGGACCTGCCCGGCGCGCACCGCCGCCGCCAGCGCCGGGCCGTAGCACCGGACGCTGGGCAGCTCGACGTCGACGCCGGCCTCCAGGGCCAGCGCGCCGGCCTCCGCGGGCGTTCCGGCGACGGCGTGCTGGGTCTGCAGGAACGAGATCGCCCGGTAGTCGGAGACGACTACGCCGTCGAAGCCGAGTTCCTGCCGGAGCAGGCCGGTCAGCAGGCGGGGATCGCCGGTCACGGGCACGCCGTCGATGTCGACGTAGGTCGGCATCACCGACCGTGCCCCGCCGAGCCGCAGCGCCATCTCGAACGGCGGCAGCATGACGTCGGCGAACTCCCGCGCCCCCATGGCCACCGGCGCCAGGTTGCGGGCCGCCCGCGACGCCGAGTACCCGGCGAAGTGCTTGAGCGTGGCCTGCACGCCGGCCGCCTGCAGCCCCTGCACGTAGGCGGTGCCGACGACCCCGGTGAGGTAGGGGTCCTCGCTGATGGCCTCCTCGGTCCGGCCCCAGCGCGGATCCCGGATCACGTCGAGCACGGGCGCCAGCCCCTGGTGGATGCCCACCGTCCGCATGCTGTCGCCGATGGCCGCGGCCATCTCGCGAACCAGTACCGGATTGAACGCGGCCCCCCAGGCCAGCGGCGTCGGGAAGATCGTGGCCGTCCAGGCGGCGAATCCGGTCAGGCATTCCTCGTGCGCCACTGCCGGGATGCCGAGCCGGCTCGCGGCGATGACCTGCGCCTGGAGCTCGGCCAGCCGGCTTCGGGCGGCGGCGGGGAGGAGCGGCCGCGTTCCAAATACGCGCGTCAGCTGGCCGAGGCCGTCGCGGATGAGGTCCTCCAGTGGCGGCGGGCCGGCGCCGGGACCCTCCGGCATCGGGGCGACGCCGTCCTCGTCGGGCTCCTCGCGCAGCCACACGCTGCCCAGCTGGGCCACCTTCTCGGCCAGCGTCATCCGGCCCAGCAGGTCCGCGACCCGCTCCGCGGCCGGCCGGGACGGGTCCCGCCAGATCTCGCCGGTGACCGCGTCCGCCGGGCTCGCCGCGGGCCGGGTCACCGGGCCGGCCCGGCGGGCCCGGTGGACTCCCGCGTGATCAGCTCGGTGGACAGCTCCACCCGCTTGCTGCGCAGCGGCACGCCGTCGACCAGGTCGCCGAGCATCCCGGCGGCGGCGCGGCCCATCTCGGCCAGTGGCTGCCGCACGGTGGTCAGCGGCGGGGAGACCCAGCGGGCCACCGGCAGGTCGTCGAATCCGACCACGCTCAGGTCCTGCGGGATGCGCAGCCCGCGCTGGCGGGCGGCCTCGTACACGCCCAGGGCCTGCTGGTCGTTGCCGGCGAAGATGGCCGTCGGACGGCCAGGCGCGTCCAGCAGCTCCCCGCCGGAGCGGAAGCCGCCATCGTGGTGGAAGTCGCCGTGCCGCACGAGCGCGCGGTCGAACTCGACGCCCTCCCGCTCCAGCGCGGAGCGGTAGCCGTCGATCCGGGCCCGGCTGCACAGGTAGTCCTCCGGGCCGGCGATGGCGGCGATCCGGCGGTGCCCGAGGCTGAGCAGGTGCTCGGTCGCGGCCAGCCCGCCCGCCCAGTTGGTCGCGCCGACGCTGGCCACCTCGGGCGGCGGCGGGTTCACCGGGTCGACCACGACCAGCGGGATGTCGCTGGTGCGCAGCTGCTCCAGCTGGGCCTCAGTCAGCGCCGACGTCACCAGGATCACGCCGTCGGTGTCGTGGCTGGCCAGCGCGCTGGTCCAGCTGGCGGGCCGGGCGTTGCCGTACCGGACGGCGGAGACGACCACGGCCGTCTCGTGGTCGGCGCCCCACTCCTCGACGCCGCGCAGGATCTCGACCGCCCACGGGCTGTCCAGCCCGTTGAACACGAGATCGACGAGGCCCGACCGGCGCCCGCGCTGCGATCCGGCCCGGGTGTACTGGTGCCGGTCCAGGATCCGCTCCACCCGCACCCGGGTGGCCGCCGCGACGTCGGGACGGCCGTTGACCACCTTCGAGACGGTGGGCATGGATACCCCCGCCTCGGCCGCGATCGTCGCCAGCGTGGCGCGCCGCTGCGGCGCGCCGTCCTGGCCGGCGCGTGCCGCAGTAGTTCCGTCAGGCGCATTCCCGCTGCTCGGCACTGCCCCGCCTCTCCTTGGGTTTCGAAATACTTTCGGTAGCGAAATCGTAATCCAGCGCCCGGTCCGCGTCCATCGCCGACCCGGCCTCCGGCGGACCGGGCTCCCAAGATAGCTCCCGCCAGGCCGTAGTTTCCAGGGCTGTTCCGGGGTCCCGGCCGTCCCGGTCGCAGACCGGAAACAGGTCAGAACGGAGGGTTGACCGGCCGTCAGGCGGTATCTACGATTGCGACACGCTCGAAATATTCCCTAAACATTTCGGAGCTTGGGGCCAGCGGCGACCAGGAGGAAACATGCCTGACAGGTCCAGACGCTTGGCGAGCCGGGTGGCTCGCCGCAGTTGGCTCGCGATCGGCGCGGCGGCCACGGCGAGCCTGGCGCTCGCCGCCTGCGGCTCGGCCACGGGCAGCGGGAACGCATCCAGCTCGAGCACCCAGTCCGGCGGCACCACGGTCACCATGTGGCTGGTGACCACCGGGCCGAGCCCGGCCAACACGGCGCTCAGCAACCTGGCCGCGGCCTTCGACAAGAGCCACCCCGGCGACCACGTCAACATCAGCTTCGTCGAGAACCAGTCCTACAAGACGAAGATCCAGCTGGCCATGGGCGCGGGCAACCCCCCGACGATGTTCTGGACCTGGGGCGGCGGAATTCTGGAGCAGTACATCAAGGCCGGCGATGTCCAGTCCCTGGGCAACCCGAGCTGGGCCTCGTCCTTCCTGCCCTCCTCCCTCGGCGCGGTGACCTTCAACGGCCAGCTCTACGGAGTCCCGGTGGAGGGCACGCAGCCCGTCTACTTCTTCTACAACAAGCAGATCTTCGCCAAGTACCACCTGACGTTCCCGACGACGTGGTCCGGCCTGCTGTCCACGGTGGCGACGCTGAAGTCGCACGGCATCGCGCCGATCTCGCTGGCCAACGGCGACCAGTGGCCGGGCCTGATGTACCTCGAGTACCTGACTGACCGGGCCGGCGGGCCGGCGGTCGCCCAGGCCCTGCAGTCCAACACGCCGAGCGGGTGGTCCAACCCGGCCGTGACCACGGCGCTGACCGACATCCAGCAGCTGGCCAAGGCCGGCGCGTTCCAGACCGGGTATGACTCGCTCAAGTTCAGCGGCGGGGGCTCGGACGCCCTGGTGTACAGCGGCAAGGCAGCCATGCAGCTGATGGGCGACTGGGACATCTCCAGCGTGCTGGGCTCGGACAAGTCGTTCGTGACCGGGGGCAACCTCGGCATGGCCAGCTTCCCGTCCGTCGACGGGGGCACCGGCAACCCGGCCGACCTGGCCGGCAACACCGCCAGCTACGTGGGCATCGCCAGCCACGCGACCGCCGCCCAGAAGGCCGTCGCGATGGCCTTCCTGCAGGACGCGCTGCCGTCCACCAGCTACGCCCGGGCCGAGGTCGGGGCCGGCGAGGTGCCGGTCACCAAGGGGGCCTCGGGGCTGTTCGCCGGCCAGTCGATCGCGGCCTTCGACACGAACATCTACGACTCGGTGCTGAAGGCCCCGAGCTTCCAGTACTCCTGGGACCAGGCCATGACCCCGAAGGTGGCGACGGTGATGCTCACCAACCTGGCCCAGGTCTTCGAGCTCACCGAGACGCCGCAGAAATTCGAGTCGATCCTCAACGGCCAAGCGGCCGCCGGCTCGTAGCCGGCCCCGGATGAAGGTGACGACTTCCGCCCCGGCGGATCCGGCCGCCGCCCCGCCGTTCCCCCGGCGGGGCGGCAGCCGGGGCGCCGACTCCGGGCCGCCCCGGCGGATCCGGCGCGGCACGGGCCTGGCCGACCTGGCCGGGGTCGGGCCGCCGCTCGCCCTCTTCGGCCTGTTCATCGTCGTGCCGATGATCGCCGCGGTCGCGCTCAGCTTCCTGCGCTGGAACGGCCTCGGCTCCCCGCAGTGGGTCGGCGGGGCCAACTGGGCGCAGTTCCTGCATGACCCGGTGGCCCACCAGTCCCTCCTCGTCACGGCCAAGGTGATCGGCCTGAGCTGGGTCGTCCAGACCCCGATCTCGATGGCGCTGGGCCTGTTCACCGCCGGGCGGCAGCGCTACCGATCGGTCTACGCGGCCATCTACGTGCTGCCGCTGCTGGTGTCCACGGCGGGGATCGCGCTGATCTTCGAGGCGCTGCTCGACCCCACCTTCGGCGGCCTCACGGCACTGGCCCGCGGGCTGCACCTGTCGTTCCTGCAGCAGAACTGGCTGGGCAGCCCGGACCTCACCCTGTACGTCATTGTCGCCATCATCGCCTGGCAGTTCATCCCGTTCCACACGCTGCTCTACCAGGTCGGCCGCCGGCAGATCCCGGTCGTCCTGTACGAGGCGGCCACCCTCGACGGGGCCAGCCCGGCGCGGGTCTTCTGGCGGATCACGCTGCCGCAGCTCCGCTACACGATCATCACCTCGAGCATCCTGATGCTGGTCGGGGCGCTGACCTACTTCGACATCATCTTCATCATGACCGACGGCGGCCCGGGCTATGCCACCCGCGTGCTGTCGCTCGACATGTACAACGCGGCCTTCATGCAGGACGAGTACGGCTACGCGAGCGTGCTCGCCGTCATCCTCGGCGTCATCGGCATCGCGGTCGCGATCGGGCTGGTCCGGCTCACCGGCTTCTCCTCGATGGCCAGCCAGCAGGAGGGCGCCGCGTGAGCGCCACCGCGGCGCGCCGCCGCATGAGCCCGCGGTCCGCCGCCGCGCTGCCCGTTACGTCACGGCGCCGCCCCGGCGCCCGCCGCGTCGCGGCGGTGGTCCTGGCCACGGCGTGGCTGGTGATCGTCGTCGCGCCGCTCTACTACGCCGTGCTGGCCAGCTTCCGCACCCAGGGCACCTACCTCACGGCGAATCCGTGGGTGCCGTCGGGCGGCCTGACCGTGGGGTCGTACGGCACCGTCTTCGCGGCCGGGCTCGGGCGCTACCTGGTCAACAGCGTCATCCTGACCGCCATCTGCATCGCGCTGACCGTCACGATCTCGCTCGGCGCGGCCTTCCGGGTGGTGCGCCGGACCTCGCGCGGCTCGAGCATCGCGTTCGTGATCCTGCTGTTCGGGCTGGCCATCCCCGTCCAGGCGTTCATCGTGCCGCTGTACGTGCTCATCTACAAGCTGCACCTGTACGACACCCTGTTCGCCCTGGTCCTGACGATGAGCGCGGCGGCCATCCCGGTCTCGGTGCTGATCATGGTCAACTTCGTCCGGGACATCCCGCGCGAGCTGATCAGCGCCATGCTCATCGACGGCGGGACCGAGTGGACAGTGTTCCGGCGGCTGATCTGGCCGCTGTCGCGGCCGGTCCTGGCCACGCTCAGCATCTACAACGGGCTGAACGTGTGGAACAACTTCCTGCTGCCGCTGGTCCTGACCCGCAGCAACAGCGTGGCCGTCCTGCCGCTCGGGCTGACCAAGCTGGAGGGCCTGTACTCGATCAACGTCCCGGCCGTCATGGCCGGGGTGCTGCTGTCCGTGCTGCCGCTCCTCGCGCTGTTCGTGATCATGCGCAAGCAGGTCATGCGCAGCCTGGGCGGCGTGGCCGTGCGGTAAGCCCCGGAGCCGGCGGGCGGGGTGGCGGCCCCCCGCCCCGTCCGCCCCGGCCCGCCTCCTCGGCGCGCGCTGACCCGCGCCGGTCAGGAGCCGCCGGCCGGCTGGGCCGGCAGCACGGGCGGCGGGAACTTCCGATCGTGCTGCTCGGCCGACGGGTGGCGCAGGCTCGCGCTCGTGCCCTCGGCCACGATGTGCCGGTAGCTGGTCGGCCAGTCCGGCAGCTCGGGGCCGGCCTGCTCCCAGTCGGCGAAGGTCGCCTCGTCGCACCAGTCGTCCAGCCGGGCCATCGTGGCGCGATGCGGCTCGGCCCGCACGAAGGCCTCCATGGCGGCCCGGTCGGCCCAGGCCGTCACCGTCCACCAGGTGTCATGCGCCTCGGCCAGCGCGTCCGCGCCCAGGCTGCCCGGCGACTTCTTGGCCTGCTCCAGCACGGCGACCGCCGCGGTGAAAAGGCGTCCAGGACGCCGGGGTTCTGCAGCCGCAGCCGGGTGACCACCATGATCGGCATCGCCGTCTCCCCTTCAGCCGGAGTGAGCCGCGGACCGTCCGCGGGCACAGCGCGGCCGGCCCGAAGGCGGGTGCCCCCCGGGGCGCATGCGGCGCCTGGCCATTGTCCGTGGGCGGTGCCGGCGCTGACAATGCCGCCGCGACTGTCGGCGGCCGGGTCTACCTTCGGTCTATGACCGATACGGACTGGCTGCTCGACTCCGACCCGGCGCTGCGCTGGCAGGTGCTGCGCGACCTGCGCGACGCGTCACCCGAGGTGGTGGCCGCAGAGCGGGCCCGCGTCGCGACCGAGGGGTGGGGCGCCCGGCTGCTCGCGGTGCGCGGCGAGGACGGCCAGTGGGCCGGCGGCGCCTGCTTCCCGGCCGACTTCCGCGGTGACTTCTCCCAGGGGCAGCCCTGGACGTCAACCTTCCCCAGCCTGACGCTGCTGCGCGATTTCGGCATCGACCCGAGCGCCCCGGCGGTCCGCGAGGCCATCGCGCTGGTGCGCGTTAACAGCCGGTGGGAGCACGCCGGGCAGCCGTTCTTCGCCGGCGAGGTCGAGCCGTGCATCAACGGGCGGACCGTCCTGGTCGGCGCCTACTTCGGTGCCGATGTCGGCGGCATCGTGACCCGCCTGCTCGGCGAGCAGCTGGCCGACGGCGGCTGGAACTGCGAGGCCGAGAACGGCTCGGTCCGCTCCTCGTTCAACACGACGATGTGCGTGATCGAGGGGCTGCTCGAGTACGAGCGGGCGGGCGGCGGGTCGGAGGAGGTGCGCCAGGCGCGGCGGCGCGGCGAGGAGTACCTGCTGGAGCGCGGGCTGTTCCGGCGGCTGAGCACCGGCGAGGTGGCCGACGCGGCCTGGCTGGAGTTCTCGTTTCCCACCTGGTGGCACTACGACGTCCTGTGGGCCCTGGATTACTTCCGGGCCGCCGGGGACCCGCCGGATCCGCGGCTGGCCGAGGCGATCTCCGTGCTGCGCTCGAAGCAGCAGCCCGACGGCACCTGGCTGCTGGAGAACACCCATCCCGGTGCCGTGCACTTCCCGCTGGAGGACGGCGACGGGCACCCCAGCCGCTGGAACACCCTCCGCGCCCTCCGGGTCCTCCGGTGGCACGACGGGGACCCCCGCTGACGGGCTACGCCGCCGCCGGATCGAGGATCGTGACGCTCCATTCCGGAGTGGGCAGGCAGCACGGTCCATGATGATCGCGACCCGTCGCCCGGAGAAACCCGGCCACGCGCCGGCCGGCCGGGGCCCCGCCGTGGCCAGGTCATGACTAAACCGGCGCTCACGAGGTAGTGATCACAGCGGCCCCTGGCCGGGCGGCAGGCCCAGCCAGTCCGGCCATCAGGAGGGTGATCATCCATGACGGGGGAGAAGACGGATGGCGGCCCGGCTCACGGGGCCGCCGCAGAGCCGGGCCGCGGAGTCGCGCGTGCTCGCTGAACTGCCCGGATGGGCCGCGCCGCTGATCCTGGCGGCCCAGTCGGCCGGGGAGGATATCGACGCCGCCATGCGGCTGGCGGAGAAGTACGGGCGCGCGCTGCCGCGGCCCGGCGGCGGCCAGACGGCGGAGCGCTGGGCCGTGCTGGCGGCCGTTGCCGAGCGCAACCTCACGGTGGCGCGGGTCCTCGAAGCTCACAGCGACGCCCTGGCCATCCTGGGAGAGGCCGGTCAGCCCGCGCCGGACGGCACGTGGGGAGTATTCGCCGCCGAGGCTCCCCGGCACCGCGTGGACGCCTGTCAGTCCGACCTCACCGGCGTCAAGCCGTGGTGCTCGCTGGCCGGCCACCTGGACTCGGCCCTGGTCACCGCGCACGTCGGCGACGACCGCCAGCTGTTCGCGGTCAGCCTGCGGCATCCGTCGGTCACGGTGGCCCCGCCCGGCGACTGGGTGGCCCGCGGCCTGCGCACGGTGACCAGCCAGCCCGTCCGGTTCGACGCCACCCCGGCCCGCCCGGTCGGCGGGCCGGGCTGGTACCTGACCCGGCCGGGCTTCGCCTGGGGCGCCATCGGCGTGGCCGCCTGCTGGCATGGGGGCGCCGTCGGCCTGCAGAACACGCTGCTGCGCGCATCAGCCGACCGCGAGGGCGACCTGGCCGCCTTGCACACCGGAATCGTCGATGCCGCGCTCTACGCCTCGCAGGCGGCCCTGGCCTGCGCCGCGCGCGACCTGGATGCCGGACGGGCCGTCGGGGCGGCCGGCGATGTCCTCGCCCTGCGCGTGCGGGCCGTCGTCGCCGACACCGTCGAGCGGACCATCCGGCAGGTCGGGCACGCCCTCGGGCCCGCCCCGCTGGCCTTCGACGAGGAGCACGCCCGGCGGGTGGCCGACCTCGAGCTGTATGTCCGGCAGCACCACGCCGAGCGGGACCTGGCCCGCCTCGGCGCGGCCGCCACCGCATGCGGCCAGGACGCCGAGTGATCCGCGACGTCGCCGTCATCGTCCCCGCCGCCAACGAGGAACACCGCATCGCCCGGTGCCTGACCAGCATCGAGGTAGCCATCCGGCACCTGTCGCAGGGCGACCCCGGCATCCGGGCCCGGGTCGTCGTGGCCCTCGACGGCTGCGGCGACGCGACGGCCGCGATCTGCGCGACGTTCCCCGCCGTCAGCACCGTCACGACCACCGCACGAAACGTTGGCGCGGCCCGCCGGGCCGGCACCCTGGCCGCGCTGAGCGACCGGGCCGGTCCCGCCGGTGAGCTCTGGCTGGCCAGCACCGATGCCGACTCCGCAGTCCCCGCTGACTGGCTGACCGCCATGGTCACGGCGGCCGGGTGCGGCGCCGGCCTGGTCCTGGGCACGGTCCTGCCCGGGCCCGGCCTGAGCCCCGCGGCCCGGGCCCAGTGGCTGGCCCGCCACCACCTCCGCGACGGGCACCCCTACGTGCACGGGGCCAACCTCGGCATCCGGGCCGATGCCTACCGCGCCCTCGGCGGCTGGCGGCCCCTGGCCACCGGCGAGGACACCGACCTGGCCCGGCGGGCCGCGGCGGCCGGCTGGCTGCCGATCTCCCGCACGGCCGCCATTCCCGTGGTCACCAGCACCCGGCGCACCGGCCGCGCGCCCCGCGGCTTCTCCAGCTACCTGCGCGCTCTGAGCGGCCAGGGCGGCCGGTCAGCCGGCGCCGGGGAGGCAGACCTGGATGGCGCCGCCGACCTCGCGGACCTCGAACGACGGCTGCCGGGCGGTCGCGGGGCCGCGGGCCTTGAGGAGCGAGCTGCTACTCCGGCACGGTGAAGGTTCGCGTCCTGGACCCGGCGCCAGGTCTCGAGGCTGGTGTCCAGCGCGGACCGGCCGGCCACCGCCTGGCCGATCCCGCTCGCGGCACCGTTGACCACGCGCACCCTGCCGGCCAGCCGAGACAAGCACCCCAGGACTCTCGAATCCCCGGAGACAGTCCCGCCCATCGCCGGGCGGGCAAAACACTAACGGAAACCCGTGGCGCGAAGAGCCCGCCAGGACCGCAGGTGTGGCGGCGGAGTTCGGGGGCAGCATCTGGGGACTTCTGGACCAGGCGAAGGCTGGCTTGACGCCGGTGGGCGCTGACAGCGTGGCCGCGACAGTCCGGCTTCGGGTGCGACGGCGGCGGGGAGGACGATGACGCGAGCTATGCAGCCACTGGCCAGCGATGACCCCGCCGAGATCGGCGGCTACCGGCTGCGCGCCTGGCTGGGCTCGGGCGGGATGGGACGGGTTTACCTCGCCGAGACGGTCGCCGGACGCCCGGTCGCGGTCAAGGTCCTGCGGCCGGAACTGAGCGACGATCAGGATTTCCGGGCTCGCTTCCGCCACGAGATCCAGGCGGCGCGCCGCGTGCACGGGCTCTACACCGCCGAGGTGCTCGATGCCGACCCGGCGGCCACGCCGCCATGGCTGGTGACCGCGTACGTTCCGGGGCCGTCCCTGCGGCAGGCGGTGGCCGAGCGTGGCCCGATGCCCGAGGCAGCGGCTTTGCGGCTGATCGCCGGGGTGGCCGAGGCCCTGCAGGCCATCCATGCGGCCGGAGTGGTGCACCGGGATCTCAAGCCGTCCAACGTGGTGCTGGGACCCGACGGTCCTCGGGTCATCGATTTCGGGATCGCCCGGGCGCTGGAGAACACCACGCTCACCCGCAGCGGCATGATGCTCGGCACTCCCCAGTTCATGGCCCCCGAGCAGATCCTGGACCGGCCGGTATCGCCGGCGCTTGACGTCTTCGCCCTCGGCGCGCTGGCCGCTTACGCGGCATCCGGCCGTGCTCCCTTTGGGGAGAATCATCCCGCGGCGGTCTCCTACCGGGTGCTGCACGAACCTCCTGACCTGGCCGGATGCCCGCAGGGGCTGCAGGGCCTGATCGGCCGGTGCCTGGCCAAGGACGCTGCTGCCCGCCCGTCGCTGGGCCAGGTCATCGAGTTCTGCGTCGCCCGGGCCGGCGGGAGAGCCGACGCCGTGCTGTTCCCGCCCGCCGCGCGCCCCTCCGCCGGCGGGTCCCTCCGGCCGCCGTACGCGGTGCCGCCAGGGTGGCCCGCGGGCACTGCCCACCGGCCTCCCGCGCGGCCGGCCATCAGCGGGCAAGCTCCGCCGCCCGCCGTCGTCAACGCGATACGGCTGATGTACGTCGGCAGTGCCCTCGCTGTGGGCAGCGCCGTCGGGGCTTTCACCAGCACCCCGTTCCTGGCGATCGCCGGCGGCCTGCTGAGCGTCGGTACGTGGCTGTGGGTGGCGGCGATGACCAGGCGCGGCCGGCGCGGGACCAGGGTCCTGTCCACGATCTTGTTTGCCCTGAACACGCTCAATGTGCTCGGCAGCTACGCCGACCGGTTCTCGACGTATCTCACGCTGATCTCCGATGTGGCCGAATGGGGCGTGGCCCTGGCCGCCGTCATAATGCTGTGGCAGCGGCCCGCTGACCGGTACTTCGCCGAACTGCAGCGGGCTCGCGAGCTCACCGCGCGGCGACATCCGGGCGGCCCGGTCCGTCCTGGTGCGCCGGGCGCCTCGTGACAGCACGGTGATAGCGGTCGGAAAGCCGGAGCGGTGACAGTGGCAGTGTCGGCTCCTGCGGCGACGCATGGTGTTCAGCCGACTGGCCAGCATGCCGACAACCCGGACAGGAGCTGCCATGCACCTCAGCGCCCGGCTCCCCGGTCTCGCTATCGCCGCTGCCCTGCTCGCCGCACACTGAGCCTGGCGGCCCCCGCTTCCGCGCCGGCGGCGCGGAAGCGGGGGCCGTCACCGAGGTCTTTCACACCTGCAAGGTCATCGGCCAGCCGTCCGGCGGGGTCGAGGCGGTGCACTGCGCCGACCTGTTCGAGGACACTGCCCAGTTGCCCGCCGACTTCTTCTACGCGCGGAACGAGACACTGTGCCAGACCCCTGCGGGAGCACTTCGGACGTGCCAGGAGATCGCGGAGGAGCCGGAGCTGGCGGTAGGTTTCAGCACTACTTCCGTGGAGACCGACCCCGGGCCGGCGGCCAGTGCGGTGGCACGGGACATACCGCAGGCGGCGTCAGGCGCGTCATCAACCGGACGGAGGGGCCGGACGTAGTCATCCCCGGAGGCAACCAGACGTGCGAGGCCTGGGCGGTCGACGTGGCGCCGCCTGTGGTGCTGCCTAACGGGACACTAGTCTCCGCGCCCAACCTGGCCAACCCCGCACCTCCAGGGCATACAGCACTGTCGTTGATCGCGAGCGGAGACGACCGCGGGCTCAGGCTAGGCCTCCGGCCTGCGCGCCTGACCGCGGCCGTGGCATTCGAGGTTTCCGGTCCGCCTGCCGGAAAGAGCAGGCGGCATGACGAGCATCGGTACCTCCGGCTGGAGCTATGACCACTGGGAGCCGGAGCTGTACGCGCCCGGCCTGGACCCCGGCCAGCGGCTGGCCCGGTACGCCGCGTCGTTCGCCACCGTGGAGCTCAACGCCAGCTTCTACCGCTGGCCCCGGCCCGCGTCCTTCGCCAGCTGGCAACGGCGGCTGCCGACCGGGTTCCGGATGTCGGTCAAAGCCCCGCGCGGCCTCACCCATGCCCGGAAGCTGCTCGAGCCCGAGGCCTGGATCGGGCGCATCGCCGCCGGGTGGCACGAGCTGGGCGACAAGCGCGCCGTGCTGCTCGTCCAGCTCGGGCCCGCGCAGGCGCGTGACGATGCCCGGCTCGACTGGTTCCTGGGGGCGCTGCCCGGCTGGATCCCGGTGGCCGCCGAGTTCCGCCACCCGAGCTGGGCCTGCGAGGACGTGTTCGCGCTGCTGGAGGCGCGCGGGGCGGCGTACTGCGTGATGAGCGGCGCCCGGCTCCCGTGCGTGCTGCGGGTGACGGCACCGTTCGCCTACCTGCGCCTGCACGGCCCGGATGACCAGCAGCTCTACGGCGGCTCGTACAGCGATGACAGCCTGGCCTGGTGGGCGGACCGCATCCGGGACTGGGAGCGCCAGGGCACCGAGGTACTCGCGTACTTCAACAACGACGGCGGGGCCAACGCCGTCCGCAACGCCCGGACGCTGCGGGCCATGCTCGGCCAGTAGCCGTTTGCCGGGACCCCGGTCGGGTAGCGGCAGCCCAGAGGCGGTCGCCGGGCCGGCGCATGGGCGGGAGCAGGGAAATCATGGGCGGGAGCGTGAAGGCCGTGCTGTCTACCTGCGGACCCTGAGCGGCCCGGTCGGCCGGTCAGCCGGCGCCGGGGAGGCAGACCTGGATGGCGCCGCCGACCTCGCGGACCTCGAACGACGGCTGCGGAGCGGTCGCGGGCCCGCGGGCCACGGATCCGTCGGCGATGCGGAACATGCTGCCGTGCCAGGGGCAGGTCAGGCAGCCGTCCGACGCGCCGCCCGCTGACGGCCCGCCCCCTGGCAGCTCACCCTCCGACAGCGTGCCCTCCGACAGGGGCCCGGACATGTGGCTGCACCGGTCGGCCAGCACGTGTACCGCGCCGCTGTGGCGGATGGCCACGACCGGGACCTCCCCGACCTGCTGGCGGACGGGCTTGCCCTCGGGCAGGTCGGCCGCCACCATCAGGTAGTGCCAGCCGCGCGCCAGCAGGTGCGGGACGTCCTCGGCGTGATTCGCGCCCCCGGCCAGGCGGAACGCGATATGCCCGCCGAGCAGCCCGCTTACGGAGACGGCGGCCAGGCCGCCCAGGCGCAGGACCCGGCCCAGCCGCGGGCCGCGGGCGGCCAGCGAGGCCCCGTACAGGCCCACGGCGACGGTGTTCGCGGCCGCGTGCACCACCCCGACGCGCATCTGCTGCTCGTGCTGCTCGGACCAGTCCGCGGCGCCCGCCGCGGCGGCCGGGACCGCCGCGGCGAGGCCGGCCGCGGCCAGCAGCCGTGCCGCCTCCGGGTCGCCGGCCAGGTCCATGATGCTCGCCGACAGCCACGCCCCGGCCGCCGCCTGGACCAGTATCGGGTGCACCGGATGGCCGAGCCAGACGCCGTTCAGGGCGTCGCGGGCCTTCCCGGGGCGGATCAGCCGGACGGCGCGCTGCCCGGCCGATATGACCGGATCGAGGACGGCCGCCTGCTCAAGGCGATCGATGAGTTGCATGCCCGAGCGCCTGCCCGCGACCCGGCGCACCAAACCGGCCGGGCACAGCTCGCGCCGGGCGCGCTCAGGCCAGGCCGCCGGCCTGCGCGACCGAGACCGGGGCGCCGTCGGCCCGCAGGAAGACCTCGGCCAGGAAGTCAGGATCGCCGTAGGCCGCGAGCCGGGCCAGCCCGGGCTGCCGGCCCAGGATCGCGTGCGCCTCGTCGCCGCTGCGCGGGTAGTCCGCCACCGGGTGCCGCCAGTGCACCGCGATCAGGGTCCCGCCGGGCCGCAGTGACTGCGCCGCCAGCCGCGCCACCTGGCCCAGGTCGTCGTCTCCGAAGTAGTAGAGCAGCTCGGAGAAGACGATGAGGTCGAAGCGCCCGGCGGGCCAGTCGCGGGGCAGCAGCCGCTGCTCCACGCGCACGCCGGGCTGGGCGGCAGTGCGCCGCGCGGTCGCCTCGACCGCCGCCCCGGCCGCGTCACAGGCCAGCAGGCGGTCGCAGCGCTCGGCGAGCTGTCCGGTCAGCACGCCGATGGAGCAGGCCGGCTCGAACGCGTCCCGGTAGCGCTCCGACGGCAGCAGCGCGAGCGTGACCGCGTACTTGCGCCGCTCGTACCAGCGGCTCTCGAACCCCCACGGATCCGGCGCGGCGGCGTACATCTCGTCGAAGTACTCGCGGCCGACGGTCACGGGCCGCCCGCCGGGAACAGGACTTCATGGCCGCGCCGGAAGTGGGCGGCGAACTCCTCGGTCAGCACCGGGCCGGCGCCCCCGCCCCGGTCCTCGAGCTGGCTGCCGAAGCACCGGATGGCGGCCCGCTTGCGCTCCTGGCCGTCGGCCGTCAGCACGACGCGCCGGGCCTGCCCCCACGGCACCCGGGCGTCGCGCGGGCGGGCCCAGTGCCACATCCAGACCGGGTAGAACAGCACGGGCCCGGCGGCCCGGCAGGCCGCGCGGCCGACCGCCTCGTGATCGGCATGCAGGTCCGACACCCAGGGCGCGAGGCAGGCGGCGAACCCGGCCGTCAGCTCCGGGACGCGAGCGGCCAGCTCCGCCTCCCAGGCGCCCTCGGCGGCGTCGGGCAGGCCGAGCCGGATGACCTCGGCCCGGTCCGCGCCCAGCGCTTGCAGCGCCGCAGTCCGCTCCTGGGCGCGCCGCCGGGCCAGCTCAGCCCGCGCGGCCTCCGCGCGGCCCGGATGCGAGGCCTCGCCGTCCGTGACGGCGACTACGCGCAGCCGGGCACCCGCCGCCGCGAGCAGCGCGATGCTGCCGCCCGCGCCGAGCACCTCGTCATCGGGGTGCGCCGCGAAGATGACCGCGCTGGCCCAGCCCGCGACAGAGGCCGGCGGCAGCGCTGCGAGGCCGGGCCACGCCCGCCAGGCCGCCTCGCTTGTGCCCGGCGCGTCAATCGGGTGGACGGGTGCGTCAATCGGGTGGGAAGGCCCGTCAATCGGGCGGGCTGGCGCGCCGGGCGTCGGCCCGGTCCCCGGCCCGCGGCCCGCCTCAGTCCTGATCGCGCACCCCGCCATTGCCGGGCTGGAGTGCCCGGAGCGGCGCGGCCAGCTCGCGGGCGAAGAAGTCCATGAACCCGTCGGGGTCGGGGCCGGCGTTCAAGGCGACCAGGTGGTCGAAGCCGGCGTCGGCGAACTGCCGGGCTACCTCCAGGTGCCGTGCCGCGTCGGGGCCGCAGGCGAACTGGGCCTTGGCCTGGTCGGCGGTGACGCTCGCAGAGGCGGCGGCGAAGTTGGCCGGGTTGGGCAGCTCGGCCAGTACCTTCCAGCCGGCCAGCGCGAACCGGTTCTTCTCCAGCACGGCGCGGGCGGCGCTGTCCTCATCCGGTGCCCAGGCCAGCGGCATCTCGGCGTAGGCCGGGCCCGTCCCGCCCAGCTTCTGCCAGGTGCCCACCAGGTCGGCGTCCGGCTCGGTGGCGAACAGCCCGTCGCCGAGGTCGGCGGCGATCCGGGCCGACACCGGCCCGCTGGCGGCGACCGCGATGACCGGGGGCTCGTCGGGCAGGTCGAACACCCGGGCGTCCTCCAGCTGCAGGTACTTGCCCTCGTAGGACCGGTAGCCCCCCTGCCACAGCAGCCGGATGATCTCCAGTGCCTCGCGGAATCGCTCGTGCCGGACTCGCTCGCCGGGGAAGCCCAGGCCGGTGACGTGCTCGTTGAGCCGCTCGCCCGCGCCGGCGCCGAGCGTGAACCGGCCGCCCGAGACGATGGCCATGGTCGCCGCCGCCTGCGCGATGACCGCCGGGTGGTACCGCACCGACGGGCAGGTCACGCCCGTCGCCAGGCCGATCCGCTCCGTCCTGGCCGCGATCACCGGCAGGACGGACCACGTGAACGGGCTATGACCTTGCTCCTCCAGCCACGGATGGTAATGATCACTCATCTCGACGAAGTCGAACCCGGCCTCCTCCGCGAGCACCGCCTGCCGGATGAGCTCCTGCGGGCCGAACGCCTCAGCGGTCAGCTTGTAACCGATCTGCATGGTCAGCTCCTCTGCCCCGCGCCGGGCGCGCTGTCCGCCGGGCAGCCGCCCCCCTGATGATCGAATTCAGCTCGAGATCCCGCTTGCCCGTTGCCCGCCCCGGCAAACCACGCGGCTGCCTGGGACGGCTCCGGGGCGTGGCCGGCGGCCGGGGGAGCTGTCGCAGCGGGCGGTACAGCAGGCCCGCCACGCCAGCCAGGATGCACGCACCGGCGGCGATGCCGATGACGGCCTGCGGGGCCAGCCGGGCCAGCAGGAGGCCGCCCGCAGCGGCGCCGGCGGGCGTGGCCGCCACCTGGATGGCCCGGCGCACCCCGAAGACCGTCCCGTGGCGGCTGCGGGGCGTGACTGACTGAATCGTCATGACCTCGATCACGCCGTACGGGCCCCAGATCAGGCCGCCCGCGAACATGACGGCCAGGGCGGCGGGCAGGGCGCTGATCACGACCAGCGGCAGCGTGACCAGGCCCCACAGCGCCGCGCCGGCCGCGTTGACCAGCCCCGGCCGCAGCCGGGCCAGCGGCCGGACAGCCAGCAGGCCCAGCAGCGCGCCCGCCCCGAACACCGACCACAGGGCGCCGTAGCCCACCGCGCCCGCGTGCAGGGTCCGGTGCGCGTACAGCGGCATGGCCGGCTCGAGCGGCCCGTAGGCCAGGAAGTACGCCCCGGTCAGGGCGAGCAGCGCCTGGACCGCAGGCGTCCGCCACCGACCCCGGCCGCGCGCGCCGGGCAGCACCCGCCCGGGCCCGCGTCCCGCGGCTGGGGCGGCCGGCGCCTCGTGCCCGCGCCCTTCGCCGGGCGCGCCCGCTGGCCCGGGCTCGCGGAGCGACGCCGGCGCCGGGCGGGCGGACCGGCCCGGTGCTGGCGCGGGGAGCCGCCGGGCCGCCCAGGCGGCCGCGATCAGGGCGGCCGCCGGAACGGTGAGGGCGGCCGCGCCGCCCAGCAGGCTCGCGGTCACGCCCGCCACGGCCGGCCCGGCCAGCAGCGGAAACTGATCGCCGACGGCCAGCAGCCGGTTCGCCGCGACGAGCTGGGTCGCGCTGACCAGCTCCGGCAGCAGGACCCGTGATCCGGCGTACGTGACCGGCGACAGCAGCCCGGTGAGGCCGACCAGGATGAACAGCACGGGCAGGCACAGCGCGCCGCCCGCGGCCAGTCCCGCGATGGTCAGCAGGATCGCGGCCCGGGCGGCGTTGTCGGCGGCGAGCAGCCGCCGGGCCGGCGCCCGCTCCAGCCAGCGCCCGATCAGCGGGCCGGACCCGACGGCTGGCAGGCCCGCCACCAGGACCAGTGCGCCCAGCGCCCCGGCCCCGGCGCGGCTGACGGTCAGGTACCACAGCAGGGCCACGAGCGAGAACGCGTCCGCGGTGGCCGACAGGACCAGCACCAGGGACAGGCGGCGCACGCTGCCGGGCAGGGCGGATCTCATCTCACCGGCTCCTGGCCGGCCCGGCTCCCGGCACGGACGCGTCGACGGGGCAGGGCCGGGGGCAGCCGGGCCAGTCGCAGAGCCGGCACGCCACGTCGGCCTCGGCCCGGTCCCGCGGCCGGCCCGCGAGCGCCTTGGCCAGCAGCCCGGCCAGCAGCTCCTGCTCGTCTGGGCGGAGAGCGGCGGTCGCCGTCGCGAGCGCGCCCGCCCGGCCGGCCAGCGCCTCCTCCAGGCGCTCCCGCCCGGTGGCGGTGAGCGTCAGCGGTATTCCGCGGCGCCCGCCCGGCGTGCCCCGCGCCACGAGCCCGGCCGCGGCCAGCCGGTCAACCAGCCGGACCGTACCGGACTGGGTGAGGCCCAGCCGCGAGTACAGCCAGTCGACGCCGACGCCGGCATGAGAGCTGATCAGCACCAGGGCCGCCACCTCCCGCTCGGCCAGGCCGGCCCGCGCGTAGCCGGCGGCCATCGCGTCTGCGGTCGACAGCGCCCAGGCCGCGGCAGCGTTCAAATTAGTATGCATGACTCATTCATACTAACGCGGCGGGCGCCGCTCAGGTCCGGGCGGCCTGCTCCAGGGCGGCGGTCACGACATCGAGGAGACGGCCGGACCGCCGGTAGGCCGCGCGCTGGAACGCGGCGCCGTTGCCGCGGGCCAGCACGGCCTCCAGCAGGCCGGTCGCGGCGGCCCCGTCACCGGCGTCCTCGAGGGCCGGCCGGACGTGGTCGAGCAGCGCCCCCAGCACCTCCCGGGCGGGGGCAGGCCGGCCAGTGGCGGGATGGATCAGGGCGCCGTCCAGCCCGGAGCGGCTGGCGCGCCACGCGGCCAGGGTCAGCAGCTCGGGCCGGACCGGATGGCCCTCCGGCTCGGCCCGCCACGCCGCGGCTGCCGTCTCGGCCAGCCCGCGGACCAGCGCCGCGATGAGCACCGCGTCGTCGGGAAACAGGCAGACGTCCGCCACCCGGACCTCGACTGTCGGGTAGTGCGCGGACAGCCGGGCGTTGAAGTAGACCATGCCCGCGTCCAGCACGGTGGCCGTGTCCGTCATCGCCTGCACCGTGTCGTCGTACGCCCGGGCCGACCCGAACCAGGCCGTCGGCCCCGAGCACGGCCACCGGCCCCAGGCCTGGTAGCGGTAGCTGGCGTAGGAGCTGTCCTGGCCCTGCCAGAACGGCGAGTTGGCGCTCAGCGCCAGCAGCGCCGGGAGCCAGGGCTGGATGCGGTCGACCACGGCGACGCCCTCGTCGTCGGAGGCGACCTCGACGTGCACATGGCAGCCGCAGGTGAGCTGCTCGGAGGCGGTGAGGCCGAACTGCCCGGCTATCCGCCGGTAGCGGCCCTTTCCGGTGATCGACGGCTCAACGGGCAACGGCGAGGTCCCGAGGGCGGCCAGGCCGGCGCCCGCCGCGCCGGCCGCCCCGGCCGCCTGGGCCCGGCACCGGGTCACCTCACGGGCCAGGTCGCTGAGCGTCAGGCAGGGACTGGTGTTGATCTCGACCTGCTGCTTCTGCAGCTCGAACTCGAGGTAGCCGGGCGGCTGCTCGTCCTGGCCGGCGCCGTTCTCCTGCGCCGCGGCAGCGCGCATGACGGCCCCGGCCACGGCCCGCGCCTCGCCCGTGGCCGGATCGACGAGCAGGAACTCTTCCTCAATGCCAACTTTCCGGTGGTTCACCCCGAAAGCATCTCAGCCGCCTCCCGAGCGTCTCGGCTGACCTCGTTTGCCGGCGCCCGAGCCGGGTAGCGCCAGCCCAGAGGCGGCCGCGGGGTCGGTGCCCGGGCGGGAGACGTCATGGTGAGCGAGAGCGTGAAGGCGGTGCTGTTCGATGTGGACGGCACGCTGGTCGACACCAACTACCTCCATGCTGTCTCGTGGTGGGAGGCGTTCGCCCAGGCCGGTCACGAGGTGCCCATGGCCTGGATCCACCGGGCCATCGGGATGGGCTCCGACCAGCTCCTGGACGTGCTGCTGCCCGCCGATCGGGACACCAGCGCGGACGCCGGCATCAGCGCCGCGCACGCGGCGCTGTACTCGGTTTACTGGTCGCGGCTGCGGCCGCTGCCGGGCGCCGGGGACCTGCTGCGGGCCTGCCGCCAGCACGGCCTGCGGGTCGTCCTGGCCAGCTCGGCCGATCCGGCCGAGCTCGACGTCCTGATAGCCGCCCTGGGCGCGGGCGAGGCAGTCGATGAGGCCACCTCCGCGGGTGACGTGGAGCAGAGCAAGCCGGCTCCGGACCTGGTTCAGGTGGCCCTGGACAAGGCCGGCCTGCACCCGGCCGAGGTGATGTTCGTGGGCGACGCGGTCTGGGACGTGGAAGCCTGCCAGCGGGCCGGCGTCGCATGCGTCGGCGTGCTCAGCGGCGGCATCAGCGAGGCCGAGCTGCTCAAGGCCGGGGCCGTGCGGGTGTACCGGGATGCGGCCGAGATCCTGGCGTCCTTCCCGGCCGGCCTCCTGGGCGGCCCGCAGCCAGAGCAATGAGATCAGCCCTGACGAGGAGGTAGTGCAGTGACGCATGAGCAACCCGCAACTACGACCGATGCCGGCGTGCCGGTCGAGAGCGACGACCACTCGCTGACCATCGGCCAGGACGGCCCGATCCTGCTCCAGGATCACTACCTGATCGAGCAGATGGCGAATTTCAACCGGGAACGGATACCGGAGCGCCAGCCCCATGCCAAGGGCGGCGGCGCGTTCGGGCATTTCGAGGTCACCCGCGACGTCAGCGCCTTCACCAAGGCCGGGGTCTTCCAGCCCGGCACGCGGACGGACACGCTGATCCGCTTCTCGACGGTGGCCGGCGAGCGGGGCAGCCCCGACACCTGGCGCGACCCGCGCGGGTTCGCGCTGAAGTTCTACACCACCGAGGGCAACTACGACATGGTCGGGAACGACACCCCGGTGTTCTTCATCCGCGACCCGCTGAAGTTCCAGCACTTCATCCGCTCGCAGAAGCGCCGGGCGGACAACAACCTGCGCGATCACGACATGCAGTGGGACTTCTGGACGCTGTCCCCGGAGTCCGCGCACCAGGTGACGTGGCTGATGGGCGACCGCGGGATCCCGCGGACGTGGCGGCACATGAACGGCTACAGCTCGCACACCTACATGTGGATCAACGCCGCGGGCGAGAAGTTCTGGGTGAAGTACCACTTCAAGACCGACCAGGGCATCGAGTGCTTCACCCAGGACGAGGCCGATCAGATGGCATCGGCGGACACCGACTACCACCAGCGCGACCTGTACGACGCCATCGAGCGCGGTGACTACCCGAGCTGGACGCTGAACATGCAGGTCATGCCGTTCGAGGAGGCCCGCGACTACCGGTTCAACCCGTTCGACCTGACCAAGGTGTGGCCGCACGGCGACTACCCGCTGATCGAGGTCGGCCGCCTGACCCTGGACCGCAACGTGACCGACTACCACACCGAGATGGAGCAGGCCGCGTTCGAGCCGAACAACCTGGTGCCGGGGATCACGCTGAGCCCGGACAAGATGCTGCTGGCCCGCGGTTTCTCCTACTCCGACGCGCACCGCGCGCGGCTGGGCGTGAACTTCAAGCAGATCCCGGTGAACGCGCCCCGGGTCCCGGTGCACAGCTACAGCAAGGACGGCGCGATGCGGGTCGTGAACGTGTCCGACCCGGTGTACGCGCCGAACTCCAAGGGCGGCCCGCAGGCCGACAGTGACCGCTACCAGCCGGTCGGCTGGCATGCCGACGGGGACATGGTGCGGTCCGCCTACACGCTGCACGCCCAGGATGACGACTGGGGCCAGCCGGGCACTCTGGTCCGCGAGGTGATGGACGACGCCGCGCGGGGCCGGCTCGTCGACAACGTCGTCGGTCACCTGCTCAACGGGGTGTCCGAGCCGGTCCTGCAGCGTGCCTTCCAGTACTGGCGCAACGTGGACAAGAACATCGGCGACCGGATCGAGGCCGGCGTCCGCGCCAAGGCCGGCGAGCGCGACCCCAAGGCCGCGCAGCAGGCCAACCCGGCCCGCACGGCCATGCAGGACAAGGCGTAGCGGGCCGGGAAGGCGGTCAGGCCGTGGCCCGGCTCAGGGCTGCGGCGCACTGGTGCCACGAGCGCAGCTCCGCAGCCCGGAAGGAGATGATTGTCCGGGAGCTGGGCCCGGTGAGCTGAGGAGCGCGAGATGGCGAGACTGCCCGACATGACCGCGGACGACGACATCGCGGCGCGCATCCGCGCCCGGCGCGGCGGCCAGCTGCGCCCGCTGGACACGATGCTGCTGCACAGCCCGCCGGTCGCGGACGGGTGGAACCAGCTCATGGGCGCCATCCGCGGCCAGACCACCGTGCCCGCCGATCTCCGGGAGCTCGTCATCCTGCGCATCGCCGTCCTCAACGACGCCCCGTACGAGTGGGACTCCCACCAGGAGCCCGCCCGCCAGGCCGGCCTGACCGGCCAGCAGCTGGCCGCGATCCGCGCCGCCGAGCCCGGAGCGCCGCTCAGCGACCTGCAGCAGCTGGTCATCGCCGGCACCGACGCCATGACCCGGGGGGTGCGCCTGCCGGAGCCGCTGTTCGACCGGCTGCGCGGCCACCTGTCCGACCGGCAGGTCTTCGAGCTGGTCACCACCGTGGCGGCCTACAACATGGTCTCCCGCCTGGTCGTGGCGCTGGACATCTCGTCCCCGGCGCCCGGCGCGTGACCGGGCGGCTGGAGGGCAAGACCGCCCTCATTACCGGCGCGGGGAGCGTCGGCCCGGGCTGGGGCAACGGCCGCGCCGAGGCGATCCTGTTCGCCCGCGAGGGCGCCCGCCTGCTGCTGGTCGACCGCGACCCGGACGCCCTGGCCGTGACCGTGGACACGGTCCGGTCCGAGGGCGGGACCGCCGCCGTCTTCGAGGGCGACGTGACCGGCAGCTCGGTGGTCGCCGCGGCGGTCGCGCGCTGTCACGACGAGTACGGGCGGCTGGACATCCTGGTCAACAACGTCGGCGGCTCCCGGCCCGGCGGTGCCGTCGAGCTCAGCGAGGAGGACTGGCAGCAGCAGCTGACCCTCAACCTGACCGCCGCCTTCCTCGGGTGCAAGCACGTCATCCCGCTGATGATCGCCCAGGGCGGCGGCGCCATCGTCAACACCGCCTCGGCCTCCGGGCTGCGCTGGACGGGATCGGCCCAGGTCGGCTACGCCGCCGCCAAGGCCGGGATCATCCAGATGTCGCGGGTCATCGCCGTGCAGCACGCCCCCGACCGGATCCGGGTCAACACCGTCGTGCCCGGCCAGCTGCACACCCCGATGGTCGAGGCCCGGCTGGCCGGCCAGCGGGCCGGCGGCGACGTGGAGGCCCTGCTGGCGCAGCGCCAGAGCCGCATCCCCATCGGCTTCATGGGGGATGGGCGGGACACGGCCTACGCCGCCTTGTACCTGGCCTCCGACGAGGCCCGGTTCGTCACCGGGACCGAGATCGTCGTCGACGGCGGCATGACCGCCCGCTGCGACTGACCTGGCGGATGGACGTTATACTATCGATAAAGATTCTGACTGAAAGTGTAACGACCATGCGCCGGACTCATCCCTACTCACCGCAGACGATCGACGCCATCAGGGTCCTGGGCCTGGAAGTAGCGCACGCTCGGCGCTCTCGGCGCTGGACCGAGGCCCAGCTCGCCGAGCGGGTCGGCATCTCGGCGGTCACGCTGCGGAATATCGAGCGCGGTACGCCGACTGTCGGGATCGGCATCGTCTTCGAGGCCGCGACCATTCTCGGGATCGACTTGTTCGGCGCAGATCGCGACGGGCTGCGTTCGATGGTCGAGCGCGGCCGCGATCGGCTCGCCCTCCTGCCTGCCCGCGTCCGCGAGCCTACGGGACCGGTGCGTGATGACTTCTGAGCCGACCGAGGCGTTCGTGTGGGCGTGGCTCCCCGGTGCGGGCGAGCCGGTGCCCGCTGGGCGGCTCGAAACGAGCGGCGAGATCATCTACTTCACCTACGGGCGCAGCTACCTGGACCGTCCTGGCGCTATCCCCCTCTACCTCCCGGAGCTGCCGCTTCGCCGAGGCCGGATCCGGCCGCCGGGCGGGCTCACCGTCGCTGGGTGCATCCGCGACTCCGGTCCGGACGCCTGGGGGCAGCGAGTCATCCTGCAGCGACGCAGCGGGTGCCTGACCGCGGACAGCGACAGGGGCGATCTCCGCCTGCTCACCTATCTGCGTGATTCCGGCTCCGACCGAATCGGGGCGCTCGATTTCCAGGCGAGTGCGACCAGCTACGAGGCGCGTACTTCAGGGGCCGCCCTCGACGAGATGGTGACGGCGGCCGCCCGGCTCGACGAGGGCCTGCCGCTTCCGCCGGCCCTGGCGACCGCCCTGCTGCACGGAACGTCAGTCGGCGGCGCCCGCCCGAAGGTGCTGCTCAACGACGGGCCCCGGAGGCTCATTGCCAAGCTGTCCTCGCGCTCCGACCCGTACCCGGTGGTCAAGGCCGAGGCAGTGGCGATGGAACTCGCCCGACGGGTCGGACTGGACGTGCCGACGACGGAGGTGACCGAGGTACTCGGTCACGATGTCCTCCTCGTCGACCGCTTCGATCGCCCCGCATCCGGACGGCAGCGCCGGATGCTCGTCTCCGCATTGACCATCCTCAACCTGGACATCATGATGGCGCGCTATGCCACCTACTACGACCTGGCTGATGCGATACGGAGCCGCTTTGCCGAACCACGGGAGACGCTCCGCGAGCTGTTTGCCCGCATTACCTTCAATATCTGCGTGAGCAACACAGATGATCATGCCCGCAACCACGCTGCCTTCTGGGACGGCCAGATTCTCCGCCTCAGCCCGGCGTACGACATCTGCCCGCAGCCCCGATCTGGCGGCGCGGCGACGCAAGCCATGGCGATACGCCGGGACGGCTACCGCTATAGCCAGCTCGCCGGCTGTGTCGCCGCGGCCAGTGACACGTACCTGCTGTCAGCGAACGAGGCGAAGGACCTCATCGACTACCAGGTCGACACGATCCGCGCTGAATGGGCCGAGGCCGCCGACGTTGCCCGGCTCACCGCGGCCGAACGGGACCGGCTGTGGGGCAGGCAGATCCTGAATCCCTACGCTCTTGAGGACGCTGCCTGAGAAGAACGAGAACGCCGCCAGCTCAGTCATGCGCGCTCCGTTGGGCCGGGCCACGTGGTCACCGCGAAGGTTAGCCTGGCGTTCTGCTTTGCCGGCCGCAAGCCCGGGCCGCCCCGGCGGAGGCGCGGCCGGGCGTCGAAGGCCGCTGACGAGCGCTGCTAGCATGCCCGGCATGTCCGATCCGGTGTCTTTGCCGACGCTGCCGCCCGTCATCCTGGTCCACGGCTTTGCCTCCAGCTCGGAGCACAACTGGGTCCGGCCGGGCTGGCGGGACGCGCTGGAGAGCCGCGGTCACCGGGTCGTGCTCATGGACCTGCCGGGCCACGGGGGCAACGCCACTGCCGGCGGCGGCCTGGCCGCCGTCGGTCAGCTGGCCGAGCTGGCCGGCTCCTTTCCGGAGGTCGACCTGGTCGGGTTCTCGGCCGGAGCGCGGGTCTGCGCGCTGGCCACCGCGGGCGGCCAGGTGCCCGTGCGGCGCCTGGTCCTGGCCGGCCTGGGCGACGGCTCCCTGGCCGGCGCCGACCGCAGCGGCGACCGGGCCGCGATGAGCATGACCGGGCCGGTGGACGAGGCGGATATCCGCGGGCGGCTGTTCCGCCGCATGGCGGCGACCGCGGGCAATGATCCAGCCGCGCTGGAGGCCTTCCGGGCCGCCCCGGCCGGGGACCTGACGCCCGAGGTGCTGGCCCGGATCGCCAGCCCGACGCTGCTCATCATCGGCGAGCGCGATCATCTGGGGCCCGCTGACCAGCTCGCCGCCAGCGTGCCGCACAGCGAGCTGGTCACACTGCCGCGGATCGATCATTTCGCCACGACCGGCCGCCTGGAGGCCATCATGGCCGCGCTCCGCTTCCTGGCGGCCTGACCAGCCCGCGCCGCCCGCGGGCTGTGCGCTGGCCTCACGCCGGGCCGGCCGCTTCCTGCCGCTCCCAGTCCGCCCGGGTCAGCGCGTACTGGACAGCCCCGTGCGCATCGCCCTCCACCGGGCCGGGGCAGTGCTGGCCGAAGGTCGGGACCCGAGCCAGCGTCAGGCCCGCCTTCTCCATCACGCGCCGGGACGCGGCGTGAACGGCCATGGTCTCGGCCACCACGCGCTGCACCCCCAGCTCCGTGAAGCCCTTGCGGATCAGCGCGCGCGACCCCTCGGTGGCATAACCCCGGCCCCAGGCCGACCGCCGCAGCCGGTACCCGAGCTCGACGTCCCCGGCCGCGCCGCCCGCCGGCGGGCGAAAGTGGAACCAGCCCAGGAAATCCGCGCTGGACTTCTCGATGACGGCCCAGAACCCGTAACCCGCGAAGCGCTCGTAGTAGCTCAGGAAGGCAGGCAGGAAGTCAGTCACGATCTCGTCCCGCGAAGTGGGTCGCCCGCCGGTGACGAACCGCATGACCTCGGCATCGCTGTCGAGCTCAACCAGGCTCTCGGCATCCGCCGTGGTGAACTGGCGCAGCATCAGGCGGTCGGTTTCCAGGAACACCCGCACGACCCGTCCCTCCCTCCGATGACCCGGTCCATGTCTAGGCCGACCGGGCGGCGGCTCAGCCCGGCCGCCGGCCGGGCCGGGCGGCGGCCAGCGCGGACAGGTGCTTGCGCATCCGGCGCAGCGCCAGCGCGGAGTCACGGGCGATCATCGCGGCGACGATCGCGCGGTGCGCGTGCCGGACGGCGGTGGCCGACTCGGTGGCCCGGCCCCGGTCCGCGGGGTACAGCCGCTCGGCGGTGAGCTGCATGACGATGGACTGGAGCAGGGCCAGCGTCTGGTTCCCGCCGAGCTCGGCGATCACCGCGTGCAGGTCGTGGGAGATCGCCGGGAAGTCCTCGTCGGGCCAGGTCCGCTCCAGCTCGAGCATGGCCGTGAGGCGGCCCTCGCCGGCCGCGTCGAGGCGGTCGATCGCCAGCCGCATGGTGGCGGCCTCCAGCTCCTCGCGCAGGTCGCGGATGTGCTCGGCGTTCATGCCCCGGTAGGTCAGGTAGAGCGATGCCGTGCGCACCACGGCCCGGCCGTCCGGCATCGCCACGACCATCCCGCCGGCCGCGCCGCGCTGCATCCGGACGACCGAGTGGTCCTCCAGGATGCGGATGGCCTCGCGGAACTGCGCCCGCCCGACGCCGTACTTCCGCAGCAGGTCACCCTCGAAGCCCAGGCTCTCGCCGACCGGCCAGCCGCGGCGGACGATCTCGCTCCGGATCCGGGCGGCCACGGCGTTGGCGGGCCGGTAGGGCCGCGGGCCGTCGGCGGCGGCGGGCCGGGCGCCGGACTCCGGGTCGCCCGGCCCCAGCCGGGCGCCCTGGCCGGCCTCGGCCAGCGCCGCGTGCAGCGCCGTCATGTGCTCGCGCATCCGGTCCCGCGCGGCCGGCGCGTCTCCCGCCGCGATGGCCTCGACGATGGCCCGGTGGGCGGGCTGCGCCGCCAGCTCGCTGCGCAGCGCCGCGCCGTCGGCGGCCGGGCCGGCCGGTGCCGTCGGCGCCCCGCCCGTCATCTGGCCGGTGAGCGACACGATGGCCTGGATGAACAGGGACAGGGCGGCGTTCCCGGTGGTCTCGGCGACCAGCTGGTGGACGCGCGGTGTTTCCGCGGCATCCCGCAGCCCGCGCAGGTGCGCCTCGTCGAGGGACCCGGCGGCCGCGGCGGCCGCCGCGAACACCTCGAGCACGGTCCGCGCCTCCAGCAGGTCATCGACGCCGACCTGGGCGTACTCCAGGTAGATCGACAGGGACTCGGTGACCGCGGACGCGTCCGGGGCCACGACCACCAGGCCGCCGCCCCGCCCGCGCCGCATCCGGGCCACCTGGCGGTGCTCGGCGAGCCGGATCGCCTCCCGGATCACGGCCCGGCCCACGCCGTACCGGACGGCCAGCTGCTCCTCGGATCCGAGGACCAGCCCGACCGGCCAGCCGGCCCGGAGCACGTCGGCCTCGATCGAGGCCGCCACCCGCTCGGCCAGCTTGGGATCCCGCGCGCCGGGCACGGGGCTGACCGCCCGCAGCCGGGTCGGCGGCGGCGCCGATCCCAGTATCAGGTCAGCATCGCCGTGCTGTCCGGTCGCAGCCATACCCCTATGGTGCCAAACATTGGCACCGGCCCGGTCCCGCCCAGGTCACGGGGCCGCCGCCGCCGGGCCGGGCTGGTAGCGGCGCAGGGCCAGCCAGGCCCCGGCCAGCGAGTCGGTGTGCCGCAGCGAGCAGCCCGTGGCCTCCTCGAACCGGCCCACCCGGTACCGCACCGTATTGGGGTGCACGCCCAGCGCCGCCGCGGTCTCGGGCACCTGGCTGTCGTGCTCCAGGTACAGCCGGACCGTCTCGAGCACCTTCCCGCCCGCGCGGCCGTCCCGCTCCAGCGGCCGGATGTAGCGGTCCCGGATGCTCGACCCGACATCGGCATCGGCCAGCACGGCGGGGAGCAGGCCCAGCGCGCCGAACTCAGTCAGCCCGCTGCGCCCGGTCGCGGCGGCTGCCTCCAGCGCCCGGCTGGCCAGCCGGAAGGCGTCGGCGATCTCGGCCAGCGGCACCGGTCCCGCCGTCCCCGCGCACACCGGCGGTCCCGGATCCGCCGGCCGGTCGGCGACGAACCCGGCCACGTCCCCGTCGACCAGCGCCACCAGCCCGTTGGGCCGCGCGGCCGACTGCCGGGTGCCCAGCCACCCCTCGATCTGGGCCAGGTCGAACGAGTCGCCGGGCCTGACCCGGACCGCGTAGTGCTCGCGGGCCGGGTCGATGCCGAACCGCTCCAGGTCCCCGATGGCCCGCTCGCCGACTCCCCCGAGCAGGACGCCCCGCACGACATTCGCGGCGTCGTGCAGCTCCTGCCGCGCGATCTGGAACTCCACCCGCCGGTGCGCCCCGGCGGCCGCGCTCATCCCGAGCGTGTTCCAGGCCGTCATCAGCTCGACGGCCTCCAGCAGGATGGCCTCGCGGTGCGGGCCGCCGGGAACCCGGCGGAAGGCGTCCGCCCGGGCCACGTCCAGGCCGATGGTCCAGGCCTGGATCAGGTCCGCGAGCGTGACGTGCTGGCGCGCCCGGCGCTCGCCGGAGCGCTCGAACAGGCTGATGTCCTGGCCGGGGCCGGGCGCCCGCCGCTGCCGCATGGCCGTCAGGGCCAGGGAGAAGCCGTGCCGGACGCCAGACATGAGCTCGCGCTCGTCCACCCCCCGGTAGGACGGCAGCTCCCGGATGCGAGCGACTGTCGCCTGCGGCCCGGCCCGCTCGGCCTCCAGCCGGGCGATGAAGACCGACCACGCGGCCGCGTAGCCGGCCGGATCGGGCGCCATCCTCAGGTGCTGTCGCGCAGCATGCGCTCGACCATGGGCCGGCGCTTGGCCGGCGCGGGTGCCGGCGCGCCGTCGGCCTCCGCCCCGCGGGCCGCCGCGCGCTCGTCGAACTGGGCCAGCATCCGCATCGCGTGCGCGCCCTGCACCGTCGCGGTGAACCCGGCCGCGTCCTGGGCCAGGTTGATGGACGCCTTGGCCTGGCGCAGCCAGAACGCCGAGTTCTGCGCGATGCGCTCGGCCAGGCTGGTCACCTCGGCCTCGAGCTCGCCCGCCGGCACGACGCGGTTGACGAACCCCAGGGCCTGCGCCCGCTCGGCGGAGATCTCCCTGGGGTCGAACAGCAGTTCCTTGGCCTGGCGGACGCCGACATCGTAGGGCAGCGTGAAGTACTGCAGCAGGCTGGTCATGAACCGGGCGTCGTCGCTGGCGACGATGAGGTCCATGGCCGCCGCGATCATCCAGCCGCCGAAGATGCACCAGCCGTGGACCTGCGCGATCGTCGGCTTGGACAGCGCCCGCCAGCGTAGCGACATCTCCACGAAGTGGGTCTGCGAGTAATCGAACCGGTCCTCGATCTCGGTGATGTCCGTGCGCCGGGCGGCCAGTTCCGCCTGCCGCTGCGGCGTGCCGAGGTCGTGGCCGGAGGAGAACGACTTGCCGAGCCCCGACACGACGATGACCCGGACGGCCGGGTCGGCGTCGGCCGCCGCGAGGGCATGGTCGAGCTCCTCGAGCAGCCGCGCGCTCTGCGCGTTGTGGTACTCCGGCCGCGCCAGCTGGACCCGGCCGATCACGCCGGTCCGCTCGTAGGCGACCTGCTGGTAGTCCGTCATGAGACCTCCGCGCCTGACTCTGGTTGGTCGGCGACCGCTCCGGCCGCGTACAGCTCCGCGATGGCGGCGTCGTCGAGCCCCAGCAACTCGCTCAGCACGAAACGATTGTGCTGACCGAAGCAGGGCGCGGGCAACCTCAGCGCGCCCGGGGTGCGGTCCAGCCGGAAGGCCAGCCCCGGATACTCGTGCCGCCCGGCCTCGGGGTGCTCGAGCGGCACCAGGAAGCCCGCGGCGCGCAGGCCGGGATCGCCGGCGATGTCCCGCCCGTTGCTGACCGGCGCGGCCGGGACGCCGGCCGCCTGCAGCAGCGCCGCCGCCTCCGCCTTGGGCCGCGCGCTGGTCCAGCCGGTGATGGCCGGCCGCAGCTCGTCCTGGTGCTCGGCCCGGCCGGCGGCGCTGGCGTAGGCCGGGTCGCTGGCCAGGTCGTCGCGGCCGATGACGGCGGCCAGGCGCTTCCACTCGCCGTCGTCCCGGACGGCGACCGCCACCCACTCGTCCTCGCCCGCGCACGGGTAAGCGTCGTGCGGGGCCGCGCCGGGAACCCGGTTGCCATGCGGAGCCCACTGCGGCCCGGCATTCAGCCGTTCCAGGAAGAACTCGCCGATCCAGTGCGCGGCGGCTTCTGTCTGCGCGACCTCGATCTTGGTGCCCCGCCCCGCGGAGTTCCGCTGGTAGAGGGCGATCAGCGCCGCCGCCGCGCCGTGCAGCCCGCCGATCGGGTCCAGGTAGGTGCCGCCGGTCACCGCGGGGCGGCCCTCGCCGTAGCCCATCAGCCCGGTCATGCCGGTGGCGGCCTCCATGGTGAGTCCCATGCCGACGTGCTTGGCGGCCGGGCCGCCGGCGCCGAAGGCCGGCATCTCGATCACGCTGATCCGCGGGTTGACCGCGGACAGGTCCGCGTAGCCGACGCCGAGCCGGTCCAGCACGCCGGAGGAGAAGTTGGCCACCACCAGGTCGGCGTCGCGGGCCAGGGCCAGTACGACGTCCCGGCCGCCGGGCCGGGTCACGTCCAGCGCCAGCGACAGCTTGTCATGGGACTGGGTGTTGAACAGGGTGCTCCGGTTGTACGGGCGCTCGCCGGGGTGCAGGTCCGGGAAGCGCTCGCGGACGCCGCCGCGGACGGCGCCCCGCCACGAGTCCAGCTTGGCGGGCGGCTCGATCTTGATCACCTGCGCGCCGAGGAAGGCCAGGCTCCGGGTCGTGAACGGCCCGGCCCACGCGGTGGTGAAGTCCAGCACCCGCAGCCCGGCCAGCGGCCCGCCCGCGTCACCAACGGACGGGCCGCTGAGACCCGGGCTTAGGCCGCCCGGGCTGCCGCCGGCCGGGCCGCCGCCGGCCGGGTCCGGCGCGGCCGCGTGATGCGGCCGCCGACTTGGGTCCGGGCGCTGCGGCCCGGCGGTGGCGAGGGCGGCGGTGCCCAGGGCGGGGGCCGGGGCGCCGGCCAGGTCGGTGCCGTCCGCGATCCGGAACACCGGGCCGAGCGCCCGGCCGGGCGTCCCGTCCGGCGCGGTGGCGGGCACGGTCATGCCGCGGGCCCGCCACTGCGCGGAGTCGGCCAGGCCGTCCAGGGACGACACTTCCTCGAT
Source organism: Streptosporangiaceae bacterium (assembly GCA_036501025.1). Taxonomy (GTDB): domain Bacteria; phylum Actinomycetota; class Actinomycetes; order Streptosporangiales; family Streptosporangiaceae; genus DASUBV01. Next base: position 49,768 of record DASYBB010000033.1, read on the forward strand.
GTTGACCTTGATCCGCTGGCCCTGCTCGACGACCTCGGCGGCCCGCAGGCCCGATGCCTGGCCCTGCAGCAGGTCGATCGCGGCCGCCCAGTTCTCGCGGCGCGCGGCCTGGCCGGCGAAGCGCGGGTCGGCGGCCAGTTCCGGGAGCCCGAAGGTCTGGCAGATCGCGGGCCAGTTGCGCAGGCCGAACAGGACCACCCAGCTGTCCGCGCAGCGCAGCAGGGCCAGGAACCCGGGCACCGCGACCCGGCTCTGCCACGTCCGGTTGTAGGCGTACTGGGTGGCCTGGTTCTGGGCCATCGCGGCCGTGGCCTCGAAGACGGTCACCGCGGCCCGCTGGCCGGCGCCCGAGCGCTGCCGCTCCACCAGCGCCGCCAGGACCGTCACGCAGGCGGTGACCCCGGTCGCGTAGTAGGCGCGGTGGCCGACGCCGTAGAGCGGCTCGCGGCCGGGCTGGCCGGTGATGAACATGACGCCGGCCAGGGCCTGGTGGATCATCTCGGTGCCCTGCCAGGCGGCGTACGGGCCGGTCGCCGGGAAGTCGCTGACCTCGCACGTGACGACCGGCGGCGGCAGGTCGGCGGGCAGCGGCGCCGCGCGGTCATGCAGGATCACGTCCGCGCGGCGGCACAGGTCATCGAAGGCCGCTCGGTCGGCGGCCCGGGTCAGGTCGGCCACGGCCGACTGCTTGCCCTCGTTCAGGTTCCAGAACAGGAACGACAGCGCGCCGCCGCCGGCCCGCTCCCGCAGCGGCGGCATCCGCCGCGTCGGCGTCCCGCCCGGCGGCTCGACCAGGACGACCTGCGCGCCGTACCGGGCGAGCAGTCGGCCGGCATACTGGCCAGCCACCCCGGAGGTGGCGTCCACGACCAGCAGTCCGTCCAGCGGGCTCACCACAGGGGCGCCTGCCTTCCCGATGAGACACCGTTGCCTGCGTGCCTAAAAGATGACACTAAGGCGACGATATTCGGGTGGGTGCGGCCGGTCAATGGATCTTGCCGGCCGGTCCCGGCCCGATGCCTTCTGGCCGGGCCGGGCGGGACGTGACAGGCTGAGCCCATGGCGCGGATGAACGACGTGGGCGGCATGGTGGGCTTTCCGCCGCTGGCGCAGGAGGCGGACGAGCCGGCCTTCCACGCTGACTGGGAGGCCCACGTGTTCGCCCTCAACGGTGCCCTCATCGGCCGGGGCCTGTACAACCTCGACGAGTTCCGGGATGCGATCGAGCAGCTCCCGCCGCACGAGTACCTGGCCTCCTCGTACTACGAGAAATGGTTCCACGCCATCACCGCGCTGCTGGTCCGCAAGGGCATCGTGACCGAGGCGGAGCTGGCCGGTGGATGACCGCTTCGGGCCGGGCGACCGGGTTCGGGCCAGCCGCACCGACCCGGCCCACCACACCCGGGTCCCGCGCTACGTGCGCGGGGCGGTCGGCACGATCGTGGAGCCCGAGGGCCGGCACCCGCTGCCGGATCTCCGGTCCCGGTGCCTGCCCGCCGAGCCCGAGCCGGTCTATGCGGTGCGTTTCGCGGCGCAGGACCTGTTCGGCGCAGGCGACCACACCGTGACGGTCGCCCTGTGGGAGAGCTACCTGGAGGCGGCCGCGGCGGCCGGGGATCGCGGCGGCCACCCGGCCGGGCACGAGGCGGAGCAGCGGTGAGCGGCGACCATGACGGCCCGGCAGCGACGCTGGCGGCCCGCGTCCGGCAGCTGGAGGACGTGCTGGAGCAGCGCGGCCTGGTCGACCCCGACGAACTCGACCGGCGGCTGGCGGCGTTCCTGACCCGCGCCTCGCCGGCCAACGGTGCCCGCGTGGTGGCGCGGGCCTGGCGGGACGAGGCGTTCCGCGCGCGGCTACTGGCCGACGCCAACGCCGCCCTGCCCGAGCTCGGCCTGTCCATGGGCGGCGGCCTGCAGGAGCAGCGGCTGAAGGTGGTGGAGAACACCGAGGACCGCCACAACGTCATCGTGTGCACGCTGTGCTCGTGCTACCCGCTGGCCCTGCTCGGCCCGTCGCCGACCTGGTACAAGAGCGAGGCCTACCGGTCGCGGGTGGTGCGCGACCCGCGGGCGGTGCTGCACGAGTTCGGCTTCGACCTTGGCCGCGGCGTGCGGGTCAGCGTCTGGGACGCCAGCGCGGAGTCGCGCTACATGGTGCTGCCGCGCCGCCCGGCCGGCACCGAGGACGCCGACGAGCAGGCCCTCGCCGCCCGCGTCACCCGCAATGGCCTGATCGGCGTAGCCCCCGTCTGACGGCGACGAGCGGGTCAGCCGTCGAAGCCGGTGGCCCCGTCGGTCTGCTCGCGCAGGATGTCGGCGTGGCCGGCGTGCCGCGCGGTCTCCTCGATCAGGTGCACGTACACCCAGCGCAGCGACACGTGGCCGAGCCGCGGGTGCGGCGCCGCGTCATCGAGCCCGAACCCCGCGGCGACCTCGCGCGATGCCGCGCAGGCCCGGTCGTACTCCGCGATCATCCGGTCGGCGGTCTTCCCGCGGCGCAGGGCCCAGCCGTCATCGGCCGGCCGCCCGGTGACGTCCTCGGCGGGCCGCTGGGCCAGGACCAGCTGGAACCACTCCTGCTCCACGGCCGTCAGGTGCTGGATCAGCCCGGCCAGCGTGGTGCGGGACGGCACCAGCCGCTGGCGCAGCTGCTCCTCGGGCAGCCCCGTGACCTTGCGCCTGATGATCTCGCGGTACATGTCGAGGAAGGCCTCGAGAACCTCGCGCTCAGGGCGGTTGCTCGCCAGCTCGTCAGGGGCCAGCGGCGGCTCGGTCGCATCCGTCGTCATGACTCATCACGCTAATGCACTCCGCCGACGCTGACCCGGCAAAGCCGCGGCGCCCGCCAGGAAACCGCCCGCCATCGGCATCAGCGCGGCGCGGCGGGATGGGCTACTGGCGGCGGCTGGACTCGTCGCCGGCGTTGGCGACGATCGCGGCGACCGGGGGGACCAGGCCCACGGCGACGGAGATCACGATCGCGGCCGTCACGGAGTACAGCCGCACGACGGTCCAGGCGAGGATCACGGCCACCAGGCAGCCGCCCATGAGCGCGAAGTACGCGCGGTTGCGGGTCATGGTCACGTCCCCCCGGCGTGCCGGCGCTGTCCCTGCTGGTGCCTGGGCAGCCTGCTGATAGTCCACTTACCAGCGGACCCGAGCTCAAACCGCCCGCGAGCCGGGCACGGCTAGCGGCCCGTGGGCCGCGCCAGCGGGGCGGCCGTCGAGCGGGCCGAGCGAAGGGCCCGGCGCCACTGGGCGCCGAGGGACCGCAGCGGGTCTGCGCTCAACTCGACCTGACGGCCGGGGTCGGGGATGTAGGGGCCGAAGTCGATGGCCAGCATGGGCAGGGTGTCGTCGAGACGAGCCGCCACGGCTTCCGGCGGGGCGGGCGGCGGGGCCGCTGCCGTCCGCGCCCCATGGAGCGCGGGGAGATGCGGGGCCGGGCCGCGCCCGGGCCGGCCGTGGCCTGACGCGCCGGTCCGGAAGGGACCGCCCGGCGTGCCGCCCCCGCCGGCCGACGGGGCGAGATCGAGGTCCTTCAGCGCCTTCTCCAGGGACAGCCCGGCCGGGAGGCCGACGATCCGCTGCTTCCAGTTCCGGAGGTCTGCCTGCCAGAGCCCGACGTAGTGCTCGTATTCCCCGGCCTCAATCGCCGCCGAGCATTTCACTGCCTCGTGCACGGCGGTCCGGATGCTCTGCTGCATCCCGGGCTCGGCCAGGCCGGCCCGGTCGATGATGGCCAGCAGGAAGTTCTGGCGCTCCCGCAGGAATTCGGACCAGTACCCGGTAGTCGCGTGCTCGGCCCCTTTGCCCTGGTGGAGCAGCCCGTAGAGCCCCTCGGCCAGGACGTCCCCGAATTCCTGCCAGGCCGCCCGCGCGGGTTCCCGGAATGGGTTGTAGACGAGTTGCGTGGCGGGCAGGCCCGAGGCCCCCAGCTGTGCGCGCGCGGCATCCTGGTAAAAGAACAGCCAGTCCTCGTTGTACACATCCGGGAAGAAGCCGGAGGCCCTGGTGGCGTGCACGGCGAGCGCGGAGCCGGTGACGAAGACGTCCTGATACGCCCCGGTCTCCCGGTGGGCGTGACAGACAATCGAGTTATCCGGAAATTCCACCACGCGCATACCCGCTGAATTGAAGCTATCGAGCATGGAAACCGTGACGGACAGTCCTGAATCGCTGATGTCCCGGATGTCATCATCCAGGTAGAAAATGCGCTCCCAGCCCACCATGCGCGCGAGAAGGAGACCGATATTGCGCTTGCTGCTCAAGTCGGTGACGTACTTGCCGCACGCGGCGGGCAGGTTCCCGGTCTGTGACGTGGCGAACGTCAGGAGCGGGTGGGCGTAGCCGGCCGGCAGGTCGATGACGATGGCCTTGCGGAAGGACCGCTGGGCGAGGAACTCCTGCACCTCGTCGGCCTTGGCCTCGTGGCTGCACAGGACAACCAGGGAGCAGTCCGCGCCCCGCGCCAGCGTGACGGCATGATCAAGGTTGAAGGCCGGCCGCGATGCGGGGACGATGATCGCGTCGAGGCGGCCCGCCGAGTCGGCCGCGGAGGGCCGGGCGAGGCGCCCGACCAGGTCTCTGTGCGTCTCATGCTGCCGCACGTCGGCTGCGCGGTTGCGCATTGGGGCTACTGCCCCTCAACCGGAGCGCTGGCCGGGTCCGCCGGGATCACCGGGCACTTCCGAGTGGCCACTGATGGATGATGCCGTCAGGGCTATTGAAGTCCGGCGTCATGGTAATTCCTTCGATCACGTTTACGGACATGAGAATGAGGAAGGGCCCGGCACTGCCGAAGTTAGCTGAGATATACCGTTCGTTGGAATCCCGCAAACGCGCGTCGGTCAGGCTTCGCACTGCGCCATAGACGCCCCTGCTGTGTATCCCGTTGCAGACCGTCAGGGTGCGGCTGCTGTTGAGGGGGTTCGGGACCCGGGCCAGCAGCCCGACATCCTGGGTGAGATGCGACTTGTCACTATCTTGCCACTTCGGAAGGAACTTGCGTTCCTTCCCGCCGATCTCGGCCGCGAAGATCTCGCCCGATTCAACCGCAGGGTCGGCAAGCTGCCTGACGGGCAGGTTCGCCATCTCGGAGAGTCGCTTGGTCATGTCGTTCCAGATGATGCCGCCGATCAGGATCACGTGACCTGAAAGCTCATCCGGGGCAACCTTGGAAACCGACTTATAGAAGACTTCCATTCCCGGATTCTCGGCTCTGATATGGCCGTGAAGTTCCATCAGGGAATCGAGATCAGCGAATGACAGAAGCTCCGTGTAATTAGGGTCAGTGACCTTGGCCATCGGCCCGGTCTGGTCCGGCGGAATTTGCGCGCAGATCAGCGTGGCCGGACCCGTATCCGCGAAATGCCAGGATCTCCGGACCGCCGCTTCCTCGCTGAGGGTTGGCCGCCTGGCCGCATTCCGCAGGCCGACGAGCTCGGTCTCCAGCCCCTCGTACGCGGCCAGCTCCTCCGGGCTGAAGTCCTCGAGCTCGAGCAGCCCGGCCGGCTCCTGGTCCACCGACCGGCGGGTGGCGAAGAACCGCGCATAGGCCAGCAGCCGATGCTGCGGCGGGAGCTTGGGGGTGGTCGGGCTCTCCCAGGAGGAGACGGTCGCCGCCGCCAGGTGCTCCTCGCCGCCGAGGGCGTCGGCCAGCTTGCCCTGAGTCAGGCGCAGCTCCGGCCAGCGCTGCTCGCGGAGCTGCCGAAGCCGCTGGGCTAGCTCGAGCAGAGCGGGAGGGGCCGGCTGCATGGCGGCGGTCACCTCCTGTCCGGCCCGAGCGCAGCGGTCATGAGCGCGCCCCGACCCGCCAGGAGGCGATCACTAAGGAATCTGGAACGCACGATAGAGCATCTCATCAGCTGTCGCCACTATCTTCTGCCATCCTCAGCTAACTTCTTTCTTCGTTACCGTATTGACGCCTTCAACACCCAATGTCTAGCATGACTGATGCAGTCCTACATAATTCTATAGTGTCTCAGTTGATTCTAGTAGAGTCAACTAGCGATCAGTAGAGTTTGGGAGAGTGCGCTAGACCCCGACAGGGGGTGTTCGGGTGTGGAACGACCAGCTGCCTGACCGGGCCGCATCGGGTTACCGTGACGAACTCCTCAGCCTCTGGAAGGACCCGGCAATCCGGCGGTTCGCCCAGTTCCGGGCCGGTTGTCCCGAGCTCGCTGAGGATGCGCTCCAGGAGGTCTTCTACTCGCTCGACCGGGTGCGGCAGCCCGAGCGGATCGAGAACCTGAGGGCCTTCTTCCGCAAGACGCTGGTCCGCGAGATCGAGCACCAGCGCCGGCAACTGGGCCCGCGCCCGGTCGAGAACCCCGAGACCACGGCAGGATACCGGCGGCTGGCCATTCTGTGGGCCGACCCGATGGACCACGAGGTGGACAAGAAGGCGGTGACGGCTGTCCTGGCCGAGGCGTGGCTCGACCGGTTCGGCCGCGAGAGTGAGCAGCTTGCGGCCCAGGTGCCCGGGCGCTCGCCGCGCCCTGACTGCTACCAGTCCGCGATAGTCGCGGTGGCGGAGTCGATCCTGCGCTCGCTCGTGGCCGGGAGCGTGAGCTCGGCTGACTGCAACGATGCTCTCCAGGCCGCCCTGCCCGGCTGGTTTGACGCGCCCGGCTGCTCCGGGCACAACCGGTACCAGCGCCTCAGCCGGGCCCGCCAGGACACCTGGACACTGCTCAAGGGGGTCATCAGCCGCGGGGACCTGACCCAGTGAGGGCCAGGGCTGTCAGGTTCTGTGGCCGGCCGACTCATGACGGCTGGTGATCACGGGTGGTGATCGCAGGGCCAGGAGGCAGACATGACTTTCACGACCATCACGATCCCCGGCGCGTCAGCGCCCGCCCCGAGCGGCCCGGAGCGGGAACTGCCGGACCGCGCTAAGCGCGAGATCTTCCCCGGGCCGTGAGTGCCGGGCCGCCTTTCCCTTTCCGCGCTGTCTACGACCAGGACTGTGGCCTGGTCGTGATCGACGGCCCCCCCACCGGGGCGGCCGGCGGGGCCGCGCTGCGGCCGACCGCCCCCCTCGAGCTGGTCTTCGACCGTGCTGACGGCTACCTGGCCCAGGCGACCATCGATCTGGACGAGCCGGGCGGCCCGCCGGAGGTCCCCGACGGGGTGGCGGCCCTCCTCGGTCCGGCGGCCCCGGACGTCATCCGGGCGGCGGTGCGCGGGCGCGGCCCGGTCACCGCGATGGCCCCCGACCCGGGACTGCTGTCCGCCTGGTCGCGCCTGGCCCGGCTGGACGAGGCCCGGCTGACGAGCCCGGTCTCGCCCGCATCCCCGCTGTGGGCCGCCGAGGCGGCGCTGACGGCCGCGCGGGGCGGCTTGCTCGCGCGGGCCCGGGCGGAGGCGCGCGAGGCCGTGGCCGGGCTCGGCCGGCTGCTGGCGCCGGGCCCGGTCCCGGACGGGCTGTCCCGTCCCGCCCGGGTCGTGGCGGACCTCGCCGAGGCCGCGGAGCCCGGCGCGGCCCGGGAGCTGCGGGAGGTCCTGCGGCGGGCGCCCGCCGGGTCGGCCGGGCAGTGGCGGGCGGACCGGGCCGGCGGGCCGGCGCGTCCGGCCGAGCGGGAACGCCGGTGCCCCGGCGGGGGCTGGGTCGGCCTTCCGGGCCTGCAGTGGTCGCTCGATCCGCGCCTCGTCCCCGGCCGGGTGCTCGTCCCCGGCCTGTCACCCGGCACCGACCTCGTGGTCCACGGCCGGGCCGGCTCGGATCAGGTCATCGTGGAGGCGGTCCGCGCGGCCGGCCCCGATGACGTGATCAGCCGCTGCTGGGCCCGCGTGGTCGACCCGGCCCTGCGCCGGGTGCTGGGCGCGGCCGCGTTCGCGGCCGTGGGCGCCGGCCCCCGGGTGCGCGCCGAGATCTGCGTCCCGTTCCCGGTCACCGAGCTCAGCGAGGCCTGGGTCGAGGTGGTCGACGACCCGGGCCGGCCCGTGCCGAGCGCGCGGCTGCACCGCATGCGGCGGGCCCTGCGCGCCGCGGACGCCGCGCTGCGCGCCGGGCAGGCCCCGCGCGGGCTGGCCCCGGAGCTCACCGCGGAAGCGTGGTCGGCGCTCGCCGCGCGGGCGTGGCAGGACTGCCGGTGCGACTGGCTGGCGGCCGGCGACGCCGGCCGCGCCGAGCTGGCCGGGCGGCCGCACCTGCGGGACGAGGCCTTCCTGGCCGAGGAGTTCGGATGCTGACGAGCGGTGCTGGCGTCAGCGCCGGCGGCCGCGGTAGCCGGCCGACAGGGCGACGGCGCCGCGGCCGGTGGCCTGGCGGGCCGCGGCCTCGACGACGGGCACCGGCACCCGGGGAGGCGGGCTGGCGGGCACCGCGCGCGGGCCGGCGATCGTGGCCAGCAGCGGGCTGCCGGGGTCGGCCTGCGCGCGCAGCGGCACCACGCCGGCCCGGCGCATCATGGCGCTGACGTCACGGGACTGCGCGGGGGTCTGGATGGTGACGACGATCCCGCTGGCGCCGGCCCGCGCGGTCCGGCCGGAGCGGTGCACGTAGGCCTTGTCCTCGCTGGGCGGGTCAGCGTGGATGACCAGGTCGATCCCGTCCACGTGGATCCCCCGGGCGGCGATGTCGGTCGCGACCAGGACGCGGACACCGCCCGCGGCGAACGAGGCGAGGTTGCGCTCCCGCACGCTCTGGCCCAGGTCGCCGTGCAGCTCGGCGGCGGGGACGCGGGCCGCGCTGAGCTGGCGGGCCAGCTGGCGGGCGGCACGCCGGGTCCGGGTGAAGATCAGCGACCGCCCGTGCCCGCCGGCCAGCGCGGCCACGACGCCGAGGCGGTCGGCCGGGGCCACGGTGAGCACGTGGTGCACCACCGGGGCCGGCGCGTCGGCCGGGTCGACCGAGTGCACGGCGGGCTTGGACAGGAACCGCCGGACCAGCACGTCGACGTCGTTGTCGAGCGTGGCGGAGAACAGCATCCGCTGGCCGTCGGCCGGGGTCGCGGCCAGCAGCCGCCGGACGACCGGCAGGAACCCGAGGTCGGCCATGTGGTCGGCCTCGTCCAGCACGCTCACCTCGACGTCGCCGAGGTGGCAGTGGCCCTGCTCCATCAGGTCGGCCAGCCGGCCGGGGCAGGCGACGACGATGTCCGCGCGGTTCCGCAGCGCGGCGACCTGGCGGCTCTGCGGGGTTCCGCCGTAGATGGTCACGGTGCTCAGGCCCGCGGCCGCGGCCAGCGGCGACAGGACCGCCTCGACCTGGCTGGCCAGCTCGCGCGTCGGGACCAGGATCAGGCCGCGGGGCCGGCAGGCCATGCTGTAGCCGTCGGCGAGCAGGGCGACTAGCGGGATGCAGAAGGCCAGGGTCTTGCCGGAGCCGGTCTGGCCGCGGCCCAGGATGTCCCGGCCGTCCAGCGAGTCCGGCAGCGTGGCCGCCTGGATCGGGAACGGGTCGGTGATCCCGCCCTCGGCCAGCGCCGCGACGAGCGGCTCGGGCACGCCCAGGCGGGCAAAGGAGGCGCCGATGCGCGGCACCGACGCGGGCCGGCGGGACCCGCGGGTCGGCGCGCCGGACTGATCGACAGACAGGACGGTCAAGATTCCTCTTTCGGATTTTGGTGGCCGTAGTGAGTGGCAGCCACCAAATCCGTGGAAACCAGTCCCGCCTTGCGGAAATGCGCGAAATTACGACCAGCGCGACCCGGCTGGCCGCACGGCACGATCATCTCGTGCTGCGAGTTACTGTACCCCACGACCCCGGCACGGCCTCCGGCAGTGTTTAATGGAGGTGGTTGTAGTCGAAGTTCGTGCACGTGACAGAGCGCCTGCGAATTCTGACAGCGGCGCCCTGGCACTGGCTCTGGCCAGTCATTTACCAGTTGGGCGGTCGCAGCAGCCCGGGATCCACGGACGTGTTTTCCGAAGATCGTCAGCAGGAGAATTAGATGGCTCAGGGCACCGTGAAGTGGTTCAACGCAGACAAGGGCTTCGGATTTATCGAGCCTGACGACGGCACCGCCGACGTCTTCGTGCACCACTCCGCTATCCAGGCGGAGGGCTACCGCAGCCTCCAGGAGAACCAGCGGGTCGAGTTCACCGCGGGCCGGGGCCCCAAGGGCCCGCAGGCCGAGCAGGTTCAGCCGATCTAGCCGGTCCGGCCATCCGCGGACGCGGCTGGCTGAATACTGAACCTGAACGCTGAACTTAGTGCGCCGGGCTACGCGCACTGCGCGTAGCCCGGCGGCACAGCCGCCCGCAGCACGGGAAGCGCACCGGAACGGGAGGGCGCGAGCATGGCCGCACCGGATGTCTGGGTCGCCAAGGCCGACGGCAGCGACGTCGTCCGCGCCGCCGCGATCGTCGGCGTGGGCCGCGACTACAACGGGAACGTCACGGCCCGCCTGTCGGGCGGCGACCAGGCCGTCGTGACGCTCGTGACGGTCACGGACACCGGGCCGGATGGCGCGCAGACCCCCAATGACTTCCATGTTCAGCTCATCCGGGTGATCACTGAGCTGTCGGACACCTCCGAGCCGGCGCTGGTCCGCCCGGCGCACGCCGAGCCGCACGGCTGGGCATGGCGCACCACGCCGCTCTAGCTACCGGCCGGCCACCGCTCGTTCAGGAGCCCTCCTGGACCTGGTAGACCTCGTCGGCCACCAGCCCGTGGGCCTCCCGGTGCACGGTCGCGGCCGCTTCCGCGGACGGGGCCTCGACCAGGCAGAACACCTTGCCCTGCTGCTCGTCTACCCAGTAGCGCAGGTAGCGCACGTCGTACTTGCCCTCGGTCTGCAGGTCGGCGATGTGGGCTTTCGCCACGTCGTCGGCGGCGACGCCGCCGTTGATGGTATGAACGTCCAGGTAGAGCGGCATGCTGCCCCCTCGGTCGCGGAGTGTGTCCTGCTGACCGTAGGGCGCCGCCATGGCCGCCGGCATCGGCGGCGGCTACCCAGATTTCCCGGCCGGGTCCCCGGGTTGGCGGGGCGGCCTAGATAGCGCGCAGCGTCGGCCGCCCGGCGGCCGCCTCGCGGGCGATGACGTCGAGCACGCCCTGCGACGCCGCGTCGGCGGCCCGGTAGATGACCAGC
>DASYBB010000034.1:0-39532 GCA_036501025.1 Streptosporangiaceae bacterium
TTCTTCACCGAGCCGGACGCGCACAGCCAGGTGACCGCGACGTTCTACAAGGCCGCGATCCGCACCTCGGCCCGTCGTGCCACCCGGCTTATCGTCCCGTCCAAAGCCACCAGGGACGAGCTGGTCCGGGTCCTCGGCGCGGACCCGACCCGGATCGACGTCGCCTATCACGGCGTCGACCACGACCTGTTCCGGCGGCCCGACGAGCAGAAGCTGCAGCAGGTCGGCAGCCGGCTCGGGCTGCACGGGAAGCCGTACGTGGCCTATCTCGGCACGCTGGAGCCGCGCAAGAACGTGCCCGCCCTGATCGAGGGCTGGGCGGCGGCGGTCGGCGACCTGACCGACCCGCCCGCCCTGGTGCTGGCCGGCGGCAGCGGGTGGAGCGACGAGGTCGACGACGCGGTCGCCGCCGTGCCCGCCCACCTGCGCCTGCTCCGGCCGGGCTACCTGCACTTCACCGACCTGCCCGGCTACTTCGGCGGCGCGCAGGTGGTGGCCTTCCCCAGCATCGGCGAGGGCTTCGGCCTGCCGGTCCTCGAGGCGATGGCGTGCGGGGCCCCGGTGCTGACCACGCACCGGACCTCGCTGCCCGAGGTCGGCGGCGACGCGGTCGCCTACACCGAGCCCGACGTCGCCGCGATCACCGCCGCGCTCCGGTCGCTGCTGGAGGACCGCGAGCGCCGGGGCTCCCTGGGCAACGCCGGATATGACCGTTCTCGCGAGTTCACCTGGGCGGCCTCGGCCGAGGCGCACATGATTAGCTACGAGCGTGCAGCCGCGCAGGGACGCGAGTAGCCTCGCCCGCATGCCTCGCGATGCCGCCAGGGCGCCCCAGCCCGGCCCCGATTCCGGACCTGCCCTCGCCACCGGAATGGCGCCGCGCCCGCTGCTGGAGGCGATCCTGCTCGTCGGCGGGCAGGGCACCCGGCTGCGGCCGCTGACCGTGGACCGGCCCAAGCAGCTGGTGCCGTGCGCCGGGGTCCCGTTCCTCGCCCACCAGCTGGCCCGCGCGGCCGCGAGCGGCATCACCCGGGTCGTCCTGGCCACCTGCTTCCGCGCCGAGCTGTTCGCCGCGGCCTTCGGCGACGGCTCCGCGCTCGGCCTGGAGCTGTGCTACGTCGAGGAGAAGGTCCCCCTCGGCACCGGCGGCGGCATCCGCAACGCCGCTGCCCAGCTGCGCGGCGGCCCGGAGGATCCCGTGGTGGTGCTCAACGGGGACCTGCTCTCCGGGCACGACCTGGCCGCCCAGCTGGACGTGCACGAGAAGGCCGACGCGGCGGTCACCCTGCACCTGGTCGAGGTGGATGACCCGGCCCGGTTCGGCTGCGTGCCCACTGATCCGGACGGCCGGGTCACGGCGTTCCTGGAGAAGACCCCGCATCCGGTGACGAACCGGATCAACGCCGGGTGCTACATCTTCCGCCGCAAGTTCATCGACCAGATCCCCGCCGCCACGGTCGTCTCGGTCGAGCGCGAGACGTTCCCCGGCCTGATCGCCGCGGGCGAGGTCGTCATGGGCTACGCCGACACCTCGTACTGGCTCGATGTCGGCACGCCCGAGGCCTTCGTGCGCGGCTCGGTCGACCTGGTCCGCGGCGAGCTGACGTCCGCCGCGCTGCCCGGCCCGACCGGCGAGGCGCTGCTGCTGCCCGGTGCCACCGTCGCGCCCGGCGCCACGGTGACCGGCGGCACGGTCGTCGGCGCGGGCGCCACCGTCGGGGCGGGCGCCGTGGTCGACGGCGCGGTCCTGTGCGACCGCTCGGCCGTCGGAGCCGGTGCCCGGGTCACGGCCAGCATCGTCGGCGCCGGCGCCCGGATCGGCGCCGGCGTGATCCTGGACGACGCGATCATCGGCGACGGCGCGCAGATCGACCCCGGCAACGAGCTGAGGTGCGGCCTCCGGGTCTGGCCCGGCGTGCGGCTGGCCGGTACCTCGGTCCGGTTCTCGACCGACGTCTGACCCGCTGAGCGCCGCCCAGATGCATCCCGGCCGGCCCGCGGCGGGCGGCTCGGCCCGATGACGGAGGACGGCCGCCGCCGGGACTGGCGGGCGCCGTTCCCGGTGGACGTCCGCCTGATCCTGGGCGTGCACCGGCGGGGCAGCGGGGACCCGGCCTTCCGCGCTGAGCCCGGCGGCGCCATCTGGCGCACCTCGCTCACCCCGGAGGGGCCGGTCACCCTCCGCGTCAGCTCCGCGGCGGGGGAGGAGGGCGCGGGCACGCTGGTCGTCGCGCGGGCCTGGGGGCCGGGCGCGGACTGGATGCTGGCCGCGCTGCCGGACCTGCTGGGGGCCAGCGACGACCCGAGCGGCTTCCGGCCGGTGCACCCGCTGCTGCGCGACGCGGTCCGGCGTTACCCGGGCTTCCGGGTGGGGCGGTCCGGCCGGGTCCTGGAGGCGCTGGTCCCCGCGGTGCTGGAGCAGAAGGTGGTCGGGCTGGAGGCGTTCCGGGCCTGGCGGCTGCTGCTGCGCCGGTTCGGGCTGCCCGCGCCCGGCCCCGCGCCGGCCGGAATGTGCGTCTGCCCGCCCGCCGCGACCTGGGCCGCCATCCCGACCTGGGAGTGGCACCGGGCCGGCGTGGAGGGCATCCGGGCGGCCACGATCAGGGCCGCGGCCGGTGTCGCCGGGCGGCTGGAGCGCATCGTGACGCTGCCCGCCGCGGAGGCGGACCGCCGGCTGCAGTCCCTGTCCGGCATCGGGATCTGGACCTCGGCCGAGATCCGCCAGCGCGCCTGCGGCGACTCCGACGCCGTCAGCGTCGGCGACTACAACCTGCCCGGCCTCGTCGGCTGGTCCCTGGCCCGCCGCAAGGTCGACGACGCCGGGATGCTCGAGCTGCTCGCCCCCTACGCCGGCCAGCGCTACCGCGCTACCCGTCTCATCGAGCTGACCGGCACCAGCCCGCCCCGCCGCGGCCCCCGCAACTCCGTCCGCGACTACCGCTCCATCTAGCCGGTCCATCTAGCCGGTCCAGCCCGTCGCCAGCACGAAGCACCCCTCAGCGGCTCGCTCCGTACCCCGGTTTTGACCGGCGATCCGAACCGCTGAGGGGCCGGCCGGCCACCCGCGGGGTTGACTCGCCGGACGCGGCGGCACCACGGCGCGCGGGCCGTCCATGGCTGCCGGGCGATCTGGGACTCGCGGCGCAACTTAGGCTGAGGACATGAGCGTCGATGCGTCTGGCCCCCGCCGGCCCCGGCCAGCCCCCGAGTCAGTGATCCCCGTCCCCGTCGTCCCCGCTCCCGGTCCCGGTCCAGCTGACCCCAGCGCCGCCCCGGCCGGCGGCGACAATGCGCTGCGGCGGGTGCTGGCCCGGGCCAGGGACGGGAAGGCGCTGGACCGCGACGAGGCGGCCACCCTGATGCGGGCCCGCGGCGAGCAGCTGGGCACGCTGCTCGGGCACGCCGCCCGGGTGCGGGACGCGGGACTGGTCCAGGCGGGCCGGCCCGGCGTCATCACCTACTCGAAGAAGGTCTTCATCCCGGTCACCCGGCTGTGCCGGGACCGCTGCGCCTACTGCACGTTCGTCACGGTGCCCGGCCGGCTGGACAGCATGTACCTGTCGCCCGACGAGATCCTGCAGATCGCCCGGGACGGCGCCGCGCTCGGCTGCAAGGAGGCCCTGTTCACGCTCGGCGACCGGCCGGAGGATCGCTGGCCGCAGGCCCGCGAGTGGCTGGACGCGCACGGCTACGATGACACGCTGTCGTACGTGCGGGCCATGGCCATCCGGGTCCTCGAGGAGACCGGGCTGCTGCCCCACCTCAACCCGGGCGTGCTGAGCTGGCAGGACTTCCAGCGGCTCAAGCCGGTGGCGCCGTCCATGGGGATGATGCTGGAGACGACCGCCGAGCGGCTGTTCACCGAGAAGGGCGGCCCGCACTTCGGCAGCCCGGACAAGGATCCCAAGGTCCGGCTGCGGGTGCTGGAGGACGCCGGCCGAAGCGCCGTGCCGTTCACCACCGGCATCCTCATCGGCATCGGCGAGACGCTGGCCGAGCGGGCCGACGCCATCTTCGCCATCCGGCAGGTCGCCCGGGAGTACGGCGGCGTCCAGGAAGTCATCGTGCAGAACTTCCGGGCCAAGCCCGATACCCGGATGCGGTCCGCCCCGGACGCCGAGCTGGACGACCTGGCCGCCACCATCGCGGTGGCCCGGCTGGTCCTCGGGCCGGGCGCGCGGATCCAGGCCCCGCCGAACCTGATCGGCGATCAGTACCAGCTCATCCTCAGCGCGGGCATCGACGACTGGGGCGGGGTGTCGCCGCTGACGCCCGACCACGTCAACCCCGAGCGGCCCTGGCCGCAGCTCGATGACCTGGCCGCCCAGACCGCGGCGGGCGGCTTCGAGCTGCGCGAGCGGCTCACCATCTACCCCGGCTACCTGCGCGAGCCGTGGCTGGACCCGCGGCTGGCCGGCCATGTCGCCGCGCTGGCCGACCCGGCGACCGGCCTGGCCGACGCCGGCGCCCGGCCGCGCGGCCTGCCCTGGCAGGAGCCCGACGGCGGCTGGGGCGAGGCGCTCGCCGGGACCGGCCGGACCGACCTGCACGTCAGCATCGACACGACCGGGCGCACCGACGATCGCCGGACCGACTTCGCCGAGGTCTACGGCGACTGGGACGAGGTGCGGAGCCGGATCGCGCCCGGCGCCGGGACGGGCGCGCCCGCCCGGCTGCGGACGGAGGTCGCGGCCGCCCTGCGCAGTGCCGAGCGCGACCCGGCCGGGATCAGCGACGGCGAGGCGCTGGCCCTGCTCGACGCGGACGGCCCCGAGCTGGAGGCGCTGGCCGCGCTGGCCGACGGCCTGCGCGCGGACACCGTCGGCGACGACGTCACCTTCGTCGTCACGCGCAACATCAACTTCACCAACGTCTGCTACACCGGCTGCCGGTTCTGCGCGTTCGCGCAGCGGCGCACCGACGCCGATGCCTACACGCTGTCACTGTCCCAGGTGGCCGACCGCGCGCAGGAGGCCTGGGCGGCGGGCGCCACCGAGGTGTGCATGCAGGGCGGCATCCACCCGGACCTGCCCGGCACGGCGTACTTCGACCTCGCCGCCGAGGTCAAGCGGCGCGTGCCGGGGATGCACGTGCACGCCTTCTCGCCGATGGAGGTCATGAACGGGTCCGCGCGCACCGGCATGCCCGTGCGCGAGTGGCTCATCGCCGCCCGGGAGGCGGGCGTGGACTCGCTGCCGGGCACCGCCGCGGAGATCCTCGACGACGAGGTCCGCTGGGTCCTGACCAAGGGCAAGCTGCCGGCCGCGGCCTGGATCGAGGTCATCACCACCGCCCACGAGCTCGGCATCAGGACCTCGTCCACGATGATGTACGGGCACGTCGACACCCCGGCCCACTGGGTCGGCCACCTGCGCGTGCTGCGCGGGATCCAGGAGCGGACCGGCGGGTTCACCGAGTTCGTGCCCTTGCCCTTCGTGCACGCCAGCTCGCCGATCTACCTGGCCGGCCTGGCCCGGCCCGGCCCGACCCGGCGGGAGAACCGGGCCGTGCACGCCGTGGCCCGGATCATGCTGCACGGCGCGATCGACAACATCCAGTGCTCCTGGGTCAAGCTCGGCGAGGACGGCTGCCGGGACGTGCTGCGCGGCGGCGTCAACGACCTGGGCGGCACGCTGATGGAGGAGACCATCAGCCGGATGGCCGGGTCGGAGAACGGCTCGTACAAGACGATCAGCGACCTGCGGGCGCTGGTCGCCCCGACGGGCCGGGCGCTGCGCCAGCGCACGACGACGTACGGGCAGCCCGCGCCCGAGCGGGTCACGGCGGCCGCGGCCAGCGACGGGGTGTGCGAGGCGGTTCGCGGCCGCCGGACGGCCCTGCCGCTCGTGGAGGCCTGAGACCAGGAGGCCTGAGACCAGGGAGGCCTGGCCGGACCCAGGGCCGTCAGGACAGCCCTGGGGCCGGGCGACCCCGCCCGGGTCCGCCCGGCCCCAGGAGATCTAGCGCTGGGCGCCCCGGTGGTACTACGGCGCGGTGCGGAAGGCCGCCCAGACGACCTTGCCGGCCTGGCCGGGCACGTCCAGGCAGGCGCCCCAGCCATCGCTCAGCGATGCGATGACGTGCAGGCCGCGGCCGCCCTCGTCCAGCCAGTCCGGCTCCCGGGGGACCGGCGGGCTGGCGCTCGGGTCGGTGACGGCGCACAGGATGCTCGGGCCGGAGTGGAGCAGCCCCAGGCGGATGCCGCTGGCGGACGGCCCGTCGGGGAAAGCGAGCCCGTGCCGGACGGCGTTGGACAGGAGTTCGGAGACGACCACGGCCACGTCGGCGCCACGGCCGGCGGCACCCCACCGTTCCATGATGAGCGTGGTGAACTTCCGGGCCGCGGAGATCGCGCCGGGCTCGGTGCCGGGGGTCCGCATCGCGATCCGGGGATAGCACGGCCAGCCCGGCTCGCCGACGTAGCGGACGCCGTCCGGGGCGGCCGGGAACAGGCTGCCGGCCTGCGTCGCCATCTCGGCCGCGCGGCGCAGCCAGCCCCACCCGGCATCCGGGGAGGCGGCGGCCCGCATGCTCGCGGCGCCCATGCTCGGTACCGCGTCCGTGGCCTCGGATGCAGCGTGCTTCGCGGCCACAGGTCGGGCTACCACAGGGTTGGCTACCACGGGGCGCGCTCCTGGAGAACCGGGTGTGCCGTCGTCACAGTAAAGAAGATCCCGTCGGTTCTGGGTCTGGGAACTTTCGGCCAACTTGAATCCTGCCTTATGCACGCGCCTGCTGCAAGCGCAGTTGCACGTGCATCTGGACTGTTATCCTGCTGCGCACTGATCATCCGCTCGTGCAGATGCACGTGCAGACACCCGACCCAGGCTACCTCACCAGGGGGAACGATGCAGTTCGCGAACGGCTCGCCCGCCGCTGACCTCGGCGAACTGCCGTGGCGCAAGAGCCGGGCGAGCAACCCGAGCGGCAATTGCGTCGAGGTCGCGCCGCTCCCGGACGGGGCGGTCGCCGTCCGTAACTCGCGCGACCCGGGCGGCCCGGCCCTGGTCTACACCCGCGCGGAGCTGGCGGCCTTTCTGGCCGGGGCCAGGAACGGCGAGTTCGACGACCTGGCGAGCTGAGATGTCCGGCCTCGTCGGCAGTTCCGCGCGGAAAACCGGGTAAGTCCGGTGGGAGCCTGATTGGCGTCTTGGGTGATAACCTGCTCACTGCATCAGCGGCTATCCGGCCGGATTTCGGCCTGCGCCACAGTGGGCGTGAAGTGACGCAGGTGGCGCAGTGTTCCGGGCAGGGAGCGGGTGATGCGCCGTTTGGGGGGTTGTTGGGGCTATGGACGTGGAGCGCTGTAGTAAGCGGAGCCGTGCGACGCCGCCGGACTGCAGTCACCACCCGTCGCGCCGGGAGCGGACATGAGTGCAGTGCAGCCGAACAGCGCCGGCCTCTCGCCGGTGGACATCGGGGCGGGCCAGCCCAGGGGCGGCCCGACCGTCTTGCGGATGCTGCTGGGCATCCAGCTTCGCCGCCTGCGCGAGGCGGCGAAGCTGACGCCGGACCAGGCCGGGTACGAGATCCGGGCGTCGCGGTCCAAGATCAGCCGGGTCGAGCACGGCCGCGTGGGGTTCAAGGAGCGCGACGTCTCGGACCTGCTCAGCCTGTACGGCGTGACCGACCCGCGGGAGCGGGACCGGATGCTGGCCCTCGCCCGGCAGGCCAATAACCAGGGCTGGTGGGCCAAGTACGACGACATCATGCCGGACTGGTTCGAGTCCTACGTCGGCCTGGAGCAGGCCACGTCGCTGATCCGGACCTTCGAGCTGCAGTTCGTGCCGGGGCTGTTCCAGACCGAGGACTACGCGCGCGGCGTGACCGTGCTGGGCCACCGGTCGGCGCCGACCGACGAGATCGAGCACCGGGTCAGCCTCCGGATGCAGCGCCAGAAGATCCTGCACCTGGATGACTCGCCCCGGATCTGGGCCGTGATCGACGAGTCGGCGCTGCGGCGGCCGCTCGGCGGGGCCGAGGCCATGAAGGTCCAGCTGCGGCACCTGATCGAGGTCACTGAGTACCCGCGGGTCACGCTGCAGGTCATGCCGTTCAGCCGCGGCGGCCATCCGGCGGCGGGCGGGTCCTTCACCGTCCTGCGGTTCGCCGAGCCCGACCTCCCGGACATCGTCTACCTCGAGCAGCTCACCAGCGCGCTGTACCTGGACCGCCGCGACGAGGTCGACCACTACATGGAGGTCATGAACCGGCTGTCGGCCGAGGCGGACACCCCGGCCGACTCCGCCCGCCTCCTGGAGCAGATCGCCAAGTCCCTGTAGGCCCGGTCACCGGCGCAGCGTCACCGCGTCGGGGTCGCGGTCCGGGCGCGGCCGCGGCGGCGCGGCCGCGTGGCCGACGCCGACGGCGCCCATCGGCTCCCAGCCCGGCGGCAGGTCCAGCGCGGCGGCCGCCACCGGCCCGCAGAACAGCGTGCTGGACACCCAGCACGAGCCCAGGCCGTCGATGGCCAGCGACACGAGCAGGTTCTGCACCGCCGCGCCCATCGCCACCACGAACATCGACCGCTCGGCGGCGTTCCGGCGGTCGTCGGGGTAGGCGTGCGCGGCCTCGGTGACCAGGCACGGCACGATGATCAGCGGTGCCCGCCGGAGCGGCTCGCCGCGCCGGACGCGGCGGGCGATCTGCTCGGCGGTGAAGCCGTCCGCGGTCAGGTCGGCCTGCCAGGCGGCCAGCATCGCGTCCAGCAGCGCGGTCCGGGCCGCGGCGGTCTCCAGCACCGCGAACCGCCACGGCTCGCTGTGGTGCGGCGCGGGCGCGGTCAGGGCCGCCGCGATGGCCCGGCGCACCGCGGCCGGGTCGGCCGGCTCGTCGGTGAACTCCCGCACCGTCCGGCGCTCGCCCAGCACGGCATCGGTGCCGATCCGGAACATGTCCTCGGCGCCCGGCCGCACCAGCGCGGCCGCGCCCGGCCCGTCGTCGCTCGTCACGAGCTCGGGCACGCCGCGCACCACGGCCACCGGGATCTGCGTGGTCTTGGCCTTGACCAGGTCGGCCGCGGCCGCGAGCTCGTCGGCCACGGCCGCCATCGTCACCTCCAGCGAGTTGCCGAAGGTGTCGGTCTGGCCGCGGTGGTCGCGCAGCGGGAGCACCCCGGCGATCCCGATGGCGGTGTCGGTCTGCCCGGTCCGCCAGGCCCGGCCGAGGGTGTCGCTGATGATCACCCCGATGCTGACCCCGAGGCGCGCCGCGATGGCCGCGCGCAGGTCGCGGGCCGCGGCGTCGGGGTCGGACGGCAGCAGCACGATCGTGCCCGGCGCGGTGTTGGAGGCGTCCACCCCGGCCGCGGCCAGCACCAGGCCGTGCCGGTTGGCCACGATCCGGGTCGGGCCGCGCCGGGCCACGACCCGCACGGTCTCCGCGTCGATGGCGGCCTCCCGGTCGCCCGTGACCACCCGGCCCTCGGCCTTGCTGACGATCTTGGAGGTGACGACCAGGATGTCGCCGTCGCGCAGGTCGGGGGCCGCGCCGGCGATAAGGGCGGCCAGGTCCGCGCCGGCCTGGATCTCCGGCAGCCCGGTCACGGGCAGCACGGACAGGGCCGGAGTGGGGGGACTGTTCATCGGGCTAGCTCCGCGGCGAGGTCGAGGGCGGCCCGGGCGATCTGCGCCGTGGCCGCCAGGTCGGTCATGTAGAGCGGCAGCGCCCGCACGGCGATGCCGCTGAGCTCGGGCGCGGTGGTCGCGGCCTTGTCCCGGTCGTCGACCAGCCAGCCGTCCAGCAGCCCGGCTCCGTAGTGCGCGGCGACGGCCGCCGCGGTCGTGGCCACGCCGATCGCGGTCAGGCAGGCGTCCGCCATGCCGTGCACCGGGGCGTCCCCGATGATCGGGGACACCCCGACCACGGTCTTGGCCGCCACCGCCTCCGCCACCTGCGGGACGGCGAGGATCGTCCCGATGCTGACCACCGGGTTGGACGGCGGGAACAGCACGCAGTCGGCCGCCTCGATGGCGGCCAGCACGCCCGGCGCGGGGACGGCCTGCGCCGCGCCCACGGCCACGATCCGCCGGGCGGGCACGGCGGCGCGCAGCCGCACCCACCACTCCTGGAAGTGCACCTCGCGGCCGCCCGCTCCGCCGGGACCCGCCTCGTCGAGGAACACGTGCGTCTCGATCCGGTCATCCGACATGGGCAGCAGGGTCACGCCGGGCGACCAGCGTTCACAAAGTTTGCCGGTCGCCTCGGTCAGGGTGGCGCCCGCGTTCAGCAGGGCGGTGCGGGTGATGTGGGTGGCGATATCCCGGTCGCCGAGGGTGAACCAGTCCGGCCCGGCCCCGTAGGCGGCCAGCTCGGGCAGGACGGTGAACGTCTCGGCCTCGCGGCCCCAGCCCCGCTCCTCGCTGATGCCGCCGCCGAGGGTGTACATGACGGTGTCGAGGTCGGGGCTGATGTGCAGGCCGAACAGGGTGATGTCGTCGCCGGTGTTGCCGATGACGGTGATGTCGGCGTCGGGGGCCGCGGCCTTGAGGCCGCGCAGGAAGCGGGCGGCCCCGACGCCGCCGGCCAGAACGGTGATGCGCATCCAGGAAGTCTCGCAATCGATCGTCGGCCCGGCACCGCGAACCCCGGCGGAAGGCGGTTCCGGGGCCCCATCGAGGCCCGTCCGGACATGCCGGGAGTCTGGCGCCTTGGCCCCCGGAACCGGGCACCGGGCAGGCCCGGGAGCCCGGCCGGCGCCGGAAAAACGCGGCCGGACTTTCCCGTCATCCGTGTGCAAGCCGGTGGCCATTATCACGTATCCCGCTTGACGTGAGGCAAGACACGCGCGTGTAATTTCACGTGTGTAATTCGCACGCCGGGGTACTGGCTGCGGGCAACGGGGTTATTGATCGGGCAGGGAGGTGCGCAGTGGCAGACATCATCGTCTCGCTGGTGCACGAGGGGTTTGACATCGGCGCCGATGATGCCGAAGAGGCGGGCTGGCAGGATCGCGCGCTGTGCGCGCAGACCGACCCGGAGGCGTTCTTCCCGGAGAAGGGCGGCTCCACCCGGGAGGCCAAGCGGGTGTGCCGCAGCTGCGAGGTCCGGGTCGAGTGCCTGGAGTACGCGCTGGAGCACGACGAGCGGTTCGGGATCTGGGGCGGCCTGTCCGAGCGCGAGCGGCGCCGGCTGAAGCGCGCGGCGGTCTAGCCGCCGCGGCCGCGCGGCCGCTCCCTGCGGCACGGGCCGCCGCACGGGGATGAGCGGGGGCGATGCTGTCGGCAGTGGCGACTGACCTTCGGGGCAGACCCGGTTCGCGTATTGTTCACGGGTACCTGACCCGGGTCCGCCCGCGCCTGCATCCCTGGCGGGGCTGGCCCGTGACCCCGAACCGGAAGCAGCTAGCGGACCCCCTTGTCGCCGACCGAAACGTATCCGCAGCACGTCGTGACGGCGGTCATCGTCGCCCACGACGGTGCCACCTGGCTACCGCACGTCCTCGACGCGCTGCTGGAGCAGACCCGCCCCGTGCAGCGCGTCGTCGCCGTCGACACCGGCAGCCGCGACCGCAGCGGCGCGGTGCTGGCCGCCCAGCTCGGCCAGGGCGTGGTGTTCGGCATGGAGCGGACGACCGGGTACGGCGCGGCCGTGGCCCGGGCGCTGCAGCACCGGTCGGCCAACACCCGCGTCCAGGTCCGGCCGGGCGCGGCCGCCGATGAGCAGGTCGAGTGGGTCTGGCTGCTGCACGACGACTGCGAGCCGGCCCCGGACGCGCTGGAGCAGCTGCTCCGCGGCGCGGCCGAGACGCCCAAGGCCGCGGTGCTCGGGCCCAAGGTGATGGACTGGTCGGACCGGGACGTGCTGCTGGAGGCCGGCCTCACCATCGACACCGTCGGCCGCCGGGTCACCGGCATCGAGCCGCGCGAGGTCGACCAGGGCCAGCATGACGGGGACCGGGACACCCTCGCGGTGAGCAGCGCCGGCATGCTGGTGCGCCGCGATGTGTGGGATCAGCTGCGCGGCTTCGACCCCGGGATGGCCCTGTTCCGCGAGGACATGGACTTCTGCTGGCGGGTGCACGCGGCCGGCTACCGGGTCCGGGTCATCACCGACGCGGTCGTCTACCACGCGCAGGCCATCACCCGGCGGCGCCGGGCCGTGTCGGTCGGCCGCCGCGCCCAGCTCCTGGACCGGCGCAACGCGCTGCTGACCCTGGCCGGCAACCTGCCGCTGCGGCCGATGCTCGCGTCGATGGCCGGCAACCTGACCGTGTCGATCCTGCGCGCGCTGTTCTTCCTGGTCGCCAAGAGCGTGCGGGCGGCCCTGGACGAGACCGCCGCGATCGCCTCGGTGCTCGGCCACCCGCTGCGCCTGCGCCGGGTGCGCGCGATGCGCGCCCGGGGCCGGAAGGCGGCCTACGGGCGGCTGCGGGCCGACATCCCGCCGGGCCGGTCGGTGCGCCGGATCGCGGAGGTCATCGCGTCCATGTCGAGCTCCGCGCAGCAGGACACGCGCGGCTCGCACCACGCCACCGAGGATCCCGACGCCGACGACTTCCTGCTCACCGACACCGGCCTCGCCCAGCGCATCCTGACCAGCCCAGCGGTGCTGCTGTTCGTCGCGCTGCTGGTCGTCACCGGGATCGCCGAGCGGTCGGTGCTCGGCGCGGGCACCCTCGGCGGCGGCGCGCTGCTCCCGGCGACCCAGGGCGCCGCCGGCCTGTGGCACCAGTATCTGCAGGGCTTTCACCCCACCGGAATCGGATCACCCAGCGTAACGCCGCCGTACCTGGCGATCGTCGCCGCGCTGTCGACGGTGCTGCTGGGCAAGGCCTGGCTGGCCGTGGACGTGCTGCTGCTCGGCAGCGTGCCGATCGCCGGCATGGCCGCGTTCCGCGCCGCCCGGCAGGTGACCACCTCGGTGCCGATCCGGATCTGGACGGCTGCCACCTACGCGCTGATCCCGGTCGCGTCCGGCGCCATCGCCGCGGGCCGGCTGGGCACGGCCGCGGCCTTCGCCGCCATCCCGGTGATCGGCCTGCTGGCCGGCCGCATGTTCAGCCTGCCGCCCCGGCTCGCCCGTCGCGCGGCCTGGGCCACCGGGCTGGCCATCGCGTTCGGCGCCGCGTTCGTGCCGCTGCTGTGGCCCATCGCCCTGCTGGCCGCGGTGGCCGCCGCGGTGGGCCTGCGGGCCGGCCGCCCCGACCTGCTGCGCAACCTGGCGGTCGTGGTGGTCGTGCCGCTCGTCCTGCTCGTGCCCTGGACGTTCCAGCTGTTCGCGCACCCGGCGACGCTGCTGCTGGAGGCGGGCGTCCAGCAGCCCGGCCTGGCCGCGCCCGGCCTGCGCGCCGCGTCGCTGCTGCTGCTCAGCCCCGGCGGGCCCGGGCTGCCGCCGACCTGGGTCATGGCCGGCCTGGCCCTGACCGCGCTCGTGCCGCTGCTGGCGTCCCGGCGGCGGACCCTGGTCATGGCCGGGTGGTCCGTCGCGCTGATCGGCCTGCTGGTGGCCGCCGCGGCGAGCCGGATCTCGGTCCGGCCCCCGGCCGGCGGCCCGCCGGTGGCCGCCTGGCCGGGCGTCGCCCTGGCCGTGGCCGCGGCCGGGCTGCTGCTGGCCGCCGCGGCCGGCGCCGACTCGCTGCGCCCCGCGCTGCCGGGCGACCGCGGCATCGCGCGCCGGATCGGCAGCGTCCGCGGCCTCGGCATCGCCGTCCTGGTCCTGGCGGCCTGCTCGGCGCCGGCCGCGGCGGGCGGGTTCTGGCTGATGAAGGGCGTGACCGGGCCGGTGCGCGCCGACGGCGGGCAGGTCGTGCCCGCCCTGGTCGCCGCGTCGGCGTCGGGCGGCGCCCAGGACCGCACGCTGGTGCTGAGCACGTCCGGCGCGAAGGTGTCCTACCTGCTGCTGCGCGGGAACGGCCCGGCCCTCGGCGACGCCGACCTGGTCCCGGTGCCCGCTGCGGAGCGCGCGCTGAGCTCGGCCGTCGCCACGCTGGTCGCCCCGGCCGGCGGCCAGGCGGCCGACCAGGGCGCGATCCTGTCCCACTTCGACGTGGGCTTCGTGCTGATGCGCGCGCCGGTGGACGCGGCCCTGGCCCGGACCCTGGACGCCGTGGCGGGCCTGCGCCGGGTCAGCATCACGCCCGCGTTCGACCTGTGGCGGCTCGGTCGCCTGCCCGACCGGGTCAGCGTGGTAGAGCCCAGCGGGGCCGTGGTGGCGGTACCGTCCGGCCAGCTCGGCGTCGCCGGCGCGGACGCCCCCGCCGCGGGCGGGATCCTGACCGTCAGCGAGCCCACGGGCGGCTGGCACGCGTCGCTCAACGGCCGCCCGCTCGCTGCCGTGGCCTCCCCGGCCGGCGGCTGGGCCCAGGCCTTCCGGCTGCCCAGCGGCGGCGGCACCGTGCAGGTCGGCCGCAATGATCTCGGCCATGACCTGAGCATCGGGTTCGAGCTGCTGGTGGTCCTGGTGGTGGCGGCGCTGGCGCTGCCGGGCGTCCCGACCGCCGCCGAGGCCCAGCTCGCTGCGGCCGGGGCCGGCGCGGTCGCGCCCGCCGGGACTGCTGGCGGGACTGCTGCCGGGGCGACTGCTGCCGGGGCGACTGCTGGCGATGGCAGCGGCGACGAGCGCGAGGGCGCGGCGGCCGCGCGGACGGGCGGCCGGGCGGGAGCCAGGGCCGCGGCCAGGACGGGCGGCAGGGCCGGCGCCCGGGAGGGTGACCGGCGCGGCAAGGGCCGCGGCCGGGGCGCCGGGCGCCGGGGCCGCAAGCCGGGCGCGGACCAGCCGCTGGCCGGGACGGGCCGGATTCGCCCCGTCACGGGCCGCGGGGCGGCGCGGGACCTGGCCGGGGCCGCGGGCGCGGCTGCTGGCGCGGCCGGAGCGGGTGCTGATGGCGCGGTCGGGGCGGGCGCGGGCGGGGCCGGCGCTGGCCGGGTCGGCGCCGACCGGGCCGGTGCTGGCGGTGGCCGCGAGGCCGGGCGCGCGCCGGGGTCTCCGGCGGCGTGGCCGGCGGGCCAGCCGACCAGCCGGTTCTTTCACGACCCGCCCCGCCGGGCCGAGGTGCCCGACGCCGGGTACGACGAGGGCCGGGCGGGCAGCCCGGAGTTCGACGACGGCGCCGGGGACCGGACGGCCGCCTTCGACCGGACGGCCGCCTTTGACCGCCCGGCCGCCCTGGACGGCCCGGCCGCCCTGGACGGCCCGGCCGACTCTGACCGCACGACGGCCTTGGACCGCACGTCCGGCTTCGACCGCGGCGACCCGCGCGGCGGCGCCGGGCACGGGGAGCGCGACAGCTCCGACCACGACCGCTCGGCGTACGAGAGCTCCGAGTACGGCCGCCGGGGCTCCGGCCGGCCCGACTACGGGGACGGCTACGACAGCCCGGCCCGGGGCGGCGACGGCCGCCGGCCCGCGGACAGCAGCGAGTACCGCAGCACCGAGTACGGCGGTCCTGAGCACGGCAGCACCGAGTACGGCAGCCCTGAGTACGGCAGCCCCGAGTACGGCAGCACCGAGTACGGCACGGCTGGCTACGGCGCGGCTGGCTACGGCGCGGACCGCGCCGACACCGGTCCCGGCCGGCGAGGTGCCCCGGCCCGGTCGGCGGCGGGCGCCTGGCCGTACCCCGATGACGCCGACGCGCCCGGCGCCCCGCGGCCGCCCGCCGACCGGATCAGCCAGGCCCGCCTGCCCGGCCAGCCCCTGCCCGGCCCGGCGCTTCCCGGCCAGCCGGCTCCGGGTCAGCCGCTTCCGGGCCAGCCGGTTCCGGGCCAGCGCGTGCCCGACCCGCCGCCGTCCGGGCCGCGGGGCGACCGGGGCGGCCCGCGCCCGGCCGAGTCGCCATACGGCCCGGCCGGCAGCTGGCCGGATGCCGTGCCGCAGCGCATGCCCGCCCCGCCCGCCCGGCCCAGCCGCCCGGCGCAGCCGCGCCCCGATCCCGGCTGGCCCGACGACCGGTGGCCGGACTCACGTCAGCGCGGGGCCGGGGCGCCGTCGCCGGCCGAGCCGTCCGGGGGCTGGCCGCAGCCGGACGCCCAGGCGGCCTGGCCCGACAGCGGACCCCCCACCGCGTGGTCGACCGACCAGCCGGCCCGGCCGGCCGGCTGGACCGGACCGGGTGACTCCCTGGAGCCCCTGCCGTCCGCCGACGTACACCACGGCGGGCCGGCCGGGACAGCACCGGGCGACCGTTCCCGGCGCCGCTGGCCCGCGCCGGACAGCGACGAGGACGAGAGGGACGCCTGGTGAGCCGGGTCACCGGAGGCATGCGGGGACGGCTGCTGTCCGCCGGGGCGGTCGTCGTCGGGCTGGCCGCCGTGTACGGCATCACGACGGTCACCGGCCCGGCCACCATCGGGAGCAGCATCCAGCTGGGTCACGACTCCCGCGCGCCGGTGTCGTCGGCCATCCGGGCCTGCCCCGCGCCGGGTTCGCCGGGGGTGACGTCCGGGAGCGTGGCGACCACGGCCCTGCCCGGCCGGTCCGCCGGCGGCAGCGCCGCGATCTCCCGGCTGACCGGGACCGGCGCCACCACCACGGGCGCCCCTCTCCGCACCCTGGCCACGCCGGGCGTGCTGACCCTGTCGCCCGTGTCCACCGCGGCCGCCCCGCCCGCCGCGCCGCGGGTCAGCACCAGCACCGGCACCAGCGCGAGCAGCGGGACCGGGACTGGCGGGAGCGCCAAGGGCGGCACCGCCTCGCCCGCGCCCTCCGGGAGCCCCGCCCCCGGCCCGGCCGTCGCTACCACTCCGGGGCGCGGCGGCGTCGTGGTCCAGGCCACCGGGGCGATGGCGCAGGGCCTGGAGGTCGAGCAGGTCGGCTCGGACGGGCTGACCACCGCGCAGTGCTCCGCGCCGGGCACCGACTTCTGGTTCGTGGGCCCCGGCGTGGCCGGCGCGTCCCACGTCGAGCTGTACCTGATGAACACCGACAATGAGCCGGCCGACGCCGAAGTCGACGCGCTCACCGACAGCGGGCCGCTGCTGGGCAGCTCCGACACCGGCATCATCGTCCCGCCGCACAGCATGGTGGTGCAGTCCCTCGGGACCTACCTGCACGGCTCGCACGCGCTCTCGCTGCACGTGACCACGAGCACCGGCCGCGTCGCCGCCGCTGTCCGCCAGGCCAGCGACGTCACCACCACGGACGTCTTCGGCGTCAGCACCTCGGCGGAGGCGGCGGGCGGCTGGCTGCCCGCCACCCAGCCGCCGTCGACCCGGCTGACGATTCCGGGCCTGCCCGGCGCGACCGGCACCGTGACCCTGTACCTGGCCGTGCCGGGCGCGGCCAACGCCCAGGTCAAGGTCACGGCCGTGACGACCAAGGGCACCTATCAGCCCACCGGCGGCAGCGGCATCGACCTGCCGGGCGACTCCACCGTGGCCACCCAGATCGCCTCGCTGTCCGGCGTCCCGGCCGCCATCCGGATCAGCTCCAACGTGCCGGTCACGGCCTCGGCGGTGATCTCCGGAGGCGCGGCCGGCGCGCCGGGGGCGGTCAGCGCGGCCGCCGTCCCGGTCACCGAGCAGGGCGTCGCCGCGGCCAACCCGCCCGGTCCGTCGGGCGCGACCCAGCTGGTCATCTCCGCGCCGGGCAAGGCCGCTACCGTCCGCATCACGACCGCGACGGGGAAGGTCTCGCTGGCCGGCCAGGCCGGCACCACCGTGACCGTGGCCGCCGGCCACACCGTCGTGACGTCCGTCACGCCCCCCAAGGGCGGCGGCCCCGGCCCGTTCTCGCTCGTGGTGACCCCCCAGCCGGGCTCCGGCCCGGTCTACGTCGGCCGCGTCATCCGCTCCGGCGGCACCATCCGGTCCATCATGTCCCTGACCAGCGCCCTGACCTGGGTCCCGCTCCCCCCCGCCCAGGACTCCCTCAAGGCCATCGGCTCCCACTAGCCCCCAACCGAAGAGCCCTTCCCGCGAGCCCTCCGCCTGCCACTCCATGATCGTGGGGACTATTCCGGGATATTTGCGGAGAACTCCCCACGATCATGGAACCCGTCGGCCCCGCGGCGGAATCGGCCGCTGGCCGGCCATGTAGGGGCATGAACCTCCGACACCTGAGAAGCACGTGATGGGCAGCAGGCAGGACGACGGCCAGGCGGGCCGGTTCGAGGCGTTCTACACGGCGCACTTCCAGGAGATCGCGGCCTACGTCCGCCGCCGGGTGCCGCCCGCGGACGCCGACGACGTCGTGGCCCAGGTCTTCGCCGTGGCCTGGCGCCGCTTCGGCAGCGTCCCGGCGCCGCCGCAGGACCGGCTGTGGCTGTTCGGCGTGGCCCGGAACAGCGTCGCCGACCAGCACCGCTCCGCGCAGCGCCGGCACCGCCTGCACGCCCGGCTGTCCGTGCACGCCCTGACCCAGCCGGCCGCCGTGCCCGGGCCGGACCCCCGCTCCGAGCCGGTCCTGGCCGCCATCAGCGCGCTGCGGCCCCGCGACCGCGAGGCCCTCCAGCTGGTGCTGTGGGACGGGCTGAGCCACGCCGAGGCCGCGGCGGTCCTGCGCTGCAGCCCCAACGCGCTGGAGCAGCGGTACCGCCGCGCCCGCAGCGCCGTCCGCGACGCACTCAGCGGCGCGCTCTCCGCCGCGCACGAGCGCCGGGAGCCCCTCATCAGCACCCCGCCGACCCGGAGGACCGAGCAGACATGAACGTCGAAGACCTGATCCGCGCCGCCAACCCCGTCGCCACCGGCGAGGCGCCGCCCGGCACCTCCCCGCTGGCCCGGTCCATCCTCGCCGAACTGCCGTCCCGCCGCCCGGCCCGCGCCCGGCGGCCGGTGATCCGGCTGTCCGTCGCCGGCCTCGCCGTGGCCGGGCTGGCCGCCGGTGCCGTCGCCGTCGCGCTGCCATCCGCTCCGGCCCGGCCGGCCCCCTCCGCCGGGCCCCCGGCCCGCCCGGTCCCGGCCGGAGTGCGCGGCCTGGTCCTGGCCGCGGCCCGGCAGCCGGCCCCGCCGGTGCTGGCGCCCGGCCAGTTCAAGTACACCGAGACCGTCGCGATCAACGAGGCCGACACGCTGAACGATCACGGCCACACGTTCGCCGTCGACTACTCCCAGCACGAGCAGCAGTGGATCGGCTGGGACGGCTCGGGCCGCCAGGTCGAGACCAGCACGGACCCGACGTTCCCGACCCCCCGGGATCACGCCCAGTGGGTGGCCGACGGGAGCCCGTCCCTCGCCACCCCGCCCGCGGACCAGTCCTACGGCCCGGGTCAGCTCTCCGACGGCCCGGGACAGACGGACCTGGCCCGCCTCACCACCGACCCGGCCGCCCTGGCCGCGCTGATCTCCGCGCGCAAGATCGAGGGCGGGCCGCCCGGTCCGGCGGAGGACTTCACCCAGGTCGGTGACCTGCTGCGCGCCTCCGCCGCCCCGCCCGCGCTGCGGGCCGCCCTGTTCCAGGTGGCGGCGCGCATCCCCGGCGTCACCGTCGTCGCCCAGGCCCGCAACCACTCCGGCCGGCCCGGCACCGGCCTGGTGTACCGCAGCCCGGTGACGTCCGGTCCTTATCGCGGTCAGGTGGACCAGCGCGAGCTGATCTTCGACCCCGCGACCAGCGACCTGATCGGCGAGCAGGCGGCCTTCGTCAACCCGGTCACCGGGGCGACCACCGACCTCAGCTGGACCGACTACCTGAAGTCGTTCGTGGTCAGCTCGACTACCTCGGTGACCCCGCTGCGCCCCGCTCAGTAGCCAGCGCCCGGCCGGGCCCGCGGATTAGTCGTCGTCGCCGGGGTAGTCGGGGTCGACGATCTGCGGGTCCAGGCCGAGGAGGCGCGCGAACTCCTCGACCACGACGTCGAGGACCAGCTCCCCGAGCTCGTCCTCGCCGTCGGCCCGCGCCATCAGCGGCCGCCGGTAGATGACGATCCGCGCGGCCCGGGCCGGGCGCTCCGGGTCGCGCGGATCGTCCGAGCCCGGGTCGAGGCGGGCCAGCGGCACCGGCTCGGGGTCATCGATGGCGACGTCGGCCGGGGGAATCTCCTCGACGGCGAACTCGACGCCGGCGAGTTCCGCCTCCCACCGGGGCTCAAGTTGCGTCACCGCCAGCAGCACGAGGTCGTCGAAGCGCTCGCTGCGGCTGCGGTACAGCGGGATCTCGGGCGGAACCAGGAGTCCGCGCAGGCCACGGCCGTGCCGGTCCCGCCGCCGGGGTCCCGGGGCCGGCCGCGCCGGGCTGCTGCCGTCATGCACGGTCACAGAGCGTATCCCATGGGCCGGGCCGACTTCCCGAGACACGATGGTGCATAGTGCCCCGGGTGGTGGCGTTACTGGCTGGCGGTAGATACCGTCAGCCGTTGTGAGCGGTAGACGCCTGTGTTCCCGGCCGGCCTGCAAGCAGGTGGCGCTGTACACGCTGACCTACGTGTACCGGGACTCCACGGCCGTCCTCGGCCCGCTGGCCGCCTACGTCGAGCCGCACTGCTACGACCTGTGCACCGCCCACGCGGACCGGCTGACCGTGCCCCGCGGCTGGGACGTGGTCCGGCTGCCGCCGGGGCCGGTCGAGACCGAGGCCGAGGCGGCGGACGACCTGGAGGCCCTGGCCAACGCGGTCCGCGAGGCGACCACGTCGCGGACCCCGGCCGAGCCGGTCGGCCAGGGCGTCGAGACCGGCCGCCGCGGTCACCTCCGGGTCCTGCGCTCCGCTCCCTCGGACACGGGCCGGCGCACCTAGGGCGGCTGCGGCGCACGCTCCGCCGGCGGGTCCCCGGCCCCGGTAGGCTCTGACCCGGTATCGAGGCGCCGGCCGCGGCAGCGGGGCGCGAGAGGCGGGCTAGTGGCCGACTACGCGAAGATCTTCAAGGCGTACGACATCCGCGGCGTGGTCCCGGATGACCTGGACGAGAACGCCGCCGAGGCCGTCGGGGCCGCGTTCGTCCGGCTGACCGGCGCCCCCGGCGTGGTGACCGCGTACGACATGCGGGCCTCGTCGCCCGGCCTGGCCGCGGCCTTCGCCCGCGGCGCCGCCGCCCAGGGCGCGGACGTGATCAGCGCCGGGCTCGGCTCCACCGACCTGCTCTACTACGCCAGCGGCAGCCTCGGCCTGCCCGGCGCGATGATCACCGCCAGCCACAACCCGGCCCGCTACAACGGGATCAAGCTGTGCCGGGCCGGCGCCCGCCCCGTCGGCGCCGAGACCGGGCTGCGGGAGATCCAGGAGATGGTCGCGGGCGGCATCCCCGCCCACTCCGGCCTGCCCGGCACCGTCACCGAGCGCGACCTGCTGTCCGGGTACGCCGCCCACCTGCGGACGCTGGTCGACCTGTCCGGCATCCGGCCCCTCAAGGTCGTGGTGGACGCCGGCAACGGCATGGCCGGCTACACGGTGCCCACCGTCTTCGACGGCCTGCCCATCGAGACGGTGCCGCTCTACTTCGAGCTGGACGGAAACTTCCCGAACCACGAGGCGAACCCCATAGACCCGCGAAACTTGGCCGACCTGCAGCGCGCCGTCACCAGCGCCGGTGCCGACCTGGGCCTGGCCTTCGACGGCGACGCCGACCGGTGCTTCGTCGTCGACGAGCGGGGCGAGATCGTGTCCCCGTCGGTGCTGACCGCGCTGATCGCCGTCCGCGAGCTGGGGCGCGAGCCGGGCGCCGCGATCATCCACAACCTGATCACCTCCCGGGCGGTGGCCGAGATCGTGACCGCGCACGGCGGCCGGCCGGTCCGGACGCGGGTCGGCCATTCCTTCATCAAGGCGCAGATGGCCGCGGAGGGCGCCGTGTTCGGCGGCGAGCACTCCGGTCACTTCTACTTCCGCGACTTCTGGTTCGCCGACTCCGGGATGCTGGCGGCCATGCACGTGCTCGCCGCGCTCGGCTCCGGCCCCCGGCCGCTGTCGGAGCTGCTCGCGGAGTACTCCCGGTACGTGGCCACGGGCGAGATCAACAGCGAGGTCGCCGACCAGGCGGCCACGACGGCCCGGATCCGGGCCGCGTTCGCCGGCCGGCCGGGCCTGGCCACCGACGACCTGGACGGCCTGACCGTGTCCGCCCCGGACTGGTGGTTCAACGTGCGGCCGTCCAACACCGAGCCGCTGCTCCGGCTCAACGCCGAGGCGGCCGACGCCGCTACCCTGGCTGGCATCCGCGACGAAGTCCTGCAGATCATTACGGGAGACCCCAGTGCAGATCGATGAATGGCTGCTCGACATCCTGGCCTGCCCGAAGTGCCATGCGCCGCTGCGCGCTGACGATGAGGCCGACGAGCTCGTCTGCACCGGCGCCGACTGCGGCCTGGCCTATCCCGTCCGGGACGGCATCCCCGTGCTGCTGATCGACGAGGCCCGTGACCCCGCCGCGGGAACCCGGCAGGAGTGAGTCCGGATCGACACTGAACGCGTCGGCCCAGGGCAGGCCGACGACGGGGCAGCCCGGTCCGGGCCGCCGCCGTCAGCCGCCGGTCATGGCGGCGGCAAGCGGGCGATCATCGCGGCGCTGTCGGCCAACCTGGGCATCGCCGTGGTCAAGTTCGCGGCGTTCGTCATCACCGGGTCGGCGTCCATGCTCGCCGAGTCAGCGCACTCCGTGGCCGACTGCGGCAACCAGGCGCTGCTGCTGATCGGCCGCCGCCGCGCGGTGCGCGACGAGACCGAGCAGCACCAGTTCGGCTTCGGCGCCGAGCGGTACTTCTACGCGTTCATCGTCGCGCTCGTGCTGTTCACGATCGGCTCGGTGTTCTCGATCTACGAGGGCGTCGAGCACATCCTGCACCCCGAGCACGTGGACTCGGCGGTGGTCGCGTTCGCCGTCCTGGGCATCGCCATCATCCTGGAGGGCTTCTCGCTGCGCACGGCCGTGAGGGAGTCCAGCCTGGCCCGCGGGGCGTCCAGCTGGCTGGCCTTCATCCGCCGGGCCAAGGCCCCCGAGCTGCCGGTCGTGCTGCTGGAGGACACCGCCGCCCTGGCCGGCCTGGCCTTCGCGCTGATCGGGGTGACCCTGGCCACGGTCACGCATGACGGCCGGTGGGACGGCGCCGGCTCCATCGCGATCGGCGCCCTGCTCGGCGGCGTCGCCGTCATCCTCGCCGTCGAGATGAAGAGCCTGCTCATCGGGGAGTCGGCGGGCCGCGACATCGAGCGCGACATCGTCGCCGCCATCGAGGGCGGCCCCGAGGTCGACGGCGTGATCCACCTCCGCACCCTGCACGTCGGCCCGGAGACCCTGCTCGTCGCGGCGAAGATCGCCGTGGTCGGCGCCGACTCCGCGGCCCAGATCGCCCGCGGCATCGACGCCGCCGAGCGCCGGATCCGCGCCGCCGTGCCCATCGCCCAGCTCATCTTCCTCGAGCCCGACCTGTACCGCGCCGCCCAGGACGACCCGGCCGACCCCGCCATCCGCGCCGCGCGCCGCTCCTCCCGCCTGCGCCTGCGGCGCGGCCGCGGTGGCCCGGCCGCCCCGCTCCGCTTACGGCGTCGCCCCTAACCGCCAGCGCCCGCGCCGGCCGGGGTCTCCCGTGGTCAGCGGCTCCCGGTCAGCGGCCCGGTCAGTGGCTCGCGGTCAGCGGCCGGTCAGCGGCTCGCGGTCAGCGGCCCGGTCAGCGGCTCGCAGTCAGTGGGCGGTCCAGCCGCCGTCGACGGGCAGGACGGCGCCGGTGATGTAGCTCGACCCCGGGTCGGTGAGGAGCAGCGCGGCCTGGGCGAGCTCCGGGGGAGCGGCCCAGCGGCCGAGCGGGACCTCGGTGGTGAGGAACCGCTGGACCTGCGGATCGTCGTCCACCCCGGCATTGAGCGGGGTGCGGAACGGGCCGGGCGCGAGCGCGTTGACGGTGATCCCCGTCCCGGCCAGCTCGACCGCCAGGCTCCGGGTGAGCTGGACGACCGCGCCCTTGCTGGCGGCATAGGCCGACCGGGCCGCGGCGCCGACCAGGCCCAGGGCGCTGGCCAGGGTCAGGATGCGCCCGTAGCCGGCCGCGCGCATGGGCGCGGCGGCGGCGCGGCAGGCCAGCCAGGTGCCGACGACGTTGACCTCCAGGCAGGACCGCAGGGCGGCCACGTCGAGCTGGTCCAGGCGGCCGCGGGCCTGCACGCCGGCGCTGGTCACCAGCACGTCCAGCCGGCCGTAGTCGGCGAGGATCCGGTCTACGAGACCAGCCACAGCGTCCTCGTCGGTCACGTCACAGCCGTGCCCCCGGACCCGCTGCCCGGTGGCGGCCGCCAGGCCGGCCGCGGCCCGCTCGCAGCGATCCAGCGACCGGCTGGCCAGCACCACGGCCCCGCCGGCCTCCGCCAGCGCGCCGGCGATGGCCAGCCCCAGCCCGGCCGACCCGCCGGTGACCAGCGCGACTTGCCCCTCCCGCGGGGCGCTGCGCTCCACTAGCTGCCGTCTTCCCGCCTGGACAACGCCGGTTCCTTATGCATGTCACTAACTCTCCAATTCAGTAGTAAAAGAATGACAGCCAGTAATTGCAGTAAACGGGTGCATATCGGATACGTAACTCTCCCACCTGGCCATCGGCATTTCTTTATGCTGATTTGCGCAGCGCCCAACGGGGGCTCCTGCCGCAGTCGCGTGGGATCAGGTGAATCCTGGCGGAACAGCGGCCGCAATGGGCCGGAAGGGTTGACATGATCGGGGAACTGCAGGCCGGTGATCCGCAGTCCATGGGGTCCTACCGCCTGCTCGGGCGGCTCGGCACCGGGGGGATGGGCCAGGTTTTCCTCGGCCGGTCGATCGGCGGCCGGCTGGTCGCGGTCAAGGTGATCCGCCCGGACCTGGCCGGGGAGCCGGGCTTCCGGGCCCGGTTCGCGCGCGAGGTCGGCGCCGCCCGGAACGTGAGCGGGCTGTTCACCGCGCTCGTCCTGGGCGGAGACGTCGACGGGCCGGTCCCGTGGCTGGCCACGGCCTACGTGCCGGGCCCGTCCCTGGCCGAGGTGGTCGAGGGCCAGGGGCCCCTGCCGGTCGCCTCCGTGCTGACCCTGGCCGCGGGCCTGGCTGAGGGGCTGGGCGCGATCCACGCCGCCGGGATCGTGCACCGCGACCTGAAGCCCGCGAACGTGCTGCTGGCCGACGACGGACCGCGGGTCATCGACTTCGGGATATCCCGGGCCGGCGAGGCGAGCATGCTGACCCAGTCGGGCATGGTCGTCGGCTCGCCGGGGTTCATGTCCCCGGAGCAGGCCGAGGGCAGCGCCGTCGGACCGCCGAGCGACGTGTTCAGCCTCGGCTCCGTGCTCACGTACGCAGCCTCCGGTGCCGGCCCCTTCGGGACGGGATCGGCCCCGGCCCTGATCTACCGGGTGGTCCACCGCACGCCCGACACCACGGGCGTCCCGGCCCAGCTTCGGCCGCTGGTCGAGCGGTGCCTGGCCAAGGAGCCCGGCGACCGGCCCACCACCGACGAGCTGCTGGCCGAGCTCGGTGCGGGCCACCTGGCGCCGGACTGGCTGCCGGCCCCCGTCGCCGACATGCTGGGCCGCTACCTCCCGTCCGGCGCGGCCCCCGCCGGGGCGGCGTCCAGCGGGCCGAGTCGCCCCGCGCCGGCCGCCTACGCCGCGCCGGCCGCCTACGCCGAGCCGGCCGCCTACGCCGAGCCGGCCGCCTACGCCGAGCGGGCCGCCTATGCGGAGCCGGCCCCTTATGCGGAGCCGGCCGTGTATGCCGAGCCGGCCGTGTATGCCGAGCCCGCCGCCTACGCCGAGCCGCTGACGACGGACATCCCGGCCGGAGCGCTGACCGCGACCAGCCCGGCCTCCCGTCGGCTCGCGCCCCCCGCCGATCCGCCGCCCGCTGAGCCGGCGGCCGCCGCTCCTGCCGCGGCAGCTGCGCCGGCCCGGGCAGGCGGCCCCGCCCGGCCCGTAGCCGCTGCCGGTCCCAGCGCGCTCGCTGCGCCGCAGGCGGCGGCCGCGCCGCTCGCCCCCGCCCGGCCGCGCGGGCCGGCCAGCCCGCCGGACCCAGCCGGTCCCCTGTCTCCGGCCAGTTCGCTGTCTCCGGCTGGTTCGCTGTCTCCGGCCAGTTCGCCGCCTCCGGCGGCGCGGTTCTCGTCGGCCGGGCCGTTCGCGGCGGGCGCCGGCGCCCCGACCAGCGCGCCTTCTCCCGCCGGCTCGCTCCCGTCGGCTGCCCCGTTCGCGCGCGCTGAGCCGCTCGCGGCGGGCGGGGGCGCGCTGACTCCGGCTGGCTCGGCCCCTCCGGCGGCGCCGGCCGGCCCGCTCGCGGCGGGCGGGGGCGCGCCGGGCAGGGATCCCCGGCCCCGGAGCCGGCGGCGCCTGATCTGGGTCGCGGCCGGCGCCGCGGCGGTCGTGGCCGCCGCGGTCGCCGCGACCATCGTGGCCAGCTCCGGCGGGGGCGGGCGGCAGGCCAACCTGGCGGCGTCCTCCCGAAGCCCGTCGGCCGCCGCGGGCGGGCCGCTTCAGGCCGGCCCGGCCGGATCGGGGAGCTCCCAGGGCGCTGCCTCCGGCCGCTCCGGCCCCGGTCATGAGAAGTCGGCGGGCCCGTCGGCCTCGGCCGGGGCGCACCGCACGGCGACGTCGGCGCCCGCGTCCTCCGCGCCCTCCCGCGCGTCGTCGCCGGCCAAGCCGGCGGCCCCGGCGCCGGGCATCGCCGGAACCTGGCACGGCTCCTACACCTGCTTCCAGGGCGGGAGCGGGCTGACGCTCAGCATCACGGCCAAGGGCGGCGGTCAGCTGACGGCCGTGTTCAGCTTCTTCGCGCTGGCCAGCAACCCGGGCCAGCCGTCCGGCAGCTTCGTCATGACCGGCTCATTCTCCGGGTCCAGCGTCACCCTGAATCCGGAGTACTGGATTCACCAGCCGGAGGGCTACAGCATGGTCCAGCTCACGGGAACGCAGTCCGGCGGCCATTTCAGCGGATCGGTGACCGGCGGGGCCGGCTGCACCACCTTTTCCGTGACGAAGTAGAGCCCGCGCCAGCTGGCCCGGCCCGGCTCAGGAGCTCGCGGGGCCGGCCGGGGCGCCGCGCCGGGCCACGGCCTCGATGAGCAGCTGCAGGTCGGCGATGTCGGCCTCGAACTCGGCGTCCCAGTCGACCGGGTCGTCGAGGGTCGCCGCGAGCTGCGCATGGCCGGGCAGGGTGCCATCGGGCAGGATCCCGCGGAAGCTGCGCGGGTCGTCCTTCGAGCCGAACCGGCCGCCCGCCTCCGAGGCCGCGAAGCCGATCACGACGGTGCTGAGCATCCGCTCCAGCCGCGGAACCTCCGCGGGCGGCACCCCGGCCTCCAGCAGGGCGGTGTAGAGCAGGTCCACGGTGCGCACCGAGTCGGGCGTGACCGCGGGCCGGGCAAAGACCAGCTCCGCCGCCCACGGGTGGGCGGTCACGACGGCCCGCGCCGCCCGGGCGATCAGGCCCAGCCGCTCCGTCCACGTCCCGCCCGCCGGGCCGGCCCCGGCTGCGCTCGGCCCTCCGGCCCCGTCCGCTCTGGTGGCCCCGCTCGCACCGCCAACACCGCCGGCCGCGGCCGGCTTGCTGGCGGCGGGCTGGAGCTGGCCGAGGAGGTGGCCCAGCATCGCGTCGAGCAGCGCGGTCTTGTTCCCGATGTAGGGATACAGCGCCATCGGCGTGACTCCGACCCGCTGCGCGATCGCGCGCATCGACACGGCGGCCAGGCCGCGCTCGTCGGCCAGCGCCACTGCGGTGTCGAGGATCTCAGCTCTTTTCTCGGCCATCGTATACAGTGTAGACTCTCTACGGTGTAGATCATTAAGACGGCCGGAGGCGGCCAGCTGGAAACGGAAGGTGATCGGGATGCTGGAAGCCAGGGGACTGGTCAAGCGCTACGGGACCCGCGCCGCGCTGGACGGGTTCGATCTTGATGTCCGGGCCGGGGAGATCACTGGCCTGATCGGGCACAACGGTGCCGGAAAGACCACGTTCATGGAAGTGGTCACTGGCCTGGTCCGGCCGGATCACGGGCAGGTCCGGGTCGGCGGCATCGACGCCCGGCGGCGGCCGCGGGCGGCCCGCCGGCTGCTGGGGATCGCGCCGCAGGAGCTGGCGCTCTACCTGACGGCCACCGTGCGCGACAACCTCCGGCTGTTCGGCGCGCTGGCCGGGCTGAGCGGCGGCCCGCTGCGCCGGGCGGTGGGCGAGGTCGCCGAGGAGCTGATGCTGACCGACGTGCTCGGCCAGCGGGCGGGCCTGCTGTCGGGCGGCCAGCGGCGGCGCACGCAGGCCGCGACCGCGATGGTCGGCGGCGCGCCGCTGCTGCTGCTGGACGAGCCGACGGCGGGGGCCGACCCGCAGACCCGGGCGGCGCTGCTGGCCGCGGTCCGGGCGCGGGCCGCCGCGGGCGCGGCCGTCCTGTACACCACCCACTACCTGCCCGAGCTGGCCGACCTGGACGCCACGCTGGCCGTGGCCCGGGCCGGGCGGATCATCGCCCGCGGCTCGCAGGACAGCCTGACCCGCGGCCTGCCCGGCGAGCTGCGGCTGCGCTTCGACGGGGCGGCCGGCGCCGGGTGCCTGCCGCCCGACCTGGCCGCCCGCGCCCGCCACGTCGACGGCGAGGTGCGGCTGGCCAGCATCAGCCCGCCCGCCGACCTGGCCGCCGCCATCGCGGCCGGCTGCGCGCCGGCCTGGGTCGACGTCCGCCGTCCCGACCTGGACGACC
This sequence comes from Streptosporangiaceae bacterium, assembly GCA_036501025.1. Classification (GTDB taxonomy): domain Bacteria; phylum Actinomycetota; class Actinomycetes; order Streptosporangiales; family Streptosporangiaceae; genus DASUBV01. The sequence continues at coordinate 28,506 of DASYBB010000034.1, forward strand.
TGTACCGCTCCCTGTCCCGCAGTGAGGTGCTCCATGTCGCATGAGACCGCCATCCGCACCACCGCGCTCATCCGCCACAACGCCGTCCTGCTGCTGCGTGACCCCGGTGCGCTGATCAGCCGGATGGTCCTGCCGCTGGCGTTCCTGGTCCTGCTGCACCCGCTGTACCAGGCGGCCCAGGGCCGCGCCGGGGGCACGACCCAGGCGGTCATCGCCACCCTGGTGACGTTCTCGCTGCTCGCGCTCAGCATCGTCGGCGGCGCGATCCTCACCGACCGAGTGGGGCACACCTGGGACCGGGTCCGGGCCACGGCCGCGCGGCCGGCCGAGGCGCTGGCCGGGAAGGCACTGCCGATCCTCGCCGCGCTGCTGGGCCAGCAGGTGCTGATCATCGGGTTCGCGGTGCTGGCGCTCGGGCTGCGGGTGACGGCGCTGCCGCTGCTCGGGCTGGCCCTGCTGGCCTGGACGGTGACGCTGCTCGGGCTGGGCGCGCTGATCGGCGTGCTGGCCCGCAGCCTGAGCGAGCTCTCGGCGGCCTACGACATCGGCGCGATGATCCTGTCCAGCCTGGGCGGGGCGCTCGTGCCGCTGACCGCGATGCCGCACTGGGTCAGGGTCATCGCGCCGGCCTCGCCCGGCTACTGGGCGGTGACCGCCCTGCAGGCCGCGCTGCACGGCAACGCCGGCCGGACGCTGCTGGCCGGCGCCGTGCTGGCCGGGTTCGCCGCGGCGGCGGGCGGGGTCGCGATGAGCCGGGTCAGCCGGAGCGGGGGCCGCTCGGGCCGGCTCTGAGGCCGGCCGCCCGGGCCGCTCCGCCCGGCTGTAGGTGCGCTGCCAGCGGGCCGTCACCGGCCTGTCAGCGCGCTGACGGAGGCCTGTCAGCGGGCCCCGGCAGGCTGGCGCCATCACCTACTGAGGAAACGGGGCTGGCATGACCCACGTGATTGAGGCCGAGGGGCTGACCAAGCGCTTCGGCTCGACCCAGGCGCTGGCCGGCGTCGACCTGGCCGCCGACGGCGGCCAGGTACTCGCCCTGCTGGGGCCGAACGGGGCCGGGAAGACGACCATCGTCCGGATCCTGGCCACGCTGCTGAAGGCCGACGCCGGCCGCGCCCGGGTCAGCGGCTATGACGTCGTGAGCCAGGCCGTCCAGGTGCGCCAGCTGATCGGCCTGACCGGCCAGTACGCGTCGGTGGACGACGAGCTGACCGGAGCGGAGAACATGATCATGATCGGCCGCCTGCTCGGCCTCAGCCGGCCGCGGGCGAAGCGGCGGGCCGCGGAGATGATCGAGGAGTTCGGCCTGGCCGACGCGGGCGGCCGGGCGGTCAAGACGTACTCGGGCGGGATGCGCCGACGGCTCGACCTGGCCGCCAGCCTGCTGGGCGAGCCCCAGGTCCTGTTCCTGGACGAGCCGACCACCGGGCTGGACCCGCGGGCGCGCAACCAGGTCTGGGAGACGGTCCGCGACTTCGTGGCGGCCGGGGCGACGGTGCTGCTGACCACCCAGGTCCTGGAGGAGGCCGACGTGCTGGCCGACCGGGTCGTGGTCATCGACCGCGGCGTGGTCGCGGAGTCCGGCACGCCCGCCGAGCTCAAGGCGCGGATCGGGGGCCAGTCGCTTGAGGTCCGCGCGGCCGACCAGGCGCAGACCGCGCGGGTGAGCGCGGTCGTCGCCGAGATCACCGGGGCGGTGCCCGAGGTCCATCACGACACGGGCATGGTCACGGCCCCGGCGACCGACCCGGCCATGCTGGCGGCGGTCGTCCGGCGGCTGGACGACGACGGCATCGTGGCCGCCGAGCTCGGGCTGCGGCTGCCCAGCCTGGACGAGGTCTTCCTCACCCTGACCGGCCACACGGCCGAGTCCGACGCTGGAAAGGAGCAGGCGGCATGACCGCGGAGATCACTGAGGCCCTGCCGGGCGCGGCCCGGCCCCGCCCCGCGAACGAGGCGCCGTCCCGGCCGCCGCTGAGCGGCCGGATCACCGGCCGGCAGGCGTTCGCCAACTCGCTGACCCTGGCCTGGCGGAACGTGGTGCAGCTCCGGCACTCACCGGAGAAGCTGCTCGACGTCATCTTGATGCCGATCGTGTTCCTGGTCCTGTTCCTGTTCGTCTTCGGCGGGGCCGTGGCCGGCAGCACGCACGCCTACCTGCAGGAGCTCCTGCCGGGCCTGGTCGCGCAGATGGCCATGTTCGCCACTATGGGCCTCGGCACCGCCTTGTGCGAGGACATCCACAAGGGCGTATTCGACCGGTTCCGCAGCCTCCCGGTGGCCCGCTCGGCCCCCCTGGTGGGCGCCGTGATCGGGGACTCAGTCCGGTTCTTCGCGGTCATGGCCGTGCTGACCGGGTTCGGGTCGGCGCTCGGCTTCCGCTTCCACGCCGGGATTCTCCCCATCCTGGCCGCCTACGGCCTGGCCTACGTGTTCTACCTGGCCGTGTGCTGGGTGTCGGTGCTGATCGGGCTGATCGCCCCCTCGCCGCAGACGGTGCAGGGCATCGCCTTCATCTGGACCATGCCGCTGACCTTCGGCAGCAGCGTGCTGCTGGCCAACACGGGAAGCATGCCGGGCTGGCTGCAGGCCTGGGTTAAGGTCAACCCGGTGACGCACCTGGCCGACGCGGTCCGGGCACTGACCATGGGCGGCCCGGTCGGCAACCACGTGCTGTACACGCTGGTGTGGGCGGCCGGCATCGTGCTGGTGTCGTTCCCGATCGCGATGCGGATGTACGCCCGCCGGGTGTGACCCCGGCCTGAGCTCGTGACCGCCCCGCCGCCCGCCCGGCCGGGGCGGTCACGGCCGTGAGCCTGACGGGAGCCAGGCTCACGGCGTCAGCGCGAGCGCCTCCGCCCGGCCCAGAAGCCGGCCGCGGGCGTAGGCGGCGTCGAACCCGCCCTGGCCGAGGGCCGCCGTCGCGGCGGCGGCCGCCCGGGCCGTCTCCAGGCTGCCGGGATTCCGGAAGCCCTGCAGCGCGTGCGCCAGGCCGAGCAACTCGGCGGCCCTGGCGTGCTCGCCGCGCGCGGCGGCCAGGGCGGCGATGCCCTCGACGACGGCCGCCAGGGTGGGGTTGCTCGGCAGGGCCACTAGCCTGGCGTCGGCCAGCATGGCCAGGGCCCGCGCGTGCCAGCGCGCGGCCCCGGCCAGGTCGCCGTCCTGCTCGGCCAGGCAGCCGGACTTGGTGTACGCGGTTGCGGTCACGCCGCTCATCTCCACCCGGCCGGCCCGCGGCTCAATGACCTCCAGCGCCTGGGCCAGGACCCGGCGGGCGCCGTCCAGGTCCCCGCCGCGCCGGGCCAGTTCGCTGAGCTCGACGTAGCCGGCGGCCTCGTCGTCGTGTTCGCCCAGGCGCCCGGCCGCCCCGAGACCGCGCTCGATGTCGGCCCGTGCCCCCGGCAGGTCGCCGGCGGCCGCGCGGGCGTGGCCGATCGGGATGCTGAGCATCTCGCTCCAGTTCACGGCCAGGCCGCCCGTGGCCGCGAGCACGCGGGCCTCCTCCAGCAGCCGTACCGCCTCGCCGGGCTCGTCGCGGGCCATGGCGACCTGCGCCATCCCGTTGAGGGAGATAGCGATCATCCACTGGTCGCCGATCTCGACGAAGGCCGCGTGGCCCTCGGCCGTGGCCGACGCGGCCGCCTCGATGTCCCCGTCGTTGACCGACAGGAAGCCGCCGAACATGAGCGCGGCCGCGGCCAGCCACGGGTCGGGGTGACCGCTGATCTCGGCCAGGATCCGCCGGGCGGCATCCAGGTCGCCCGTGAGCACGCTCACGATGGCCCGGGCCAGGACCAGCATGGGATGCGTGCTGCCCGCCGCCAGCCCGGACACGTGCCGCATGAGCTCGGTGATCTGCTCCTGGTCCGGGAATTCCGGCCGGTGCTGTTCCGGCGTGGCCTTGCCGAGCATCGCCAGCAGCGCGCACAGCGCGTAAGCGTCCTCGAGGCCATCCGGCGGAGTGTCCCCGGCCAGCGCGGCGGCGGTGGCGGCCCACTCGCTGGCCTCGGCTTCGTAGTCGCGGAGCAGCCAGAACCAGCCGAGCGCGCGGATGAAGCGCAGGGCGGTCGCGACATCGGCGGCGACCAGGGCGTGCCGCAGGCCGGCCGCGCAGTTGTCGTGCTCGGCGGTGAGCCGGTCCAGCCAGGTGACCTGCTCGCGCGTGCGCAGCAGGGGCTCGGCCCGCTCGGCCAGCCCGAGGAAGTACGCCGCGTGCGCGTCGCGGGCCCGGTCCGTCTCGCCCGCCTCGGCCAGCCGGTCGGCGGCGTAGGCCCGCACGGTCTCCAGCAGCCGGTACCGCACCTGCTGCTCGCCGGTCGCGGTGACCAGCGACTTGTCCACCAGCGAGGCCACGATCTCGATGACCGCGCCGGGGTCGATCCCGGCCGGCCCGGCGGCGCCCGGCGGGCCGGCGGCGGGCAGCGCGCAGACGCTCTCGGCGCTGTCCGGGGTGGCCCCGCCGCTGAACACCGACAGCCGGCGCAGGACCGTGCGCTCGGCGTCGTCGAGGAGGTCCCAGCTCCAGTCCACGATCGCGCGCAGCGTCTGGTGGCGCGGCAGCGCGCCCCGGCTGCCGACCGACAGCAGCCGGAACCGGTCGTCCAGGCGGTCGGCGACCTGGTCGGCGGTCAGGGCGCGCAGCCGCGCGGCGGCCAGCTCGATGGCCAGCGGGATGCCGTCCAGCGCCTGGCAGATCCGGCTGACCGGCTCCAGCACCGCCGGGCCGAGGACGAACCCCGGCCGGACCGCCGCCGCGCGGTCGGCGAACAGCGTGATGGCGGGGTACTGCGCGGCCTCTTCCGCGCTGGCGCCCTCCGGCGGCAGCTGCAGCGACGGCACCGGGCACAGGGTCTCGCCGGTGATGCCCAGCGGCTCCCGGCTGGTGGCCAGGATCCGCACCCCCGGCGCGTCGGCCAGCACCCGGGCCGTGAGCCAGGCGATCGCGTCGACGAGGTGCTCGCAGTTGTCCAGAACGAGGATCAGCTGCCGCGACGCCAGGGCGTCGGCCAGCCGGTCGAGCGGCAGCTGCTGGGCGGCCAGCCGGGCCGCCTCCACCGGGTCGGCGGACCAGCTCGTGTCGTTCAGGCCCAGCGCCGTCAGCACCGCCTGCGGGACGTCCAGGGCGTCGCGGACCGGGGCCAGGGGGACGAACCAGATGCCGTCCGGCAGCTCGTCGGCCATCCGGGCGGCGGTCTCGACCGACAGCCGCGTCTTCCCGGCCCCGCCCGGCCCGGTCAGCGTCACCAGCCGGGACTCGGCCAGCAGCTTGGCCAGCCGCCGCAGCTCTTCCTCGCGGCCCACGAAGCTGGTCAGCTGGGCCGGCAGGTTTGTCATCCGGGGCAGGACGGCCCCGGCCGGACCGCCGGGGCCGGGCCGGGCGACGCGGGCAGGCCCGGCGGCGAGGCTGGGCCGGTCCGCGAAACCGGGCCGGGCCGCCGGCGCGGCTGGCCCGACCGGCATGGCCGTCTGCCCGCCGGCTGGCCAGGACGGGCCCCGCGAGTCGCCTGATCGCCCCTGGCCGGGCGGGGCCGGCCGGCCGGGCTGGGCCGGCCCGGCCAGGCCCGGGCTGCCGCGCAGGATGGCCAGGTGCACGGCGGCGAGCCCCGGTGACGGGTCGATGCCCAGCTGCTCGGACAGGACCCGCCGGGTGTCCTCGTAGGCGCCGAGCGCGTCGGCCTGCCGGCCGGCCGCGTACAGGGCGCGCATCAGCTGGCCGCGCAGCCGCTCGCGCAGCGGGTGGGCGCCGGCCAGCTCCTCCAGTTCGGGGACGAGCTCGCCGCCCCGGCCCGCCTCCAGCTCGGCATCGAACAGGTCCTCGGCGGCCGCCAGGCGCAGCTCCGACAGCCGCGTGATCGGGGCGGCCGCGAAGGGCGCGTCCGCGACGTCGGCGAGCGCCGGGCCGCGCCACAGGCCGAGCGCCTGCCGCAGGGCCGCCGCGCCGCCGGCCCGGTCACCGCGGGCCAGCGCCTCGCGTGCTGTCGCGACGAGCTGCTCGAAGGCGCGGGCGTCCACCTGGCCGGCCGGCACGGCCAGCCGGTAGCCGGCCGGCCCGTGCTCGACCACGTCCCGCCCGGCGGCGCCGCGCAGCCGGGAGACGAGCGCCTGGATCGCGTTCGCGGCGTCCGCCGGCCCGCCGTCTTCCCACAGGTCATCGGCCAGCCGCTCGACCGAGACGGGCCGCCCGTCGCCGACGGCCAGGCGGATCAGCAGGCTGCGCAGCCGGGCGCCGCCGACCGGCACCAGGTTCCCGGCCTCGTCCCGCACTTCCAGCGGGCCAAGAACGCCGACGCGCACCCTGATCTCCTCCGCCCGGACTCTCGATCTTGCTCCCGTACCGCCATTGTCCCCGACAACACCCCGTTCCGGGTCCGGCCACCACCCCGGAGCGGGTGGGCCACGCGCCGCCCGTCATAGCCCGCGCCGCGCCGCGCTGTTCGCTAGCATGAGCAGTATAGTTATGATAACTGTACATCTCTAAGATTGGCCCGCGCATGCTCAAGCCAGCCGACATGTTCGACCGGGACCGGGAATGGTCCCAGCTGACGGGCTTCATCGAGGACAGCCGGGCGGGTGCCACGCTGGGAGTAGTGTCCGGGCGGCGTCGGCAAGGAAAGAGCTTCCTGCTGGAAGCGGCCTGCCAGCAAGCCGACGGGTTTTACTTCTCAGCGCCAGAGGCAACCGAGGCGGAGTCCCTTTCGCTGATCGGTGCGGCGCTGACGCGCTACCTCGACCCGGTCGCTCCGATCACGCCGGCGGACTGGCCGACCGTGATCGACATTCTGCTGCAACTGGGCCGCGACCGCACGGTCCCGGCGGCGATCGACGAGTTCCCCTACCTGGCGCGGGTCAGCCCGGCGCTGCCGTCGATGATCCAGGCTGCGTACGCGCCGCGCCGCGCTGAGAGATCGGGCTCTCGTACCCGCCTGCTGCTGTGCGGATCGGCGTTGTCGTTCATGGGCAAGCTGCTGTCCGGCAGCGCCCCGTTGCGCGGGCGCGCGTCGCTCGACCTGACCGTCCAGACCCTGGACTACCGCCGGGCGGCTCAGTTCTGGGGGCTTCAGGATCCGCGGCTCGCCTTCCTGGTCCATGCCGTAGTCGGCGGGACGCCCGCCTACCGCACCGAGATGATCAGGTTCGACGCGCCCGGCGACCTAGCCGACTTCGATGTCTGGGTCACCCGGGCCGTCCTCTCGCCCGGGAGCCCGATGTTCCTCGAGGCCCGCTATCTGCTGGCCGAGGAGCCCGAGTTGCGGGACATGGCGCTGTACCACTCTGTGCTCGCGGCCATCGCCGCAGGTAACACCGGCCGCGGTGGCATCGCCGGGCATGTGGGCCGGAAGAGCAACGAGCTTGCGCATCCGCTGACCGTCCTCGAAGACGCCGGCCTGATCGTGCGCGAGAGCGACGCGTTTCGCGCTAACCGGACCGACTTCCGCATCAACGAGCCGCTGCTGAGGTTCTACCACGCGATCATGAGGCCGTCCTGGCCGCAGCTCATCCGCGGCACGAGCGCCGGCCAGGTCTGGGAGCGCAGCCAGCACCGCTTCGCGAGCAGCATCCTAGGCCCGCATTTCGAGCGCATCTGCCGGGAGTGGGCGCTCCACTTCGCCGGCGGCAGATTCGGCGGATGGCCCGTTCAGGTGGCTGCCGGCACGGTCAACGACCCGCGGAACAAGACCCGGCATCAGGTCGACGTCGCCGTCGTCGGCCACGCGGACGGCGCCCGGCCCCCACTGCTGGCCATCGGCGAAGCGAAATGGAACGAGCAGATGGGGATGGGGCACCTGGAGCGCTTGCGCCGAATCCGCGATCTGCTGACGGGAGGCCAGAGATTCGACACGTCGACAACCCGTCTCGCTTGCTTCTCGGCGGCCGGCTTCACCGACGACCTGAAGCATGCCCGCGGCGGCGACGTCGATCTCATCAGCCTTGAGGATCTGTACGACGAGGCACCCTGACCGGCGACCAGGCGATTACTAGCCGCCCACCGTGGCGCGCAGGAGCGTGCCCGGCCCGGCCGCCGTGACGCCGGCGCAGCTGGCCGCCAGGTACGCCGACGCGCCCCGGTCCAGGTCCAGCCCGGTGCCCCCCGGCGCCCGGAGCCGCGCCTTCCCGGCGATGCACAGCAGGATCTGCGGCCCGCCGCCGGGCAGCCGCACGGGGTCAGCCCCGAGCACCAGCCGGCCGAGCCGGAAGTCCGGCACCGGCACCGGGTAGGTCTCCTGCGACCCGTCGGGCTCCGCGTGCAGCACGTGCAGCGGCGCCGGGGTGAAGTCCAGCACCTCGAGCAGTTCCGGGACGTTCACGCGCTTGCCGGTCAGGCCCGCGCGCAGCACGTTGTCCGAGGCGGCCATCGCCTCGGCGCCGAACCCGCGCAGGTAGCAGTGCGGGACGCCCGCCGCCACGAACAGGGCCTCGCCCTGGGCCAGCACCGCGCGGTTGAGCAGCAGCGCCACCAGCACCCCCGGGTCGCGGGGGTAGGCGGCCGCGAGCCGGGCGCAGGCGCCGCCGTCCGCCGCCCACTCGCCGCCGCCGTCCGCCACCCGCTGCCCCGCCCGCCCCACGGCCGCGATCGTCTCCGCCAGCACGCCGGCGTCCGCGCCGGTCAGGATGCCCGTGACCACCGCCCGCAGCCCGTCCGCGCCCGGCTGGCGCTCGAGCCGCTCCCGGTACGAAGCCAGCAACGGCACGGCCAGCTCGTCCAGCAGCGCGAGCGTGCCCGGCACCGGCCGGAAACCGCACAGCGCCTCGAAGCCGTCGCGCAGCGCGGAGATCAGCTCGGGCTTGTGGTTGTCGTCGACGTAGTCGTCGGCGTATCGCGGGTCGGCGAACCGGGCCGCCGCGCGCTCGCGGTCCGGATGCACCTGCAGGGACAGCGGCCGGGCCGCGGACAGGACCTTGAGCAGGAACGGGAGCCGCCCCCCATACCGCGCCGCCACGGCCGGCCCCAGCTCGGCGCCGGGGTCCGCGGCGATCACCTCCCGCAGCGACCGGGACGCCCCGTCCCGGACCACCCGGGACGAGTCGCCGGGGTGCGCGCCGATCCACAGCTCGGCCTGCGGGGCCCCGTCGGCCGCCGCGCCCAGGAACTCCGGGATGTCGTGCGCCGAGCCCCAGGCGTAGGGGCGGACCGGGTTGTCCAGGCGATCCATGTGCGGGATCGTAGCCGAGCCGGCCGGCCCGGTCAGGCCCGACAGCGGGCTCAGGGGCGCGGCTGGTCCAGCCGCATCAGCCGCAGCGCCCGCTCCTGCTCGAAGTCGAGCGCGCGGGCGGGCGGCGGCGCGATCCGGCCGAGCCGGCGGCCCAGCTCGGCGACCTCGGCGCGCACCCGCGGGTCGGCCAGGACCAAGATCCCGAAGGCCAGCGCCGCCGGGCTGATGTCGTGCCGCCGCTCGATGGCCAGGCCGAGCGCCACCGCCGTGACGTCGCCCTCGGAGAACTGCCGGTGCCCGGCGCCGTCGCCCGGCCCGGGCCGCCGCAGCCGGGTGCGGGGGAGCAGGCCCAGGGACTCGCGGTAGCGGAGCATCCGCGCCGAGGTGCCGAGGGCCTGAGCCGCCTCAGTGATGCGCATCCATAGAATTTAACATTCTCTTGTCAAGAACGGGCGCTTCGGGGTGCATCCCGCCGGCGCTGTCCCGTAGCCTCGGCGCTGGGCACGAGAAACCAGGCATCTTCAAGGAGCGTGCATGACTGCCGAAGCTATTCCGTTCAAGGTCGCTGACCTGTCCCTGGCGGACTTCGGCCGCCGGGAGATCCGGCTGGCCGAGCATGAGATGCCCGGCCTGATGTCCGTGCGGGCCGAGTGGGCGCGGGAGCAGCCCCTGGCCGGGGCCCGGATCACCGGCTCGCTGCACATGACCATCCAGACGGCCGTCCTGATCGAGACCCTGGCCGCCCTCGGCGCCGACGTCCGGTGGGCCTCGTGCAACATCTTCTCCACCCAGGACCACGCCGCCGCGGCCATCGCGGTCGGCCCGGACGGGACCCCCGATGACCCGAGGGGCATCCCGGTCTTCGCCTGGAAGGGCGAGACGCTCGAGGAGTACTGGTGGTGCACCGAGCGGGCGCTGACCTGGCCGGGCGAGCCGGGGCCGAACATGATCCTGGACGATGGCGGCGACGCCACCATGCTGGTTCACAAGGGCGCCGAGTTCGAGGCGGCCGGCGCCGTGCCGGCCCCGGCCGACGACGACGCCGAGGAGTGGCAGGTGTTCCTGGGCGTGCTGGCCCGGTCGCTGCAGGCCGCTCCGGGCAAGTGGACCGCGCAGGCCGCCGAGGTCAAGGGCGTGACCGAGGAGACCACGACGGGCGTGCACCGGCTGTACGAGATGGCCCGCGAGGGCACCCTGCGGTTCCCGGCCATCAACGTCAACGACTCGGTGACCAAGTCGAAGTTCGACAACAAGTACGGCTGCCGGCACTCGCTCATCGACGGGATCAACCGCGCCACCGACGTGCTGATCGGCGGCAAGGTCGCCGTGGTGTGCGGGTACGGCGACGTCGGCAAGGGCTGCGCCGAGTCGCTGCGCGGCCAGGGCGCGCGGGTCATCGTGACCGAGATCGACCCCATCTGCGCGCTGCAGGCGGCCATGGACGGCTACCAGGTGGCCCAGCTCGAGGACGTCGTCGACATCGCGGACATCTTCGTCAGCGCGACCGGCAACTTCCACATCATCACGGCCGAGCACATGAGCCAGATGAAGCACCAGGCCATCGTCGGCAACATCGGCCACTTCGACAACGAGATCGACATGGCCGGCCTGGCCCGCCAGCCCGGCATCAAGCGGATCACCATCAAGCCGCAGGTCGACGAGTGGAACTTCGCCGACGGCCACTCCGTCATCGTGCTGTCCGAGGGCCGGCTGCTGAACCTGGGTAACGCCACCGGGCACCCGAGCTTCGTGATGTCCAACAGCTTCACCAACCAGGTCATCGCGCAGGTCGAGCTGTTCACCAAGGCCGAGGAGTACCCGCTCGGCGTGCACGTGCTGCCCAAGCACCTGGACGAGAAGGTGGCCCGGCTGCACCTG
>DASYBB010000035.1:0-24240 GCA_036501025.1 Streptosporangiaceae bacterium
CGGCGGCGGCCAGCCAGTCGAGGGCGCTGGCGTGCGACCGGAAGCCGATGGCCAGCGCGACCCCGGCCACGAGCACGAGGACGGCGAGGGTTTGCAGCAGGCTGCCGATCACGTGCCCGGTGAGCACGGCGCCCCGCGAGATGGCCATGGTCCGGAACCTGTCGACGATGCCTCCGGTCATGTCGGTGGCGACGGAGATCGCGGTGCCGAGAGCGGCCGAGGCCACGGTGATGATCAGGATGCCGGGGACGACGTAGGTGAGGTAGGCGCCGCGGCCGCCGGCGCCGTGCCCGCCGAGTCCCGCGCCGAGCTGCCCGCCGAGGACGTACACGAACAGCAGCAGGAACACGATCGGGAAGGCCGCGAGCATGAGGGTCAGTGACGGGTAGCGGAGCTGGTGCCTGAGGTTGCGGCGCAGCATGGTCGCCGAGTCGGCGACGGTGTAGGTGAGGGAGGTCATGGCTGGAGGGCTTCCTCTTCCTGGCGGGGGGCGGTCTCGATGACGGCGTGGCCGGTCACGGCGAAGAACACGTCGTCGAGATCCGGCGTGTGGATCGACAGGTGCTCGACGGCGATGCCGGCCGTGTCCAGCTCGTTCAGCACCCGGCGCAGCGAGGCGACGCCGTCGCCGGGGACCTGCAGGATCAGCTGATCGTCGTCCGGGGTGGCATCCGGGATCATGCTGACCGCCGCGCGCAGGGCGCCGGGCTCGGCGAACTGGAGCTGGAGGTGCCCGCCGGGGATGCGCCGCTTCAGCTCGGCGGGGGTGCCCTCGGCGACGACCCGCCCCTGGTCCAGCACGGCGACGTAGTCGGCCAGCTGGTCGGCCTCGTCGAGGTACTGAGTGGTGAGGAAGATCGTCACGCCGTCGGTGGCCAGCTCCCGGATGATCTGCCACATGGTGCGGCGGCTGCGCGGGTCGAGCCCGGTGGTGGGCTCGTCGAGAAAGATCACTGACGGCCTGCCGACCAGGGTCATGGCCAGGTCCAGCCGGCGCCGCATCCCGCCGGAGTAGGTAGACAGCGGCTTGCGCGCGGCGCCGGTCAGGTCGAACCGCTCGAGCAGCTCGGCGACCCGGCGGCGCCCCGCCTGGCGGCCGAGGTGGCGCAGGTCGGCCATCAGGCGCAGGTTCTCCTCGCCGGTGAGCAGGTTGTCCACCGCCGAGAACTGGCCGGTGACCCCGATCAGGGCGCGCACCGCGTCCGGGTCGGCGGCCACGTCGTGCCCGCCGACGGCGATGTCGCCGCCGTCGGCCGGGATCAGGGTCGACAGGATGCGCACCATGGTCGTCTTCCCGGCGCCGTTGGGCCCGAGCAGGGAGAAGATGCTGCCCTCGGCGACCGTGAGGTCGACTCCGTCCAGCACCACGTGCGCGCCGAAGGACTTGCGCGCCGCGCGGGTCCTGATCGCCGGCGCCGCCGGGTTGATGGTCACGAGCTTCCTCGCTTTCAGTGATGGGAGGGGAGGTCGGGGAGCTCGCCGGCGGCGCGCAGCGCCGCCCGGTGGGCGATCCAGTCCTGCTCCACCTGCGGCAGCCGCGCCACCAGGAAGTCGGCGAACGCCGCCCACTCCAGCAGCACGGCCCTCCGCTCCGGCGGGGCACCGGCCAGCAGCGCCAGGCCCTCGCGGGCCAGATCGCCCTGCTCCTGGTACTCGGCCACGTCGAAGCCCGTCGAGCGGGGCGTGGTCAGGTCGATGCGGACGCGGTCCATCCGCTCTCCCGCCGCCCGCGACCGGCGGATCAGGCCGAGTGTCTCCAGCGTGTTGACCGCCCCGGCGATCGCGCTGCGGCTGGCCAGCAGCGCCTCGGCCAGCGCCGCGATGCTCTGGTCGCCCGGGTCGCAGACGGCCAGGTAGCCGAGCAGCCGGCCCACCATCGGCGCCATGCCGTAACGGCGGGCATACAGGCGGCCGGCGTGGTCCGCGAACGTGATCTCCGCATCAGTGGGCATGCACGAGAAGTTACAGGTATAACTGAGATAACACAAATCCGTGTTATCTCAGTTATCCCCCTCCCGGCGGTTCGCATGGCGGGGCCGACACCCGGCCGCTGATGCCCCGGGCGCCCGCCGCTCAGTAGCCGCGGAACTCCGGCGGCCGCTTCTCCAGGAACGCCCGGACGCCTTCCTTGTGGTCATGCGTGGTCCGGGTCAGCGCCTGGGCGCGGCTGGCCAGCGGCAGGTGCTGCGACAGGTCCTGCTGGAAGCCCTGGTGGATCAGCTGCTTGATCAGCCCCATCGCGTACACCGGGCCGCGGGCCAGCTTGCCCGCCATCTCCAGCGTGACCGGCATCAGCTCGGCGTCGGGCGTGACCTTGTTGGCCAGCCCGATCCGGTACGCCTCCTGCCCGTCCACGGCCTCGCCGCTGAACTGCATCCACAGCGCGTTGGCCATGCCGACCAGCTTGGGCAGCTGCCAGCAGCTGCCGTCCGCGGGCACCAGCCCGTTGCGGATGAACGCCTCGTTGAACCGCGCGCTGACGCTGGCCACCCGGAAGTCACACGACAGCGCGATGCCGCAGCCCAGCCCGTAGGCGTGCCCGTTGACCGCCGCGATCGACGGCTTCTGCAGGTTGTGCAGCTGCCGCACGATCGGCGGCCCCATCGCGAAATCGCCCGTCTCCCGCGCGTAGTACGCCGGGTCCAGCTCCTGCCACGGCTGCGGGACCGGCTCTTCCTCTCCGGCGCTGCCGGCGCCCGACTCGCTCGCCTCGATCCGGCGCGCGAACCCGCGCACGTTGGCCCCCGAGGAGAACGACGGCCCGGCACCGGTGATGACCAGGCAGCGCAGGTCACGGTCCCGCGCGAACCGGTCGATCTGCCCGGTGAGCTGCTCCATCAGCTCCGCGCCGAGCGCGTTGCGGGTCGCCGGGTCGTTCATGGTCAGGACCAGGATCGCGTCGCTGACCACCTCCGCCCGGACCAGCGGCTCGGCCGCCGGGTCCTCTGAAGACATCACAGACCTCCTGTCGAAACGATTGCCCACCGGGACAGCCCGCCACCCGGGCCGGCGGGCTACCGGAGCCGGACCCCGAGCGCGTCGGCGATATCGGCCCCGCCGCCGCCGCGGTGCACGATGACCGGGTTGACGTCCAGCTCGGCCAGGTCCGGGGTGGCGGCCGCGATGACCGAGATCCGGGCGGCCAGGTCGCAGAACGCCGTGACATCCAGCGGCGCGCCCGCCCCCGGGCGGTCGGCCGCGGCGCTGAACGCCGCGCCGCAGCGCAGCCGGCCCACCGCCGCGCGGACCTGCTGCGCGGTGGCCGGCGCGGGCAGCACCGCGACGTCCCGGAAGATCTCCGTCTGGCTGCCGCCGGCGCCGACGGTCAGGAACGGGCCCAGCGCCGGGTGCCGGGTCACCCCGACGAGCATCTCGAACCCGGCGTCCACCATGCGCTCGACCAGGACGCCGTCGATCCCGGCCAGCCCCGTTCGTTCCTCCGCCCGCGCCCAGACCCGGTCGTAGGCGGCCGCGACCTCGCCGTCGCTCCGCAGGCCGAGGGCCAGCACGCCCGCGTCGCTCTTGTGCGGCAGCGCCGCGGCCTGCACCTTGAGCACGACCGGGTACCCGATGGCGGCCGCCGCGGCCACGGCCCCGTTTCGGCTCCGGACCAGTTCAGCGGGGGGCACGGCCAGGCCGCACGCGGCCAGCCACCCCTTGACCTGCGCCTCGGTCAGCACGGCGCCACCGGGACCAGCCGCGCCGGGCAGCCCGGGCAGCCCGGCGGGCGGGCCGGCGTCGGCCGGGGCGGCCTCGCGCTGGCCCAGGTCGGCCAGGGCGCGCAGGGCCCGGGCCGCGCCGGCCTGGCTGAGCAGCACCGGGATGCCCAGCTCGGCGAAGGCGTCGACCACGCCGTCGCCCGGCGCGGTGTAGGAGTAGGTGATCAGCGGCTTGCCGATCTCCGCGGCCACGCTCGCGCACCGCTCGGCCGTCTCCCGGCCCGTCTCGGGGTTCATCAGGGACGAGATGACGATCACCATGTCGACGTCGGGCGAGTGGCCGACCATGGCGATGACCTGCCGCTGCACCTCCACGCTGGCGCCGCCCGCGGTCATGTCGACCGGGTTGGCGGTGCTGGCGTAGTACGGCAGCAGCGGGGCGAGCTGATCCTGGCGGGCCTGGTCCAGCTCGGGCACCTCGAGGTCCTGCGCGCGCAGCGCGTCGGTCAGCCACACCCCGGCGCCGCCCGACACGGTGACCACCGCGGTGCGGCGGCCGGGCGCCGGGGCGAACCGGGACACCACGGCCAGCACGTCCAGGAACTCGGCGATGTCGGTCACCTCGACGATGCCGGCCTGCCGGAACAGCGCGCTCCACAGGTGGCTGGACCCGGTCACGTGGCCGGTGTGCGACACCGCGGCCCGCTGGGCCTCGGGGGAGCGGCCGACCTTGGCCGCGACGATGACCTTGCCCGCCGCGGCCGCGCGCAGCCCGAGGTCGCGCAGCTGCAGGGGCTGCTCGACGCCCTCCAGGAACAGCGCGATCACGTTCGTGTGCTCATCGGTGATCAGGTACTCCACGTACTCCAGGACGCCCAGGTCGGTCTCGTTCCCGGTGCTGATGACGTAGGAGAAGTCGATGCCGCGGGCCAGGCCCTGGTTCATGATGCCGAAGCCCAGGCCGCCGGACTGGGCCACGACGGCCACGTTGCCCGGCCGCGGACGGGCCGCCAGCCCGCGGTTGTAGTCGGTGGTGGGGCTGAAGCCCAGCGCGATGTCGTCGATGATGTTGTAGATGCCCTCGGCGTTCGGGCCGCTGATCCGGGTCGCGTGCCCGGCGATGGCCTCGCGCAGGCTCTGGCTGGCGTCGGTGCCCGCGGTGGCCTGCAGGGCCTCGTCGAAGCCGGACGAGATCACGTACGCGGCGGGCACGCCCGCGTCGCGGCAGTCGGCGATGACGGCCGGGACCCGGGCCGCGGGCACGACGACCAGGGCCAGGTCGACCGGGCCGGGGATGTCCTTCACGCTGGCGTAGCACGGCAGCCCGGAGATCTCCTGGTGGCGCGGGTTCACCGGGTAGATCGGCCCGGTGTAGCCGTGCTGGCGCAGCAGCACCAGCGGGCGCCCGCTGACCACGGTCTCGTCACCCGAGGCGCCCACGATCGCGATGCTGGCCGGGGCCAGGAAGCGCCGGACGGCGCGCACGTCGGCGTCGGTCATGACGCCCAGCCCAGCCCGTCGGCCATCCGGTCCCGGTGCCAGTCCGGGCTGCCCAGGAACTCATGCAGGGTGCGGGACTGCCGGGTGTACAGGGTCAGCCCGAACTTCGGGTCGCTGCCGATCCCGGCGTGCACCTCGTGCCCGGCGTTGGCCGCCTCCAGGTAGGACTCGCTGGCCACGGCCGCGGCCAGGTGCGCCCGCGCGGCCGCGGCGGGCTGGCCGGTGTCCAGCGCCCAGGCCGCCTCGTAGGCGGTCCACCGGGCCGCGTCGGCGGCGTTGACGATCCGCACGATGTGGTCCTGGACCCGCTGGAACCGGCCGATCGGCAGGCCGAACTGCTCGCGCCGGCCGGACCAGTCCACCGACATGTCGAGCACCGCCGCGCAGCCGCCCGCCTGGTAGGCGGCCAGCGCCACCAGGCCCGGCGCCAGGGCGTCGTCCAGGGCCGCGTCGCCGTCCAGGATGAGGACGTCGGCGACGGCGGCGCTGTCGAAGGTGACCTCGTAGCTGGCGTGCAGGAAGCCGGGCAGCAGCCGCGCGGCCACGCCGGGGCGGCCGGCCGGCACGACCGCGAACCGGGGCCGGCCGCCCGGCGCCGGGGCCAGGCTGGCCAGGTAATGAGTGGCCGACCCGGCGAACGAGGCGAACAGCTTGGTGCAGGTCAGCCCGCCGCCCGCGGGCAGCTCGGCCGCCGCCGCGCCGGCCCCGCGCCACGACGCCGCGGGCTCGCGCAGCGCCGGGATGACCACGTGCGTGCCGGCCGCGATGCCGGCCAGCAGCTCGTCCCGGCCCGCGCCCGGCGGCGCCGCCCGCAGCAGCAGCGCGGCCACCACGCTGGAGGCCAGCAGCGGGCTCGGCACCGGCCCGCGGCCCAGTTCCTCCAGCAGCACGGCCGTGTCGGTGACGGTGGCCCCGGCCCCGCCCAGTGCCTCGGGCACGAACACGCCCAGCCAGCCGGCCGCGGCGAACGTGCGCAGCCACTCCGGGCGCCACGGTCTCGCCGGGTCAGCGGACGCCGTGTCGTCCAGCCCGGTCAGGACGGGCCAGCCGGCCTCCTGCCGGACGAACTGCCGGGCTGCGTCCTTGAGCAGCTGCTCCGACTCGCTCAGGGCCAGGTCCATGCGGCACCTCCTCGTGCGCGGTCAGCGGGGCGTCAGGTCCGGGCGGCGGCGTGCAGGACGTGCCCGGCCTCCTCGCGGACGCGCTTGCCGATGCCCATCCGCCGGGCCATGATCACGCGCTGGATGTCGGTGGTGCCGCCGGGGTGCATGTTCACGATCCCGTCGCGCTGCTGGGCCTCGGCGTACCCGGCCAGCGCGCCCCAGCGCGCGTCGTCGGTCAGCGCCAGCGGCCCGGCGATCTCCAGGATCTGCTCGGTCAGCCACAGCCCGGTGACCTTGCGCAGGTAAGACGTCTGCGGCCCCTCGTAGGACTTGGGCACCGCGGCGTAGGACATCCAGAAGTTGCGGGCCTGCAGCAGCCGCACCGTCTCCAGCCGGGCGTAGATCCGGGCCAGCCGCGCCCGGACGGCCGGGTCGTCGATCAGGCGGCGGCCGTCGCGCTCGGTCTCCCGGCAGTAGCTGAGCAGCCGGCCCCAGATCCGGTCCTCGCGCAGGCTGCCGGTGCCGCCGTGCTCGACCTCCAGGTGGGTGGAGGCGACCCGCCAGCCCTCGTTCTCCGCGCCGATGCGCCGGGCGGCCGGGATGCGCACGTTCTCGAAGTAGACGGTGTTCTTGTGCCCGGTATCCAGGGCACCCTCGCCGCTGCCCGACAGCAGGTACTGAGGCTGGATGGTGATGCCGGGCAGGCCGGCGTCGATCATGAACCAGGACAGGTTGCGGTGCCGCTCCCCGCCGGGATCGGTGACGGCGATGACCCACAGCCGCTCGGCCCCGTGATTGCTGCCCACGAAGATCTTCTGGCCGTTCAGCAGGTAGGTGTCCCCGTCCCGGATGGCGGTGCTGCTGACCCCGGCCAGGTCCGAGCCCGCGCCCGGCTCGGTGAGCAGCTGCCAGGTCCGCACCTCGCCCCGGTAGATGGGCGGCAGCAGCGCCTGCTGCTGCTCGGGGGTGCCCCAGACCCGGATCGAGGCCGAGCCCAGCCGCCCGCCGCTGTCGTAGTACGGCGGGAGCCCGATGCCGGCCCGGTGCGACTCCTCCTCCAGGACGATGACGGAATCGAAGTCCAGCCCGCCGCCGCCGTACCCGGGCGGCGCCGACGGGTACAGCCAGCCGCGCTCGCCCAGCTCGCGGCCCAGCTCCCGGCGCCGCAGGTAGAGCTGGCGGGATTCCTCGTCGCTGGCCGGCCGGGCGGTCATCTCCGGTGTGACATGGCGCGCCATCCAGTCCCGGACGGTCGCCCGGAACTGCTCCTGCTCGGGCGTGTAGCTCATGCCGAAGTCCACCGCTGGCCCGCCTTCCCGCTCGCGATCAGCACCGGATAGTGGCGTCTAGTTAGCCAGGGTAATATCTTTTACACCGCTATGGCTAGCTCGCCGGGAATACGCATGCCTATAGTTCGGGCGCGCTCAGGCGCCAAAGAAAGCGCCACTAAGAAATGCGAATAAGCGGAACCTGGCCCGCCACCCGAAAAGTAGCCCGCCAACCCGGCCTACGTCAAGAGCCGATCATGATGTGCGCCGCCGCAGGGCCGCGGCCAGCGCCGACGCAACGACACCCGCATCGGGCCGGCAATGCGGAAGGGCGGCCCCGGCAATGCCGCGAGCGCGGGGCCGGCCGTCCGGGCTGCATTTACCCGCGCTCCGGCCGCCGTGATAATAAAGAGCTGACGGGCGCAGCGCGGGGCTGCCGGCCAGGCGGGAGCAGGAATCGTGAGCGCAGCCGGCCAGCTCAGGATCCTGCACACCGCCGACGTGCACCTGTCCGATGACCTGGATCCCGAAGCCCGGTTCGTCGGCTGGCGGGCCTTCCTCGGCCAGGCCGGTCAGGCCGACCTGCTGATCGTGGCCGGCGACCTGTTCGACCACGGCCGGGTGCCGCAGAGCCTGCTGGACCAGGTGGTGGAGGACCTGGCCGCCACGCCGGTCCCGGTGGTCATCCTGCCCGGCAACCACGACCTGGCCGGGCCGGGCTCGGTGCAGGAGCGCTTCGACGTCACCCGGGCCGGACCGCACGTGATCAGCCTGGACGCACCCGGCGGCCGGACCGCCGAGGTGCCGGGCCTGGACGTCACCGTGTGGGGCCGCGGCATGACCGATCACACGCCCGCCAACAACCCCCTGGCCGGTCACGCCGCCCCGGGCCGCGGCCGCTGGCATATCGCCGTGGCCCACGGCCACTTCCAGCCGGCCGGCCCCAGCGAGGGCCGGTCCTCGCCGCTGGCCGAGGCCGACCTCGCCGCCCTGGAGTGCGACTACCTGGCCCTGGGCCACTGGCACCGGTACTTCGAGATCCCCGTCGCGGGCGTGACGGGCGGCTACCCCGGCCCGCCGTCCCGCGGCTACCTCGGCCCGCCCGCGACCGCGAACCTCGTCACCCTGGGCCGCGCCCCCCGCGCCATCATCGAGCGCCTCCCGCTCTAGCGCGCCTCGGGAGCGACCACTGGTCCGACATCGCCTGGACCAGGTTGACCCCCGGATAGCCGTACATCGTGCAGGACGCCCCGGACGTGTTGGTGAACACCACGCTGACGGTCCGCTCGGTGCCGGGCTGTCCCTGCGGCGCGCCCAGGGTCACGCCCAGGCCGGCCGTGTGGCACCGCCGCTTCTGCGAGGATTCGGGCGTGGGTGCAGCGGAGCCGCGGCGGGCTCGGGACGCGATCAGCGTGGTGGTGTTCGACTTCGACGGGCTGCTGATGGACACCGAGTCCACCAGCCTGGCCAGCTGGCGGTACGAGTGGTCGCAGTGGGGGCTCACGCTCGACGAGGGCAGGTTCTTCGTTGAGCATGGCGGTGATGTGACGGAAGAGCGCTACGCCGAGCTGGCCGCGGCGGTGGGACCGGCGTATGACCGTCACCTCAGCCACGGGCGCCGGACGGCGTACCGGGACCGGCTGCACCGGGACCTCAGCCTGGCGACGGGAATCCCGCAATGGATCGAAGACGCGTCATCCCGCGGTCTCCGGCTCGCCGTAGCCAGCTCGTCACCGCGGAGCTGGGTGGCCGGGCACCTCGAGCGGGTCGGCGCGGCCGGGATGTTCGAGGTTCTGGCGTGCGGCGACGAGGTCGCCCGGCATAAGCCGGCCCCGGATGTCTACGTGCTCGCTCTTCACCGCCTCGGAGTCGACGGCAACTCCGCGGTTGCGGTCGAGGACACGGCGCACGGGGTCGCTGCCGCCCGGGCGGCCGGAATGCGGTGCATCGCCATTCCGAACCCCTTCGCGGACCGTTCCCGGTTCGGCGCGGCAGGGCTGGTGCTGGGATCGGCGGCCGAGATGTCACTGAGCCGGGCGCTCGCCAGCCTCAGTGCCGCCTGACGGCGTCCATGTACCAGTTATCGAGCCAGGTCCGGCCATCGTCTGTGGAGAAGGCCTGCTCCCAGTGCGCCGAGTCGGCCGTGATGCCCGTCCACCGGAACCGCGCCAAGACCGGGACGTCGTTGTAGGTGTCCTCGCCAAAGAACTCGCCGACGCCGTCCTTGAACTGCCCTGTCACCGGCGGCGCCAGCATGCCGGTGCGCTTGCTGGCCCAGTAAAGAGACCACTGGCCGGTGTCCGGGTTATAAAGGCGCAGCGTCAGTCCGGAGAATCCCTTGGTCGGGAAGGTGATCTCGTCGAAGTTCGCGTTGCCATCGAAATGCCGGGAGGCCTGACTGACACCCGGAAACGACTCCCAGTCACTGCTGGGGTCGAGGAAGTCGACGCGCCAGCGGTTGGCGATGTCCCAGGTGCCGGCGAAGAAGTCGAAGTCGCCCATGTGATTCCTCACGGTTGGATGAGCAGGATGGCCGTGGCTGGCCGTGCCGTTGCGGCAGAGTAGGCCAGCTCTGCTGACATCTACTGTCAGTGGAGCTGGCGATACTGCGGCAGCCGTCTTATCGCGCCCGCCCGCGGGCGTCGCCTGACGTGATCATCCCTGTGCGAGGATGGCCACGGACCAGGGGTCATCAGAGGCGGGGAACGGTCATGGATGCCGATGTCGTGATCATCGGGGCGGGCTCAGTCGGGAGCATGGCGAGCTGGCAGCTGGCCCAGCGCGGGCTGCGCGTGATCGGCATCGACCGCTTCCCGGTGCCGGGGCCGTTCTCCGCCTACGCCGGCGAGTCGCGGGTGTTCCGGATGGTCTACATGGAGGGCGGGCAGTACACGCCGCTGCTCCAGCGGGCGCGCGACCTGTGGCTTGAGCTCGAGGCGGCCAGCGGGGCCGAGCTGCTCACCGTGACCGGCCTCGTGACGATCACCGAGCACGACCACCCGGTGCACGCCGCGCTGCTGCGCGCGGGCCGGGAGCAGGGCCTCAGCTTCGAGGACGTCAGCGGGCCGGAGGCCCGCCGCCGCCTGCCCCAGCACCTGATCCGCGACGGTGACGTGGCCGTGTTCGATCCCGAGGGCGGCTTCGTGCGCAGCGAGCAGGCGGTGTACTGCGCCCTGGAGCAGGCCCGGCGTCACGGCGCCACGTTCCTGGGCAACCGCGAGGTCAAGGCCCTGGAGCGCAGCGGCGGCGGCTGGCTGGTCCGCACCGACGCCGAGGAGATCCGCGCCCCGCGCGTGCTGGTGTCGGCCGGCACCGGCGCCGGGCCGGTCTGCGCCGCGCTGGGCACCCACCTGGCCGTGCTTCCCCAGGTCCTGACCTGGTTCCCCATCGCCGACCACGAGCTGCTGGCCCGCCAGGAGCAGCAGGTGTTCATCCGCAGCTCGCGTGAGGCCCAGTTCTACGGCTTCCCGAGCACGGACGGCTGGACCATGAAGGTGGCGGCCAGCGTCTACCTGGACGAGGCGCCCTCGATGGCCCGGCCGGTCACCTGGGATCCCCGGCACCTGGACACGGTGCAGTCCTGGGTCGGCACGTTCCTGCCCGCGCTGGTGCCGCGGCCGGTGCGGGCGGTGGTGTGCGCCGACGGGTACACGGCCGACGAGACCGGCCTGCTCGGGTTCGTGCCGGGCATGGACGGGGTGGTCGTGGCGGTCGGCTTCTCCGGGCACGGATTCAAGATGGCGTCCTCGCTCGGCGCCGTCGCCGCCGACCTGATCGCGGACGGCACCACCGCCACCGACATCAGCTTCATGGACCCGGCGCGCTTCCTGCCGCCGGGCCAGTCTGTCGACACCCTCCCCCTGTCCGACTCCTCACCTGCGGAGCGCCAGTGACCGACATCCCGCCCTACTCGCTCGGTGACCTGACGGCCCAGCCGGGGACCCAGGTCCGCGGCTACTGCCAGGTCGACCTGGGAACGAGCACGATCTCGCTGCCGGTGGCCATCACGCACGGCGCCGAGCCCGGCGCCGTGCTCGGGATCACGGCCGGGATTCACGGCGGGGAGTACGTGCCGATGGTGGCGGTCCGGCAGTTCATCCGCGAGCTGGACCCGGCCCGGATGCGGGGCACCGTGGTGGCCTGCCTGCAGTCCAGCCCGGTCGCCTTCCAGCAGCGCACTGCGTTCGTCAACCCGCTCGACGGCCAGAACCTGAACCGGACCTTCCCCGGCGACGCGGCCGGCGGCCCGACCGCGCGCCTGGCGGCCTGGCTGTTCGACAACCTGATCACCCGCTCGGACTACTACGTCGACTGCCACTGCGGGGACCTGCCCGAGGTGCTCGACTCGTTCGCGGGAATCAGCCCGGGACCTGACGGCGCGTTCAGCGAGCAGGCCCAGGCGCTGGCCGACTGCTTCGACGTGTCCCGCATCATCGTGGACTACCTGCGCGGTTCCACCCTCTACCAGGCCGCCCAGGCCGGGGTGGCCGCCGCGCTGGTCGAGATCGGCGGCCTCGGCCGCTGGACCCAGGCGGAGGCGGACGTGCAGCGCCAGGGCCTGCACCGCGCCGCCGCCGTGGCCGGGATCGTGCCCGCGGACGGCCAGGCCCTGCCGCGCCCCCCGCTGTTCGAGGAGGGAGCACAGGTGCGCTGCGACCGGGGCGGCCTGTGGTTTCCCGAGGTCGCGGTCGGGTCACCGGTGTCCGAGGGCACCCGCCTGGGCCGGCTGGAGGATCCCTTCGGGGACGAGGTCCAGGACGTCCTGGCCCCCGAGGCCGGCGTGCTCACCTACGGGCTGGGCAGCCTGGCCGCCGGTCCGGGCGACCTGCTGGCCTCCCTGTCCCACCCAGCGCTGTCCCACCCAGCGCCAGCCTCCTGAGCAGCGTTCAGGCGCCGGGGCGACTCGGCTCAGCGGCCTTGGCTGGCGACATGTCCGGCAGGAACCCGAACACGGCGACCAGTCCCGGGTCAGCGAAGGAGGAGATCCGGCGGATGCCGGCGCAGGTGACAGTGAGCACGCAGAGCCTCGGCGGCCAGTGCCTGCCCGATGCCGCGGTTAGCCCCGGTGACCAGGACCGTCTTGTCTTTTACGGTCATGCCTGCTGCTCCGTTGTCGTGACGTGATCGGGCGGGGCCAGGACAGCGGGCGCAGGCCCGCGGAGGTCCCCGCCTCCAACCAGGTAGACCTGCCGGACACCGGAGAGGAATCGCGCGGGGCGCGATGGCGCGGGCTGAAACGTGCCCGGCGGCTATGAAGTCGCCGCCGGGGCGGGCCATCGTTTCGTGAAATGCTCGGGTCCCGTCGTGGGCAGGCGCCAGCGATGAGCGCCCGGCGCTGACGAGGTCCGTCCTGGCAACGGGGCGATGACATCGGGAGGGCAAGATGGCACTGGATCTGTTCGCTGGCATCCCCGTCACCGACTACGCAGCGGCGCTGCCCTGGTACGAGAGCGTCTTCGGCGGGCCGCCCTCATTCCTGCCGAACGACACCGAGGCCGTGTGGCAGGTGGCCGAGCACCGGTACATCTACATCGTGCAGCACCCCGAGCGGGCCGGGAACGCCCTGGTGCTGTCGTTCGTCGACGATCTCGGCGGCCGGGTCGCCGAGATGGCCCGCCGGGGCATCGAGCCCGTGAAGCGCGAGTCGTACGGAAATGGCGTGACCAAGGTGATCTACCGGGACGCAGAAGGCAATGAGATCAGCCTCGGCGGCGCGCCGGGCTGACAGCGTCGCGCACCCTGGCGTCGTTCAGCTGGCGTGGCAGCGGCCGCCAGGTCCAGCCTCGAGCCCCGAGCGGCGATCACCGCGGCGGTATCGCGCTTTATCCCGGGCTAAGGGCGTTCCTCCAGGACGTCCAGGTTACGGAAGACGGGCGGGCCGTCGGCCAGGTCCATGTACCGGTCGGCGGCGGCCTTTGTCTCGGGCAGCCCCGAATTCTCCATGGCTGACTCGTAGGAGTCGAAGAAGACCAGCGTGCAGTACCGGCCCGGATGGTCCCGGTCGGCAGCTACCACCATGCGGCGGGCCGTGCGCCTGCCCTCGGTCGCCTGCTCCCATTCCTGGTCGATGGCCCGCATGCCGTCCATGTCGGACGTGCTGAACTCGATCATCTGAACAAATGCCATGGTTCCCCCCGCGGGCGCAGACAACAGGCGCGCCGCCCGGGGCACCCGGGCCCGCGCGGCGCCGGTTACCAGACCAGGCCAGTAGCTTCAGGTGATCGCCCAGTGCAGGCCGCGTGTCCGCCAGGTGGAGACGGGCAGGACGGGCCGGTAGCGGGCTCGCCCGGGCCTGCGCCGGAGGCCAGGCGGCGCCGCGATGCGCGGGTCAGGCCCCGGCGAACGGCGATCCCCGCGTTATCCTGCGCAACAGCGCCACGCCGGGCCGGCCGGCGGGAGAGAAGGATGTCATGCGAACTGCCCGTCTGGGGAACCTCGAGGTCTCGCGCATCGGCCTCGGCGCGATGGGGATGTCCGGGTCCTACGGGGACGCCTCCGATGAGGCGGAGTCCATCCGCACCATCCACCGGGCGATCGATCTCGGCGTCACCTTCCTCGACACCGCTGAGACCTACGGCCGCGGACACAACGAGCAGCTCGTCGGCCGGGCCATCAAAGACCGCCGGGACGAGGTCGTACTGGCCACCAAGTTCGGCCTCACCTCCCACGCCGGCCGGCCGGCGGGCAGCCTCGACAGCAGCCCGGCCAGCGTCCGCGCCGCCGTGGAGGGCTCGCTGGCGCGGCTCGGCACCGACCACATCGACCTGTACTACCAGCACCGCGTCGACCCCGACACGCCCATTGAGGACACGGTCGGCGCCCTGGCCGACCTGGTCACTGCGGGCAAGATCCGCTACGTCGGCCTGTCCGAGGCCTGGGTGGACAACATCCGCCGGGCGCACGCCGTCCACCCCATCACGGCCCTGCAGTCGGAGTACTCGCTGTGGACCCGCGACCCGCAGCAGGAGGTCCTGCCGGTCCTGCGCGAGCTCGGCATCGGATTCGTGCCGTACTCCCCGCTGGGACGGGGCTTCCTCACCG
Organism: Streptosporangiaceae bacterium; assembly: GCA_036501025.1. GTDB lineage: Bacteria > Actinomycetota > Actinomycetes > Streptosporangiales > Streptosporangiaceae > DASUBV01. Next base: position 14,572 of record DASYBB010000035.1, read on the forward strand.
GCCAGATCCAGTCGCTGGACACCATCGCGGACAACGACTTCCGCAAGACCAACCCGCGCTTCGAGCGGGAGAACTTCGAGCACAACCTCCGCGTCGCCGGCGAGGTGCGCCAGATCGCGGCCGAGGCCGGCCTGACGCCCGCACAGGTCTCCCTGGCCTGGCTGCTCGCCCAGGGCGACGACATTGCCCCGATCCCCGGCACCAAGCGGGTGTCGCGGCTCGAGGAGAACGCCGGCGCCGCCGACCTCCAGCTGACCGCCCGACAGCTCGACCAGCTGACCCGCATCACGCCGCCCGCCGGCGGCCACCACAACGAGGCGCAGATGCGTGCGCTCGACCGCTAGCCGGCCGGCCGCGGGCGCAGGCCCAAGGCTGGCTTCTGCGCCCCGGCTTAGTTCATGGCGAGGGTAAACAGATGGGCATCACCGGTGCCAGGGTGAGGTAGCCCGCGGCCCAGCGGGTAGGGCTGGAGCCGCGGAACGCGGATCACCGTGGGGGCAACCCTGTCCGCGCTGGCACTAACACGGGGGAAGGTCATGGCCGATCTGCTGCGCAGTAGCCGGCCGGCGCCGCGGCGCGCCGCGCGGACCGCGTGAGCTCGATCGACCCGCTGGCCCGCCTCCGCTCGGCGGGCAAACGGGTGACCGACCCGATGGAGGCTCTCGCGCAGCAGGTCGCCGACCGCGTCGTGGGGATGGTGGCTACCGCCCTGGACGTGAACGCGCTGGTCGCGCGCATCGACGTGAACGCGGTGCTCGGCCGGATCGACATCAACGCGCTGCTGCGGCGGGTCGACGTGAACGCGCTGGTCAGCCGCCTGGACCTGGACGAGGTGATGCGGCACGTGGACATCGACGCCGTGGTCGACCGGGTCGACGTCAACGAGATCGCCGGGCGCATCGACATGGACGCGCTGGTCGAGGAGACCGACCTGGGGGCAGTGATCGCCAAGTCGTCCGGCGGGTTCGCGAGCGAGGCACTGGACGCGGCCCGCAGCCAGGCGGTCGGGCTGGACCAGTCCATTGACCGCTGGGCCGGACGGGTGCTGCGGCGCCGGCCTCCCGGTCCCGCCGGGCCGTCCGCTCCTTCCGGCTCGGTGGCGTCATGAGCGCCCGGCCACGACCCGCGGGCTGGGTCAGCCTGCAGGGGCAGTACGCGGGCACGGCTTCCCGGCTCCTGGCCTACGTCATCGACCTCGTGGTCAGCACCGCGGTGTTCACGCTGGCCGTGGCCGGCGTCTCGTTCGTGATCGAGACCGTCACGCGGCACTCGATCACCTGGACAACTGAGTCCGGCGCCGTGACCACCGCGGTGTTCGTGGCCTGGGAGTTCTTCTACTTCGGGTACTCGTGGGCGGCCAGCGGCAAGACGGTCGGCATGGCGGTGCTCGGGATCCGCGTGGTCCAGGCCGACGGCACCGGCGCCGATGCGTGGCGCGGCGTCGTGCGCGCGCTGGTGTTCCCGTTCAGCTTCCTGTTCCTGGGCCTGGGCTTCATCGGTCTCCTGGTGCAGGGCCAGCGCCAGGCGCTGCATGACCTCGTCGCCGGCACCGCGGTCGTCTACGCCTGGGACGCGCGGGCGGCCCGGCTGCGTTTCCTGGCTCGCGAGGCCGAGACCGGGCCAGCGCCGGCGGCACAGCGCACCGGTCGGACGGGCTGACGGCCACCCCGCCAGAGGTCTTCGTGCCGGTCCGGCAGCGACCGTGGCCCGCATGCTCCGCGGCCGGGTGCCACGGGGCAGTTCGGCCAGTGCCCCCGGTGCCGTCCGGGATGCCTCCCGGGCGGCTATTGCGGTTGCCCGGGGATGATAACGTGACCGGCATGTCAAGGCGGCAGCACTGGTATACACCTCCGGCCCGGGTTGGGTCGGCGGGCGACCAGGCACGCTGACCTGCCATATCCGAGCCGGACGACGCGCCGACTCGGACCTCCGCCGGGCGGCTCGCATCGCGAGAGGACGCCCCCCGCCATGCCAGGCACCACCCCGCACAAGCTGGACGATCACCGCATCAGCGGGATCAACCCGCTGATCTCGCCGTCCCTGCTGCGCTACGAGCTGCCCGCGGACGATTCCGTCGCAGCCACCGTCACCCGCGGCCGCGAGGGCGTGGTGGACATCCTGGACGGCCGAGACGACCGGCTGCTGGTCGTGGTCGGGCCGTGTTCCATCCATGATCCGGGCGCCGCCCTGGAGTACGCCCGGCGGCTGGCCGACCGCGCTGCGGACGTCGCGGGGGAACTGCTGGTGGTGATGAGAACCTACTTCGAGAAGCCGCGCACCACGGTGGGCTGGAAAGGCCTGATCAGCGATCCCGGGCTGGACGGCAGTTTCCAGGTCAATCACGGCCTGCGGCTGGCCCGCCGGCTGCTGCTCGACGTGTCCGCGCTCGGCCTGCCGGTCGGGTGCGAATTCCTGGATCCGATTACGCCGCAGTTCATCGCCGATGTGGTGAGCTGGGGCTCGATCGGCGCCCGCACGGCGGCCAGCCAGACGCACCGGCAGCTGTGCAGCGGCCTGTCCATGCCGGTGGGCATCAAGAACGGCACGAACGGCGACGTCACCGACGCGGTCAACGGCATCCGCGCGGGTGCCGCTGGCCACGTGTTCATGGGCATCAACGCCGACGGCCTGGCGGCGCTGATCTCCACCACCGGCAATCCGGACTGTCACGTGGTGCTGCGCGGCGGCAGCGACGGACCGAACTACTCTGCCGAGTCGGTCGCCGCCGTGCTGGCCCAGCTGCGCAGCGCCGGCCTGCCGGAGCGGGTCATCATCGACGCCAGCCACGGCAACAGCGGCAAGGACCACACCCGGCAGCCCGGCGTGGTGCGGGACGTGGCCGGGCGGATGGCGCGCGGAGAGCGGGGCGTCGCCGGACTGATGATGGAGAGCTTTCTGGTGGCCGGCCGCCAGGATCTCGGCCCGGCCATGACCAGGGGCCAGTCAGTCACAGACGCCTGCCTGGACTGGGACACGACAGCGGAACTGCTGGGCGAGCTGGCGGACGCCGTGCGGGCCCGGCGGGGGTGATCGTGGCCCAGACGTGAGCATGCCCTGACCAGATGGACCGCGGGCGGCTGTCGGGCCCATGGGCCGGACGCACCGACATCAATGAGCGCCATCCGGCAGGTCGGCGGGCGGAAGGAATCGAGCACCCCTAGCCGATCGAACCGAGAAAGAACCGTCCCTTAGGCCGCCCTCAGCCGTCGAGGAACGTGACGACTTCGGATAGCGGCACCCGCGGCATGGGCGGCTGGGGCTCGTGCGGGTCGGCGTAGCCGATCGACATGCCGCAGGCGAGAACGTGACCCTGCGGTGGCTTGATGACCTGCGCGACGGTGCGGTGGTATTCCGCCCAGGCAATCTGCGGGCAGCTGTCGAGTCCCTCGGCGCGGAGGAGAAGCATGACGGACTGCAGGAAGATTCCCGCGTCCATCCATTGCGGCGAGAGCATCTCGTCGTCGAGATAGCAGAACAGTGCGACCGGGGCGCCGAAGCACTCCCAGTTGCGGGCGCGGATCCGCGCCCGGCCTTCCCTGTCCCCTGGGGCGACGCCGGCAGCGCCGTAGCGCCGCTCGCCCATGTCCGCGAGCCGCTGGGCATAGAGGGCGGGAAGGTCGGCGGGGTAGGGCCGGACGGGCGGGGAATCGGCGCAGCCGCCTGCCGCGATGCTCCGCCGGACACGAGACTTAAGGTCCTCCAGCCGGGAGCCGGACAGCAGGTAGATCCGCCACGGCTGCAAGTTCCCGCCCGAGGGCGCGCGCAGCGCCGCGCTGAGAACCCTCGTCAGCACGGCGGCCGGCACCGGCCGGCCGAGGAAGCCGCGGACGGACCGGCGCGAACGCAGCGCTTCGTACACGTTCACAAGTCGCGGACTCCTGACTTGTAGTCGTGAGTGACAGGTAACAAGTAACATACTACTATGCCGATTCTCACCGAGGGGCCGCTGCAGCGCACCAGCCTGCGGGAGCAGGCTCTCGCCCTGCTCCGCGAGGCGCTGATCAGCGGGCGGATCGCCGACGACGTGGTCTACTCGGCCAAGGCGCTGGCCGCCGAACTGGGCGTGTCCAATGGCCCGATCCGCGAGGCCATGCTCGCCCTCGTGAATGACGGGCTGATGGAGGCCGTCCCGAACAAGGGCTTCCGGACCGTTCCGCTCACCCCGGCCGACCTCGCCGAGATCTACGAAATGCGGGTGCTGCTCGAAGTCCCCGTCGTGGCCCGGCTAGCCAGAGGCGACCTGCCGGGCGACCGCACCGCCCGGCTCACCGATCTCGTGAACACGATCGAGCGGACCGCCAGCAGCCGCGACCTGACCGGCAACCTAGCTGCCGACCGTGATTTCCACCTGTCCCTGCTGGCCGCCGGGGGCAACAGCCGGCTGGTCAGTACCGTCGCCCGGCTCCGCGACCAGACCCGCCTGCACAACCTGCCCACGATCAATGCCGACGGCGGCCTCGTCACCTCAGCCAGGGAGCACCGCCCGCTGCTCGCCGCGATCATGCGCCATGACGAGCACGCGGCCGAACGCCTGATGCGACAGCACCTCGAGCACATCCGCCAGGACTGGTCCCGGCCGGCCGGGTAGCGGGTCAGCCCGCACGACCGCCAGTTCGTCAGCGCCGGGCGGGCCGAACTGCTGGCGCGCGGCGCCGTCGAAGCGGGAACGCGTCAGGCGGCGGGGTCGTAGTAGTGGGCGTACTGCCAGGTGCCTGCCGCAATCAGCTGCTCATCGGTCATGATGCCGAATCGGGCCGGTGACAGCGCCGAGATGTCCAGCCGCCCCGGCACGTCGCAGATCCAGGCGGCCAGCGCCTCGCCGAGGGCCAGCGAGGACGAGAACCCCGACCCGTTGCAGCCGCTGGCCACCCACAGGCCCGGCGCATCCGGCACCGGTCCGGCCACGAACCGTCCGTCCGGCGACATCGTGAACAGGCCGCCCCGGTGCTCGGCCACCGCCAGCTCACCGGCCAGCGGAACCTCGACCGCGACCTGGCCGGCCATCTTGGTCAGCACGTCCAGATCCAGCTCCAGGTCGCCGGTCCGGAACGAGGCCGGCCGGGCCCGCGGGTCCACCGGCAGCGGACCGGCCTCGAACCCGCCGACCATGAGCCCGCCCCGCGCGGGCCGCAGGTACACGGCGGCGTCCACGACGCGGACGATGGGCTGGCCGCGGTCCACGCCGGGCGCGGGCTCGGTGATCAGCAGCTGATGCCGGACCGGCGCCACGGCGACGTCGGCGGACCCGGCCCGGCTCCGGGCCAGCTGCGCGACCTGGCGGGTCCACGCGCCCGCCGCGTCGACCACCGCCGCGGCCGGGATCGTCCGTCCCGAAGTCCGTACCTCCGCCACCCCGCCGGCCAGGCCGATCTCGGCGGCCGGCTCCCCCTCGGCTACCTCCACCCCGTGCTCCCGGCACGCCGAGGCCAGCGCCCGCACCAGGCTCATCGGCTCCTCGATATAGCAGTCCTCCGGGCACCACAGGGCCAGCTCCGTGCCGTCGCCCTGGTAGTACGGCACCGCGCGGGTCAGCGCGCCCGCGGCGGCCTCGCTCACGTCCGCGCCCCAGCCAGCCGACTGCCGGGCCTCAGTGCGCAGGTAGGCCCGGTGCGCGTCGGTCCGGGCGACCAGGAAGCTGCCCGACCTGGTCACCTCGAGCGGCGCGCCCGCCCAGTCGCCGAAGCTGAGAGCCCGGTCGATGCTGCGCCGGGCGATGATCGTGCGCAGCTCGTCGGCCTGCACCGACTTGAACAGCCCGGCCGCCCGCCCGGAAGCCTGGGACCCGGCCGTGTCCCGCTCCAGCACGGTCACCGAACGCCCCAGCAGCGCGCAGTGCAGCGCGGCGCTGAGGCCCAGCGCGCCGGCCCCGATGACCACGATGTCGTCCGTCATGCCCCCAGTGTGCCCTCGGCGACGTTGCCGCCACGACGATCAGGACTCTGCCCGGGCGGAAGGATGTTCATCACCGAGACCAAGCGGCGGAAGCGTCCGGGGCAGCCCGAACCGTGGCAGCACGCTCGCATCGAAGCCGGTGACCACGCCGATGCGGTCGCCGGCGATCGTCACGACAAGCAGTCCGTAGGCCCGGAAGACACCTGTGTGGGGATCGGCCACATACATGCCGAACGCCGGCTCGCCGTTGGCGCGGGTCGGCACCACCCGGTAGGACCGGTCGGGCCGGAGGGTGACGGCTGCGAAGAATTGAAGTGCCGCGTCGATTCCCCGGTACTCCAGCATCGCGGGCGGCATGGCGACCCGGACGTCCTCGGCGAGTATCCCTACCAGGGCCTGCACGTCGGATCGTTCGAGAGCGGCGGTCAGCTGGGCTACGAGGTGGCGTTCGGCCGTGGTGCCGGGCTGGAGCGCGGGCCTGCTGCCTGAGTCCGGCAGGGAATTGTCGACCGTGGCCCGGGCCCGTTTGAGGGCGCTTTGAACCGATTCTTGGGTGGCGTCGAGCATCTTGGCCACCTCGCCCGCGCGGTAGCCCAGAACGTCGCGCAGCACCAGTACGGCGCGCTGCCGTGGCGGCAGCAGTTGCAGGGCGGTGATGAACGCCAGCGAGATCGCCTCGGTGGTCTCGTAGCGGGCCTCTGGACCGGGCGCCTGGTCGACGAGGTTGTCCAGCAGCACGTCCGGATATGGCTCCAGCCACGGCGGAACGTCGCCGACGCCGGTCGGCTCGGGCAGAGTCAGGTCCGGGAGCGAAGTCGCGCTGCGTGGCCGTCGACTGTCTGCGCGCAGCATGCTCAGGCACCGGTTGGTCGCGATCTGATACAGCCAGGTCCGCAGCGAGGACCGCTGGCCGAAGTCGCCGAGGCTACGCCAGGCGGACACGATCGTCTCCTGGAGTGCGTCCTCGGCGTCCTGCAGTGACCCGAGGATGCGGTAGCAGTGCACCTGCAGCTCGTGAGAGTGCACCTCGACCAGTTCGCGGAACGCGTCGTGGTCGCCGGCGGCGGCCCTGGCGATCAAGTCCGATGTCTCCATGCTTCCTCGCATTTCTTCTTTCCGCAGGGCGGGTCCGGCTCGTCTGAAAGTACCGACGCCGCCCGGCCCCCGAATTGGGCGGTGTCTGCACGCCCAATTCATGGCCGTGCTGGCGCCTACCCGGTTGGAGGCGGTCCCAGCCCGGGGCGCGCCCCGGATTCAGAACAGGACCACAGATCATGGCCAAGTACGTTTTCTCCTTCCGTGTGCCCGCCGACTACAGGCCCAGCGCCGGGACGCCGGCCGAGTGGCAGGCCTGGTTCGGCGGGCTGGGCTCGGCCCTGGTGGACGTCGGCCACGCGGTGGTCGATTACGCCTCGCTCGGCGAAGTCGGCGGCAGCGGCTCCCGGATGGTCGCCTACTCGGTGGTGTCCGCCGAGGACATGGACTCCGCGCTGGCGCTGGCCGAGGACTGTCCGGTGCTGCGGGCCGGCGGCGGGGTCGAGGTCGGCCCCGCGATGGAAGTCGCCGGGCCGTGAGCGACGCCATGACCGCATCGACGGCGCCGCCGGAGCGGGCGTTCCTGGCGACCGGGCGCGGCAGGGTCACGCTGGCGCTGCTGTGCGCGGTGACGTTCCTGGACGTCATGGACGGCGCGATCGTGAACGTCGCGCTGCCGACCATCCGTACGCACCTGGGGTTCTCCGTGCAGAACCTGCAGTGGGCGGTCAGCGGCTATCTGATCACCTATGGCGGGTTCCTGCTGCTGGGCGGCCGGGCCGGGGACCTGCTGGGGCGGCGGCGGCTGCTGATCGCCGGGACCGCGCTGTTCGCGGCCTCCTCGCTGGCCTGCGGGTTGGCCGACAGCCAGGGGCTGCTGGTCGGCGCCCGGCTCGCCCAGGGCTTCGGGGCGGCGATGATGTCCCCGGCCGCGCTGTCCATCCTGACCACCACCTTCCAGGACTCCGACCGGCACAAGGCGCTGGGCGTGTGGGCCGGGATCAGCGGGCTGGCCTCGGCGGCCGGGTTGTTCTTCGGCGGGCTGCTCACCCAGGACTTCGGCTGGCGGTGGGTGTTCTTCGTGAACCTCCCGATAGCTGCGCTGGTGCTGTTCGGGGCGTACCGGATCCTGACGGCCGACCACGGCCGCTCCGTGCCGGGCGGTTTCGACGCGGTCGGCGCGGTGCTGGTCACCGCCGGCATGCTGCTGCTGATCTTCACGCTGGCGAAGGCGCCGGACGAGGGCTGGGGCGCGGGCCGCACCATCGGCGGGCTCGCCGCCTCAGCGGTGCTGATGGCCGCGTTCGTGGTCAATGAGCAGCGGCGCGCCCATCCGCTGGTCCCGTTGTCGATCTTCCGGATCAAGGGCCTGGCCGCGGCCGATGCAACCCAGGTGATCGCCTGGGCCGGGTTCTACTCGATGTTCTTCTTCGTCACTCTGTACATGCAGAACGTCCTGGGCTACTCCCAGCTGCAGTCCGGGCTCTCGTATGTGCCGGTGAGCGTCGGCATCGGGTTCGGCTCGACCCTGGCGACGAAGATGTTCGTCAGGACCGGTACCCGTCCGATCATCGTCTCCGGTGCGCTGCTCGCTGCCGGTGGCATCTTGTGGCTGTCCCGCATCCCGGTGGATGGCACCTATCTCGGCAACCTGCTCGCCCCGCTGGTGGTCATGGGGGCCGGGCTGGGGCTGCTGTACGCCGGTGTGCAAACGGCCGCGAACGCGGGCGTGCCGGAGGATCAGGCCGGATTGGCCGCGGCCCTGATCACCGCCTCTTTCCAGCTCGGGTCCGCGCTCGGCCTGGCGGTGTTCAGCGGGATCGCGACCAGCCGTACCAGCCACCTGCTGGCCGCCCACACCCCGCCGCCGGAGGCACTCACCGCCGGATTCCAGCGGGCCCTGCTCATCAGCGCCCTCTGCCTCGTGGCAGCCGGAGCCATCGCGCTGCGCGCCTCCAACACCCGTGGCGAACCCGCCGTCGCACCAGAAACCCAACAAAACCTGGAACCCTCCTACGACCCCGCGTAACACAACACAACGAAATCCCGGGATGGCGTTCCACGCCATCCCGGGATTCTCTTTACCGTCTACGGTTCTCGTCCTTTTACCCGCTCCCCTTCGGGATCGTAGGGCGGGCGCACCATGTCGCGGGTCAGCACATCTCCGTCTGGGTGCCGGATGTAGGCCAAGCCCACGCAGCCGGCGACGGTTTCGCCCGAGCTCGCCCACGTAGGTGATCCTGGTCGCGCGGACCGTGGCGTAGCCGAGGTCGATCTCGCGGCTGGTGCTGAACGGGAAGGCTTTGTCGCTGAAGTCGCTGCGGGAAAGCCGGGGCAGCAGTTCGCGGGATCGTGGCCCCATCACGCCGTAGACGGCGTAGGCGGAGGTGACGTCGGCGAGCGAGGCGTGGCAGCCGGCCGGCATCCGCCCGGGCCGCGCCCAAGGCGGTGCTGTACTCGGTCATCGGCGCGTTCATCATCGGCGGCCTCTGCTTCGGGATGGCACGCGACAACCAGCTGCCCATCTCCGGGCCGCTGGCCAGGGTGTCGCCCAGCCTGCACACGCCGGTCTGGACCTGCATCGTGGTCGCGGCGCTGGCCGCTGTGCCCTTCATCAAGTACTCGGGCGCCGGGACGATCGCGATCGCGGCGACCGGCATGATCTACCTGAGCTACTTCCTCGGCAACCTCGTGATCATGCGCGCTCAGCACGCGGCTGGCCCAAGGCGAGCGCACCGTTCC
>DASYBB010000036.1:0-87343 GCA_036501025.1 Streptosporangiaceae bacterium
GGTGCGGCAGCTCGTGGACCTGGACGCGAACGGGGTCGAGGTCGGCCCGACGACGTTCTTCCACCGCGCTGCGCACGGCGCCGGCCTGGCCGGGCCGGGTGCTGTCCAGGCAGACATGGACGGTGCTGGCCCCGGTGGCGATGGCAGCGACGACGGCCCCGTCCAGCACCAGGTGCGGTGCGCGGGCCAGCAGGGCCTGGTCCTTGCGGCTCAGCGGCTCGCTCTCCATGCCGTTGGCCACGACCACGGCCGGCCCGGGCCCCGACGCGACGGCGCGCAGCTTGGCCCCGGTCGGGAAGCCCGCCCCGCCCCGCCCGGTCAGCCCGGCCGCCGTCACCTGGCCGGCCAGCCGGGCGGCCGCCTGGACGCCGTCCGGCAGCGGCCCGTACCGGGCGTGGTGCTCGGCCAGGCGGCCCGGCCGCCTGGCCTGCGCCCAGCCGATAGTCAGGCGGGGCGCGGCCGGGCCGGCGGAGCGGCTCACCGCCGCACCTCGGGCCGGAGCTGCAGCCACGCGAGGGCGGCAGTGCCGGCCGCAGGGGCGGCAGCGCGGGCCGCGACGCCGGCGCCGCCGGCCGCGGGGGCGGCAGTGCGGAGCGCGGGGGCGGCAGGGCGGGCCGCGGGGGCGGCGCCGCCGGCCGCGGGGGCGGGCGGGGCGGCCGCCTCGGCCGCCGGGCCGGGCCGGGGCGGCGGGGTCCCGGCCCGGCGGGCCCAGCCGGGCTGCAGCGGGCCATTCACCACGAACGCTGCCGTGACCAGCGGCAGCAGCACCGCGGCCGTGATCGCCGCGGCCCGGACCGGCCCGGGCGCGGCCCGCGACAGCCGCCAGCCCGCCGCGCCGGTCACGGCGGCCGCGCACAGGGCGTCGAGGGCCAGCAGCCACGGCAGCCGGGTGTCGGTACCGGTGCCGAGGCCGTGCCAGAGCGCCACGGGCCAGCAGGCGTAGCCGAGCCAGTGCACGGCCCGCCATGCCCGGTAGGGCAGGCGGCCGCGCAGCAGGCTGGTCAGCAGGACGGCGAGCAGCAGGTCGAGCGCGACGGCGCCGAGCCCGAGCCACAGCGTGCGGTAGCCCGAGCTGAAGGGCACGACCGCGGCGGTCAGCCCGATCCGGGTGTAGCTGTCGGTCACCGTGGTCAGCACGTGCACGCTGACCAGGGCGACGACGAGCAGCGAGAGGTTGCGGTGTAGCCCCGCGGTGACGACGCGGGGCAGGCCCGGCAGCTCGATCCGCGCGATGCCGCTGACCCCGATGAGCACGGTGGCGGTCAGCAGCAGCAGGGCGATGACCCCCGTGGCGCGGGTGGCGTACCAGAGCGGGCTGCCGCCCGTGGCCGCGCCGGTCATCGCCGCGCCCGACAGCGCGGGGCCCGTCATCGCGGCGCCCGGGTGCGGCCGGCGCGCCGGCGGGAGCGGGCGGTCATCTCAGGAACCGCCGGAGGATGCGTGCGGCGCCGCCGGGGCGCTGGCGGGCGGGGCCGGCGGCGGGGCCAGGCGGTGCGGGTGGTGCCTGGGCCCCGCGGGCGGCGGGCTGGGCGCGGGCGCCGTGCCCGCCGCGGCAGCGCGCCCGGATGTCGTCCCGGCCGCCGGCGCGCGCGGGGCTGGTGCGTGGCCGGCTGGCGCGGGCCTGGCGTCTGCCGCCCGCGGCGCCACGGGCTGGACGTGGCCGGGGAGGACGTGGGCGAGCGCGGTGCCCAGCCCGAGCGAGGCGACGGCGGCCCCGCCCGCGATGCCGAGCGTGATCGTGCGGGTGCGGCGCAGCAGCCGCTCGCGGCGGGTGGCAGTCTCAGGTCCGGGCACTGTCATGCGGCGGGGGTTCCTTCCGGTGGGCAGTCATGGGACCGCGCCACTCGGAGGTCCCCGGGACCAGGTGGCGCGATCACCAGCCAGCCTGCCCGGCATGGTGCGCAGAACCCGTTCAGGATCCGTTCAGGACTGGTTAATTCCGGGCGGCTTTCACCGTCGGGCACCGCCCGGCCCGGCGCCGCCCGCCCGGTGCGGGCCGCGCCGGGGGGCCGCGGCCGGAAGGTCGATCGTGACCGTCAGGCCGCCGCCCGGCGTGTCCGACAGGGCCGCGGTGCCGTCGCTGGCCTCGGCCAGCCGGTCCACGATGGCCAGCCCGAGGCCGGTACCCCGTGGTGCCCCGGAGGCGAACCGGCGGAACGCGGCCCGCTGCTGCGCGGCAGTCATCCCCGGCCCGTTGTCCGCGACCGTGATCTGGGCCCGGCCGCCCGCGGCGGCCGCGCTGACCGTGACGGTCCGGCCCGCCTCCAGTGCATCCAGGGCGTTGGCCAGCAGGTTGTCCAGGATCTGCTCCAGGTCCCCGTCCCGCAGCCGGGCACCGACCGGGGCCGGGGTGCGCACCGCGATCGTGACGCCGCGCTCGCCGGCCGCCGGCTGCCACGCCGCGGCCCGGTCCGCGACGACGGCGTCGACCGCGACCGTGACCGGCGCGGCGGTCACGTTCTCGGCCCGGGCCACCGCGAGCAGCCCGCTGACCAGCCGGGCCAGCCGGGCGATCTCCCCCTGGGCGCCGGCCAGCTCCGCGGCCGTCTCGGGCTCGGCCTCCTGGGCCAGCAGGTCCAGCCGCAGCCGCAGCGCGGCCAGCGGCGTGCGGACCTGATGGGAGACGTCGGCCATCATCGACCGGTGGCCGTGGATCAGCGACTGGAGCCGGGCCGCCATCGAGTTGAAGGTGGCCGACAGCCGCCGCACCTCGGCGGGCCCGGACCGGACCGGTGCCCGGGTGTCCAGGGCGCCGTCGCCGAGCTGCCGGGCCGCGTCATCCAGGGCGGTCAGCGGCCGGCTGACCCAGCGGGCGATCGCGGCCGCCACCGCCGCCGCGACCAGCAGGCCGGCCGCCGCGACCGCGCCGATGAGCGTCCAGATGATCGCGACCTGATGGTCCAGCGCGCCGGCCGGCCGGGAGACGGCGACCATGCCGATCGTGCCGGTGCCGGAGTCCGGGATGACCGGTGCCGTGGCGATCAGGCGGCCGGCCGCCAGGTAGCCGTGCGGCGCCGCGGCCGGCGCGCCGGCCCGCAGGCGGCCGGGCGGCGGTCCCCAGCGGCCCGTGCCCGCGATGCGGCGCCCGGCGGCGTCGTACACCGCGGCCCGGTCGCCGGCCGCGGCCAGCTGGGCGAGCGCGCGGGCCAGGCCGGGGTCGGCGGTGCGGTCGCTGATGCGCTCCTCGGCCAGGTTGGCCAGCCCCTGCGCGGTGCTCACCGTCTGGTCCCGGAAGCCGGCCCGGTCCTGGGCGGCGGTCACCAGCCCGAGCGGCACCGCCACCGCCGCCAGGAGCACCGTGATCAGCGCGAGCACCGTCGCGACGATCCGGCCGGTCATCAGCCGTCGCCGAGCCGGAACCCGTGGCCGTAGATGGTCTCGATCAGCCCCGGCACGCCCAGCTTCCGCCGCAGCGCGGCGATATGGACATCCAGCACCTTGGTCGGCCCGTACCAGTTCGAGTCCCAGGCCGCCTCCAGGATCTCCTGGCGGCTCTGCCCCCGGCCCGGGTCCGCCGCCAGCGCGGCCAGGATGTCGAACTCCTTCTGCGTCAGCGCGACCTCCCGGCCCGCCACGGCGACCTTGCGGGCCCGCAGGTCCACCGCGAGCGCGCCGTGCCGGACGACGTCCCCGCCGGGCTGGGTCCGGCGCAGCACCGCCCGGATCCGGGCCTGCAGCTCGCTCAGCCCGAACGGCTTGACCAGGTAGTCGTCCGCGCCCGCGTCCAGGGCGGTGACCCGGTCGGTCTCCTCGCCGTAGGCCGTGATCACGATGATGGCCGCGCCCGACCGCTGCCGCAGGCTCCGGCAGACCTGCACGCCGTCGGTGTCGGGCAGCCCCAGGTCCAGCAAGACCACGTCCGGGTCGGGCGAGCTCAGGGCCTGCTCGCCGGTACCCACGTGGCTGACCCGGTAGCCGCCGCGCGACAGGGCCCGGAGCAGCTGGCTGGCGATGCCGGGATCGTCCTCCACCACCAGCACGCTGGTGCCCGCGGCCGGCCCGGCCGGGCCAGCCGGGTCGCTGATCACCGTCATCCGCCCACGGTAGGCGAAGCGCGGGCCTGGTCACGCGGGTACCGGCCGGCCCGGCCCGGCCGCGCGGCGGCGGGCCGGGGTGAATCACCGCAAACCGCGCCCGGCGTGGACGTCCGGTGGACCGGCGGTGGACCTCGCGTGGTGTTCCCGGCGCGGCCGTGCGGCGGGCCGGGCCGCTGGGGCAGACTCGGCTGAGATGAAGGATGTACTCACCGTCAGCTGGTGGGTCTGGGCGGCCACCATCGGGGCCATCGCGGCCATCCTCGGGACCGAGCTGGCGATCGGGCTCCGGCGCGGTGCCCGCGAGGTCACCATGCGCGAGGCGGCCGTCTACACGGCGGCGGTGGTCGCCGGGTCGGTGCTGTTCGGGCTGAGCCTGCGCTGGCTGGGCCATCCGGCCGCGGCGGGCCAGTTCTTCGCCGGCTGGCTGACCGAGTACAGCCTGTCCCTGGACAACCTGTTCATCTTCGTGCTGCTGATCGGCGCCTCGTCGGTGCCCAAGGCGCTGCACTCGCGGGTGCTGCTGCTCGGCGTGGTCATGGCCCTGATCCTGCGCGGCCTGTTCATAGCCGTGGGCGCCGCCGCCCTCAGCCGGTTCGGCTGGGTGCTGTACATCTTCGGCGCGCTGCTCATCTACACCGCCGCCCGCCTGGCCTTCGGCCGGAACTCCGACGCGCCCGGCGACGGGGCCGCCATGCGCCTCGCGGCCCGCTTCATCCCGGTGAGCCGCGAGGGTGACGGCGGCCGCCTGCTCGTCCGGCCGCGCGGCCGCGTCCTGGCCACGCCGCTGCTGTTCCTGATCGTCGCGGTGGCCGGCACCGACCTGATCTTCGCGCTGGACTCGATCCCGGCCATCTTCGGGCTGACCCGTGAGCCGTACCTGGTCTTCACGGCCAACGCGCTCGCCCTGCTCGGCCTGCGCCAGCTGTACTTCCTGATCTCCGGGCTGCTGCGGCGGCTGGTGCACCTGTCCGCCGGGCTGTCGGTGATCCTGGGCTTCATCGGGGTCAAGCTCATCACCGAGGCACTGGCCGACACCGGCGTGCACCACGTCGGCCCGGTCCCGGTGCCGCATATCAGCACCGGGCTGTCACTGGCCGTGATCGGCGGGGTGCTGGTCACCGTCACCGTCACCAGCCTGCTGGCCACCCGCCCGGCCCGGCCGCGTCCGCGCGGCAAGCTGGACGATGCCTAGCTCGGCCGAGCTAGCTCGGTCATAATGGCGCCTAAGTGCGGGCGGCGCGGGCGGCGGCGGCGCGCTAGGCGGGGGCTATCACGGGAGGATCTCGTGGCGGGCGAGACAGAGTTCTGTCTGCTGGGACCGCTGACGGTACGGGTGGGCGGGGCCGAGGTGGGGGTCCCGCCGGGGCAGCAGCGCATGCTGCTGGCGGCGCTCCTGCTGCAGGCCGGCCGGCCGGTCAGCACCGGCGAGCTGGCCGAGGTGCTGTGGGGCGCGGCGCTGCCGTCGGCACCGAAGATGAGCGTGCAGAACTGCGTGATGCGGCTGCGCAAGTCGCTGGGGAACGGCGCCTCGGCGATCGTCACCGAGCCCGACGGGTACCTGATCCGGGTTGGCGCCGGCGATCTGGACATCGCCCGGTTCGAGACGGCGCTGGCCGACGGGCGGGCCGCGGCCCGGGCCGGGTCGTGGGCGGCCGCGGCGCGGCACCTGGCCGGCGGGCTGGCCCTGTGGCGGGGCCGGCCGCTCGCGGGCGTGGGCTGCGACGCGCTGGAGCGCCGGGAGCGGCCGCGCCTGGCCGAGCTGCGGCTGCAGGCGCTGGAGGCCCGCATCGACGCCGACCTGCACCTCGGCCGCCACGCGGACGTGCTGGACGAGTTGCGGCAGCTGACGGCGGCTGAGCCGCTGCGGGAGCGGCTGCACGGGCTGCTGATGACCGCGCTGTACCGGGGCGGCGAGCGGCACGCGGCGCTGGCCGCCTTCCGGGCGGCCAGCGAGATCCTGGTCGAGGAGCTGGGCACCGAGCCCGGGCCGGAACTGCAGCGGCTGCACGCGCGGGTCCGCGACGACGACCCGGCCCTGGCCCTGCCGGCCCCGGCCACGCTGGCCGGGCCGGCCGCGGGCGACGCCGGCGCCGTCGAGGTGCGGTACTCGCTGCCGCCCGACACCGTGGCCTTCACCGGCCGCGACGGCGAGCTGGACCAGATCGCGGCGGCGCTGGCCGAGGCCATCACGGGCGCGGCCGGGCCGGGCGGGATGCCGGGCCGGGCCGGAGCGGGCGCGATCCGGGTGATCGGCGGCATGCCGGGGATCGGGAAGACCGCCCTGGCCGTGCACGCCGCGCACCGGCTGCGGCCGTCGTTCCCGGACCGGCAGCTGTTCGTCGACCTGCGCGGCCACGCTCCCGGCCAGGAGCCGCTCGCCCCGGAGGCGGCGCTGGCCGGGCTGCTGGCCGCGGCGGGCGTTGACCCGCGGTCCTGCCCGGCCGACCTGGCCGGCCGCGCGGCGCTGTGGCGGGACCGGATGGCCGGCCAGCGCGCGCTGCTGGTCCTGGACAACGCGGCCAGCAGCGCCCAGGTCACCCCGCTGCTGCCCGGCGGGGACAGCTGCCTGGTCCTGGTCACCAGCCGGCGTCACCTGGCCGACCTGCCCGGCGCGGTGGTCCCGGTGCTGCTGGAGGTCCTGCCGCCCGGCCGCGCCCGCGAGATGTTCACGGCGCTGGCCCCCCGCACCGCCGCCGACCCGCCCTGGGCGGTCGCCGAGCTGGTCGCGCTGACCGGTCTCCTTCCGCTGGCCATCTCGCTGCTGGCCCGCCTGTACAACCGGCACCCGTCCTGGTCGCTGGCTGACCTGACCGCCGAGACCAAGGCCAGCCTGCTGACGCTCACGGCCGAGCAGGACAGCGTCGCGGCGGCGTTCGAGGTGTCCTGGCAGCACCTGGGCCCGGCCCAGCAGGACTTCTTCCGCCGCCTGAGCCAGCACCCCGGCTCCGCCGCCGACGGCCACGCCGCCGCCGCCCTGGCCGGCGTCCCGCTGGCGCAGGCGCTCGGGCTGCTGGACGACCTGCACGGCGAGGGCCTGCTGACCGAGACCGGATACCGGCGGTACGGCATGCACGACCTGATCCGGCGCTACGTCGCCGACCGGGCCGCCGCTGACCCGGCGGCCGCCCGCGCGGCGGCCCCCGGCCGCCTCAAGGACTACTCGCGCGGAGCGGCCTGACCCCGGCGCCGGCTCGCGCCTGCCGTACGGCCGACAGCCGGGCCGGCCCGCCTCGGCGAGCCCGGCTTCCCTGGCCGCCGGCCGCGCAAAAGAGCGGGACCGGCGGGCTCAGCTAATTGTGGCCGCGGAAATGGCGGGCAAAGGCACGGTTACCGGAACTTGGCCGCTGTGCGCAGGTCCGCCCAGGCCAATGGCCCGTGAGATATGATCCCGGCAATCGGGCGGGTTTACGGTCTCTTGACTATCGGGGATTTGTCCCTAACGGGTGGATTTTGGGCGGCCGGGGGCTAGCAACGGCACGGGCGGTGCCTGCTGCGCGCGCCGGCCGGGCTTCATGCGGTTCCCGCGGGGATTCGAGTCGCAAGGGGTTGGGGATGGCGGCAGGGCGGCTGAGTGCCCGCGAGCGCCGCGGGCTGGCTCCTGCTCCCGCCGGCCGGCGGTGGATCGCCGCCGGGGTAGCCCGGTGACCTCGCCGCCGCCTGCCGCCCCGGTGCGGGTGACCCGGCCCGGCCGCGAGCAGCGAATCTTCCCGGCGGGCACGCCGGCCCACGCTGGGCGGCTCCCTTTCAGCATCAGCCAGCACCAGGAACTGACGTGCACCAGACGCCGGGAGGCTCCACCACATGACTGACCAATCATTCGACGAGCGAGGCGAAGCTCACGAGGCCATGGGCACAGTCGTCTCCAGCTATGGCGCGCGCGTACTCAGCAACCCGCAGATGCTCCGCAACCTCGTGGCCGACCTGCTGCCCGATCTCCCGCGCGAGCGGAGCCTGCTGGTCTCGGCGGCCGAGGCCGGCATCGCGACGGAGATGACGCAGTACGTCGAGGAACAGCACATCGACGCGGCGACCGCGGTGCAGCTGGTCGCGCGCGCCCTCAGCGAGCGCACCATGATCGACGCGACGGCCAGCATGTGGGTGGCCACCGAGTTCGCCCAGGCCCTCGGCTACCCCGCGCGGCCGTTCGGAGGCCCGGCGGTCCGGGACACGCCGGTGCCCCCGCCGCCGGGCATCCCGAGCCTGCCCGTGCCGCCCGGACCGCCGCCGGGCATCCCGAGCCTGCCGGAGTCGCCGCTGGCCGGGTTCCCGCCGCCGGGCACCCCGTCGCCCCAGTACGCGGAGACCATGACGGCGGGGCAGTTCCGGGACGCGCCTCCGCAGTACCCGCAGGCCGGGCCGGCCAGCGCGGGCGAGGCCGGCGGTGCCGGCCAAGTTCCGTATCCGCAGTGGCCGGGGTCAGGAGCGGCCGCCCCGGATCCCGGGGCGCCGGGGCGGGGCGGTCAGGGCGCGTCGGTCCCGAATCCGGGCCAGCCGGCCCGGGGCGGGCCCGGCGCCTCGGTGCCCAATGCCGGCCAGCCCGGCGCCTCCGTGCCGGATCCCCGGCCGCAGGGCTGGGGCGGCCAGGGCGGTTCCGACCAGCGCCAGCCGGGCCGGGGCGGGCCGGGCGGCTCGGACCAGCGTCAGCCGGGCCGGGCTGGGCCGGGCGGTTCCGACCAGCGTCAGCCGGGCTGGGGCGGATCGGCCGCGCCGGGGCAGGGCCAGGCGGGGCCGGGCGGGACGGGCGCGCCGGGCCAGGGCCAGCCGGGCCGGGGCACGCGGGCCGCGGCGCCGCCGGGACCCGGCGGCTGGCCGGCCTCGGGTGCACCGCCTGTCGCAGCCCAGGGCTGGGCAGCTCAGGGCGGGACCGCGCCGGCCGGCGGGGCGCCCGGGTGGGGCGCGCCCGGCGCGACGGCGCCGATCGGCGGGACCGCGGGCTGGCCGCCGCCGCCGGGCGGGATGCCGGCGGGCGGGATGCCAGCGGGCGGGATGCTGCCGCCGGGCGGAATGCCGGCGGGCGGCGGCCCGTACCGGCCGGCCAAGCCGCCGGGCGGCCACCGCGGGACTCTCATCGCGGTCCTGTCCGGGGTCGGCGTGCTCGTGCTCTACTTCGCGATCATCGCGCCGGTGGCCAGCATCTTCCCGTTCGGCGGCCACAAGGCGGCGGCGGCGCCCAGCCCGTCGGCGACGGCGCCGGTGTCCCTCGCCCCCACCCCGACGCCGACCCCGGCCGGGGCCGTGGCCGCCGGCGTGGCCAGCCTGACCCAGCTGCTGCCGGCCGACATCGACCAGCCCGACACCGAGTGCGCGCCGATGAAGCCGCCCTACCACTGGGACAACCCCGGCCTGGTGCAGGCCCTGAGCTGCACCGACCCGGGCCTGTCGGGCGGGACGGTGTATGCCTACCAGCTGGACAGCGCGGCCGACTTCACCGCCGCCTTCCGGAACTTCAACAAGTGGTGGGGCCTGGACTTCGCCAAGGCCGGGACCAACTGCCCGCCGGCCGCCGGCCAGCAGGGCACGGTGGGCTGGAACGACAAGTTCTTCCCGCAGCGGCCCAACCAGTCGCTGGAGTGCTCGATGGTCGGCTCGGGCAGCAGCGCCGGCCCTGCATACGCCTACGCCTACCCGACGGAGGACGCGTTCATCCTGGCCCAGGCCGCGCCGGGCACCTCGTTCAAGGATCTCGACACGTGGTGGACGAACAACGCCGGACCGGCGGTGTCCCCGACTCCTGAGGCGCCGTGATGGTGACGTCGTCCCTCCCGCCGATGCCCGGCGGGGGCATCTCCCGGCGGCCGCTGCATTTCATCATCCTGGCCGACTGCTCAGGCGGGATGAAGGGCGAGAAGATCCAGGCCCTGAACTACGCCATCGCCGACATGATGCCGCACCTGGCCGCCTGGGAGCGGGACCAGGAGCAGGCCCAGGTGTTCGTCCGGGCGGTCGCGTTCGCCACCGAGCCGCGCTGGCACATTGCCGAGCCGGTCCCCGTCACCCAGATCCGGTGGAAACCCCTGGAGCCGGTGCACAAGGGGCTGACCAACATGGGGCCGGCGTTCCGGCTCGTGGCCGAAGCGCTCGCGCCGGGCCGGATCGAGCGGCGGGCGCTGCGCCCGGCCCTGCTGCTGATCACCGACGGGCTGGCCACTGACCCGCCCGGCGCGTTCGAGGACGGCCTGGCCGCCCTGATGGGGCAGGCCGCGGGCCGGGCCGCGCTGCGGCTGTCGGTGGCCATCGGCCGGGACGCGCAGTCCGACGCGCTGAATAAGTTCATCGGCGATCCGACGGTGCCGGTCCTGGTCGCTGACAACACCGAGGAGATCGCCGACCGGCTGGTCGCGGCGTCGCTGGCGGTGTCCCGGATGTCGGCGGTCGGCGCCGACCGCAGCGCGGTGGCCCGGCGGCTGCTCGGCCTGCCCGACGGCACCACGACGGGGATTTTCAGCCAGGACACGATCGTCTGACATGCCATGACCGATCACGAAGCCACGACCGGCCGCTGGCCGGTCAGCATCGGCAGCGCCCGCGGCGCCGGGCACCTGGCCACCGGCCAGCCCAACCAGGACGCGGCCGCGCGCCGGGATGTCACCGGGCCCGGTGACCCGGTCATCGTGGCCATCGCCGACGGGCACGGCCACAGCCGTCACTTCCGCAGCGGATCCGGGTCGCTCCTGGCCGTGGACACGGCGTGCCGGGTGGCCGCGGCGCTGGCCGCCGGCCTGGCCCGCCGGCCTGGGCTGAGCCACGCCGAGGTGACCGCGGCCGCGCGGGCCGAGCTGGCCCCGGCCCTGGTCCGGGACTGGCGCGCGGCCGTGGCTGGGCACCTCGCCGAGCATCCGTTCTCGCCGGAGGAGCAGTCCCGGCTGGACGCCCTCGGCGACGATCCCGAGATCCCGTACGGGGCCACCCTGCTGGTGGTGACGGTCATGGCCCACTGGCTGATCTGCGCCCAGATCGGTGACGGCGACATGCTCGCGATCCGCCCGGACGGGCAGTCATTCGGGCCGGTGTCGCCGGGGGAGAAGCTGGGGGGCGAGCGGACCAGGAGCCTGTGCCAGCCCGATGCCCTCGACGCCTTCCGGGTCGGCGTGCATGACCTGGCGACCCGGCCGCTGGTGGCGGTGCTGCTGGCCACCGACGGCTACGGCAACTCGCAGACCGCTGACCCGTGGCAGCCGGGCGTGGGCCGTGACCTGGCCCGGTTCGCAGCCGAGCACGACCACGGCTGGTTCGAGCGGCAGGTGCCCGGCTGGGCGGAGCGCTGCGCGTCGGCTGACGGCAGCGGCGACGACACCACGATCGCGCTGCTGGTCCACCCGGATCCGGCGGCGGCGGCCGCCGCGGCGCGGCAGGCGGCGGGCTCGGCCGGGGCGGATCGTTCCACCGCGGAGACGCTGCCCGCCGGGTTCCCGCCGGGGGCGGGCCAGCCAGGGGCGGGGCCGGCGCAGACGGTGCCGGTCGCGACGGTGGAGATCGAGGTGACCGGTCCCGGGGCGCACCCGGACACGCTGCGGATCGAGGCGGTGCCGGGGGACGAGGCACCGGCAGGCCCGCTGTTGGCGGGGCGGCTGCCAGCGGGCCCGGTGCCGGCGGACACCGCGTTGGCGGGCCGGGCCCCGGCGGGTCCCGTGCCGGCGCGCCCGGCGCGGGCGGCGCCAGCGCCGGGCGACGGGGCACCGGGTGACCCGGCGGCCACGCTCGAGCAGACGCTGCCGATCCGCAAGAGCCCGCCGTCAGGTCCCCGCGGAGCCCGGCCGCCGGGCAGCCCGGCGCCGCCGGCCCCTGGCCCGGACACCGAGCGCGCCGGATTCCCGACCGGTCCGCCCCGGCCGCCCCGGGCCCAGCCTGCCGGAACCGGCCCGCGCGGCCCCGGCCCGCAGGAGCCGCGGTCGCCCGGCCCCCTGGGCAACGGGCTGCGGCCGCCGCCGCCGGGCATCACCTCGTCGCGACGGGCGGTCGTCATGATCGCCGCGGTCATCGCCCTGGCCGTGGTCGCGGCCATCGTCGTGGTGCTGCTCGCGCTGCGGCCCGCCGCGCGGCCGGCGCCGCCCGGGCCATCCCGGCACGTGCCGCCGGCCAGCCAGTCAGCCGCGGCCGCCGGGCCGCAGCCGAGTCAGGGCCGCAAGGCCGGCCGGGCGGCCCGGCACCAGCACGAGGGAGATGGCTGAGGATGGTGCAGCCGGGGCAGACGCTGCGGATGGAACGGGGCGGCGCCGTGCTCATGGTCGAGGACCGGCTCGGCGAGGGCAGCCAGGGCGTGGTGCACCGGGCCCGCCTTGGCGGCGCGCCGTTCGCCGTGAAGTGGTTCCGCGACCGGGGCGACGACGAGATGCGCAAGTCGATCACCGCCCTGATCCAGCGCGGCCGGCCGCCGCACCCGGCCTTCGTGTGGCCGATCGACCTCGTCAGCTCCGATCAGGCCCGGGGGTTCGGCTACGTCATGCCGCTCCTCGAGCCGCGCTTCATCTCGCTGGCCCAGCTGCTTAACCGGCCGGAGCCGCCCTCGCTGCGGACCAGCGCGTCCATCGGGCGCAAGCTGGTCGACGCGTTCGCCGCGCTGCACTCCTCCGGGCTGTGCTACCGGGACATCAGCTTCGGGAACCTGCGGGTCGACCCGGAAGCCCGGGACGTGGCCATCATCGACAACGACAACGTCGGCATCGACGGGGCCGACTCCCTGGTCAAGGGAACCGGCCCGTTCATGGCACCGGAGATCCTGCGCGATGAGGCGCTGCCGTCGACCGTCACCGACCTGCACTCCCTCGCGGTGCTGCTGTTCTACCTGTTCATGCACGGCCACCCGCTGCTCGGCGCGCGCGCCGACCAGTCCTACACCTGGGACGGCGCCGGGCACGTCTCGGACGCCGAGGTGATGCTGCACAACATCGGCCGCCGGCCCCTGTTCATCTTCGACCCCGACGACCCGTCGAACCCGCCCGTGCCCGGCGACCGGACCGCGCTGTGGTGGGCCCTGTACCCGCGCGAGTGCCGCCGGGTCTTCACCCAGGCGTTCACCAGGGGGCTGCGGGACGCCTCGCTGAGCGGCCGGGTCATCGAGGGCACCTGGCGGCGGACGCTGCTCCGCCTGCACGACTCGGTGTCGGAGTGCGCCGACTGCGGCGCCGCGGTGTTCTACGACGCCGAGCAGCCCGGCCAGGCGTGCTGGCGCTGCCGCCGCGTGCTGCCCCGGCCGGCGATGCTCAAGGCGCCCGGCGGGAGCCTGGTGCTGTCCGAGGGCGCGGTCATCACCAGGCATCACCTGTTCCGGGACCGCGAGCACCACCTGACGTGCGCGGCCGTCGAGCCGCACCCGGGCCGCCCCGGCCGCGTGGTGCTGCGGAACCTGACCGAGCGGACCTGGCGGGTGGTGCCCGACGGCGAGGGGCCCAAGCTGGTCACGCCCAGCCAGCGCCTGGCCGTCCGGCCCATGGAGATCGACTTCGGCGGCGCCCAGGCCCGCATCGTCTGAGCCCGCACCGCCTGAGCCCGCACTGCCTGAGCACGCACCGCCTGACGGCGGCGCGCTACGCGGCGAAGCCGGTGATCTTCCGCGGCGTGACGCGCACGATCAGGCGGACCATGCCCGCTCGCTCGGCGGGCGGGTCCTCGCCCGGGTACTTGTGCGACAGCGTGCGCGGCAGCGACTTCTCCGGGTCCTGCGCCAGCTCGGCCGGGCCGCGGATGTCCACCGACCGGTACGGTTCGCGACATCGAACACGGTCACGCTGATCCGCGGATCGCGGGCCAGGTTGCGGGCCTTCTGGCGCCCGGTGCCGGTGGAGAACAGCACCGTGTCCCCGTCCCGCGCGATCCACACCACCGAAGTCTGCGGCCCGCCGTCCTGGTTCAGCGTCGCGACCGTGGCGAAGTTCCGCCCGTCGAGCAGGTCGCGGATCTCCGGGGTGAACGTCAGTGCTTCATCGCTCATGGCGCGCCTCCTGGTCCGGGGTCGGTCAGGAGCGACGCTCGCAGATGATTTTGTTACAGACAATCTAGATTTGGATCGACCTGTCGGCGTGGGGAGAGCCGCCCGCCCATTGAGGTCACCGAACCAGCCGGTTACGGCCGGCCGCCGCCGGGCCGCCCGCGCCCCGCAGGATTGCGGCCGGTCACTCCCAGCGAATGCGGATGCCATCCCGCCAGGACTGGGCCAGCGCGCCGTCGCCGCTGACGGTGACATCGGCGGTCGTGGCATCGCACCGGTTCCACAGCAGCTGGTACAGCCCGGAGGCCGGCCCGCTCACCGTGCACGCGGCCGGCCCCGGCCCGCGCTGGACCCGCGCCGCCCGCCCGTCCCCGGTCAGCTCGACCAGCCAGGCGGCCGCCGGCGCGCCCCCGTCGTCGGCCACCACCTGCAGCCGGCCCGCCTGCGGGCCGGCGTCGGGCGCCTGAGTGCGGCGGCCGAGGAACCCCATGATGAGCTCGTCGATCCCGTCCGCCGCGAAGTCCGCCGGGAACGGCGTCACCGGGCCGGCCGCCAGCTCCGCGTCGACGCGGTGGATCGCGGTCTCGTGGGCCTGCCGGCGCGACCAGGCGGCCTGCCCCGATGGCCCGGGTACCGGAGCCCAGAACTGCCGCTCGGGGTCAGCCGCCCGCAGCGCGCTGATCAGGTCCGCATGACCGGCCCGGAACCAGCCGACCAGGCCGGCGTCCGGCGGCCCGCCGCGGAGCACCTCGGCCTCGGGCGGGTCTCCGGGCAGGGGCTGGCCGCAGGCGTGGCTGGCCGCCCAGCGGTGGATGTAGCCGACGTGGCGGAGCAGGTCGCGCACGGCCCAGGGCGGGCACGACGGGACGGGCGCGCCGAGGCCGGCCCGCTCCGCCGCCGCGGCCAGCAGGTTCCCGTCCCGCTCCAGCGCGGCGAGGTGCTGTGCAGTCTCCATGGCGACATGATGGCGCGGCCCGGGGCGCGCCCGCCAGCTACCGGCGGCGGTAGCCCACGATGGCGGCGACGCAGCCGATGGCCAGCACGGGCGCGGCGATCTCGAGGGCGGTGCGCGCGGTGCTGGCCGCCGAGCAGTCCCCGGCCGCCTGCTGGTCGAAGGCCTGGGCGAGCTGGCCGATGTCGCTGCTGCACGCGCTGGCGGCATGCCCGAGCGCGAGCGCGATGCCCAGCGCGGCGACCGCCAGGATGCCGAGCAGGACGGCGGAGACCAGGATCCCCGGCCGCCCCGGCCGCCCCGCCTGAGGCCCGCCCGGCTGACGCCCGCCCGCCTGAGGCCCGCCCGCCTGGTACCCGCCCGGCGGATATCCGGGCGCCGCATATCCTCCCGGCGGGTACTGATTCCCCGGGAACGGCCCGGCCGGGTATTGCCCGGCCGGATACTGGCCGCCGCCGTAGGGCTCCGGCTCGGGCTCAGGCTGCTGGGGCGGGTAACTCATCGTGGGCCTCCCTGCCGGCCGGCCGAGATTCGGTCGCGTGCTCTCATGACGCCACAGGGCGCCCGCCGGTTCACCAAGCCGAAGGCGCTCGTACGGTCGGCAGCCTGATATATCCGGGTCAATCCCGTATTGCGGCCTCACTGGCCGGATGGCAGTTCTTACCGGCCGCCGTCAATGGCCCTCAGGGCGCTACCGCCGGTGGTAGCCCGCCCCGGCCGCGAGCAGGATGAGCGCGACCAGCATGGCAAAGGCGGCGGCTGACCCGGCATTGGCCGTCTCCGTGGTCACCAGCAGCCAGCTCGCGCCGGCCAGGGCGGCGAGCACGGCGGCGGCCCGGATTGTCCGGGTCGCCCGGTCCCGGTACTTCCACCCCGTAGGGGCCGGGTTGGCCACCATCTGGGGCAGGGCGAGGCCGCAGCTTCCGTCGTCGGTGTGCAGCTTGCGCGGGTTCCCGCACCGGCGGCAGCGATCGAGATTGGCCGGGTACTGCGCACCCAGCTGGAACTGGGCGTCCGGGGCCAGTGGGCTCAGCATCGTCCCTCCATGCCAGCACGCGGCCTGGGCCGGCCCCAGTTCCGGTGCCGCCGTTCGATTTCAGGATGCACCGACCGGGCTTTTCCCCGCTACCCGCCGGCCGGGTCATCTTGGCCGAGGTGACGGCCCCGCGCGCGTCGCCCGGCCCGGGATGCCTGCCCGCCGGGCGGCCGCGGGCAGCATTTCCGGCGGTTGATCCGGCCCGCTGATAACGACCGGTGGCTTAAGGCGCGCCGCCTGAGCCAGGTCGCCGCAGCCGAAAGTAGGTCACTCCGGAAAATGAGCGCCCCGAACCGGGCACGGGGCGTTTCCGTGCTTAACCCCGGTGGTGCGAGAAGCCCGTGCCATCGTTTAAGCTTATGGTCTAGAGGCTAGACCTAATTCAGAGGCCGGGGAGGCAGCAATGGCGCAGCGGACGCAGGTCCTGTACGTCGACGATATTGACGGCAGTGAGGCCGCGGGCACGGTGCGGTTCGGGCTGGGGGGCACCGATTACGAGATCGACCTGAGCCAGCAGCACGCGGACCAGCTGACCGCGGCGATCAGCCCGTACATCGCGGTGGCCCGCAAGGTGTCGTCGGCCCGGCGCCCGGGCCGCGGTGCGCGCGCGGCGCGGCACGACCAGTCGGATGTGCGGGCCTGGGCCCGCGGCGAGGGCCTCAAGATTTCCGACCGCGGCCGCATTCCCGCGGACGTCCTGGCCAAGTACCAGGCCGCGCACTAACCACGCCGCCGGGTCTTTCTGGCGCCGCCGGCGCGTTCTGCATCGGGACGTGCCCGATGCCCGGCCGGCGGCCCGCACGGCATTGTTGTGTTCCTCCTGACGGCCGCGCGGGCCGCTTCCGCCCGGTAAGCCCGGCGCGCCCTCACGACTCTCCGCCTCGATGATCACTAAAAGTCGGCCTCCGGCCCGGCGAAACGGTTGCGTCACCCCGAAGCGCCCGTCCCGGCGGCCGGCGCCGCACGCGGCGGGACCCGGCCAGGCCGCCGGGGACCTGGCCGGCCCGCCGCCCGCTACGGCCTGACCCGGTCCGAGTCGGGCTTGGGCAGGCCGCGCAGGGTGGTGATCGCGTCCATCGTGGACTGGACCGCGAACCGCTCCCGCTTGGGGCTGGCCAGGAACCGCGCGGCCGCGGCGATGGGCTCGGCCGCGTGCGGGCCGCTCCCGAGGGCACGCGATTCCGACACGGCGGCCTGCGCCGTCTTCACGACATGGGCCACCATGATCGGCGCGGTCGAGTGGTCCTCGGCCGCGGACTTGATCAGCGACCGCTCGAGGTCGGCCCGGGGGCCGGAGTAGCCGGCCACGGCCGCGACGGCCGCCTCCGGGTCCTTCCCGGCGATCGCCCGGTGCAGCTGGCCGGCGTCGTCGGTCCGGCGCTCCGGCGGGCTGGCCGGCGCGCGGTCGCGCTGGTCGAACTGTCCGGTCCACTGCACGAACCAGGCGGCGTGGAACAGGCCGCGGAGCACCTGCGGCGACGGGTCGGCGGACCAGGCCCAGCGCAGGGCGTTGAGGTAGGTCAGCGTGTGGGTGACATCGAGCCAGCCGAACTCGTTGGTGTCGTCCAGGTCCAGGTCGATGTCGAACCGGGCCAGCCGCTGCGCCGCGGCCCGGCCGGTGGCGTCGATCACCGCGGTCACCGGCGCCCCGCCCGTCAGCGCGCCGGCCAGCGCGGTGAACGCGTCGTGCGGCGAGCCGTCGGTCAGTGCCCGGCGGTAGGCGGCCTGGTCGAACGGCCCGGCGCCGTGGCCGGCGCCGCGGGCCGCCTGGTCCAGGTCCGGGGCGGCGCCGGCCCACTCGCGCAGGAACGCGCGCATGTACGGCAGCTTGTCGTACCGGGTGCCGAGCACCATCTCGGGCACCAGCGGCGACAGCACCGCGTCGGCCTGCGACCAGCCGATCTGGTCCAGCAGCTCGAACGCCTTCTGCACGAAGATCATCGAGTGCCCGTAGGCCAGGAAGTGATCGGTCACCGCGCTGAGCAGGGCGTGCCGCAGCGCCGCGGGCGGGACCTGGGCCGCGATCAGCCCGCGCAGCAGCCCCTCGGCGTCGGCCGCCCGCTCCTCGTCGACCAGCACCGGGTAGGCGGCCAGCGCCTCGGCCACGCTGCCGTACGCGGAGACCGGGTCGACCGGGTCGGGACGGACCCGGTCCGGGCGCCGGACCTGCCCCTCGGCCGCCACCGACAGGCCCTGGATCACCGGCAGGGCGCGCAGCGACTCGTCGAAGAACTGGCTCATCCGCAGGCAGTCGGCCAGCGTGGCCAGCGAGTGATCCCAGCCGTATTCGGCCCGCGGCGCGGCGTACCGCACGCCCTCCGCGATCACGTCGGCCAGCGGCGTCCCGATCCGCTGCAGCCGCAGCGAGTCGCGGGCCATCCGGCCCACGTCCAGGTCAGCCATGGCGGCGGTGAGGCTGGCGAACAGCTCGGGCCGGATGATCTCCGGCGACGGGTCGGCCACGTCGAGCCAGACCTGGCCGTCGCGGACCTGGACCGGGTAGGTCCGCACGGCCTCCCCGCCGAACCGGCAGGTGCCGGTGCCGAGCTCGAACTTCCAGTTATGCCAGGCGCAGGTCAGCACGCCGTCCTTCACGTCGCCGCGGACCAGGGCGTACCCCTGGTGCGGGCACCGGTTGTCGCACGCGAAGACGCCGCCGGGCGTCCGGAACACCGCGATCCGCTTGTCCTCGTGGGCGAACGACCGGGCCCCGCCCTCCGGGATTCCTGCCGCCGCCATTGCCCGTACCCAGGTGCTCACGTGCGTCTCCTTTACTGTCAGCCGCCCTGGGCGTCACGGTAATTCCTCAAGTGCGCTAGAGGTCAAGGCCCCGTTACCAGGGGTAAGTGCCTCCGTTCTCGTGCAGGAACACGCCCGTCGGGCCGTCGTCGGGGAGCAGGACCTGCCTGGCGATGCGGGCCCCGGCCTGCTCGACCGTGTCGGTGCCGGTGTGCCGATTCAGGTCGGTGGCGACGAAGCCCGGCGCCAGGGCGTTGACCTTGATGCCCGTGTCGCGCAGCGAGTTGGCGTAGATCAGCGTGACCGCGTTCAGCGCGGCCTTGGAGGAGTTGTAGCCGAGCAGGTTCGCGTACTGCCACCACGGCGAGGCCGGGTCGGTCAGGAACGCGACGGTGCCCAGGCCCGACGACACGTTGCCGATGTAGCCGGCCCGCGACTTGCGCAGCAGCGGCAGCATCGCGTTGGTCACCGCTACCACGCCCAGCACGTTGACCTCGTAGATCTCGCGCAGGCGGGCGACGGGGAGCTCGGCGGGGGAGTGCGGCCGGTCCCGGGAGATGCCGGCGTTGTTGACCAGGATGTCGAGCCGGCCGTAGGCCCCCTCGATGAAGTCGGCGGCCGCGGCGATCGCGCCGGTGTCGGTCACGTCGAGGCGGACGAACACGGCGTCCAGCCCCTCGCCGGCCAGGGCCCGGGCGGCGGCGGTGCCGCGGGCCGGGTCGCGGGCGCCGAGCAGCACGGTGTGCCCGGCCCGGCCGAGTTCCCGGGCGGTGGCCAGGCCGATGCCCTTGTTGGCCCCGGTGATCAGGACGATCTTGCGGTCCGGCGCGCGGCCGGGAGTTGCGGTGCCTGGAGTAGTTGCGGTGCCTGGAGTAGTGGTCATGGGCCGATCGTGGCCGCCGAGGGGCGCGGGCGGGAGAGCACCGCTGAGCCTGGTACCGGCAGTCCCATGGTGCCCGGCGGGCGCGCGAGGCAGGCTGGAGGTCATGGACCACATGGACCGGGCCGAGCTGGCCGAGTTCCTGCGCCGCCGCCGAGGGCGGGTGCAGCCGGCCGATGCCGGGCTGGAGGCCGGCGGCCGGCGGCGCGTCCCCGGCCTGCGGCGCCAGGAGGTCGCGCAACTGGCCAGCATGTCCGTCGACTACTACGTCCGCCTGGAGCAGGGCCGCGGGCCGCGGCCCTCCCGGCAGATGCTGGCCGCGATCAGCCGGGCGCTGCGGCTGTCCGACGACGAGCGGGCCTACCTCTATCACCTGGCCGGCGAGATGCCCGGCCCGCCGCCGGGCCCGCCCCGCGATGTCCGCCCCGGCGTCCTGCACCTGCTGGACCGGCTCGACGACACCCCGGCCATGGTGTGCGACGCCAGCTACGACGTCCTGGCCTGGAACCCCATGGCCGCGGCCCTGCTGGGGGACTTCTCGGCGCTGCCGCCCGGCGAGCGCAACCTCATCTGGCGGTTCTTCACCGACTCGCGGTCCCGCCGCCGGCACGACGCCGCCGGCGTAGCCGCCTTCGCCCGCGAGTCCGTCGCCGACCTGCGGGCCGCCGCCGCCCGCTATCCCGGCGATGCCCGCGTCCGCCGCCTGGTCGAGCGGCTCCGCGCGGCCAGCACCGAGTTCGCCGGGCTCTGGGCCGAGCAGGACGTCGCGGTCCGGCGCTCGGCCCGCAAGCGGGTCCGCCACCCGGCCGTCGGCTGGCTCGACCTGGACTGCGAGTCCCTGCACGACCCCGACCGCGACCAGTGGATCGTCCTGTACACGGCCGCCCCCGGCACCCCGTCCCACGACGCCCTCCGCCTCCTGAAAGTCCTCGGCACCCAGACCCTCCCCCCGGACCCCGCCGTGGCCGCTGTGGTGGGTGAGCCTGATGAGGCGGCAGGGACGGGCACAGCAGGGGCTGGCAGCCCCCGGGCGGGTGCATCAAGGGCCGACCCCGCTAGCGGTTCAGATCGTGCGTCGATGCCGGGGTACAAGCCGAACCCATGACGGGGTCGCCCCCTGGGGGGCGGCGGCACTGGGGAGGGGCGGGCTCCGGGGAGGGGCAGGCTCCCGTCGGTGGCCGGGAGGGTCGGGCGGCTGGGAGGGTCGGGCGGCTGGGAGGGTCGGGGGGCTGGGAGGGTCGGGGGGCTGGGTGGCCCGGGGCATCATGGTCAGGGGGAAGATGATCTGCGCGGGGGCTGACGATGACTGGGACGGAAGAGGATGTGCCATGCCCGATAGGCAGCTGCTGAGCCCGCTTGACGGCCGCTATCGCCGGGTCACTGAGCCGCTGGTGGAATACCTCTCGGAATTCGCGCTCAACCGGGCGCGGCTGCGGGTCGAGGCCGAGTGGCTCATCTTCCTGGCCGGCAGCGGGGCGGTCGCCGAGCTCCCGCCGCTCGCGGCGGCCGACGCTGAGTTCCTCCGCGCCCTGCCCGGCCAGTTCGGTGACGCCGAAGCCGCCGAGCTGGCCGTGATCGAGGCGGAGACCCGCCATGACGTGAAGGCGGTCGAGTACTTCCTGAAATCGCGGCTGGCGGGCACCGCGCTGGAGCCGGCCGCGGAGTTCGTGCATTTCTGCTGCACGTCCGAGGACATCAACAACCTCGCCTACGGGCTGATGCTCCGCGACGCCATGGCGGACGTCTGGCTGCCTGCCGCCGGGGGCCTGCAGCGCGACATCCTGGCCCTGGCGATCGAGCACCGGGACGTGCCCATGCTGGCCCGTACCCACGGCCAGCCGGCCACGCCGACCACCCTGGGCAAGGAGCTGGCGGTCTTCGCCCACCGGCTCGGGCGGCAGCTGAGCCGGATCAGCGGCCAGGAGTACCTCGGCAAGTTCAACGGCGCCACCGGCACGTTCGGCGCGCACGTGGTGGCCGTCCCGGGCGCGGACTGGGCCGCCCTGTCCCGGGGGTTCGTGGAGAGCCTCGGCCTGACGTGGAATCCGCTGACGACCCAGATCGAGTCCCACGATTACGTGAGCGAGCTGTTCGCCGACGTGGCCCGGTTCAACGGGATTGTCCACAACCTGGACACCGATATCTGGACCTACATTTCCCTCGGCTATTTCCGCCAGGTGCGGGGCCTCGGCACCGTGGGATCGTCGACGATGCCGCACAAGATCAACCCGATCCGGTTCGAGAACTCCGAGGCGAACTGCGAGCTCAGCAATGCGCTGCTGCGCAGCCTGGGCGAGACGCTGATCACCTCGCGGCTGCAGCGCGACCTGACCGACTCGACGACCCTGCGGAACATGGGCGTCGCCCTCGGCCACTCGCTGGTCGCCCTCGACAACTGCCGCACCGGCCTGGCGGGCCTCGACGTCGACGCCGCGGCCATCGCCGCCGACCTCACCGGCGCGTGGGAGGTCATCGGCGAGGCCGTCCAGACCGTCATGCGCCGCCGCGGCATCGCCGGGTCCTACGAGCTGCTCAAGGAGATGCTGCGCGGGCGAGACGCCGACCAGGAGACGCTGGCCGCGTTCATCCGGGCGCAGCAGCTGCCGCCCGCCGACGAGAAGGCCCTGCTGGAGCTCACGCCGTCCACCTACATCGGCCTGGCGCCCGGCCTGGTCAGCTTCGCCGAGCCCGCGCCCGCCGGGCCCGCCGACACGCCCGGTCCCGCCGACACCCCCGGTCCCGCCGACACCCCCGGTCCCGCCGACACCCCCGGCCCGGGCGGCGCCTGACCCGGGCACCGGGCGGCGCCTGACCCGGCACCAGCCGGCGCCTGACCCGAACGCGGTCCAATCACACTGAACCGAGTTCGGTTTTGCGACGTGCCCCTAGCTAAGGACCCGTCGTGTGGCTGGACGCGCCTGGCCCTCCTGCCGGTTACCGCGAGAGGGAGTCGTCGATGACGATGAGTTCAGCCAGCACGCCAGCAGCCCGGCCGGGGCGCCGCCGGGGCCTGCGGATCGGCTTCGCGGGCCTCACCGCCGTGGGCGCGTCGGTGGCCATGGCCGCCCTGGCGGCCGCCCCCGGATCTGCCGCGGCCGCGCCGACGCACCGCTTCACCGTCACCAACCTGGTCTCGGACGTCCCCGGGGTGGCGCCGACGACCGACCCG
Organism: Streptosporangiaceae bacterium; assembly: GCA_036501025.1. Lineage (GTDB taxonomy): Bacteria > Actinomycetota > Actinomycetes > Streptosporangiales > Streptosporangiaceae > DASUBV01. The sequence continues at coordinate 22,739 of DASYBB010000036.1, forward strand.
AACCTGGTCAACCCGTGGGGCACCTCCGAACTCCCCGGCGGCCCGCTGTGGGTCTCTGACCAGGGCACCGGGGTGTCCACGCTGTACACCGGGGACGTCAGCGGCTCCGCCCTGACCCCGGTCCCGCTGGTCGTGACCATCCCGGGCGGCGGTCCCACCGGCCAGGTGTTCAACGGGAACTTCATGACCGCGCCCGGCGACTTCACGGTCAGCAACGGCACCCAGAGCGGGCCGGCGGTGTTCATCTTCGCTAACCTGGCCGGCCAGATCTCCGGCTGGAACCCCGGCGTGGGCTCGGCCGCGGCCGGGGTCAACTCCACGACCGCGCAGGTCGCGGCCACCGTCGCCGGGGCCTCCTACACCGGGCTGGCCATCGACGGCGCCACGCTGTACGCCGCCGACTTCGGCCGCGGCACCGTCGACGTGTTCAACTCCGCCTTCCAGCCGGTAGCGATGCCGGGGGCGTTCACCGACCGCGCGCTGCCGGCCGGCTTCAGGCCCTTCAACGCCCAGGCCGTGAACGGGAACATCGACGTCACCTACGCCAAGCCCGACCCGAAGACGGGCAAGGCCGGGAACGTGATCGGGGCCGGCTTCGTGGACGTGTTCTCGCCGCAGGGCGTGCTGCTGCGGCGGCTCATCCGGGGCGGCGTCCTGGACTCGCCCTGGGGGCTGGTCATCGCGCCGTCCGGCTTCGGCGCGTTCAGCGGCGACCTGCTCGTCGGCAACTTCGGCGACGGGTTCATCAACGCCTTCGACCCCGGCAGCGGCCGGTTCGTCGGGGCGCTGCGGGACGCCCGCGGGCGGCTGGTCCACGAGGACCGCCTGTGGTCCCTGATCCTCGGCGACGGGGCGGCCGCGACGCCGCAGACCCTCCTGTTCACCGCGGGCATCGACAACGAGCAGCACGGCCTGATCGGCTCGATCGTTCCGGCCGGCTAACGAGCGGCGCGGCCGGGCGGGACCGGCCGCGCGCACGACGGCGCCGTCCCGCCCGAGCCACTCCGGGCGGGGCGGCGCCCGCCACGCCCCCTGCAAACCACCCCCGCGCCCACTGCAAACCACCCCCGCGCCCGCTGCAAACCACCCCCGCGCCCGCTCCAAACCACCCCCGCGCCCGCTCCAAACCACCCCCCACACATCCCCGCGGCCGAATCAAGCACCAATGGCCGTCATAGCCAGATCCGGCGCCCGTAGTTACTGATCGTTTACCGCGGCCATAGATTTCTGCCCCGCCGCGTCGGGTACGCACGCTCACGCTAGGTAACTAGGATGTCGCAGGCAGTCACGCACGGTGACCACGTGACTGGGCTTGGCGCGGACGGGGGAACGGCGTGTTTGGTGTGCGGGGGGCCAGCGAGCAGGCGGCGGGCCAGGAACTGGAGCGGCCGCGAGCGCAGCCGCAGGCAGAGGGCGGGGGACCGGGGGACCGGTCGCCGGGGGACGGGCCCGGCGGCGGGCGCGGGCCCGGGCAGCACCGCCGGGGCCGGATCATCCTGGTCGCCGCCGTGGCGGTGGCGGTGGTCATCGCCGGGACGCTGTACGCGGTGCTGCGGAACGCGGGCTCGACCTACACCGGCCCGGACCTGACGCTGCCGAACGCGGCCGTGCTGCGGCTCGTGTCGGTGGCCCCGGCCGCGAGCAGCACCGACGTCAACGGTGCGGCCCCGGTCATGGTCGAGTTCAACGGGCCGCTCAAGAGCGGCTCCCCGAGCCCGGTCATCACGCCCGCCGTCCGCGGCACCTGGACGCACGCCGGCGACAGCGCGATCTTCGCGCCCGCCACAGCGTTCGCGCCGTCGACGCGGTACACGATCCAGATCCCGGCCGGGATCCAGGCCAAGGGCGGCGCCCGGCTGTCCGGCGCCACGACCACGGTCCACTTCACCACCGGCGGCTACTCGCCGCTCCGGCTCAGCCAGCTGCTCAGCCAGCTCGGCTACCTGCCGATGACCTGGTCGCCGGCCACCAGCCCGGCCGCCCGCGCGGAACTGCAGAACGTCAGCAACATGTCCCAGAGCCAGGAGGCGATGGCGTTCGACCCGCCCGCCGGGACGTTCGCCTTCCGCACCGGCTACCCGGCCGCCCTGGAAGCCATGTGGACGCCGGACCAGCCCAACGTCGTGCTCAAGGGCGCGATCATGGCCTTCCAGCACGACCACGGGATGCTGCCGACCGGCGTGCTCAGCGCGAAGATCTGGGCCGACCTGTTCACGGCCGCGGCGGCCGGCGACCGGAACGCCAGCGGCTACACCTACGCCGTGGCCAGCAAGACCCTGCCGGAGACGCTGACCATCTGGCACAACGGCCATCAGGTGTTCCACTCGCTGGCCAACACCGGCCTGCCGGGCGAGCCGACCGTGAACGGCACGTTCCCGGTGTACGAGAAGTTCCGGTTCCAGATCATGAGCGGCACCAACCCGAACGGCAGCCATTACTCCGACCCGGTCTCGTTCGTGTCGTACTTCAACGGGGGCGACGCCGTCCATTACTTCTCCCGCCCCGGCTACGGCTACGAGCAGAGCCTGGGCTGCGTGGAGCTGCCCTATAACTCCGCCGCGGCCGCCTACCCGTTCCTCACCTACGGCAGCCTGGTCACCGTCTCGGGCTGACGAACGGCCGGCGGGCGCCGCTCCCGGCGCAACGCTGCATAACACCGCAGTTCCGGACGTATCGCCGCCCGGTCCCGCCGCCGCGGGGCCGGGCGGCGGCATGTCCGGGAACCTTGCGTGATGCTCAACAGTTACGAAACGGGCAACCAAATCTGGCCGGAAGCACGTTGTCCAGAGTGAGAGAATCTCCTGGTATACCTCAGGGGATCGTGGTGAACGCCCGGATCGCGGTGGACCGGGCGGTAGGCGAGGGAGCGCGCCGTTGTCTGGACTGGGTCAGTTTCGCGGGCGGATCGCCGTGCTGGGCGGGGTCATCGTCATCCTGCTCGCCGCCGGATCCTGGATCGCGCTGACGCACGCGTCGGCGAAGGCCAGCGCGGCCCACGTGACGACGACCCAGTCGGGCCACGGCAAGGCCAAGGCCAAGGTCGCGCCGCTGACCATCGTGAGCAGCACGCCGACGCAGCACCAGCAGGGCGTCAACGGCGCCGGCCCGGTCCAGGTGCAGTTCTCGACGCCGCTGGCGGACGGCTCCCCGATGCCGACGATCACCCCGGACGTGCCCGGCACCTGGCAGCGGACCGGCCACGGCACCGTCCAGTTCACCCCGGCCGACGGCTTCCCGGCCAACACCTTCGTCCAGGTTCACGTGCCCGGCGGCGCGTCCGGCGTCCGGGCCAAGGACGGCGGCCAGCTCACCTCGTCGTCGATTGTGTACTTCCACACCGGCGCCTACTCCGCCGCCCGCCTGCCCGAGCTGCTCGCCCAGCTCGGCTACCTGCCGCTGGCCTGGGCGCCGTCCGCGGGCCAGGCCAGCCCGGCGCTCGGCGACGCGGCCGCCCAGCTGAAGGCGGCCTACACGGCACCGGACGGCACCTTCACCTGGGAGCCCGGCTACCCGCCGGGGCTGCAGAGCTTCTGGGACAACGGCAGCCCGGACGGCCTGATCGTGCACGGTGCCGTCATGGCGTTCGAGTCTGACAACGGCCTGGCCATGGACGGCACGGCCGGCCCGGCGGTCTGGAAGGACCTGCTGGCCGCGGCCGACGCGAGCAAGATGAACACGCACGGCTACACCTACGCCGTGGCCGACCAGCACTACCCCGAGACCCTGACCGTGTACCACGACGGCAAGGTCATCCTGCACACCCCGGCCAACACCGGCATCCCGGCCGCCCCGACCACGGTCGGCACCGCCGCGGTCTACCTCCGGTACCTGAACCAGATCATGAAGGGCACCAACCCCGACGGCACCAAGTACGCCGACCCGGTCTCCTACGTGGCCTACTTCCGGGCCGGCGAGGCAGTGCACTACTTCCCGCGCGGATCCTACGGCTCCCTGCAGAGCCTGGGCTGCGTCGAGCTCCCGTACAACACGGCCAAGTTCATCTGGCCCTACCTGACCTACGGGACGCTCGTGACGGTCACCCCGCAGTAACCGCCCGCCCATCCGAAACGGGGCCGCCCGGCGCCGCCCAGTTTCGCCAGGGCTGGCCGGCGGCGGGGCGGATAGTCTCGCGCGCCAGCTTCCCGGCCTCGGTAGCATCGGACGCAAGTCACCCACCTCTGAGGAGCCCGCCGTGCCTGCCGACAAGCTTCGCATCACCCTCGCCGGACGCGAGCAGGTGGTGGAAGCGGGGACGACGGCGGCCGGCGCGCTCGACGGCCAGCCCGCGATCGCCGCCCGGGTCAATGGCGTGCTGCGCGACCTGGCCGTGCCGCTGGCCGACGGCGACGCGGTCGAGGCCGTCGCCGCCGACAGCCCGGACGGGCTCGCGATCCTGCGCCACTCCGCCGCCCACGTGATGGCCCAGGCCGTGCAGGAGCTGTTCCCGGACGCCAAGCTCGGCATCGGGCCGCCGGTCGAGAACGGCTTCTACTACGACTTCGACGTGGCGCAGCCGTTCGGCCCCGATGACCTCAAGGCCATCGAGGGGCGGATGCGCCAGATCATCCGCCAGGGCCAGGGCTTCGCCCGCCGCGTGGTCAGCGACGCCGAGGCCCGGGCCGAGCTGGCGGGCGAGCCGTACAAGCTGGAGCTGATCTCGCTCAAGGGCAGCGGGCCGGCCGACGAGGCGGCGGGCATCGAGCGGGCCTTCGCGGACGCCGCCGCGGCCGAGACGGCCAGTGCCATCGCGTTCACCGCCGAGGAGGCCGTGGAGGTCGGCGGCGGCCAGCTGACCATGTACGACAACGTCAACCTCAAGACCGGCGAGCGGTACTGGACCGACCTGTGCCGCGGCCCGCACCTGCCCACCACCCGGCAGATCCCGGCCTTCAAGCTGATGCGCACCGGCGGCGCCTACTGGCGCGGCAGCGAGAAGAACCCGCAGCTCCAGCGGATCTACGGCACCGCGTGGGCGTCCCGCGAGGCGCAGGACGCCTACCTGCAGCTCCTCGCCGAGGCGGAGAAGCGCGACCACCGCAAGCTGGGCACCGAGCTCGACCTGTTCTCGTTCCCGACCGAGATCGGCAGCGGGCTCGCCGTCTTCCACCCCAAGGGCGGCCTGGTCCGGCGGATCCTGGAGGACTACTCGCGGCAGGCGCACGAGGCGGCCGGCTACGAGTTCGTCAACACCCCGCACATCACCAAGTCCGAGCTGTTCGAGATCTCCGGCCACCTGGACTGGTTCGGCGACAACATCTACCCGCCCATGGAGCTCGAGGGCGCCAAGTACTACCTCAAGCCCATGAACTGCCCCATGCACATCCTGATCTACCGGTCCCGCGGCCGGTCCTACCGCGAGCTGCCGCTGCCGCTGTTCGAGTTCGGCACGGTGTACCGGTACGAGAAGTCCGGGGTCGTGCACGGGCTGACCCGGGTGCGCGGGCTGACCATGGACGACGCGCACATCTTCTGCACCCGCGAGCAGGCCGGGGAGCAGCTGCGGAAGCTGCTGGCCTTCGTACTCGACCTGCTCCGCGACTACGGCCTGAACGACTTCTACCTGGAGCTGTCCACCCGCGACGACGTCAAGGACAAGTGGGTCGGCAGCCTGGAGGACTGGGAGCAGGCCACCGAGGAGCTGCGCCAGGCCGCCGGGGAGTCGGGCCTGGACCTGGTCGCCGACCCCGGCGGCGCCGCCTTCTACGGGCCGAAGATCTCCGTCCAGGCCAAGGACGCGATCGGGCGGACCTGGCAGCTGTCCACGATCCAGGTCGACTACAACCTGCCCAAGCGGTTCGGCCTGGAGTACCAGGCCGCGGACGGGAGCCGGCAGCAGCCGATCATGATCCACCGGGCGCTGTTCGGGTCGATCGAGCGCTTCTTCGGGATCCTGGTCGAGCACTACGCCGGCGCGTTCCCGCCGTGGCTGGCCCCGGTCCAGGTGACGGGCATCCCCATCGCCGACGCGCACGTGCCCTACCTCAACGACATCGCGGCCAGACTGCGCGAGCGGGGCATCCGGGTCGAGGTCGACGACGCCGACGACCGGATGCAGAAGAAGATCCGCACGGCCCAGCGGCAGAAGGTGCCGTTCATGCTGCTGGCCGGGGACGAGGACGTGGCCAAGGGCGCGGTCTCGTTCCGGTACCGCAGCGGCGAGCAGAAGAACGGGGTGCCGGTGGCCGAGGCCATCGAGGAGATCGCCGCGGCGGTGGCCAGCCGGATCCAGGTCTGACGCGGTGGCGGGCAGTTCCGCTGGGGACAGCGAGCCGCAGCCGCAGCGCGGGGTCGGCGACCCGGACCGGTTCCAGCGGCTGTGGACGCCGCACCGGATGGCGTACATCACCGGCGCGCACCCGGCCGGGACGGGGGAGTGCCCGTTCGACGAGATCCCCCGGCTGCCCGACGCCGAGGGCCTGGTCGTCGCGCGCGGCGTGGCCGTCTACGCGGTGCTGAACCTGTTCCCCTACAACGCCGGGCACCTGCTGGTCGTCCCCTACCGGCACGTCGCCGACTACACCGAGCTGGACGAGAAGGAGACGGCCGAGCTGGCCGGGTTCACCAAGGCCGCGATGACGGCGCTGCGCGCGGTGGGCGGGCCGCACGGGTTCAACATCGGGATGAACATGGGCTCGGCGGCGGGCGCCGGCATCGAGGCCCACCTGCACCAGCACGTCGTGCCGCGGTGGGGCGGCGACGCCAACTTCATGCCGATCGTCGGCCAGACCAAGGTCCTCCCGCAGCTGCTGGCGGAGACCCGGGAGCTGGTGGCGGCGGCCTGGCCGGCCTAGCCGCCGCCACCGGCCCCGGCTACCTCATACCTTCGACTCCTCCGCGACCTTGCCCGCCAGGTGCGAGGGCAGCGGCTCGTGCCGCAGGTAGGCGCGGCTGAACGAGCCCGTCCCGTGCGACATGGACCGCAGGTCGATGGCGTAGCGGATGATCTCCAGCTCGGGGATCTCGGCCTTGACCAGGGTCCGCCCGCCGGCCACCGGCTCGGTGCCGAGGACCCGGCCCCGCCGGGAGGACAAGTCGGACATGATCGCGCCCACATGGTCGTCGGCCACGAGCACCGACACCTCGTCGACCGGCTCCAGCAGCAGCATCTGGCCGTGGTCGGCGGCGTCGCGCAGCGCGGCCCGCCCGGCCTTCTGGAACGCCATGTCCGAGGAGTCGACCGAGTGCGCCTTGCCGTCGTACAGCGTGACCCGGATGTCGATCATCGGGTACCCGGCCAGGCAGCCCTGCTCCATCTGGGACCGGATGCCCTTCTCGACCGACGGGATGAACTGGCGCGGCACCACGCCGCCGACGATCTTGTCGACGAACTCGAAGCCGCCGCCCGAGGGCAGCGGCTCGACCTCGACGTGGCAGATGCCGAACTCGCCGTGACCGCCGGACTGCTTGACGTTCCGGCCCAGGCCGTGCGCCTTGCCGCCGACGGTCTCGCGCAGCGGCACCCGCAGCGGCGTCGTCTCCACGCCCACCCCGTAGCGGCTGTTGAGGCGGTCCAGCAGCAGGTCGGCGTGGGCCTCGCCCATGCACCACAGCACCAGCTGGCGGGTCTCGGCGTTGTTCTCCAGGCGCAGTGTCGGGTCCTCGGCCACCAGCCGGCCGAGGGCCTGCGACATCTTGTCCTCGTCCGCCTTGGACTTGGCCGCGATGGCGATGGGCAGCAGCGGCTCGGGGCTGTCCCAGGCCTCCATCAGCAGCGGCTGCTCCTTGTCGGACAGGGTGTCCCCGGTCTCGGCCGTGCTGAGCTTGGCCACCGCGCAGATATCGCCGGCCAGGCACTGGGTGACGCTGCGCTGGGTCTTGCCCAGCGGCGAGGTGATGGCCCCGATGCGCTCGTCGACGTCGTGGTCGGCGTGCCCGCGCTCGGCCCGGCCGTGGCCGGAGACGTGCACCGGGGCGTCCGGGCGCAGCGTGCCCGAGAACACCCGGACCAGGCTGATCCGGCCCACGTACGGATCGGAGGTGGTCTTCACGATCTCGGCCAGCAGCGGCCCGTCGGGGTCACTGACCAGGCCGCTGACCGGCTTCCCGGCCACGGTGGTGACGGCGGGCAGCGGGTGCTCGGCCGGGGCCGGGAAGGCCTGGGTCATGACCTCGAGCAGTTCCTCCAGCCCCAGGGCCTGCGGCGAGGCGACCGCCAGCACCGGGAACAGGGTGCCGCGGGCGACGGCCGTTTCGAGATCATCGATGAGTACCTTGGGATCGATCTCCTCGTCGGACAGGTACCGGTCCATGAGGGTCTCGTCTTCGCTCTCCTGGATGATCGCCTCGATCAGCCCGGAGCGGGCCTCGGCGACCCGGTCGGCGTCCGCCTCGGTGACCTCGCAGTCGACCCGGCTATCGCCGGAATAGTCGTACATGCGGCCCGACAGCAGGCCGATGAGGCCGCACACGCCGCCCTCGCCGTCGGGCACGGGCAGGTAGAGCGGTGCCACCGACTCGCCGAACGCGGCCCGGCAGGCGGCCAGGGCCTCGTCGAAGTCGGCCCGCTGATGGTCGATCTTGGTGATCACCACCGCGCGGGGCGTGCCCGCGCTCGCGCACTCCTCCCACAGCATCCGGGTCAGCCCGTCGACCCCGTCGACGGCCGAGACGGTGAACAGCGCGGCGTCGGCGGCCCGGAGGCCGGCGCGCAGGTCCCCGGTGAAGTCGGCGTAGCCGGGCGTGTCGAGGAGGTTAATTTTCACGCCCGCGTGCTCGAACGGGATCAGCGTCAGGTTCACTGAGCGCTGCTGGCGGACCTCGACCTCGTCGAAGTCGCTGACGGTCGTCCCGTCCTCGACCCGGCCCGGCCGCTGGATCGTCCCGGTGGCCGTCAGCAGAGCCTCGGCCAGTGTTGTCTTCCCTGCTCCTGAGTGGCCGACCAGCACCACGTTGCGCACGCTCTCGGGCTGGCCGGCCATTGGTGCCCGGCCGGCGGCTCCTGGTGCATGAGTCTTGTCCGCCATCCGCGTCGCCTCCTCGCGTCGTTTGGCTGCTGCATGGCCAGCCTTTACCTGCCGGCCATGCGATAACAAGACCCCGCGGAGAAAGAGAGAGCCTGTTGTGGTATGCCTGGGTCGGCCCGGTTCCGCCCCGGCGGGCCGGACCGCGAAACTCGCGGGGCCGCGTGGGCGTATGTCCGGCTCGCGGCCATGCCCCGCGGCCGCTTCCCGCCGCCCTAGCCGCTTCCAGCCGGCGGGTCGGGGCCGGATGATCCCGGTCCCGCCGCCAGTAAGATCAAGCCGCCATGCTGAACAAGCTGCGACCGGCCCTGGCGCGCGTGCTGGGGCCCGTCGGCCACGCCCTCGCGCGCACCCCGCTCACGCCGAACGCGATCACCGTCATCGGGACCGTCGGCGTCTGCGCCAGCGCGCTCACCCTGTACCCCACCGCCCACCTGTTCGCCGGCACGGTGGTGTGCACGGTATTCGTGCTTTTCGACATGCTGGACGGCGCCCTGGCCCGGGTGAAGGGGGCCAGCGGCCCGTTCGGCGCGTTCCTCGACTCGACCCTCGACCGGGTCGCGGACGCGGCCATCTTCGGCGGCCTGGCCTGCTACTTTGTGCTCCACGGGCACGGGCGCGGGGACCGGGTCATGGCCGCCGTGGCACTGTTCTGCCTGGTGTCGGGTGCCCTGGTCTCCTACGCCAAGGCCCGCGCCCAGGGCCTCGGGCTGAACGCGGATGTCGGCATCGCCGAGCGGCCTGAGCGGATGATTATCGGGCTTGTCGCCATAGGTTTGTCCGGGCTGGGCGTCCCGTTTGTCCTTGCCGTGGGACTATGGCTGCTCGCGGCGGTCAGCGCGGTGACGTTCGGGCAGCGCGTGCTCGCGGTGCGCCGGTCGGCGGCCGCTCCCGCCGCCCCGGTCAGCGATGCCGCGACGAGCGGCGCCGCGACCCGTAGCGCTGGAGGTGGCACGGATGGCCCGGTTTAAGGACCGGCTGGTCAGCGTGGGCTACGGCCTGGGCTGGTCGGTCCTGTCCCGGCTGCCGGAGTCCTTCTGCCTGGCCGTGTTCCATTTCTTCGGCGAGGTGGCCTGGCGCCGCCAGGGCCCGTCGGTCCAGGTCCTCGAGGGCAACCTGCGGCGGGTGCTCGGCCCGCAGGCGACCGGCGCGGAGGTCCGGGCCGTGTCGCGGGAATCCATGCGGTCCTATGCCCGTTACTGGCTGGAAGTGTTCCGGTTGCCGGTAATGCCCGTCGAGCGCCTTATCGCGGGCATGGACGACCACAGCCACGGCCAGGTGGAAGTGGCCCTCGGCCACCTGGCGGCCGGGCGCGGGGTGATCTTCGCGCTGCCGCACTCGGGAAACTGGGATCAGGCCGCAGCATGGATCATCGCCAGGGGGGCAGGCTCCATAACCACGGTGATGGAGCGGCTCAAGCCGGAGTCGCTCTTCGAGCGGTTCATGAAGTACCGCGAGGGACTGGGCATGGTCGTATTTCCGGCTAGCGGGGGAGACCGCCCGTTCGGGATACTCGCCCGGAGCCTGCGGGCCGGCAAGTGCATCTGCCTGCCGTGCGACCGCGACATCACCGGCCACGGCATCGAGGTCGACTTCTTCGGCGAGAAGGCGTTCATGGCCCCCGGCCCGGCCGCGCTGGCCGAGCGGACCGGGGCCGCGCTGATGCCGGTCATGCTGTGGTTCACCGAGGACGGCTGGGGCGTTGACGTCGGCGCGGAGGTTCCCGTGCCGGAGGGCGCGGACCGGAAGGAGCGCATCGCGGCCATGACGCAGTCGGTCGCGAGCTTCTTCGAGCGCGAGATCGCGGAGCACCCGCAGGACTGGCACATGCTGCAGCGCGTGTTCACCGCGGACCTGGATCCCGACCGGCTGGCGGCGGCGCAGCGCCGGGTCGCGGCGGGTGGCGGATGAGAATCGGGCTGGTCTGCCCCTATACGTGGGATGTGCCGGGCGGCGTCCAGGAGCACATCCGCGGGCTGGCCGACGCGCTCATCGACCTGGGCCACTACGTGTCGGTCATCGCCCCGGCGGCCGAGGACGAGCCGGTCGAGCCCGCCTACGTGGTGCCCGCCGGGCGGGCCGTGCCGGTGCCCTACAACGGCTCAGTCGCGCGGCTGGCCTTCGGGTTCCTGTCCGCCAGCCGGGTCCGGCGCTGGCTCAAGGAGCACGACTTCGACGTCGTGCACGTGCACGAGCCGACCGCGCCCAGCCTGTCCCTGCTGGCCTGCTGGGTCAGCGACGACCCGCTGGTCGCCACCGTGCACACCGCGATGCCGCGGTCGCGGGTCCTGCACCTGACCCAGCCGATCCTGGCCTCCGCGCTGGAGAAGATCAGCGGCCGGATCGCCGTCTCCGAGGCGGCCCGCACCACCCTGGTCGAGCACCTCGGCGGCGACGCCGTCCTGATCCCCAACGGGGTGTCGGTGCGCCGCTTCGCCAAGGCCGACCCGCTGCCCGGCTGGCCGGGCGAGGGCGGCGCCCTCGGCTTCCTGGGCCGGATCGACGAGCCGCGCAAGGGCCTGGCGGTCCTGCTGGAGGCGTTCACCGCGCTCGCGGCGGACCGGCCGGGCCTGCGGCTGCTGGTGGCCGGCCGGGGCGACGCCGACGAGGCGCTGGAGCAGGTGCCGGCCGGGCTGCGCGACCGGGTCGTGCTGCTCGGCCAGGTCAGCGACGAGGACAAGGTCCGGGTCTACCACTCCGTCGACGTGTTCTGCGCGCCCAACACCGGCGGCGAGAGCTTCGGCATCGTGCTGGCCGAGGCCATGGCGGCGGGCGCCCCGATCGTGGCCAGTGACCTGGACGCCTTCCGCCGGGTGCTGCGCGGCGGCCAGGCGGGCGAGCTGTTCGAGAACGGCAGCGCCGCCGGCCTGGCCGCCGCCGCGGCCCGGCTGCTCGATGACCCGGCCCGCCGGGCGACCCTGGCCGGGGCGGCCACCCGGGCCGTGGCCCAGTACGACTGGAAGGTCGTCGCCCGCGACGTGCTCCGGGTCTACGAGGCGGTGGCCCCGGCCACCCGCCGGGTCCCGGCCGGTGCGCTGTGACCGTCCTGACCAGCATCATCATCATCGCCCTGCTGGCCATAACGGGGGTCTACATCTCCTGGCGGGCCGGGCGGCTGGACCGGCTGCACGCCCGGCTGGAGGCGGCTCAGTTCGCGCTGGACGCCGCGCTGGTCCGGCGCAGCGCGGTGGCCCTGGAACTGGCCTCGTCCGGCCTGCTCGACCCGGCCACCAGCCTCCTGCTGGCCGGGGCCGCACATGACGCCCGGGCCGCCCGCACCGGCCGCGAGCAGCCCGAGAGCGACCTGACCCGGGCGCTGCGCGCCGTCTTCAGCCAGCCCGAGTTCCGGGCCTCGCTGGCGGGCAGCGAGGGTGCCCAGGAGCTGCTGACCGAGCTGGAGGGGTCGGCGCACCAGGTGTTCCTGGCCCGCAAGTTCTACAACGACGCCGTGGCCGTCACCCAGGCCGCGCGGCGGCGCTGGCTGGCCCGCGCGCTGCGGCTGGCCGGCAGCGCGCCGAGCCCGGAGTTCTTCGAGATCGACGACTCCCTGGTCCCGGCCGGAGACCAGCAGGAAGCGGACATCCCCCACCTGACCGGCTGAGCGCCCGGCCTGACATGCTGGCCAGGGGCGGGGCCGCGGGCTGACAGGGTGACCCCGGCGGCACACCGGATCTTGCCCGTAACATGGAATGAGTTCCGATAAGCAGCGAGCATGTGAGGTAATTCGTGGCTGTCCACCCGACTGAGCACACCAGCGGCACCCCGAGCGCCGGCGCGCAGCGGGGCACCCAGCGCGTCAAGCGCGGCATGGCTGACATGCTCAAGGGCGGCGTCATCATGGACGTCGTCACGCCCGAGCAGGCCAAGATCGCCGAAGACGCCGGCGCGGTCGCCGTCATGGCGCTGGAGCGCGTCCCGGCTGACATCCGCGCCCAGGGCGGCGTGGCCCGGATGAGCGACCCGGACATGATCGACGGCATCATCGCCGCGGTGTCCATCCCGGTCATGGCCAAGTGCCGGATCGGCCACTTCGCCGAGGCGCAGGTGCTGCAGGCCATCGGCGTCGACTACATCGACGAGTCCGAGGTGCTGACCCCGGCCGACGAGTCCCACCACGTCGACAAGTGGGAGTTCACCGTCCCGTTCGTGTGCGGCGCCACCAACCTCGGCGAGGCCCTGCGGCGGATCACCGAGGGCGCCGCAATGATCCGATCCAAGGGCGAGGCCGGCACCGGGAACGTGGTCGAGGCGACCCGGCACATGCGCAGCATCTCGGGCGAGATCCGCAGGCTCGGCACGCTGTCCCCGGAGGAGCTGTTCAGCGCGGCCAAGGACCTGCAGGCCCCGTACGACCTGGTGGCCGAGGTGGCGGCCGCGGGCAAGCTGCCCGTCGTCCTGTTCACCGCGGGCGGCATCGCCACCCCGGCCGACGCCGCCATGATGATGCAGCTGGGCGCTGAAGGGGTGTTCGTCGGCTCGGGCATCTTCAAGGCGGGCGACCCCGCGGCCCGGGCCGCGGCCATCGTCAAGGCCACGACCTTCCACGACGACCCGGACGTGGTGGCCAAGGTGTCCCGCGGCCTGGGCGAGGCGATGGTCGGGATCAACCTCGACGAGCTCGCTCCCGAGCAGCGCTACGCCGGCCGCGGCTGGTAGGCCGGGCCTCGGCGGAGTGACACAGCAGCAGCCGGCGATCGGGGTCCTGGGCCTCCAGGGCGACGTCGCGGAGCACCTGCGCGCGCTGGGCGCCGCCGGCGCGCGGGCCAGCCTGGTCCGGCGGCCGGCCGAGCTGGAGGCGGTCGACGGCCTGATCATCCCCGGCGGCGAGTCCACCACCATCTGGAAGCTGGCCGAGATCTTCGACCTGGCCGAGCCGCTGCGCAAGCGGGTGGCCGGCGGCATGCCCGCCTTCGGCTCGTGCGCGGGCATGATCATGCTCGCCGCGCGGCTGACCGGCGCGGCCAGCGGCCAGGAGACGCTCGGCGCCATCGACATGACCGTTCAGCGCAACGCGTTCGGCCGCCAGGTCGACTCATTCGAGCGCAACCTGGACATCTCGGGCATCCCCGGCCCCGCCTACCGCGCGGTGTTCATCCGGGCGCCGTGGGTCTCGGCGGCCGGGCCCGCGGTCGAGATTCTCGCGACCGACCCCGCCACCGGTAGGATCGTCGCCGTTCGCCAGGGTCCGGTGCTCGCGACGGCCTTCCACCCCGAGCTCACCGGCGACCGGCGGATTCACGAGCTCTTTGTCAACATGGTGAGGGAACGATCATGAGCGGCCATTCAAAGTGGGCGACCACCAAGCACAAGAAGGCCGTCGTCGACGCCAGGCGCGGCAAGCTGTTCGCCAAGCTGATCAAGAATGTCGAGGTCGCCGCGCGCAGCGGCGGACCTGATCCGGCCGGCAACCCCACGCTCTACGACGCCGTGCAGAAGGCCAAGCGCAACTCGGTGCCCAACGACAACATCGACCGGGCGCTGCGCCGGGGCGCCGGCCTGGAGGCCGGCGGGGCCGCCTACGAGGCCATCACCTACGAGGGCTACGCCCCCGGCGGCGTGGCCGTGCTGGTCGAGTGCCTCACCGACAACCGCAACCGCGCGGCGGCCGAGGTGCGGACCGCGCTGACCCGCAACGGCGGCTCCATGGCCGACCCCGGCTCGGTGTCCTACCTGTTCAACCGCAAGGGCGTCGTCATCGTGCCCAAGGCCGACGGGATGGGCGAGGACGACGTCCTGACCGCCGTCCTGGACGCCGGCGCCGAGGAGGTCAACGACCTCGGCGAGTCGTACGAGGTGGTCAGCGAGGCCACCGACCTGGTCACCGTGCGCACCGCGCTGCAGGACGCCAAGATCGAGTACGAGTCGGCCGAGGCCGCGTTCCTGCCGTCGGTCGAGGTCCCGCTGGACGAGGAGAGCGCCCGCAAGGTGTTCCGGCTCATCGACGCCATCGAGGACTCCGACGACGTGCAGGACGTGTACGCGAACTACTCCGTCTCGGACGACGTCATGGAGAAGATCGGTTGAGTCCCCGGCCGGAGCGGCTGACGGTCCGGCCCCTCACCCCCGACGACGATCTCGAGCCCGACCTCGATCTCGCTCAGCGCGCCTTCGGCCCGCTGAGCGAAGCGGAGAAGGACCAGCGGCGGGCGGCCTCGCGGCTGACGGTGGCCGCCGGCCGCGCCCTGGGCGCCTTCGACGGCGCGGCGCTGGTCGGCTCGGCCCGGTACCTCGACCTGCGGCAGTGGTGGCACGGGCGGCCGCTGCCGATGGCCGGCGTGGCCGGGGTCAAGGTCGCCCCGCACGAGCAGGGCCGGGGGCTCGGGCGGCTGCTGATGACGGCGGTCCTGGAGCAGCTGGCCGAGCGCGGCTACCCGCTGTCGGCGCTGTTCCCGGCGACCGCGTCGCTGTACCGGTCGCTGGGCTGGGAACTGGCCGGGGGGCGGTATGAGGTGGCGGTCCCGGCCCGGTCGCTGCGTTCGCTGCTGAAGCCCGACCAGGCGGTCGGGGCGGATGCGGCGGCTGCGGGCGGCGGGGGGCCGGCCGCCGCTGAGGCGGGTTCTGCTGGGCTGGGCGGGTCGGTGTTCCGGCCGGCCGGGCCGGCGGACGCGGCCGAGGTGATCGACGTGCTCAGCCGGCTGCACGCGGCCGGGACCGGCTGCGGGCCGGTCACCTACGACGAGGCCGACCTGACCACCATGCTGGCCCGCGACGTCTACCTCTACCTGGCCCCCGACGGCGTCCTGGGCTACCGGTGGGACACCGCCAGCGACGAGGTGCTCGTCTACTGGGCGGTGGCCGGCTCCGCGGCGACGACCCGGGCCATGTGGTCGATCGTGTCCTCGCACGGGACGATCGTCCGGGGCGTCCGCGCGGTGGTGAGCCCGGACGACCCCGTCACCTGGCTGACCGCTGAGCCCGACGTGACCCTGGCCCGGGCCGAGCAGTGGATGCTGCGCCTGCTGGATGCGCCGGCCGCCATCGCCGGCCGCGGCTTCCCGGCCGGCGCGAGCCTGTCGGTCCCGCTGGCCGTGACCGACCCGCAGCTCCCCGGCAATTCCGGTGACTGGCGGCTCGAGGTCAGCGGCGGAGCGGCCGCGCTCACCCGGGCGCGGCCCGGCTCCGCCGCTGCGCTGCGCCTCGGCGCCAGGGGCCTGGCCGCCCTGTACGCCGGTACCCCGCTCGCCACCCTGCGCCTGGCGGGCCTGGCCGCAGGCGGCACCCCCGACGCCGACGCCGCCCTGGACGCCGCCTTCGCCGCCACGCCCTACATGACCGACTCCTTCTAGGCCATTCCCTTCGGAGCCGCCTCTCGGGGGCGGCGGCCGCCTTAAGTTCCGGGTCCCCGTCTGCGCGGCAGCCGCCTCGGCTTCCTGGCGCCCGGTGGGGTGTGGCGGCCGCCGCAGCTTCCCGGCCCTCCGTCCGGCTAGCTGCCGCCCAAACCATGATCGTGGGAGGATTTCTCACATCAGGAGGTGAGCAGTCCTCCCATGATCATGGAATTCGTCGGCCCGCTGCCGTTCGGCAGGTAACGCTGTCCCCGTTGGTCACAGCTGCCCCTCAGGTCCCGGCAGATGCCGTGGCCGCCGGTCTCCGGCGCTGGACTCTCGCGACACGCCGGGCTATTCGCGGCGGACGGGACGCCGAGCCGGTAATGTCGCAGCCGAACACCTGTTCGCCAGCAACCGGACGGCGGGACGCATGCGAGTGCTCGGCGTGGATCCCGGCCTGACCCGGTGCGGGCTCGGCGTGGTCGACGGCATGCCGGGACGCGCGCTGACCATGGTCCGCACCGGCGTGGCGCGAACCTCGCCCGACGCCGGGATCGGGGACCGGCTGCTGGCCATCGAGCAGCAGGTCGAGGAATGGCTGGTCGCGTGCCGGCCGGACGCCGTCGCGGTGGAGCGCGTGTTCAGCCAGCACAACGTCCGCACGGTGATGGGCACGGCGCAGGCCGGGGCGGTCGCCATCGTGTGCGCGGCGCGCCACGGCATCCCGGTCGCGCTGCACACGCCGAGCGAGGTCAAGGCGGCCGTCACGGGCAACGGCCGGGCGGACAAGGCTCAGGTGACAGCCATGGTGACCCGGCTGCTGCGGCTGGCGGACCCGCCGCATCCGGCCGACGCGGCGGACGCGCTGGCCCTGGCCATCTGTCACATCTGGCGCGGTGCCGCGCAGACCCGGCTGGCCGCCGCGCAGGCCCAGGCCACCCAGGTCCGGGCGCAGGCGCGGGCGGCGCAGGCGCGGGCGGAGACGGGACAGGCGGCGACGGGGCCGCGCGGCTGGGGACTGGCCGGCCGGGCACAGGCAGGAGGACCGCGGTGATCGCGCATCTGGAGGGGATCGTCAGCGAGGTGGCGCCCGACGGTGCCGTGATCGACGTCGGCGGGGTCGGGCTGCTCGTGCAGTGCACGCCGGGCACGCTGGCCGGGCTGCGATCCGGCGAGCGGGCCCGCGTCGCGACCTCGCTCGTGGTCCGGGAGGACGCGCTGACCCTGTACGGGTTCGCCTCGGCGGACGAGCGGGCCACGTTTGAGCTGGTCCAGACCGCGAGCGGCGTCGGTCCCCGGCTGGCGCTGGCCATGCTGGCGGTGTTCAGCCCCGACGGGCTGCGCCGGGCGGTCGCGGCCGAGGACCTCAACGCGCTGATGACGGTGCCCGGCATCGGCCGCAAGGGCGCCCAGCGGATCATCCTGGAACTGGCCGGGCGGCTCGGCGCACCCGGCGACGGCGGGCCGGGAGCCGGATTGGCCGCGGCGGCCGGGGGCGCCCGGCTCGCGCCCTGGCGTGAGCAGGTGCGGGCGGGCCTGGTCAGCCTGGGCTGGGCGGCCCGGGAAGCTGACCAGGCCATCACCGTGGTCGAGCCGGAACTGCTGGCCGATGCGGGCGCGGAGAGCGCAGCCGAGGTGGACGTCTCGGCGGCCCTGCGGGCCGCGCTGCGCGTCCTGGGCCGCACGTGACGGGCCGCGAAACGGGCCGCGACACCGGCGGCGACGCCGGCCGGGACACGGCCTGGGAGGCCGGCCCCCCGGCCGGCGGCGATGAAGCCGGCCGGATGGTGTCGCCGCTGGCCGAGGCCGACGAGATGGCCATCGAGGGCGCGCTGCGTCCCCGGCGGCTGGCCGAGTTCGTCGGCCAGGCCCGTGTCCGCGAGCAGCTCTCGCTGGTGCTCGAGGGGGCCATGGGGCGCGGGCGCGCGCCGGATCACGTGCTGCTGTCCGGGCCGCCGGGGCTGGGCAAGACCACCATCGCCATGATCATCGCCGCCGAGCTGGGCACCCCGCTGCGGATCACCAGCGGCCCGGCCATCGAGCGCGCCGGGGACCTCGCCGCCGTGCTGTCCACGCTGAGCCCCGGCGAGGTGATGTTCATCGACGAGATCCACCGCGTCGCCCGCCCGGCCGAGGAAATGCTCTACCTGGCCATGGAGGACTTCCGGGTGGACGTGATGATCGGCAAGGGGCCGGGCGCCACCGCCATCCCGCTGGACATCGCCCCGTTCACCCTGGTCGGGGCCACGACGCGGGCGGGCCTGCTGCCCGCCCCGCTCCGCGACCGGTTCGGCTTCACCGCGCACCTGGACTTCTACGAGCCCGCCGAGCTGGGAGTGATCATCCGCCGGTCCGCGGGCCTGCTCGGCGTGCGCATGGACGACGAGGGGGCGGACGAGATCGCGGGCCGGTCGCGGGGCACGCCGCGGATCGCCAACCGGCTGCTGCGCCGGGTCCGCGACTTCGCGGAGGTACGCGGAGAAGGCGTCATCACCGAGGCGGCGGCCCGGGCGGCGCTGGAGATCTACGAGGTCGACGAGAACGGCCTGGACCGGCTCGACCGGGCCGTGCTGAGCGCCCTGGTCCGCGGGTTCGCGGGCGGCCCGGTCGGGCTGGCCACCCTGGCCGTGGCGGTCGGCGAGGAGCCGGAGACCGTCGAGGTGGTCGCGGAGCCCTTCCTGGTCCGGGCCGGCCTGATCGCCCGGACCCAGCGCGGCCGGGTCGCAACGCCGGCCGCGTGGGCTTATCTCGGCCTGGAGCCCCCGCCGGAATCCCCCGGAGGCCGGCCCGGCCCGGCAGCCGCGCCGCCCGCGCCCGACACGCTATTCGGGTGATAGCGCCGCACGTCAGCCCATGTCGCCGGCCGGGCCGGGCGGTCCCCGAACCGGGAGCGGGCCGGTTACGGGCCGTGCGGGCGCAATGTCACGGCTGGTCGCAGGGTGGTCACGATCGCTCGGCGGACGTCGTAGCCTGTTGGTGCGTCGCCCACGCGCCGCTAAACTTCGGCAGTTAGTCCATGACGAGCCGTCAGGCGCCGTACCGGGTGCCAGGCCGGTAGGCCGGTCACGGCAATCTACGGAAGGATGCCCCGCGATGGGGAATCACCTTGTTGCGGTCGCCGCCGCGACCACCAAGTCGTCGAGTAGCAGCTTCCTGCCGCTGCTCATCATCGTCGTGCTGTTCGGCCTGTTCTACGTGGCGATCATCCGCCCGCAGCGCAACCGGCAGCGCCAGGCCTCGCAGACGCAGAACCAGGTGGTTCCCGGCCAGCGGGTCCGCACCACCGCCGGCATCTACGGGACCGTCGTCTCCGGCGACGACCGGGACATCGTGGTGGAGATCGCGCCGGGGGTGCAGATCACCATGCTCCGCCGGGCCGTCATGGAGGTAGTGCCGGAGGACGACCAGGGCGGCACCCCGACCACCGAGCCCGAGACCTCGGAGGACACCGAGTCGGTCGACGACAAAACCGACCGTTCCTTCTAGCGGCGCCGTTCGCTGATCACCCATAAGGACTGGCGACTTACGTGGCTCCACCAAGTGTTAAGACGTCCCGGCCGGGGCGCCTGCTGGCTGTGCTGGCGGTCCTCATCCTGGTCATGCTGATCAGCATCCTGCGCGGCGACATCATCCACCCGGGCAGCTGGCACAGCAATTTCAAGGTCGGCCTCGGCCTGGACCTGTCCAGCGGGACCACCGTCACGCTCAAGGCGGTGCCGGACAAGGGGCACTCGACGCCGAGCTCGGGCGCGATGAACCAGGCGATCAGCATCATGAACAACCGGGTTAACGGCGCCGGCTTCAACAACGCCCTGGTCCAGCAGCAGGGCAGCCAGAACATCACGGTGTCGGTGCCGGGCCAGGGCGCGCAGAAGGTCGTCGGCATCGTCGGCAAGACCGCCCAGCTCCGGTTCCGCCAGGTACTGCTGTGCAGCGGCGTCGGGACGACCTGCGCGCCGCAGGCCCTGTCCAACGCGTCCACCACGAGTCCCTCGGGGAGCGCGTCGCCCTCGCCCAGTACCTCGACGAGCCCGTCGTCGTCCGCCAGCCCGTCCGCGTCGGCGAGCGCCAAGGCCTCCGCCAGCTCGTCGGCCTCGGGCGGCACCGGCCAGGCAGCGGGGGCCACCAGGCTCGGCGCGGCCGGGGCGGCGTCCCCGTCGCCGTCAGCGTCGTCCTCGAGCAAGCCCGCCTCGTCCTCGCCCTCGCCCTCGGCCTCGGGCTCGTCGTCCGCGCCGGCGGCCTCCGGCCCGAGTACCGCCGGCGACCCCAGCAAGGTCAGCAAGTCAGTGCTGGCCCTGTTCAACAAGGTGAACTGCGCCGACAAGAACTGGCAGCAGAAGGCCTACGGCAATAACTCCGCGGCGTGGGACGACACCGCCGCGCAGATCGTGTCGTGTGACCCCACGGGGGTCAAGTACGTGCTGGCCACCGCCCCGGTCACCGGGCAGGAACTGACCACGGCCAGTGCCGTGCTCGACAACCAGACCAACCAGTGGATCGTCCAGTTCTCGCTGAACGGCAAGGGCGGCCGGGCATTCGCCAACCTGACTACCCAGATGTACACCACCTACAGCAGCAGCGGCACGCCGACGTCGGTGCTGGACCAGTTCGCGATCGTCCTCGACGGGGCGGTCGTCTCGGCCCCGGACATCCAGCAGCCGATTACCGGCGGCTCGGGCCAGATCAGCGGCCCCAACACGAATCCGTTCACCCAGACCCAGGCCACCAAGCTGGCCAACGTCCTCAAGTACGGCGCGCTGCCGCTGACGTTCCACACCCAGGACGTCTCGTCGGTGTCGCCCGAGCTCGGCTCGGCCCAGCTGCACGCCGGCCTGGTCGCGGCCCTCATCGGCCTGCTGCTCGTGGTCATCTACTCGTTCCTGTACTACCGGGGACTCGGCCTCGTGTCGGTGTTCAGCCTGGCCATCGCGGCCCTGCTGTCTTACCTGGCGGTCGTCCTGCTGAGCAGGTACCAGGGCTTCACCCTGACGCTGGACGGCGTCGCGGGCCTCATCGTCGCCATCGGCATCACCGCCGACTCGTTCGTGGTCTACTTCGAACGGCTGCGCGACGAGGTCCGGGAGGGCCGCTCGCTGCGGGCCGCGGTCGAGCGCGGCTGGACGCGCGCCCGGCGGACGATCCTGGTCTCGGACACGGTGTCCTTCCTGGCCGCCGCGCTGCTGTACATCATCGCCCTCGGCGACGTGAAGGGCTTCGCGTTCACGCTCGGCATGACCACGCTGATCGACGTCGTCGTGGTGTTCCTGTTCACCAAGCCGATGGTGACGCTGCTGGCCCGGACCAAGTTCTACGGCCAGGGCCACAAGCTGTCCGGCCTTGATCCGGCCCGGCTCGGCGCGCGATCCCCGTGGCGGGGATCGCGCCGCCCGAGGCCCACCCGGCCAGCGACGGGCGGTGCGGCCAGCACCGCAACCGCGACGCCGGCCCGGACCACTCCCAAGGAGGCGTGATGCCCTCGCTCGGCAGCATCGGCGGGCGGCTGTACCGCGGCGAAGTCTCGGTTGACTTCGTCGGCCGCCGGAAGATCTTCTACATGGTCTCCGGACTGATCCTCCTGATCAGCATCGTGGCCGTGCTCGTGCGCGGGCTCGACTACAGCGTGGACTTCAAGGGCGGCTCGATCTTCCAGTTCTCCGCGCCGACCGCCACCGCGACCCAGCTTGAGTCGATCGTCACGAAGGTCGACGCGGGCGCCGATCCGAGCGCGACCGAGGCCCACTCGAATGGCAAGGCGCTGTGGTCGGTGCAGACCTCGACGGTCTCCTTCGCCGAGGGGAACAAGATCCAGGATGCCCTGGCCGGCCAGCTGAACCTCCGCGCCTCCGCGGTGAGCCGGACATTCGTGGGACCGACCTGGGGCAGCCAGATCTCGCAGAAAGCGCTCGAGGGACTCATCGCGTTCCTCATCGCCATCGTGATCTACCTGTCCATCGCGTTCGAGTGGAAAATGGCCAGCGCCGCCCTGGTGGCGCTGGCCCACGACATCGTGATCACGATCGGGGTCTATGCCCTGACGGGCTTCCAGGTCAGCCCGGCCACGGTCATCGGCCTGCTGACCATCCTCGGCTACTCGCTGTATGACACCGTCGTGGTGTTCGACAAGGTCCGGGAAAATACCGCCGGCCTGACCGGGACGCGCAAGTCGACCTATAGCGACGCGGCCAACCTGGCCCTGAACCAGACCCTGGTCCGGTCCATCAACACCTCGCTGATCGCGCTGCTGCCGGTCGCGTCCATCCTGATCGTCAGCGTCACCCTGCTCGGCAACGGCGAGCTCAAGGACCTGTCGCTGGTGCTGTTCGTCGGCATGCTGTCCGGCACCTATTCCTCGATCTGCATCGCGACGCCGGTACTGGCCGACCTCAAGGAACGCGAACCGCAGTTCAAGAAGCTGGCCGCCCAGGTCGCGCTGCGCGAGGCCGGGGGCCGCAGCGCGGCACGGAAGGCCGCGCGGTCCGCGTCCGCGTCCGCCGGCGGGTCCGGCAGCGCGGGGAATACCCGGGCCGGCGGCACCGCGGTCCTGGACGCCGAGGAGGACGAGGCCGGCACCGACCCGGCGGACGACCTGACCGGGCTGGACGCCCAGGACCTTGAAGTCGACGACACGCAGGCCCCCGGCGACGCCGCCGAGCCGGTCACCGCCGGCCGCCCGGCCGGAACCGGATCCGCGCGCAGCGGGACATCCGGGGGAGCGGCGCGCCCCGCCCCGCGCCAGCAGCCCCGACGGGCCGGCAGTTCGGCTAAGCGCCGGCCCGCGGGCAAGAAGAAGCGCCGGTAGCGCCCGGTGCCCAGCCCAGCCAGCCCTCCGGACACCGGC
The DNA here is from genome assembly GCA_036501025.1 of Streptosporangiaceae bacterium. GTDB lineage: Bacteria > Actinomycetota > Actinomycetes > Streptosporangiales > Streptosporangiaceae > DASUBV01. The sequence continues at coordinate 45,805 of DASYBB010000036.1, forward strand.
GGGAAGGGACTGCACCGCCTGATCACGTCCCGGATCCGGGACGTGCCGGATTGGCCGCAGGCCGGTGTCCTGTTCAAGGACATCACCCCGCTGCTGGCCGATCCGGCCGCCTTCGAGGCCACGGTGGCCGGGCTGGCTGACGGGTACGCCGGGGTAGACAAGGTGGCCGGGATCGAGGCCCGCGGATTCATCCTCGCGGCCCCGGTCGCGCTCTCGCTCCGCGCCGGGTTTGTCCCGGTTCGCAAGCAGGGCAAGCTGCCCGGCCCGTCCTACGCCGAGACCTACGACCTGGAATACGGCACCGCCACCATCGAGTTGCACCAGGATGCGCTCAGCCCCGGCGAGCGGGTGCTGATCGTGGACGATGTGCTCGCCACCGGCGGAACGGCGGCGGCCACCGCGGAGCTGGTCCGGCGTTCCGGCGCGACGGTCGAGGCCATCGTGGTCTTGCTGGAACTTAGCTTCCTGGACGGCCGCAAGGCCCTTCCGGGCGTGCCGGTCCGTGCCCTCGTGACCGTCTGACCTGCGGTTCGCGGGTCCGCCTGGCCATCACCCGGCGTGGGGTGAATCGTCCTCGATAGACTAAGGGCTTGACATATCGGGAGGGCATGTGGCCAGTGACGTGGCGACGGCCGGCGAGGCCGGCGCCGAAGTCACCGCACTGGCCGCGGGGCAGGCAAATGCAGGTGAGCAGGGCGGGCCCGCGGCCAGCGACACGGTGACCCCGGCTGCCAGCGCGCGCTCAGGGCGCCCGAGTCCGAAGCCCGCGGCGGCACGGCCGGATCCGGCTGCGCCGGACACGGCCGGCTCCGCCCAGCCGGGCGCAGCGCCCGACGCCGCCCGCCCCGACCCGGCCCCCCTTGAGCCCACTCAGCCCGAGGCCGCCCAGCCTGAGGCCGCCCAGCCTGAGGCCGCCCAGCCCGAGGCCGCCCAGCCTGAGGACACTCCGGCCCAGGCGCCCGAGGCGCCGGCCGCCCCGGCCGAGGACGCCCAGCCCCAGGCGACCCGGCCCCCGACTTCCCAGCCCGGTACCGCGTCCCGGTCCGGCCGGGCCGTGCGGACGAGGCGCCCGCGGTCGGGCCGGGCCGCCGCTGCCCGCAGCGACCAGGGCGGCGAGCTGACGGCCCCGGACACCTCCCGCCCGGAGGCGGACGGCGCCGGCGGGGCGGCAGTCCGGCGGCGGCTGGCCCGGCTGGGGACCACGCGCAGCGGCGGGATCAACCCGGTGCTCGAGCCGCTGATCAAGACCGTGCGGCTGACCCACCCCAAGGCGGACATCCGGCCCATCGAGCGGGCCTACGAGTACGCCGCCCGGCTGCACCGGGGCCAGGACCGCAAGAGCGGCGACCCGTACATCACCCACCCGCTGGCCGTCACCACGATCCTGGCCGAGCTCGGGATGAACACCGAGACGCTGTGCGCGGCCCTGCTGCACGACACCATCGAGGACACCGACTACACCCTCGAGGAACTCCGCCGCGACTTCGGCGACGACATCGCGGCCCTCGTCGACGGCGTGACCAAGCTGGACAAGGTCAAGTACGGCGACGCGGCCCAGGCCGAGACCGTCCGCAAGATGGTCGTCGCCATGTCGCGCGACATCCGGGTCCTGGTCATCAAGCTCGCCGACCGGCTGCACAACATGCGCACGCTGCGCTACCTGCCGCGGCACAAGCAGGAGCAGAAGTCCCGCGAGGTGCTGGAGATCTTTGCCCCGCTGGCCCACCGGCTCGGCATGAACACGGTGAAGTGGGAGCTGGAGGACCTCGCGTTCGCCACGCTCTACCCGAAGCGGTATGACGAGATCGCCCGCCTGGTCTCCGAGCGCGCGCCCCGGCGCGACATGTTCCTGGCCGAGGTCACCGAGGAGGTCATGAACGACCTGCGCGATGCCAAGGTCAAGGCCAAGGTGACCGGGCGGCCCAAGCACTACTACTCGGTCTACCAGAAGATGATTGCCCGGAATGTCGGCTTTGACGACATCTACGACCTGATGGGCATCCGGGTGCTGGTCGACTCGCTGCGCGACTGCTATGCGGCGCTCGGCATCATCCACGCGCGGTGGAACCCGGTCCCCGGCCGGTTCAAGGACTACATCGCGATGCCGAAGTTCAACATGTACCAGTCGCTGCACACGACCGTGATCGGCCCCGAGGGCAAGCCGGTCGAGCTGCAGATCCGCACCTGGGGCATGCACCAGCGCGCAGAGTACGGCGTCGCGGCCCACTGGAAGTACAAGGAAGCGCTGAGCTCGGGCGGCGGCGGCTCGGACATGGCCTGGCTGCGGCAGCTGGTCGACTGGCAGCGGGAGACGGCGGACCCGGCCGAGTTCCTCGACTCGCTCCGGTTCGACCTCGGCGCGACCGAGATCTACGTGTTCACCCCGCGCGGCGAGGTCATTGCCCTGCCGCAGGGCGCGACGCCAGTCGACTTCGCCTACGCCATCCACACCGAGGTCGGGCACCGCACCATCGGGGCCCGGGTCAACGGCCGGCTGGTGGCGCTGGAGAGCGCCCTGGACAACGGCGACACCGTCGAGATCTTCACGTCCAAGGCGGTGGAGTCCGGGCCCAGCCGCGACTGGCTCGGCTTCGTGAAGAGCGCGCGGGCGCGGAACAAGATCCGGCACTGGTTCTCCAAGGAGCGCCGGGAGGCCGCGGCCGAGACCGGCAAGGCGGCCATCGCCCGGACCATGCGCAAGCAGGGCCTGCCCCTGCAGCGCCTGGCCACGGCCGACGCGCTGCTGCGGATCGCCCAGGACCTGCACTACACGGACGTTTCTGCGCTGTACACGGCGGTCGGCGAGAACCACGTCAGCGCGCAGAACGTGGTCGGCAAGCTGATCAGCTCGGCGGGCGGGATGGCCGGAGCCCAGGAAGACCTGGACGAGGCCACGCTGCCTGCCCGCCGGTCGGCCCGGCCGCAGGCGGTCGGCGGGGACTCCGGCGTGGTGGTCGAGGGCGCCGATGACATCTGGGCCCGGCTGTCGAAGTGCTGCACGCCCGTGCCCGGCGACCAGATCACCGGCTTCGTCACCCGCGGCAACGGCGTCTCGGTCCACCGCTCCGACTGCGTGAACCTTGAGCACCTGCTCCAGTCCGAGCCCGAGCGGATGGTCGGCGTGCGCTGGTCGCCCAAGGAGGGCTCGCAGTTCCTGGTAGCCATCCAGGTCGAAGCGCTGGACCGGACCGGCCTGCTGTCGGACGTCACCCGGACGCTGTCCGACCAGCACGTGAACATCCTGTCGGCGACCGTGACGACGACCAGGGACCGGGTCGCGTTCAGCAAGTTCACCTTCGAGATGGGCGACCCCAAGCACCTCGGCCACGTGCTGCGCGCCGTCCGCAACATCGACGCGGTGTATGACGTCTACCGGGTGACGAATTAGCCCGGGGGGTAACCCCCGGACCCCCAGACCGGGGGACACCCCCGGAGCCCCCGCTGCCGGCCGCTCGTCCCGGCTTTGCCGGGAGTCGCGGACGGCATCACCAGGGCGGGTGCTAGACCGGCCCCGGACGGGCGTTAGACCGGCCAGGGCTGGCGCTAGACCGGCCCCGGCGGGCGTTGGACCGGCCCCGGCGGGCGTTGGACCGGCCCCGGACGGGCGTTGGACCGGCCCCGGCGGGTGCTAGACCGGCCACGGCGGGCCAGGGCCGCAGGCCTGGGGCGGCCTAACTGCTGAATTCCGCCAGGGTGCGCTCGGCTTCGGCGAGCCAGGACTGGCGGGCGGCCAGGGCCTCCTGGGCGCGCTGCTGGGCGCGGGTGTCGCCGCTGGCCTGGGCCTTGGCCAGCTGGTTCTCCAGCTGGCGGATGGCCGCGCGGATCTGGTCGACCGTGCTGCGGGCGCGGGACAGGGCCTCGGGGTTGGACCGCCGCCAGTGCGAGTCCTCGGCCTTGCGCAGCGATTCCTCGATCTTGCGCAGGCCGCCCTCGAGCCGGTCGGCCGAGTCGCGGGGGACCGCCCCGGCGCGCTCCCAGCGCTCCTGGATGCCGCGCAGGGCCGCGCGCCCGGCGCGGGCGTCGGTCACCGGCAGCAGCTTCTCCGCCTCGGCCAGCAATTGCTCCTTGGCGATCGCGTTCTGCTGCAGCTCGGCGTCGCGGGCGGTCAGCACGGCCGAGCGGGCCTGGAAGAACGTGTCCTGGGCGCCCTTGAACCGCGCCCACAGCTCGTCCTCGGTGGCCCGGTCGGCCCGGCCCGCCTGCTTCCACTCACGCATCAGCTCGCGGTAGGCGGCCGCCGTCGGCGCCCAGTCGGTGGAGCCGGCCAGCGCCTCGGCCTGGGTGGCCAGGTCCTCCTTGCGGGCCCGGATCCCCTCGCGCTCCTCCTCCAGGCTGGCGAAGTAGGCCTTGCGGCGCTTGGTGAACGCGTTGCGCGCCGCCGACAGCCGCTTCCACAGCGCGGTCTCGGCCGTCCGGTCGCCGCGCGGCGCCGCCTTCCACTCCTCCAGGAGCTGGCGCATCCGCTCGCCGCTGATCTTCCAGTGCGTGGCCTCGGCGGCGATCCGCTCGGCCTCGGCGACGATCCGCTCCTTGATCTCCAGCGCCTCGCTGCGGGCCGCGTCGCGCGCGGCCCGGTGCTCTTCCTTGCGCTTGGCCGTCACCCCGGTCAGCGCCTCCAGGCGCTCCAGCAGCCCGGCCAGGTCGCCGATGGCGTGGGCGTCCGTGCAGGACGTGACCAGCCGCGCGATCGTCGCCTTGGCCTGGACCGGCGACAGGTCGGTGCTGGCCAGCCGCTGCTCCAGCAGGCTGACCTCGGTCTCGAGCATGTCGAACTTGCGCTTGAAGAAGGCCAGCGCCTCGTCCGGGCTCCCGGCCTGCCAGGAGCCCACCTGCCGCTCGCCCTCGGCGGTACGCACGAAGACCGTGCCGTCCTCGGCCACCCGGCCCCACGGATCGCTTGCGGTACTCACCGCGTACCTCCCGATCGATACCTCACTGGCTGCGCAGCCGGTCAGCAAATCCCGGTCGTCACGTCTTCTTGATCGTCACGCTCGTGATTTCGACTTTCTCCTTCGGGTGCCCGTCGCCGGATCCGTTGGAGTTGTCGCTTCCCGCCTTTGCCACATTCTGGATGATATTGAGTCCACTTACTATCGTGCCAAACGGCGTATAGCTAGCGGGCAGGCTGAGACTGTTCTGATACACCAGGAAAAACTGGCTGCCGTTGGTGTTGGGGCCGCCGTTGGCCATCGCCACCGTCCCCGCGGTGTACTTCGCCCCGGTGAGGTTCTCATCGTCGAACTTGTAGCCGGGGCCGCCGGTGCCGGTCCCGGTGGGGTCGCCGCACTGCAGCACGAAGATGCCGGCCGTGGTGAGCCGGTGGCAGTCGGTGTTGCTGAAGTATTTCTTGGACGCCAGGTACACGAATGAGTTCACGGTGCAGGTCGCCTTGCTGTTGAGCAAGTTAATGACGATGTCGCCGCGGTTGGTGTGAATTGTCGCCTGGTAGGTCGCCGTGCTGTCGGGCGTGGCGGGCGGCGTGCCCACGTTCCTCGACGCCGGCGGGCTGGAGGCGTAGCTGCAGTGCGAGGCGGGCTCGGCGACCGGCGCGGCCGCGGGCGCACTGGCGGTGGAGGACGCGCTGGGCGTGGCGGAGGGGCTCTTGGAGCTGGCGGCGGCCTGGCCACCCGAGGGTCTGACCAGGAAGAACACGCCCACGGCGACCGCCAGCACGATGATCGCGGCCAGGCTGCTGACCGTCCACCGGCGCACTGTCTGGTCGTGTTGCGCGCGCTTGTCCAGCCTGCGCTGGTAGCGTTCCCGCTCGAGCTTCTTCTGCCGCTCTTTCTTGCCGACCACGCCCTGGGTCCTCCTGGTTACCCGCTGTGTCCGGCGGTTGCGCTGCTCGTGGCCGCCGGTGCCTGCGAAACTTCGCGAATCGTACCGGGAGTCCCACCGCGTCCGTCTAGCCCGTTACCGGTTCGACGCCGCAACTGCGGCCTACCCGTGTCCTGTGGCCTGGCGCCGGGGCCGGCGCCGCCCCCGATAGCCTGGGTGCCGCGCAAGTCCCCGTTTCGCTGCCCTGGAGGGTTACGTGCTCATCGCCGGATTCCCAGCCGGATCCTTCGCCGCGAACTGCTACCTGATCGCGCCGGCGGCGGGCGAGGAATGCCTCATCATCGACCCTGGCGAGGACGCCCAGGGCGGAATCGACGAGATCGTCGAGCAGTACCGGCTGCGGCCGGTGGCCGTGCTGGCCACGCACGGGCACATTGACCACATCTGGTCGGTAGCGCCGGTGTGCGGCGCACGGGGCATCCCGGCCTATATTCACCCGGCCGACCGGGACCTGCTGTCCGACCCGGGCAAGGGCCTCGGGCGGCCCGGCACGGGGCTGTTCGGCGGGCTGACGTTCACCGAGCCCGACGACGTCATCGAGCTGGCCGACGGCATGAAGCTGGAGCTGGCCGGGGTCAGCCTCATCGCCGAGCACGCGCCGGGGCACACGCCGGGATCGGTGACGTTCCGGCTGCCGGCCGTCGCCGACCCTGGCACCCTGTTCAGCGGCGACCTGCTGTTCGCCGGGTCGATCGGGCGGTCCGACCTGCCCGGCGGGGACTATGCCACGATCCTGGAGAGCCTGGCCCGGGTCTGCCTGCCGCTGCCGGACGAGACCGTGGTGCTGTCGGGCCACGGCCCGCAGACCACGATCGGGGCCGAGCGATCGGGCAACCCGTACCTGGCCGGGCTCGCCCCGCAGGCCGGCCCGGACCACGCCGGCCTGTAACCACGACGACAGCAAGAAGGGGGAGCGATGATCCGCACCCATGACGCGGGCACGTTGCGGGCCGGCGCGGCCGGCCAGCAGGTCACGCTGGCCGGCTGGGTCGCCCGCCGCCGCGACCACGGCGGCGTGGTCTTCATCGACCTGCGGGACGCGAGCGGGATCGTCCAGGTCGTGCTCCGCCAGGAGGACGTCGCGCACGACCTGCGTGCCGAGTACTGCGTGCTGGTCAATGGCACCGTGCAGGCCCGGCCGGCCGGAAACGAGAACCCCGAGCTGCCCACCGGGGACATCGAGGTCGCCGCGACCGCCGTCGAGGTGCTGGCCGAGTCGGACCCGCTGCCGTTCCCGATCGAGAGCGGCGCCGAGATCAGCGAGGAGGTCCGGCTCAAGTACCGGTACCTCGACATCCGGCGGGCCGACATGGCCGCGGCGCTGCGCGCCCGGTCCGCGGCGGGCTACCTGGTCGCCGACGTGATGCGCGAGCGCGGCTTCGTCAACGTGGAGACCCCGTTCCTGACCCGGTCGACGCCCGAGGGGGCGCGCGACTTCCTGGTCCCGGTCCGGCTGCGGCCGGGCAGCTGGTACGCGCTGCCGCAGTCCCCGCAGCTGTTCAAGCAGCTGCTCATGGTGTCCGGGCTGGAGCGCTACTACCAGCTCGTGCGCTGCTTCCGGGACGAGGACTTCCGCGCCGACCGGCAGCCCGAGTTCACCCAGATCGACATCGAGATGTCCTTCATCACCCGCGAGGACGTGGTGGAGCTGGCCGAGGCGCTGGTCGCGCGGCTGTGGTCAGAGATCGTCGGCTACGAGGTCCCGCGGCCGATCAGGCAGATGACCTACGCCGACGCGATGGCCCGGTTCGGCTCCGACAAGCCCGACCTGCGGTTCGGGCAGGAGCTCACCGAGCTGACCGCGTTCTTCTCCGGCACGGCGTTCCGGGTCTTCCAGGCGCCCTACGTGGGCGCCGTGGTCATGCCGGGCGGCGCCCAGCAGTCCCGCCGGGAGTTCGACGGCTGGCAGGACTGGGCCAAGTCGCGCGGCGCGCGCGGCCTGGGCTACGTCACCCTCAACGCCGAGGGCGCGGTGTCGGACGCCGGGCCGGTGGCCCGCAACCTGTCCGAGGCCGAGCGCGCGGGCCTGCCCGCCGCGACCGGCGCGGGCCCGGGCGACGCGGTGTTCTTCGCGGCCGGGCCGGCCGCCGCCTCCCGGGCGCTGCTCGGCGCGGCACGGCTGGAGGTCGGGGCGCGCTGCGGCCTGATCGACCCGGACGCCTGGTCGTTCCTGTGGGTCGTGGACGCGCCGATGTTCGAGGAGACCGACGCGGGGGGCTGGACGGCGGTGCATCACCCGTTCACCTCGCCGCTGCCCGACTGGACGGACAAGTTCGACGCCGAGCCGGGCGCGGCCCTGGCCGACGCCTACGACATCGTCTGCAACGGGAACGAGATCGGCGGCGGCTCGATCCGGATCCACCGGCCCGACGTGCAGCAGCGCGTCTTCGACGTGATCGGGCTGACCCGGACGGAGGCCACCTCGCAGTTCGGCTTCCTGCTCGAGGCGCTGCGCTTCGGGCCGCCCCCGCACGGCGGCATCGCGTTCGGCTGGGACCGCCTGATGATGCTGCTGACCGGCCGGGACACGATCCGCGACGTCATCGCCTTCCCCAAGGCGGCCTCCGGGCACGACCCGCTGACCGGGGCGCCCACGCCGATCACCGCCCAGCAGCGCAAGGAGGCGGGCATCGACGTCATTGCCCCGGCCCCCGCCGGAGCCGTCGGCGCCGCCGCCGACACGGCGGCCCGGGGCTAGCCGGGGCACAGGTACTGTCGAGGCGTGTTCCCAGTCCAGGGCGGGCAGTCCGAGAGCCTCTTCGACGCCGCGGAGGAAAGCGCCGCGCAGGCCGCCGCGCCGCTCGCCGTGCGGATGCGGCCGCGCACCCTCGACGAGGTCATCGGCCAGCGGCACCTGACCCGCGACGGCTCGCCGCTGCGCAAGCTGGCCGACACCGACGCCGGGCTGTCAGTGATCTTGTGGGGCCCGCCCGGCACCGGCAAGACCACGCTGGCCTACGTGGTCAGCCAGGTCACCCGGCGCCGCTTCGTCGAGCTGTCCGCGGTGTCGGCCGGGGTCAAGGACGTCCGCGCCGCGGTCCAGGCCGCCCGCCGGGACCTCGGCCTGACCGGCGTCCAGACGGTCCTGTTCATCGACGAGGTGCACCGGTTCAACAAGGCCCAGCAGGACGCGCTGCTGCCCGCCGTCGAGAACCGCTGGGTCTCCTTCATCGGCGCCACCACCGAGAACCCGTCGTTCTCCGTCGTCGGCCCCCTGCTGTCCCGGTCTCTCCTGCTGACCCTGCAGCCGCTCAGTGACGACGACCTGCGCGCGGTGATCGACCGGGCGCTGGCCGACCCGCGGGGCCTGGGCGGCTCGGTGAGCCTGGCGCCCGGGGTGACCGAGCAGCTCATCCGGGTCGCCGGCGGCGACGCCCGCCGGGTGCTGACCTACCTGGAGGCCGCGGCCCTCGGCGTGCCCGACGGCACCGAGATCAGCCTGGAGGACCTCGAGCGCGCCGTGGACCAGGCCATGGTCCGCTACGACCGCGCCGGGGACCAGCACTACGACGTGATCAGCGCGTTCATCAAGAGCATCCGGGGCAGCGACGCCGACGCCGCCCTGCACTACCTGGCTCGCATGATCGAGGCCGGCGAGGACCCGCGGTTCATCGCCCGGCGGCTGATCGTGCACGCCAGCGAGGACATCGGCCTGGCCGACCCGACCGCGCTGCAGGCCGCCGTGGCCGCCGCCCAGGCGGTCGAGTTCGTCGGCCTGCCCGAGGCCCGGATCAACCTGGCCCAGGCCGTCATCCACCTCAGCCTGGCCCCCAAGTCCAACGCCGTCATCGCGGCCATCGGCGCGGCGTCCGCCGACGTCAAGGCAGGCCTGGCCGGGCCGGTCCCGGCACACCTGCGGGACGCCCACTACCCGGGCGCACAGCGCCTCGGCCACGGCCAGGGCTACTCCTATCCCCACGACGACCCGGCGGGCGTGGTGACGCAGCAGTACGCGCCGGACGCGATCGACGGCCGGGCCTACTACCGCCCGACCCGGCACGGCGCCGAGGCCCGCTACGCGGAGCGGTCCGACCGCATCCGCGAGATCCTTCGTCCGGGCCGAAACGGATCGCTTCCCCCCGAGCCCGCCGCCGAGGCCGGTGCGGCTGCGGGCGAGGCAGGAAAGAGCGCGGCCGCCAGGGGCGGAGGGATCTCGGCGGACGCTGGCGCCCCGGCCGCCGGCGCCCCGGCCGCTGGCGCAGACGGCGGTCCTGGGGGCGAGGTCGGTCCGGGTGAGGCGGGAGCGGCGCCCGCTGGGCTGACTGGTTCTTCCTCGGGTGGCGCGGCGTCGGGTGGCGCGGCGTCGGGTGGCGCGGCGTCGGGTGGCGCGGCGTCGGGTGGCGCGGCGTCGGGTGGCGCGGCGTCGGGTGGCGCGGCGTCGGGTGGCGCGGCCTCGGGTGGCGCGGCGTCGGGCGAGGCCGGGGAGGCCTGATACGCACTCAGCGGCCTGTCGCTGGGGCTGGCGTGACTCCTGGTGCGTGCGGGGCTCAGCATGCGCGGCGCTCTTGGCGCGGGCCGGGCAGCGGGAGCCCCCACTGGGGGACCACCATGATCCCGAAGGGTTTGGCATATCCCAGTACGCCAAATCCTGCGGGATCATGAAACAGCCACCGGCGGCGCCCGGCCGCAAGGGGAAGGCGCCCCGCCCGCGAGGAGACGGCGCCCCGCCCGTGAGGCAGGCGCCTGCCCGTGAGGCTCATGTGACTGGTTAGGCGGGTGGCGCCGGCGTCCGCGGCCGGCCAGCTCATCGCGGGGCTCAGCGGGCCGGTGGTGTGGCGGGCCGTTGGTGGGGCGGGCCGGGAGGCGGGGGCTGGCGCCCGGGCGGGCGGTGACGTGGCGGCCGGGGGCCGGGGGCCGAGGCTGGCGGAGATGGGGGCCGGGCGAGGCGGTGGCGTGGCGGCCGGGGCCGAGGCTGGCGGAGATGGCGGCCGGGCGGGGCGGTGGGGTGGCGGCCGGGGGCCGAGGCTGGCGGGAATGGGGGGCCGGGCGGGGCTTGTATGGCGGCTGATGGCGGGATCTTGGAGAGGACGGGCCGGGCGGGCAGGTAAGGTCGGCGGACGGGCCAGCCGGCCGCGCGCGAGGTCGGCGGCGTTGCCGAAGTCGCGTTGCCGGGGCCGGATGACCGGGCCAGCCGCGGTGCGGGAAGTTGCTGGAGGAGCGAGCGCCGATGAGTGCCGGACAGCTTGCCGCCCTGATCGCCGTCGGGTTCTTCGGGCTGCTGGCCTGCGCGGGTGTCTTCGTCCTGATCCGCCTCGGCAAGTTCCTCGGGGTGGCCACGCAGATGGCGACACGCTACCGGGACCGGGCGGACACCCTCCTGGACCAGGCCCAGGCCGTCGTCGACCGGACCAACGAGCAGCTGGCCCGGACCGACTCCATCACCGCGAGCATGGACGAGGTCACGGCCAACATGGCCGAGCTGTCGGGGAACGTGTCCGTGCTGGCCGGATTCGCCCAGGGCCTGGCCAGCGCGGTCAGCCGCCCGGTCACCGGGCTTGCCGCCCTGAGCTACGGCGTCCGCCACGCGGTGTCCCTGCGCCGCCCGGACGTGGTCCCCCCGCTATCCGCCGCCTCGCCCGCCGTGCACGGTCCGGAGCCGGCCGCCGCGCAGCCTCCGCGGCCGCCGGCTGAGAGCCGGGCCGCGCAGCTGCCGGCCGGGACGCGGGCTGCCCGGCTCCCGGCCGGGACGCGGGCCGCCCGGCTGCCAGCTGAGCCGCGCGCCGGCCGGCAGCCGGCTGAGCCGCGCGCCGCCCGGCTGCCGGCCGAGCCGCGGGCCGGTCGGCTGCCGACCGGGGCCGCGCGGCGCGGGGGGCTGGGCCGATGATCAGGCGCGGATTCTGGATGGCGGTCGGGGCCGCGATCGGGGTCAGCGGCTACCGGCGGGCCAGCCGCCTGGCGCGCACCGTCTTCCCGGCCGGCCCGGGCAGTGCCCTGGCCGCCGGGCCCGGCGGGCGGGCCCGGCCCCCGGCGATCACCGGGCGCGGCCTGCTGGCCGCGGCGGCCAGCGCTGGCCGCGGTACGGCGCAGGGGGCAGCGTTCGCCCGCGATGTCCGGGCGGGCATGGCAGAGTACTTGGATCGTCAGGGGGACCAGGCAGGCCGTACCCTCGGTAGTCAGCGAGACGGGCAGCGCGCCGGCCCGCACCAGGTCAGCGCTCGGCCGGTCCGGGCGGTGCACCGGGGCCAGCGCCCCGGCATCGCGCCCTGACGACAGTCACTGATCCCGGAAGCTGATCCGGGCGAATACCACGTGAAGGATGGCCGTTCATGGAGTCGGCAGAGATCGCCCGCCGTTTCCTCAGCTTCTTCGAGCAGCGAGGGCACGTCGTGGTCCCCTCGGCCAGCCTGATCGCTGAGGACCCCACCCTGCTGCTGGTGAACGCGGGCATGGTGCCCTTCAAGCCGTATTTCCTGGGCCAGCGGCAGCTGCCCTGGCGGCGCGCCACCAGCGCGCAGAAGTGCGTGCGGACCCCGGACATCGACGAGGTGGGCAAGACCACCCGGCACGCCACGTTCTTCCAGATGATGGGGAACTTCTCATTCGGCGACTACTTCAAGGAAGGCGCCATCCCGTTCGCCTGGGAGCTGCTGACCAGCCCGGAGTCCAAGGGCGGATTCGGCTTTCCGGAGGACAAGCTGTGGGCGACCGTCTACCACGATGACGACGAGGCGGCCCGCATCTGGCGGGACGTGGTCGGCGTCCCGGAGAGCCGGATCCAGCGGCGCGGCCTGGCCGACAACTACTGGCACATGGGCGTGCCCGGCCCCGGCGGGCCCTGCTCGGAGATCTACTACGACCGCGGGCCGGAGTACGGCCGCGAGGGCGGGCCCGAGGCGGACGAGGACCGCTACCTCGAGGTCTGGAACCTCGTCTTCATGCAGGAGACGCTCAGCGCCGTCCGCAGCAAGGTCGACTTCGACGTCACCGGCCCGCTGCCGTCGCGCAACATCGACACCGGCATGGGCCTGGAGCGGATGGCGATCCTGCTCCAGGGGGTCGACAACATCTACGAGGTCGACACCATGTGGAAGGTGCTCGACCGGGCGGCCGAGCTGACCGAGCAGAAGTACGGCCGGGACCAGCGCGCCGACGTCTCGCTGCGCGTGGTCGCCGACCACGTGCGCGCGGCGGTCATGCTCGTCGCGGACGGGGTGACCCCGACCAACGAGGGGCGCGGCTACGTCCTGCGCCGGATCCTGCGCCGCACCATCCGCAACCTGCGGCTGCTGTCGGGCGCGCAGCGCGGCGGCGCGGGCGGCAGCGTGAGCCGCGGCGGCGCGGACGAGCGGTACATGCACGACCTGTCCGCGGTCGCGATCAGCGCGCTCGGCGAGCAGTACGACGACCTGGTCCGCGACGCCCCGCAGATCCAGGCCATCATCGACGCCGAGGAGACGGCGTTCCTGTCCACGCTGCGCACCGGCACCGCGATCTTCGAGGCCGCGGTGGAGGAGACCAAGCGCGGCGGCGGCGAGTCGATCCGGGGCAGCCAGGCGTTCCAGCTGCACGACACCTACGGCTTCCCGATCGACCTGACCCTGGAGATGGCCGCGGAGCAGGGGCTGGCCGTCGACGAGACCGGGTTCCGCCGCCTGATGGCGGAGCAGCGGGACCGGGCCAAGGCCGACGCGGCGGGCAAGAAGACCGGCAACGCCGACATCTCGGCCTTCACGCAGATCCTGGAAGCGTCCGGCCGGGTCGCGTTCACCGGCTACGACGAGGTGGCGGGCGACGCGACGGTCATCGGCCTGCTCGCCGCCGGGGTCTCGGTGCCCGCGGCGGGCGCGGGCAGCCGAGTCGACGTGGTGCTGGACCGGACCCCGTTCTACGCCGAGAGCGGCGGGCAGCTCGCCGACGCGGGCACGCTGACGGCCACCGGCAGCGGCGCGGGCGCGGGCGCCGTGGTCGAGGTGCAGGACGTCCAGGCGCCGCTGCCGGGGCTGATCGTGCACCGGTCCGTGGTGACCTCCGGCGAGCTGGTCGTCGGGACGCCGGTGCGGGCGGAAATCGACGTCGAGCGCCGCCGCGCGGTCTCCCGCGCGCACACCGCCACGCACCTGGTGCACCGCGCGTTCCGCGGCGCGCTCGGCGACTCCGCGGCCCAGGCGGGCTCTGAGAACGCGCCGGGCCGGTTCCGGTTCGACTTCACCGCCGTCGGGGCGGTGCCGCCCGCGGTGCTGCAGGAGGCGGAGGACGAGGTCAACCAGGTCCTCGTCAACGACCTGGAGGTCCGGGCGTTCCAGACCTCGATCGACGAGGCGCGGGCGATGGGCGCGCTGGCGCTGTTCGGCGAGAAGTACGGCGACCGGGTCCGGGTCGTGGAGGTCGGCGACTACTCGCGGGAGCTGTGCGGCGGCACCCACGTGGCCCGCTCCGGCAACCTCGGGCTGGTGAAGATCCTCGGTGAGTCATCGATCGGGTCCGGGGTGCGCCGCGTCGAGGCCCTCGTCGGCATCGACGCGTTCCGCTTCCTGGCCCGGGAGAGCCTGCTCGTCAGCCAGCTGAGCGAGCAGCTCAAGACGCGCCGCGAGGAGCTGCCCGAGCGGATCTCCTCGATCGTGACCAGGCTCCGCGACGCCGAGCGCGACCTGCAGCGCGCGCAGTCCGCGGAGCTGCTGGGCGGCGCGGGCGACCTGGCCCGCGACGCGGCCGACGCCGGCGGCGCGGCCTACGTCGCCCACCAGGTGCCCGATGGCACGGCGGCCGACGCGATCCGGAAGGTGGCACTGGACATCCGCGGCCGCCTGGCCCCCGAGCGCCCCGCCGTGGTCGTGGTGGCCGGCGTCCCGTCGGACCGGCCGACGGTCGTCGTCGCCGTCAACGACGCCGCCCGTGCGCGCGGAATCAAGGCCGGGGCCCTGGTCGTGGCCGCGACCGGCGCGCTCGGCGGCCGGGGCGGCGGCAAGGACGACATCGCGCAGGGCGGGGGAGCGCCGCTCGGCGCCGGCACGGCATCAGCAATTGCCGAGTCCTTCCGCGTGGTGGCATCGGCTATTAAGGACATAATGGTCAGTGGTGGCGTACTGTGAGACCGTGCTGGCGCCTGTTTGTGTCCTGGATGAGACCTGCCTTGGTGAGGCACGCCTATCGAGGGACCTCTTGGTGAGGCCCGGCGTCCGGCTGGCCATCGATGTCGGCCTGGCCCGGATCGGCGTAGCCGGCTGCGATCCAGCCGGCCTGCTGGCGAGCCCGCTGGCGACCGTGCGCCGCGGCCGGGGCGACCTGGCCGAACTGGCCCGCCTGGCCGGGGAGCATGACGTCATCGAGGTGATCGCCGGCCTGCCGCGCGGCCTGTCCGGCGCGGAGGGCCAGTCGGCCGCCGACGCCCGCGGCTTCGCGGCGAAGCTGGCCGGGCTGGTCGCGCCGGTCCCGGTCCGGCTGGTTGACGAGCGTTTCACCACGGTGCTGGCCCACGACGTGCTGCGGCTGGGCGGCCGGGACTCCCGCGCCCGCCGGTCCGTGGTCGACCAGGCGGCCGCGGCGCTGCTCCTGCAGACCGCCCTGGACACGGAGCGGGCGACCGGCCAGCCGCCCGGCGAGCTCGTCACGCCCGAGCCCCGCCCGGCCCACGGCGGTGCCCGGTGACCCGCAACGACGGACCGGACGCCGGCTGGCCGGCCGCCCGGAGCCGGGGTGTCCGGGATGAGTACCTGCCCGAGGCGCAGCCGATCGCGCAGCCCCCGCGCGCGGCCCGGGTCGGCCGCCACGGCCGGCCGGGAGCACCGGACGCGCGCCCGGCCCCGGCCCCCGAGCCGCAGCCGGGCTACGCCTCGCCCGAGTACGGCCCGGCCGGGTACGGCGAGACCGGCTACGGCCAGTCCGGGTACGGCCAGGCGGATTACGGTCAGCCGAATTACGGCCAGCCGGGCTATGACCAGCCCGGCGCGGCGCAGCCGAACCACGGCGCGAGCCATGACCCCTACGGCGGCCTGCCCGATGCCTACGGCCCGCCGGACCCGTACGGCACGCCCGATCCCTACGGCCCGCCCGGCTCGGCCGGCGCCAGCGGCCGGTCCGGGTCGCATGGCGTGCCGGGGCCGGGCTCGAACGGCTTCCCGGGCTCCAACGGCCTCCCCGGCTCGAGCGGCCTCCCCGGCTCGAGCGGCCTACCCGGCTCGAACGGGATGTCCGGTTCCGACGGCTTCCCCGGTTCCAACGGCCTGTCCGGTTCCAACGGCGTCCCGGGCTTGACCGGCCTTCCAGGATCGAGCGGCCCTCCAGGATCGAACGGTGTGTCCGGGTCGAACGGCGCGTCCGGGTCGAACGGCTTCTCCGGGCACGGCGACTCCGGCGCCTTCGGCCGGCCGGCCGGGTACGGCGACACCGGCGCCTACGGCCCCGTCGACCCGTACGGACCCCCGGCCGGGCACGAGCCGCCCGAGACCTACAGCCAGCCCGGTGCCTACGGCCCGAGCTCCGGGCCGGGCGCCGCCCGCCCCGGCCAGGACGGCTCCTACGGCGCAGCGGGTGCCTACGGGTCAGCCGACACCTACGCCAGCGACAGCGGCGACGGCTGGCCGGGTGCGGCCCGGGAGCGCGGCGGCCGCCACGGCCGGCCCGCCGGCCCCGCGGACGGCCCGGCCGGCTCCACCGGGCGGGCGGACGCCTACGGGGCTGGCACATCCGCCTACGGCAGTCCCGGCTATGACACGCCCGGCTACGACACCCCCGGCTACGACACCCCGGCCCGCGGCGGCGCCGCTTACGACACCGGCGGGTTCGGCCCGGACGCCGCCGCGCGGATCGCCGGGCACGGCGCCCCGGACCCCTACGGCCCGCCCGATCCGTACCGCACGCCGGGCGGCTACGGGTCCGGGCAGTTCCCGCGGCCCGGCGACCACACCGGCCCGCTGCCCGCCAGCCCGCTGGCCGCCGGCCCGCTGCCCCGCAGCGGCCCCCAGGACCGCAGCGGCCCCCAGGACCGATTGCTCCGCCCGGACCCGCTGCGGCCCGATCAGACCGGCCCGCTGCAGCGCTCGGGCCCGCAGGGCTGGGCCGCCGTCCCGCCCGACCAGAGCGGTCCCCAGTACCAGGCAGGCGCCGAGCTGCAGCAGGGCTACCAGACCGGGCCGCAGGACCGCACGGACTCCCGGCCCTGGACCGGCCCGCAGGACCCGTGGGCCGGCCAGCCCGGTCACACCGGCCCGCAGCGGGCGCCCGGCCAGCCGGGCCACACCGGCCCGCAGGGCGCCATCGGCCGGCCCGGCCGCCTCGACGAGCGCCGCCCGGACGAGCGCCATCCCGACGACTTCCGCTCGCCCCGCGACCCGTACCTGCCGCCCGGCGGCACCGGCGAGCGCCCCGCCCCGCCCGGCAGCAACGGCAGCAACGGCGCCAACGGCCGCGCCGACAGCGTCTTCACGCCGGCCCGCCCGCTGCCGTCGACGCCCTACGACGACAACAGCATGCCTGGCCGCGACCGCTTCGGCAGCCCCGACCCGTTCGGCCGCGCCGACCCCTACGACAGCCACCCCTCGCTGCCAGGGCTGCCCGTCGCCGCGGGCCCGGGCGGCCGCAACGACCCGTTCCGGTGGCAGCCGCCCGCCGAGCCCGGCGACAGCCACCCCGGCGCCCACCCCGACGAGGAAAGCACGGCCCTGTGGCGCAACGGCCGTCCCGTCGGCCGCCCGGCCGTCCCGGCCGGCTTCCCGGCCGCCGATTTCAGCGCCATCCCCGACGAGGCCTCCCCGACCGGCCGGCTCGAGGCCGACGACGAGCCGCTGGACGAGGCGCCCCCGTGGGCCCCGCGGGGCGGCGCGCAGCCAGTCCCGGACCCCGACCAGGACTCCCCGGACTGGGCCGACGGCGAGCGGCACCCCGGGTTCTTCAAGGGCTTCGGCGAGGACGAGAACGTCGACCCGCCCAAGCGCCGCCGCGGCCGGTGGGTCGCTCCGCTGATCTCGCTGGTCGTCATCTTCGGCCTGATCGGGACGGGCGGCGGCATCTTCATCCACATCTACTCGGCCGCCCACGCCAACTACACCGGCGCGGGCACGGGCGAGGTCGACTTCCTGGTCAAGCCCGGCGACAACGCGACCGTGCTGGCCCCCCGGCTGATCAAGGCCGGAGTGATCAAGGCCGCGGACCCGTTTGTCGCCGCCGCCAAGCAGAGCGCGAACTCCGCCGGCCTGACCCCCGGAACGTTCCGGCTACATAAGCGGATGAACGCCACCCTGGCCTGGAACCTGCTGGTCAGCCCCAGCTCCCGGATCCAGACCGAGGTCGTCGTCCCGCCCGGCCTGCGGGCCACCAGCCTGCTCAAGCTGATGGCCAAGGACTCGGGCAAGCCGCTGAGCCAGTTCCAGCAGGCCTACCAGGACACCGCCGCGCTCGGCCTGCCGTCGTTCGCCAACGGCAATCCGGAGGGGTACTTCTACCCGGCCACCTACGACTTCCCGCCGGGCACCACGCCGGCCCAGATGCTGCACGCCATGGTGGCGATGTTCATCCAGCAGACCAACAGCATCGGCCTGGCCGCGTCCGCCAAGAAGGCCCAGTTCACCGAGGAACAGGTGATCACCGAGGCGAGCCTGCTGGAAGCCGAGGTCGATCCCCAGGACTACGGCAAGGCCGCCCGGACCATCGACAACCGGCTGAACCACCTGCCCGCGCCGATCCCGCTCCAGCTGGACAGCACCGTGCTGTATGCGCTGCACATCACCGGCTTCAGCCTGACCAAGTCCCAGCTCGCGGTGAAGTCCCCGTACAACACGTTCCTGCACGCCGGGCTGCCGCCCGGCCCGATCGACTCGCCGGGGGTGAACGCGATCAACGCCGTGCTGCACCCGCCCCACGGCAACTGGATCTACTTCGTCACCATCGACCCGAAGACGGGCCTGACCAAGTTCACCAACAGCGCCGCCCAGTTCAACATCTGGGTGGCGCAGAGCAACAAGAACATCGCGAACGGGACCTGACGAGGTGCCCGCCTCCCCGCCGGCGGCGCGGCGGGCCGCCGTCCTCGGCGCGCCCATCGCGCACTCCCTGTCGCCCGTGCTGCACAACGCCGCCTACGCCGCGCTCGGCCTGGACGGCTGGAAGTACGAGGCGATCGAGTGCGACGCGCCCGGCCTGCCCGCCCTGCTGGACTCCCTCGACGGCGACTGGGCCGGGCTGTCCCTGACCATGCCGCTCAAGCGGGCCGTGCTGCCGCTGCTGGACGGGGCCGAGCCCCTGGTGACCCAGGTCGGCGGGGCGAACACGGTGATCCTCGGAGCCGCGGGCCGCCAGGGCTTCAACACCGACGTGCCCGGCATGATCGCCACGCTGGCCGGGGCCGGCGTCACGCAGGTGCCCGACGCCCTGGTCCTCGGCGCCGGCGCCACCGCCTGCGCGGCCCTGGCCGCGCTGCACGGCATCGGCACCCGGCAGGCGGCCGTGGCCGTCCGGGACCCGGCCACGGCCGGGCCGCTGCTGGCCGTCGCCGAGCGCCTGGGCCTGGCCGCCCGGCTGGTCGAGTTCGGGGCGGACCCCGGCGAGCCCGGGCGGCAGCTGCTGATATCGACCGTCCCGTCCGGAGCGGCCGACATTTACGCAGAACGGATCGTGTCCGGGACCCTCGCTCCCCGCGCCGTCGTCGACGTGGTGTACTACCCGTGGCCGACCCGGCTGGCCGCCGCCGCCGAGCAGGCCGGCGTCGCGGTGGCCGGCGGGTTCGAGCTGCTCCTGCACCAGGCCACCGGCCAGGTCAGGCTGATGACCGGGCGGGACGCCCCGGCCGCGGCGATGCGGGCAGCGGGCCGGGCCGCGCTGGCGCGCCGCTAGCATTCCGGGGCAAATACCACGGCTGCGGCCGCGCGGGAATACCGAGGGGCCCCCAAGTGCGTTATTGTTGGCTGACAACCAAGCTCAGCGTGTGCACGACGGCATGCCGGGCATGCAAGCGGAGGACCACCTCGGCCGCCTCCCACCTAGCTGGCTCACGCCGGCGGGTTCATTGCCGGCCGGCCTCACCGCCGGCAGGCAGTCAGCCAGCTCACAAGGCGGGCTGAACAGGCCGGGCGCACTTGTGCGGGCTCGCTCACGGGCCGGCGGGGTGCGCTGCGGGTACCCCGGCCAGGGCCAGCGACCCGGGCGGGTCCCGCTTCTGGTGGCCCCGCAGGCAAGGCGTGCGGGGCCTTCTGCATTCCGGGGCAGTGCTTCTAGGAGCACCGCGTCAGGGGGCAGGGGGCCAGGCAGGTCCCCGCGCCGGGAACGTCCCGGCGTAGGAGAACAGGTGACACTGGAGGTCACATCAGCACCGAACCACGTATTAATGAGCGCATTCGCGTTCCCGAGGTGCGACTCGTCGGCCCGGCCGGCGAGCAGATCGGTATCGTCGCCATCAACGACGCGCTCCGGCTAGCCCAGGAGTCTGATCTCGATCTGGTCGAGGTCGCGCCCACTGCGCGCCCGCCCGTGGCCAAGCTCATGGACTACGGCAAGTTCAAGTACGAGTCC
Source organism: Streptosporangiaceae bacterium (assembly GCA_036501025.1). Lineage (GTDB taxonomy): Bacteria > Actinomycetota > Actinomycetes > Streptosporangiales > Streptosporangiaceae > DASUBV01. The sequence goes on from DASYBB010000036.1 coordinate 66,082, forward strand.
GCGCTCAAGGCCCGGGAATCGCGCAAGAACCAGGCGCAGACGGTCATCAAGGAGATCAAGCTCCGGCCCAAGATCGACCCGCACGACTACGGCACCAAGCGGGGCCACGTCGAGCGGTTCCTCAAGGCGGGGGACAAGGTCAAGGTGACCATCATGTTCCGCGGGCGCGAGCAGTCCCGGCCGGAGCTCGGCTACAAGCTGCTGCAGCGGCTGGCCGGCGACGTCGACGAGCTCGGCTTCGTCGAGGCCGCGCCGAAGCAGGACGGCCGGAACATGATCATGGTGATCGGGCCGCACAAGCGGAAGGCCGAGACGAAGTCGACTGAGCCGGAGGCCGACCCGAAGACGGAGCACAGCGCCGCCGCCGCCCGGGCCGAGCGCCAGGAGGCCCGGGCCGCCGCGATCAGCGCGCAGTCCGAGGCGGTCGCCGCCGCGAAGCCCGCCGAGCCCGAGACGCCGGTGTTCACCCGCCGGGCCACGCCGCCGCCGTCGGACACGCAGGCCCCGCCCGCCTCGGCGCGCCCGGCCAGCTCGCGCCCGTCCGGCTCCGGCTACGCGGGCAGCTCGCCGCGGCCGGCCGGCTCGGGTTACGCGGGCAGCTCGCCGCGCCCGGCCAGCTCGGGTGCCGCGGGCGGTGCCCCGCGCACGCCCGCGCCGAGCGCCGGCTCCCGGCCGACGGGCGCGCCGCGCCCGTCGGCGCCGCGTCCGGCCGGGCCGCCGCGCCCGGCGGGCACCGGCAGCACGGTTCCGGGCAGCTCGGGCTCCGGCAGCGACAGCGCGGCTGACCGCCCGGCCAGCTCGGGCAGCTCGGGCACGGGCGGTTCCGGTCCGGCCAGTTCCGGTCCGGCCGCGCCCCGGCCCGCCGCGCCGCGGCCGGGTGCGCCGCGTCCGGCACCGCCGCGCCCGGGCCCGCCCCGGCCGACCGCGCCGCGGCCGCGCCCGGTCAGCCCGGTCCCGGCCCAGCGCGCCGATACCGATGAGGGAGCTGCGAAGCCAGCCGACCCGGCCGATTAACAGGACGGGCAGGCACCGGCAGGCCGACGGCCACGCCGACCTGCCGTGACACAGCCGTGCCTCAGGCACGCTGACGAGCGTGCCCCCGGCACGAAGAACGGAGACAACGGCGACATGCCGAAGATGAAGACCCACAGCGGGTCGAACAAGCGCTTCCGCCTGACCGGCACCGGCAAGGTCATGCGCCGCCGGGCCAACCGGCAGCACTATTTCGAGCACAAGCCCAGCAAGCTGACCCGCCGCCTGGCCGGCGAGGTCGTGGCCGCGCCGGCTGACGCAAAGAAGATCAAGAGGTTGCTGGGTAAGTGACCCGGCCCGCTGCAAGGGAGTCGTAGTAATGGCACGCGTGAAGCGGGCAGTCAACGCCCACAAGAAGCGCAGGACCGTCCTCGAGCGGGCCAGCGGCTACCGGGGCCAGCGGTCCCGGATGTACCGCAAGGCCAAGGAGCAGCAGCTCCACTCGATGACGTACGCCTACCGGGACCGCAAGGACCGCAAGGGCGCGTTCCGGCGGCTGTGGATCCAGCGGATCAACGCCGCGGCCCGCGCCGAGGGGATGACCTACAACCGGTTCATCCAGGGCCTGAAGATCGCGGGCGTGGAGGTCGACCGGCGGATGCTGGCCGAGATGGCCGTCGCCGACCCGTCGTCCTTCACCGCCCTGGTCCAGGTGGCCCGGCTGGCGCTGCCCGAGGACCTGGGCACGGCCGCTGCCTGACCACGGCGGGACTGAACCCGGGCGGCCCGGACCCGGGCGCCCCGACCCGGCCCGCGGCGAGGTAACGAACATCCGCTCGCCGCGGGTCAAGGCGGCCCGGCAGCTGGCCAAGCGGGCCTTCCGGGAGCGGTCGCGGCTGTTCCTGGCCGAGGGACCGCAGGCCGTCCGCGAGGCGCTGGCGACCCCCGGCGTCCTTACCGACCTGTTCGTCAGCGGCGCCGCCGCCGGCCGGCACGCCGACCTTGCCGAGCTGGCCGCCGGGCAGGGCGTCGCCGTCACCGGGGTCAGCGGCGAGGTCATGGCCGAGCTGGCCCAGACCGTCACCCCGCAGGGCCTGCTCGGGGTCTGCCGGTTCGTCGACGTCTCCCTGGACGACCTGGCCGCCGCCCGGCCGCGGCTGGTCGCGGTGCTGGCCAACGTCCGCGACCCCGGCAACGCCGGCACCGTGCTGCGCACCGCGGACGCGGCCGGCGCGGACGGCGTGATCTTCACCGCGGCCTCGGTCGACCCGTACAACAGCAAGTGCGTGCGCTCGTCGGCCGGCAGCCTGTTCCACCTGCCGGTCGTCACCGGCGCCGAGCCCGCCGCCGCGGCCGCCGCGCTGCGCGCCGCCGGGCTGCGGGTGCTGGCCGCCGACGGCACCGCCGATCACGTCCTCGACGTAGCGGCCGGGCCCGGCCTGGACGCCCCGACCGCGTGGCTGTTCGGCAACGAGGCCTGGGGCCTGCCGGCCGGCCTGCTGGCCCTGGCCGACGAGGCCGTGGCCGTGCCGATCTACGGCCGGGCCGAGAGCCTCAACCTGGCCGCCGCGGCCGCCATCTGCCTGTACGCGTCCGCCGCCCGCCAGCACGCGCTGGCCCCGGCCGGGCCCGCTGGTCACGGGCCTGCCGGTCACGCCGGAAGCGTGACGTAGGGGCGGTTACTGAACCGTAAGGGTCCCTAGGGGTATCCGGGGGTGCCGCGCGACATCATCGGCACGCTAGAGTCTGATCACGTTGCGTCATTGGTGACTCTGGTCAGTGTCACCCCGTCGCTGCGGGCGCCCAGCCCGCGGCAGCGGCCCGTTGCCGCGACCGAGCCAGGCCGCCGGTAACCCCCGGACCAGCGGCCCGGCGTACTCGACGATGCCGGGGGATGGGCACCAAGCCCCGGAGGCAGCGGAGTAGTGGAACCGATCGGGTCAGGCCACGCGCGGGTCGCGGCGGGCGCCCTGGCGGCGACGACGGACTTCAGCGGCGGGCTGGTGCTGGCCGATGACCTCCCCGACGGCCTCGTCATCGCCGACCACGCCGGCCGCGTCGCGGTGTTCAACCGGGCGGCCGCGCGGCTGACCGGGATCAGCCCGGCCGACGCCATGGGCCGCGAGGTCAGCGAGGCGCTGCCGCTCCGCGACGCCGACGACTGCTCCTGGTGGACCGCGGCCCAGCCCTACGGCGGCCTGACCACCCGGTCGCGGCACCCCGAGCGCTGCCTGTACCTGCCCGACGGCACCGAGCTGCTGGTCAGCGTCGGCTACGTGCGCTGCCCCCGCGGCCAGGGGCCGCGCGAGGGGTGGCACCGCGAGGCGGGCTCCGTCCGCCGCGTCATGATCACCCTGCGCGGCGCCGAGCAGCGCGCCCGGCTCGAGCGCAGCCGCGCGGACCTGGTCTCGACCGTCGCGCACGAGCTCCGCTCGCCGCTGACCAGCGTGAAGGGCTTCACCGCGACGCTGCTGGCCAAGTGGGCGCGGTTCACCGACGACCAGAAGCGCGTCATGCTGGAGACGGTCAACGCCGACGCCGACCGGGTCACCCGCCTGATCACCGAGCTGCTCGACGTCTCCCGGATCGAGGCCGGCCGGATCGAGGTGCACCGCGAGCTGGTCGACATCCCGGCCCGGGCCCGGAAGATCATCACCGGCCGGGTCGCCGCGGGCGACGCGGAGGACCGGTTCCGGGTCGAGGCGGCCGCGTCGCTGCCCGAGACCTGGCTTGATGCCGACAAGGTCGACCAGATCCTGTCCAACCTCATGGAGAACGGCGTCCGGCACGGGGCTGGTACGGTTACCACTGTGGTGGAGCCAGCGATCGTGGCGGGTGCCCCCGGAGTCGCGGTATCGGTCCGCGACCAGGGGCCAGGCATCGCGCCCGAGTTCGCCTCCCGGGTCTTCCGGCAGTTCTGGCGGGCCAAGCGGCGGGGCGGCGCGGGGCTCGGCCTGTTCATCGTGAAGGGCCTGATCGAGGCGCAGGGCGGGACCATCGCCGTGCAGCAGGCGCCCGGCGGCGGGGCTGAGTTCCGATTTACCATGCCCGCCGGCACACCTGACTTCGGCTGAGCTGGCGGGCCTGACGGCTGCGCAGGGATCGCGGCCGCTGACGGGCGCCCCTGGCCGGACTCAAGCTCCGGCCGCGACGGCGGGGTGCGGCGGTCAGCCCGAGCGATCCGTTTCGGCAGGTTTTTACAGTGCCGGTTCACGACGTGACACTGGCTGATCGCAGGAGAGCAACCGCGATGTCCGCACCAAATAAGACATATGACCCGGTGGAGGTGGCCGCGTTGGCGCCCGAAGAGGTCGAGCGGGTGACCGCTGAGGCCCTGGCCGCCATCGCCGCGGCCGCCTCCCTGGATGAGCTGAAGGCAGCGCGGCTGGCCCACGCGGGCGACCGCGCGCCGATCGCGCTGGCCAACGCCGAGATCGGGGCGCTGCCGCCCGCGGCGCGCGCCGAGGCCGGGCGGCGGGTCGGCGCGGCCCGCGGCGCGATCCGGACCGCGCTGGCCGACCGGCAGGCCGAGCTGGAGGCCGACCGCGACACCCGGGTGCTGATCGACGAGGCCGTGGACGTCACCCTGCCCTGGGACCGGCAGCCCGCCGGGGCCCGGCACCCGGTCACCGCCATCGCCGAGCGGCTGGTCGACGTGTTCGTCGGCATGGGCTACGAGGTGGCCGAAGGACCCGAGGTCGAGGCCGAGTGGTTCAACTTCGACGCGCTCAACTTCCCGCCCGACCACCCCGCGCGCGAGCTGCAGGACACCCTGTTCGTGGCCGGGCCGCCCGGGGCGGACCGGTCCGGGGTCGTGATGCGCACCCACACCTCGCCGGTGCAGATCCGCGCCATGCTCAGCCGGCCCCTGCCGCTGTACGTGGTCAGTCCCGGCAAGTGCTACCGCAGCGACGCGCTCGACGCGACCCACAGCCCGGTCTTCCACCAGATCGAGTGCCTGGCCGTGGATGAGGGGCTGACCATGGCCGACCTGCGCGGCGCGATCCGCGCGTTCGTCGACGCCATGTTCGGCACGGGGCTGCGGACCCGGCTGCGGCCGGACTTCTTCCCGTTCACTGAGCCGTCGGCGGATGTGTCCATGGAGTGCCACGTGTGCCGCGGCGCCTCGACCCGGCCGGGCGGCGACCCGTGCCGGGTGTGCCGGTCCCAGGGCTGGGTCGAGATCGCCGGCTGCGGCATGGTCAACCCGCGGGTCCTGGCCGCGTGCGGCATCGACCCCGGCCGGTACTCCGGCTTCGCGTTCGGGCTCGGCATCGAGCGGGTGCTGATGGCCCGGCACGGCCTGGCCGACATCCGGGACACCATCGAGGGCGACGTCCGGTTCAGCCGGGCCTTCGGACTGGAGGCGTGATGCGGGTTCCACTGTCGTGGCTGCTGGAGTACGCGCCGGTCGGCCCGCTCGCGGAGGTTGACGCCGACGAGGTCGGGCGCCGGCTCACGGCCTGCGGGCTGGAGGTCGAGTCGCTCGAGCGCGTCGGCCAGGACATCACCGGCGTGGTCACCGGGCAGGTGCTCGACGTCGAGGAGCTGACCGGGTTCCGCAAGCCGGTCCGGTACTGCCTCGTCGACGCGGGTGACGGCCAGGAGCGCCACGTGATCTGCGGGGCGACCAACTTCACGGCCGGCGACAAGGTCGTGCTCGCGCTGCCGGGCGCGGTCCTGCCGGGCGGCTTCGAGATCGGCGCCCGCAAGACCTACGGGCACCTGTCCGAGGGCATGATCTGCTCCGCCCGGGAGCTGGGCATCGGCGACGAACACGACGGGATCCTCGTGCTGCCGCCGGACACGCCGCTGGGCGCCGACTTCCCCGGCCTGGCCGGGCTGCGCGACGTCGTCTACGACGTGAACGTCACGCCGGACAAGGGCTTCGCCCTGTCGGTCCGGGGCATGGCCCGGGAACTGGCCATCTCCTACGACGTCCCGTTCACCGACCCGGCCGACGCCGGGCTGCCCGCCGACGTCGACCAGGTGTCGGATGCGGTCTGGCCGGCCAGCATCGACGACCCGACCGCGTGCGACCGGTTCGTGCTGCGCGAGGTGCGCGGCATCGACCCCGGCCGCCCGACGCCGCTGTGGATGCTGGTCCGGCTGGCGCGGGCCGGGCAGCGCAGCGTGTCGCTGGCCGTCGACGTCACCAACTACCTCATGCTCGAGGTCGGCCAGCCGCTGCACGCGTTCGATGCCGGGCGGCTGTCCGGGCCGGTCGTCGTCCGCCGCGCGCGGCCGGGGGAGCGGCTGGAGACGCTCGACCACGTCGTCCGGGACCTTGACCCCGAGGACATCCTCATCACCGACGCGTCGGGCCCGATCTCGCTGGCCGGGACCATGGGCGGCCTGTCGACCGAGATCACCCCGGACTCCCGTGACCTGGTCATCGAGGCGGCGCACTTCTCGGCCCGCGGCACGGCCCGGATGAGCCGCCGCCACCGGCTGTTCTCCGAGGCGTCGGCCCGGTTCGAGCGGGGCGTCGACTACGACCTGCAGCGGCGGGCCGCGGCCAAGGCCGCCGTGCTGCTGGCCGGCCTCGGCGGCGGCACGGTCGTGCCCGGCGTCACGTACGCCAGCGCGCCGGTCCCGCCGGTGTCGATCACGATGGCGGCCGACTACCCGGACCGGGTCGCGGGCGTGGCCTACGGGGTCGACACGGTGACCCGGCGGCTGCGCCAGGTCGGCTGCACGGTCACCGCCTCGCCGGGCTCGGACCTGCTGACGGTTGCCCCGCCGTCCTGGCGGCCCGACCTGACCGACCCGGCCGACCTGGCCGAGGAGGTCATCCGGCTGGAGGGCTACGAGCACATCCCGGTCGCGGAGCCGCGGGCCACCGCCGGGCGCGGGCTGACCGGCCCGCAGCGGCTGCGCCGCACGACGGGGCGCGCGCTCGGGGCCACCGGGTTCACTGAGGTGCTGAGCTCCCCGTTCGTCTCGGCCGCCGACTTCGACCGGCTGCTGCTGCCGGCCGGGGATGCCCGGCGGCAGGCGCTGGCGGTAGCCAACCCGCTGAGCGAGGACGAGCCGCTGCTGCGCACGACCCTGCTGCCCGGGCTGCTCCGGGTGCTGGCCCGCAACATCGGGCGCGGGTTCGGCGACGTGGCCCTGTTCGAGACGGGGCTGGTGTTCCGGCCGGGGCCGGGCGGGCCGCGAGTGGCGCCCATCCCCGGCGTCTCGCATGCGCCGTCGGCCGATGAGCTGGCCGCGCTGAACGGGGCACTGCCGGACCAGCCGCTGCGGATCGCGGTCGTGCTGGCCGGCGACCGGGACCTGGCCGGCTGGTGGGGCGCCGGCCGGCCGGCCGGGTGGGCGGACGCGGTCGAGGCGGCCCGGCAGGTGCTGCGGGTCAGCCAGGTGGAGTTCGAGGTGCGCGCGGATGCGCACGAGCCGTGGCACCCGGGGCGGTGCGCGGCGCTGTGGATCCGCGACGCGGAGGACGGGATGCGGCTCGCCGGGCACGCGGGCGAACTGCACCCGCGGGTGACGGCGGCCTTCGGGCTGCCGCCGCGGACCGCCGCGGTCGAGCTGGACATGTCGGTCATCGAGGCCGCCGCGGCGCGGCTCGCCCCGATGCCGGCGCCCGTGATCTCCGCGTACCCGGTCGCCACCCAGGACGTCGCGCTGATCGTGGCCGACACGGTGCCGGCCGCGGACGTCGAGCACGCCCTGGTGGCGGGCGCGGCCCGGGCCGGCGATGTCCGGCTCGAGGACCTGCGGCTGTTCGACGTGTACATCGGCGACCAGGCCGGCGACGGCCGCAAGTCACTGGCCTACAAGCTGCGGTTCCGCGCCCCCGACCGGACACTGACCGCCGAGGAGGCCACCGCCGCCCGCGACGCGGCCGTGGCCGAGGCCCGCGAGCGCGTCGGAGCCGTCCTGCGCGGCGCCTGACCCGTCGCGCCTGCCCGCCCGCGGGCGGGCAGGTTTCGGGCTCTGGCGCGAATTTGGTGATTGGTCACTGACGGTGAGCCTGGGGGTGGGGTGCGGGCGGCCGGGAGGTCACGGCTGGGCTGCGGGCGGCGTGTCGCGGCGGTGATGCAGCGAGGCCCCGGTAGGACACGGAGGCCTGCCAAGATCACTCGTGCCTGAGGAGCCTCGCTGTGATGAGCCAGTCTGTCATGCTGCCCGTCGTCCCTGCTGCTGGCGGGCCGGGCCGCCGTGCCGGTGATGGCGGGCTGGGGTTCTTGCTGCCTCATCTGCGGGAGCTGGTGGTGGAAGAAGCCGGGTGCACGGAGGCCGGCGTGGTGATCCGGGCGCGGTCGGGGGCGGCGGGGGCGGCGTGCCCGTCGTGCGGCGGGTGGTCATCGCGGGTGCACGGCGGGTATGTCCGCCGGGTCCAGGACGGGCCGCTGGGGGGCCGGCCGGCGTGGATCTGGCTCCGGGTGCGGCGGTTCGCCTGCCAGGGCCAGGGCTGCCCGGTGCGGACGTTCGCCGAGCAGGTGCCCGGGCTGACGGCGCGGTACCGGCGGCGCAGCGTGCCGCTGCTCGGGCTGCTCGCGCAGGTCGGGCTGGCGCTGGCAGGGCGGGCCGGGGCGCGGCTGGCCGGGAAGCTGGGCGCTGCGGTGCACCGCAGCACGCTGCTGGGCCTTGTCGCGGCGCTGCCCGTGCCGGAGCCGAGCGCCGCGCCGGAGATCCTGGGCGTCGATGACTTCGCCCTGCGCCGCGGCCAGGTCTACGGGACGGTCCTGATCGACATGGTCACCGGGAAGGCCGTTGACCTGCTCCCGGACCGGGAGGCCGCGACCCTGGCGGCCTGGCTGAAGGCCCGCCCGGGCGCGCGGGTGATCTGCCGGGACCGGGCCGGGGCCTACGCCGAGGGCGCCCGGGCCGGCGCCCCGGACGCGGTCCAGGTCGCCGACCGGTGGCACCTGTGGCACAACCTGGCCGGCTACGCCGAGCAGACCGTGGTGGCGCACCGCGGCTGCCTCACCGGGCCCGGGGCCGGGGACGAGCCGGGCGGGCTGCTCGACGCGCACGGCCGCGAGCGCGTGCTGGTGGCCCGCACCCGCGAGCGCCACGCCGCCGTGCACGAGCTGCTGGCCGCCGGCCAGTCCCAGAATGCCATCAGCGCCGCCCTGGGCCTGGACCGCCACACCGTGCGGCGGTTCGCCCGCGCGGCCGGCGCCGGCGAGCTCCTGGTCAAGGCCACCAGCCGGGAGAGCAAGCTCGACCCGCACAAGGCCTGGCTGCGCCAGCGGTGGAACGAGGGCATCACCGACGCCACCGTCCTGCACGCCGGGCTCCAGGCCCGCGGCTGGGCCGGCAGCGTCCTGACAGTCCGCCGCTACGTCCGCCCGTTCCGCCAGCTGCCCGCCGCCCCGCCGCCCGCCCCGGCCATCCCCAAGGCCCGCCAGATCACCAGCTGGATGCTGCGCCACCCGGCCAGCCTTGCCCCCGCCGAGCAGGCCGCCCTGGCCGGCATCCGCGCCCGCTGCCCTCACCTTGGCACCCTCGCCGCCCACGTCAGCGCCTTCGCCGAGATGATGACCGGCCTCCACGGCCGCGACCTCGAAAGCTGGCTCGCCGACGTCGAGGCCGACGAGCAGCCCCGCCTGCACTCCTTCGCCGCCGGCATCCGCCGCGACCTCGACGCCGTCACCGCCGGGCTCACCCTGCCCTGGAGCTCCGGCACTGTCGAGGGCAGCGTCAACCGCATCAAGACGATCAAGCGGCAGATGTACGGCCGCGCCAGCTTCGCGCTCCTCCGCAAGCGCGTCCTGCTCGCCACCTGAACCCAGCCGCCATCACGCCCCGTCACCACACCACCAAATCAGCGCCAGAGCCAGGTTTCGTGATCGCGACCGTTTCCCCCGGGTTTGGCCAGGGAAACGGTCGCGATCATGGTTTACGGCCCTCTCGGGAGCCGGAACGGGCGGGTGCTGGCTGGCCCGGCGGGCGTGAAGTTTGCCCGGGAACGCTGTCCTGTCGGGGCTGCCGGGCCGCTGCCCAGAAACTTCGGGCCTGGGTCACATAGGCCCTGACCTGCCGGGTAGGGGCTTCAAATCGGAACAGAGCAGGACTGACGGGGGAAATGCTTATGGCCAGGACCGGACCGGTCCACAAGCTGTCGCACGCCGTGGGAACTGGCGTGGCGGACCTGCCATCGAACGCCGCGTGGCTGCTGTCGAAGGCACTCAAGCCCGGGCGCGGCCCGGCCGGAGCCGCGGCCCAGGCCGCGTCGTCCATGGCCGGCGGCGTATCCGACACGGCCGCGGCGGCGGCCGGGACGGCGGGGTCGGCGAGGTCCGCCGCGCGGGAAACCAGGGAATCGGCCACGTCCGCCGCGCGGGAAACCGCGGAGTCGGCCACGTCCGCCGCGCGGGAAACCGCGGGCTCGGCGAGGTCTGCCGCCCGGAAGAACGCGCGGGCCGCCCGCCGGGCCGTCACCCGGGCGGTGCCGGGCGTCGGCCAGGACTCCGTGGCCGACCTGATGGAGCGGGCGGACAACGCCGCTGACCACGCCAGCCAGCACGAGACGCGGGCGCTGGAGCTGGCCCGCGAGGCCCGGGACCGTGCGCAGGAGGCGGCCCGGACCGCGCAGGAAGCGGACAAGCAGCTGCGGAAGGCCCGGCAGGACGCTGATCGTCACGTGGCTGACCGGGTCGCGGCCGCGATGCGCCAGAAGGATGACCGCATCGCCCAGGTCACTGCCGAGGCCGACCAGGACGTGGAACGCGAGCGCGCCGCGGGGCAGGCCGAGGCCCGCCAGGCGATCGAGCATGCCCAGGCGGAGCTGCGGGATCGGGTCGGGGCCAAGGAATCCGATGCCGAGCGTGCCCAGGAGCGCGCGCGGGTGGCCATCGACGAGGCTGACCGTGCGCTGGCCGAGGCCAAGGACCTGGCTCACCAGGCCTCCGAGGCCGCTCAGGCCGCGGCCCGCGAGGCGGGCCAGGAAGCCGACCGGCTGGCCGCCCTGGCCAAGGACCGCGCCGCCGAGGCCCGGCGCCGCGTCGGCCAGGCCCAGCAGGTGCAGCGGCGCGCGGACACCACGGCCGACGGGCCGCAGCGGCCCGGCACCGCGGCGTCCCGGCGGCGGCCCGGCACCGCGGCCTCCCGGCGGCGGGCGGGTGCGGCGGCGTCCCGGCGGCGGGCCGGCCCGGCTGCGTCGCGCGAGCAGCGGGCCGACACGGCGCCCGCGCGACCGGAGTCCGCGGCGGCTGACCGGGCCCGGCTGGCCGAGCCCAGCTACCTGGGGTCGCTCGCCAAGCCGGAGCTGGAGCGGCTCGCGAGCGGGCTGGACGTGGCGGACGGGCCCGACCTGACCAAGGAGAGGCTGGTCACGGCCATCGTCGAGGCCGGGGGAGTCCGCCTGGGTGACCTGACCAAGGCCGAACTCCGGCGCCTGGCCCGGGGCCGCGGCGCCACGGTCCGGACCTCGATGACCAAGCCCGAGCTCATGGCCGAAGCCGCCGGAGCCGGGCCGGCCGGCCGCTAGGCCGCACACACGTAGGGGGATGCCATGGATGTCATGAGGATGCTGGGCCGGAAGAGCAAGTGGGACCGGCTTCGGGACACGGCCATGACCACCGCCACCAGCGCCGGGGCGCGGCAGGCGGGCAAGGTAACGCTCGGCCTGGCCGGCGGGGCCGCGGCGGCGACGCTCGCGAGCGCGGCCGTGTCGGCGGCCCGGCAGCACGGGTCGCCGTCATGAAACTGACCCTGCTGTGCGCGTTCGGCGCCGGATACGTGCTCGGTTCCAGGGCCGGCCGGGACCGCTACGAGCAGATTCGCGAACTGGCCCGGGACGCCGGGCAGCGCCTGGAGGAATCGGGCGTGCGCGAGCTCCTCGAGGACTACGGGGGCCGGCTGGAGACCTACGCCGCACGGCCCCAGCGATCCAGGTCAGCGACTTAGGGGTCCGGGCATGGCAGTGCCGCCGATGGTCATTCGCGCGCGGGTGCGCGCCCGGCTGCTCGGGCTCCCGCTGCTGACCCTGGACGCATGCATCACCGCCGCCAGCGATGGCGCTGCCGGCGCGGGCCTGCCGCCCGCCGGCCGGCCGGGGAGTCCGCTGCCCGGCCGGGTGATCGCGGCGGCCGCACCCCCGGCCCCCGGCCGCCCGCCGCCGGCGGCCGTGCCGGGTACCTCCGTCGCCCGTGCGCGGGAGCTCGTCGAGCAGGGAGAGCGGGTTCTCGACCAGGAACGCCGCCAGAGCTAGACGCGGGCGGCGTCCGGCCGGGGGCGGGGCGTCAGGGCGGCGGGAGGACGGCGAGGATCTCGGCGCCGCTGCGGTAACAGGCCGAGACGTCGCCGGTCTTCAGACTGACCGGGGTGGTGAACGCCTGGCACTTCCAGCCGCTGACCTGCACGGGGCCGCGGCCGTTGCCGGGCGCCCGGCCCTGGGCGACGGCGGTCGTGTAGGCGCGCTCGATGGTCATCGCCTCGGGGCAGCTCACCGTGCCCTTGGCCACCTCGATCTTCACCGGCACGTTCGCGGGGGTCTTGGCCGACCCGCACGGAGTGGCCGGATGGCTCACCGGCTTGGTCGCGGCCGGGGCGGCCGAGTGACCGCACCCGGCCAGCAGCGCGGCGGCCGTGATCAGCGGCACGATGCCCAGGGCCGAAGACCAGCGCGGCCGCAGGCGCGAAGGGCGGGGCGCGGGCGGGGGGCAGCCGGGCACGGGGGGCGGGCAGCCGGGCACGGGGGGCCGCGCCGCGGCGGTGCCGTGGGGCCAGCGCGGGTGCATGGCGGTCTCCCTTCCGGGGGATCATCATGCCGCGCCGGCCTGCCGTCGCCCAAGCCGGCCCGGTATCAATCCGGGCACTTCTGCGTTGCATACTCACTCGTTGGGATGCATAATCATCCAGAAGGTGTGAGCCGGCGAGCGGGTGGAGGGTCGATGGGTGCGCGGGTGGCGGTGGCCGGCGCGAGCGGGTACGCGGGCGGTGAGCTGCTCCGGCTGCTGGCCGGCCATCCGGACCTCGAGGTGGCCGCCGTGACCGCCGACAGCAGCGCGGGCCAGACGATCGGCGCGGTGCACGCGCACCTGGCCGGGGTGCCTGGCCTGGCCGACCGGGTGCTGGACGCGTCGGGGAGCACCAGCGTGGCTGCCTGCGACCTGGTGTTCGCGGCGCTGCCCGCGGGCCAGTCGGCGGCGCTGGCCGCGGACCTCCCGGCCGCGGTCAAGATGGTGGACCTGGGATCGGACTTCCGGCTGGCCGACCCGGACGCCTATGCCCGGCACTACGGCGGCGCCCATCCCGGCCGGTGGGTCACCGGCCTGCCGGAGCTGCCCGGCCAGCGCGAGAAGATCCGCGCGGCGAGCCGGGTGGCGGCGCCCGGCTGCTACGCCACGGCCGCGATCATGGCCCTCGTCCCGGTCGTGGCGGCCGGGCTGGCCGAGCCGCGGGACGTCGTCGTGGTGGCGGCGTCCGGCACCTCCGGCGCGGGCCGGTCGCTGCGCGCCGACCTGCTGGCCAGCGAGGTGATGGGATCGGTCGCCGCCTACAACGTGGGAGGCACCCACCGGCATACGGCCGAGATCACCCAGGCCCTGTCCGAGCTGGGCGGCACGGCCGCGACCGTGTCCTTCACCCCGGTCCTGGCCCCCATGCCGCGCGGCATCCTGGCCACCTGCACGGCGCGGCTGGCCGCCCCCGGCGTCAGCACGGCGGAGCTGCGGGACGCGATCGCCGCCGCCTACGCCGGCTCGCCGTTCGCCTGCCTGCTGGCGGAGGGCCGCTGGCCGGCCACCGCGTCGGTGGCCGGCTCGAACGGGGTCCACCTGCAGGCCGCGGCCGACGGGCGCGCGGGCCGCGCCGTCGTCGTGACCGCCATCGACAACCTGGGCAAGGGCGCGGCCGGCCAGGCCATCCAGAACGCCAACCTGATGCTCGGCCTGCCCGAGGCAGCCGGCCTGACTGCGAGCGGAGTAGCGCCATGACCGTCACGGCCCCCGGCGGGTTTCGAGCGGCGGGCGTCGCCGCCGGCATCAAGGAGTCCGGCGGCGCCGACGTCGCGGTCGTCATCAACGACGGGCCCTCCCGCGCGGCGGCGGGCGTGTTCACCAGCAACCGCGTCAAGGCCGCCCCGGTGGTGTGGAGCCAGCAGGTCCTGCGGGCCGGACAGCTGCGCGCAGTCGTGCTCAACTCCGGCGGGGCCAACGCGTGCACCGGGCCCGGCGGGTTCGCCGACACCCACCACACCGCCGAGCACCTGGCCAAGGTCCTGACCGGGCCCGGCGGCGAAGCGGGGGCGGGCGGCGCCGGCGAGGTCGGCGCCGGGGAGATCGCCGTCTGCTCGACCGGGCTGATCGGGGAGCGGCTGCCGATGGACCGGCTGCTCGCGGGCGTCGAGGCGGCGGCCGCGGGCGCGTCGGCGGACGGGGGCGCGGGCGCCGCTGACGCGATCCGGACGACCGACACGGTGCCCAAGACGTGCTCGGTGGCGGGCACGGGCTATGTCATCGGCGGCATGGCCAAGGGCGCGGCGATGCTGGCCCCGGCCCTGGCCACGATGCTGGTCGTGCTCACCACCGACGCTGACCTGCCGGCCGGCGAGCTGGACGCGGCGCTGCGCGGCGCCGTGCGCGGGTCCTTCGACCGGCTGGACACCGACGGCTGCATGTCGACCAACGACACGGTGCTGCTCCTGGCCAGCGGTGCCTCGGGCACCCGGCCCGACCCGGCGGAGTTCACCGAGCTGCTGGCCGGCGCGTGCGGTGACCTGGCCCGGCAGATGCAGCAGGACGCCGAGGGGGCCAGCAAGGCCATCACGATCGAGGTGACCGGGGCGGCCAGCGAGGACGACGCGGTCACCGTGGGCCGGGCCATCGCCCGGTGCAACCTGCTCAAGTGCGCGATCCACGGCGAGGACCCGAACTGGGGCCGCGTCCTGGCCGCGGTCGGCACCACCAGCGCGGTCTTCGAGCCGGACGAGCTGGCGGTCGCGATCAACGGCGTGTGGGTCTGCCGGGCGGGCGCCGCGGCCGAGGACCGGGCCGGGGTGGACCTCACGCCGCGGGACGTCACCATCACCGTCAGCCTGGCGGCCGGCGGCCACGCGGCGACGATCTGGACCACCGACCTGACCGCGGAGTACGTCCAAGAGAACTCGGCGTACTCGACGTGACGGCCACCCAGTCGGGTCCGGCCACCGCCGCGGGGGCGTCCCGCGCCGACGCGCTGGCCAAGGTGGCCACCCTGATCGAGGCGCTGCCCTGGCTGGAGCGCTTTCACGGGCAGACGGTCGTGATCAAGTACGGCGGCCACGCGATGACCGACGACGCGCTGCGGCTGGCGTTCGCCCAGGATGTGGTGTTCCTGCGGTATGCGGGGCTGCTCCCGGTCGTGGTGCACGGCGGCGGCCCTCAGATCAGTGCCCAGCTGGACCGGCTCGGCATCGAGACCACCTTCCGGGCCGGGCTGCGGGTGACCACGCCGGAGGCCATGGACGTGGTCCGGATGGTGCTCACCGGCCAGGTCAACCGCGAGGTCGTCGGGCTGGTCAACGAGCACGGGCCGTTCGCCGTCGGGATGTCCGGCGAGGACGCGCACCTGCTCACCGCCCGGCGCCTGCGGGCCGCCGTGGACGGCGAGCTGATCGACCTGGGCCAGGTCGGCGAGGTCGAGACGGTGAACCCCGGCGCGGTGCTGGCGCTGCTGGCCGACGGCCGCATCCCGGTGATCTCCAGCGTCGCGCGCAGCCAGTCCGGCGAGATCCTCAACGTCAACGCCGACACGGCCGCGGCCGCGGTAGCCGTCGCCCTGGGCGCGGCGAAGCTGATCGTGCTGACCGACGTCGAGGGCCTCTACGCGGACTGGCCGCCGGGGGCGGGATCGTCCGCCGGCCCGGCCCCGGCCCCGGCCGAGGTGATCAGCCAGCTGACGGCCGCTGAGCTGGCCCAGCTGCTGCCCGGCCTCAGCGACGGCATGATCCCCAAGATGGACGCCTGCCTGACGGCGGTCCGCGGCGGCGTGCCGCAGGCCCACGTCCTGGACGGCCGGCTCCCGCACGCGGTCCTGCTCGAGATCTTCACCGACTCGGGCATCGGCACGATGGTGGTCCCGTGACCCCCGACCCGACATCCACAACCGGAGGCACGATGACCTCGCCCGCTTTCACCGGACCCGCGACCCAGAAGCTGCAGGAGCGGTACGCCGCGGCCATCATGGGCACCTACGGCATCCCGCCCGTCGCGCTCGACCACGGCCAGGGCTGCGTCGTCTTCGACGTGGACGGCGCCCGGTACCTGGACCTGATCGGCGGGATCGCGGTCAGCGCCCTCGGCCATGCGCACCCGGCGATCATCTCGGCCATCTCCGAGCAGGCCGGCCGGCTGGTCCACACCTCGAACCTGTTCCTGCATGAGCGGCAGGTGGAGCTGGCCGAGCGGCTGCTCGGGCTGCTGCAGGCCGACGGCCGGGTGTTCCTGGCCAACTCCGGCGCCGAGGCCAACGAGGCCGCGCTCAAGCTGGTCCGGCGGCACGCGGGGCCCGACCGCCCCGTGATCGTGGCCGCCCAGAACAGCTTCCACGGGCGGACCATGGGCGCGCTGTCGCTGACCGGCAAGCCGTCCATCCGGCAGCCGTTCCAGCCGTTCGGGGTGGAAGTCCGCTTCGTCCCCTACGGCGACGTCGATGCGCTGGCCGCGGCCGTCGGCCCGGACACCGCGGCGGTCTTCCTGGAGCCCTGCCTGGGCGAGGGCGGCGTGGTCCCGGCCCCGCCCGGGTACCTCCAGGCGGCCCGCGCGGCGTGCGATGAGTCCGGGGCGCTGCTCGTGCTGGACGAGATCCAGAGTGGCATCGGCCGGACCGGGCAGTGGTTCGCCTGCCTGCACGAGGGCGTCGTGCCCGACGTGCTGACGCTGGCCAAGGGCCTGGGCGGCGGGCTGCCCATCGGCGCGTGCATCGGCCTGGGGGCCTGCGGCACCGGCCTGGCCCGGGGCGAGCACGGCAGCACGTTCGGCGGCAACCCGGTGGCCTGCGCCGCGGCCCTCGCGGTCCTGGACACGATCGAGCAGGACGGGCTCCTGGCCAGCGTCACCGCGGTCGGCGCGGGGCTGGCGGCCGGGATCGAGGCGGTCGAGCACCCGCTGGTCACCGGCGTGCGCGGGAGCGGGCTGTGGCGGGCCATCGCGCTCGCCGCGCCCGCCGCGGCCGCGGTGGAGACGGCCGCCCGGGAGGCCGGGTTCCTGGTCAACGCCGTCCAGCCGGACGCGGTCCGGCTGGCGCCGCCGCTCATCCTGACCGCCGCGCAGGCACAGTCGTTCACCGACGCCCTGCCCGGCATCCTCGCCGCCGCCGCGCAGGCCGGGGCGGGGCAGTGACGGCCGGCGCGCCGCGGCACTTCCTGCGCGACGATGACCTGTCCCCGGCCGAGCAGGCCGAGGTCCTGGCGCTGGCCGCGGAGCTGAAGGCCGACCGGTTCGCCGCCCGGCCGCTGGCCGGGCCGCGCACGGTCGCGGTGCTCTTCGACAAGCCGTCGCTGCGCACCCGGCTGTCGTTCGCGACCGGGATCGCGGAGCTGGGCGGCTTCCCGCTGGTCATCGACAGCCAGGGAACGCACCAGAGTCGCGGCGAGACGACCGAGGACCTGGCCCGGGTGCTCAGCCGGCAGGTGGCCGCGATCGTGTGGCGGACCTTCGGCCAGGACCGGATCGAGGCGCTGGCCGGGGCCAGCGCGGTGCCGGTGATCAACGCCCTGACCGACGAGTTCCACCCCTGCCAGATCCTCGCCGACCTGCAGACGATGCGGGCCGTCGCGGGCGACCTGGCCGGAGTCTCGCTGACGTTCCTGGGTGACGGGTCGTCCAACATGGCGCACTCGTACCTGCTCGGCGGGGCGACCGCGGGGATGCACGTCCGGATCTGCGGCCCGGTGCCCTATGGCCCGTCGGCCGCGGTCGCCGAGGCCGCGCGCCTCATCGCGGCCCGGACCGGCGGCTCGGTCGGCTTCCTCAGCGACCCGGACGAGGCCTGCAAGGGCGCGGACTTCCTGGCCACCGACGTCTGGACCTCGATGGGACAGGAGGGCCAGGAGGACGAGCGGATCGCCGCCATGGCGCCGTTCCGCCTGGACGAGGCCCGGCTGGCCGCGGCCCCCCGCTGCCGGGGCGTCCTGCACTGCCTTCCGGCGCACCGCGACCAGGAGATCACCGCCGGGGTACTGGACGGCCCCGCTAGCCTGGTCTGGGACCAGGCCGAGAACCGGCTGCACGCCCAGAAGGCGCTGCTGGCCTGGCTCATCGCGAGAGAGTGATCATGGCCCATCCCGTAACCAAGGCCGGGCGGCTGGCCCAGATCGCGGCCATCCTGGCCGCGCCCGGCGCCACACCGGTGCATTCGCAGGAGGACCTCGCCGCGCGGCTCGACCGGCTCGGCGTGCACGTGACCCAGGCCACGCTGTCGCGGGACCTGGTCGAGCTCGGCGCGGTACGGCTGCGCGGCCCCGACGGCGTGCTGGCCTACTCGCTGCCCGCCGAGCCGCTCATCGGCCTCGCGCCGCACCCGGACCTGGACCCGCCGACCGCGCCGCAGGCGGCGCCCCAGGCCGCGCGGCTGGCCCGGGTGGCCGGGGAGCTCCTTGTCACCGCCGAGGCCAGCGGTAACCTCGTCGTGCTCCGAACCCCGGCCGGGGCGGCCCAGCTGCTCGCCTCGACCATCGACCACGCGGGCTGGCCCTCGGTCCTCGGCACCGTCGGCGGGGACGACACCGTGCTGGTGATCTCCCGTGACCCGGCCGGCGGCGCTGAGCTGGCCCAGTCGCTCCTGCGGCTGGCCGCGCGCCGCAGCCACGCCGAGAACAGCCCCTGACCCGGCCCGGTCCGGGGCCGGGCGCCCCGAGATCAGCGCCGGCTGGAATGATTCCGGCAATTCGCCGTCCGCAGCGTGAGCAGGAGACTCAGCGTGACTGATGACCAGCAGGTGCCCGTCCCCGGCCCGGAAGACGCCGTCCCGGAGCCGGATGCAGGCCGCCCGCGGGAAGGCGGCGCCGGGGAGGGCAGGCCGGCCGATGAGCGGGAGGCGGGCCCGGGGGCCGTCCGCCTGTGGGGCGCCCGGTTCGCCAGCGGGCCCGCCGACGCCCTGGCCCGGCTGTCGGTCAGCGTCCAGTTCGACTGGCGGCTGGCCCCCTATGACCTCCTCGCCTCGGCCGCGCACGCGCGCGTGCTGCACCGGGCCGGGCTGCTGGACGACGGCGAGCTGAGCCGGATGCTGACCGCGCTGGAGGACCTGGGCCGCGCCGGCCGCGACGGCAGCTTCCGGCCCGACAGCAGCGACGAGGACGTGCATACCGCGCTGGAGCGCGGCCTGCTGGAGCGGCTCGGCTCGCTCGGCGGCAAGCTGCGCGCGGGGCGCAGCCGCAACGACCAGATCGCCACCGACCTGCGGCTGTACCTGCGCGACCACGTCCGGACGATCGTGGCCCGGCTGGCCGAGCTGGAGGATGCCCTGATCGGCCAGGCTGAGCAGCACCTGGATACCCCGGTGCCGGGCATGACCCACCTGCAGCACGCCCAGCCGGTGCTGCTGGCGCACCAGCTGCTCGCGCACGTCCAGGCCTTCGCCCGCGACGCCAGCCGGCTGCGGGACTGGGACCGGCGCGCGGCCGTCAGCCCGCTGGGCGCCGGCGCGCTGGCCGGCTCGTCGCTGCCGCTGGACCCCGAGGCCCTCGCCGCCGAGCTGGGCTTTGACTCGGCTTTCGACAACTCGATGGACGCGGTCAGCGACCGCGACTTCGCGGCCGAGTTCTGCTTCGCCGCTGCCCTGCTCGGCGTGCACCTGTCCCGGCTCGGCGAGGAGGTCGCGCTGTGGTCGTCGCACGAGTTCGGCTGGGCCCAGGTCGATGACGCCTACGCCACGGGCTCGTCGATCATGCCGCAGAAGAAGAACCCGGACGTCGCCGAGCTCGCCAGGGGCAAGGCCGGGCGGCTCATCGGCGGGCTCACCGGCCTGCTCACCACCCTCAAGGGGCTCCCGCTCACCTACAACAGGGACCTGCAGGAAGACAAGGAGCCGGTGTTCGACGCGGTCGACACGCTGCTGCTAGTGCTGCCGGCCATGGCCGGCCTCGTCGCGACCCTCAGGATCAACGCGCAGCGGCTGCGCGCCGGCGCCCCCGCGGGCTACACGCTGGCCACGGACTTGGCCGAGTACCTGGTGCGGCGCGGCGTCGCGTTCCGCGAGGCGCACGAGATCGTCGGGCACCTGGTGGTCTGGTGCCAGGTGCACGACGTCGGCCTCGACGAGGTAAGCGACGAGGACCTCACCAGGGTTTCTCCGCACCTGACCCCGGACGTCCGCGCCGTGCTCACGGTGGACGGCGCGCTCGCCGCCCGCAAGGGGTTCGGCGGCACGGCGCCGGACCGCGTCGCCGAACAGCTCGTCGCGCTGCGCGCCACGGTGAACGACGCGGCGGCGTGGGCCACGGCCGGCGGTGCCTGACCAGCCGGCCGGGCTGCTGCCGAGGGAGTTCCTGAACCGGCCCGCTCCTGAGGTCGCGCCTGGCCTGCTCGGCTGCGTGCTCGAGCACGAATCCCCCGAGGGTCTCGTCGCGGTCAGGCTGACCGAGGTGGAGGCCTACAACGGCGAGGGCGACCCCGCGTCGCACGCGGCCCGGGGCCGGACGGTGCGGAACGCGGTGATGTACGGGCCGCCAGGGCACGCCTACGTGTACTTCACCTACGGCATGCATTTCTGCGTGAACGTCGTCTGCATGACGCCAGGCACCGCGTCGGCCGTGCTGATGCGGGCCGGCGCGGTGATCGCGGGGGAGGAGCTCGCGCGCCGCAGGCGGCCCGTCCAGGGACCGCCCGGGGATCTTGCGCGGGGGCCGGCGCGGCTCTGTCAGGCACTCGCGATCGACCGGGCCCTCAACGGTGCCGACTTCTGTGATCCAGCGTCGCCGGTGCGGCTCAGGTCCAGGATCGGTTCGGTAGCAGAGAACGCGATCTGCACCGGGCCGAGAGTCGGGGTGAGCGCGGCAGCCACCGTGCCGTGGCGGTTCTGGCTGGACGGGGAGCCGTCGGTGTCCGTGTACCGGCCGTGGGTGCCACGGCGGCGGTCAGAGCGCCCGATTTGACGAAGGTTTCGCGCGGTCGTAGAGTTCACATGCCCCGAGGGGGACTGGACGCCGCAAGGCGGGACAGGCCCCGGGGAACCACCGAGCAGCCTCCTACGGGAGCTTCGTGTGTCCGCAACGTCCTGGAAAATTCCAGGAAACGCGGTTGACATGAGGGGTACTGCGGAGTATGGTTCGAGGGTTGCCCCGGAGGAGGAGCTGAAGCTCCTCGATGGTGTGTGTCCGTTTCTTGAGAACTCAACAGCGTGTTAAAAGCCAGTG
>DASYBB010000037.1:0-35998 GCA_036501025.1 Streptosporangiaceae bacterium
TGAGCTCGCTGGCGCTCTATCGCGGCGATCCCCGGCTGGCCGCCCGGCTGGCCGGGGCCACTGCGGCGGCGCGCGACGAGATCGGGCTGGTGCCCTGGCCGGAGGTGGCCGAGGCCGAGCGCCGGGTCACCGAGAGCATCCAGGAGCTGCTGCCCGCGGCCGACTACGCCGCGGAGGTCGCGGCGGGCAAGTCCGTCAGCCTCGAGATCGCGATCGTCGGCGCCCTGGCCAGCCTGGCCGAAGGATCGAGCGTCACCGGGGCTGGACGCTGAAGCCCAGGTTTCCGAGCACCTTGACGGCGCCGGACTTGCCGCCCTCGAAATCCCCCGAGGCCAGGCGCGTGCCCGTGGCGAACTCATAGGCCGTGCCCAGGATGGCCTTCGGCGGGTACCGGCGCTTGTCCCAGACCAGGTCATACGTCGTGGTCGGCGCGTAGCCGTGCGCGGAGAAGAATGCCTCAGCGCCGAGCTTGTCGTACTCGTCGATGGCGCGTACCACCTCATCGCGGGTCACCGGGTCCCAGATCACCATGTGCCACCCTCCCTGGTCGGCGTGCCGGCCTGCTGGCCAGTCCATCCCAGTCTGGCCGCCGCCAGCGGGCCGCACATCGTCAGGTCAGCTACGCGTGGCGATCCCGCCGGCCGGATCACCGGGCAGCACGCGGTCGAGCTGGCTGCGCGAGGTGACGCCGAGCTTGGCGAAGACCTTCCGCAGGTGGTACTGGACGGTATGCGCGCTGATGAACAGCCGGGTGCCGATTTCCGGGTTGGACAGCCCGTCGCGGGCCAGCCGGGCGATCAGCGCCTCCTGCGCGGTCAGTTCCCCGGGCCCGGCGGCGCGGCTGCGGGTGCGCGCAACCTCGCCCGCGGCCTGCAGCTCGCGCCGGGCCCGCTCCGCGAACGCGGCCACGCCGAGCTCGGCCAGTATGCCGAGAGCCAGGCGCAGCTGCTCCCGGGCGTCGGCGCGGCGGCGCTCCCGGCGCAGCCACTCCCCGTACAGCAGCCGGGCGCGGGCCAAGTCCACGCGCAAGCGGGTCCGGCCCAGCCGGGCGATCGACTCACGGTACAGGCGCTCGGCCTCGTCGCCCTCGCTCAGCAGCGCCAGCGACCGCGCCTGCGCCCCCAGCGCCCAGTCCGTGCCGCTGGCGCTGGTCATCTCCCGGAGCCGGACGTACGCGGCGGTCGCGGTCTCGGTCATCCCGCTGCGTGCGTCGGCCTCGATCAGCTCGACCAGGGACCAGCTGACCGGGGCCAGGTCGATGTCGAACGCGGTGACGCGCCGGGCGGCCGCGGCGGCCCGGTGGTACTGGCCGAGGCCGTTGTGGAGCACGGCCCTGGCCCACTCGGCGAAGGTGATCCCGACGCCCTCCCCGCGCCGGGTCACCTCGCGGATAGTGGCCTCGATCAGGGCGGCGGCCGGGGCCTCGTCGCCGCGCAGCGCGGCCACGCCGAGAGCCCCGTAGGGCGCGAGACTGCTGCCGGTCGCTTCCGTGACCGCCTGCACCTCGTCGGCCAGCAGCGCCGCGGTGGCCAGCTCCCCGGCGAACAGCTGGGTGAAGGTCTGGGACAGGAGCGCGAGCGGCAGCTCGCTGAGCGCGCCGGTGTGCCGGGCCAGCTGGACATACCGGACGGAGAGCGCGGCCCAGCTTTCGTCGTCCCAGATGCGCATGGCGGTGGAGGCGGCTAGCCACATCCAGCGCAGCTCCTCCTCGGCTGACATGCCGGCCCCGAAGGCCCGCAGCGCCTCCCCCAGGATCGGGACTCCGGCGGCGTACCCGCGCTCCAGGCCCGCCACCGTGCCGTCCAGCAGCAGATCGGGTGCGCGCACCGAGTGCCGCGGCGGGGGGCCGCGGCGGCGGCGCGCGCCGCCGCCGCTACCCCGCCGCCCGGCGCGGCCAGGCCGGCGGCGAAGATCGCGGCGGCCACCGCGTCCAGGTAGGTCGCGCGGGAAAGATCCGCGTCGATGGGCTCGAGCCGCCGGGCGGCCTGCAGCAGCAGCGGCGGCGCATCGCTGCCCCGGCGGGCCACGAACGCGATCCGGGCCCGGGCCAGGTCGCCTTCGGCCTGCTGGACGTCCGTGAGCGGCCCCGCATCGGCCAGGTCCAGCAGGTCCCGTGCCTCGTCCAGCTCGCCCGCCTGGATCTCGGCCTGCGCCGCGGCCAGCGCCCGCCCGGCCCGCCGCGCCGGGTCGAGCGTGAGCGCGGCCGCCTGCTTCAGGAACGCGGCCGCTGCGGCCGCTCCGCCGCGCGCCCTGGCCCGCGCCGCCGAGCGCTCCAGCTCGGCGGCGACGCCCTCATCGGGACCGGGGGCGGCCCGCGCCCGGTGCCAGGCGCGCCGGTCCGGATCGAGGTCCGGATCGGTGACCCCGGCCAGGGCCCGGTGGGCCTCCTGCCGCTGCTGCGCCGACGACGACTGGTAGGCCGCCGAGCGGACCAGCGGGTGGCGGAACCGCACCCGGGTGCCGAATTCGGCCAGGTCGGCCTCGGCCAGCGGCGCCCCCGCCTCGGCGCCGATGCCGAGCCCGGCGGCGGCCCGCCATACCAGCGCCGGGTCGCCGGTCGGGTCGGCCGCCGCGAGCAGCAGCATCATCCGGGCCGGCGGCGCGAGCTCTCCCACTCGCCGCCGGAAGCTCTCCTCGATGCTGCCCGCCAGTGACACCGCGCCCGGGAGCCCGAACCCGCCGGCCAGCTCGGCTGAGGTCAGCCCCCGCGGCAACTCCAGCAGCGCGAGGGGATTCCCCCGCGTCTCGGCGATGATCTGGCCCAGGACGCGCTCATCCAGCCGGGCGGTCAGCACCGTATCCAGCACGGCGCGGGCGTCCGCGTCGGGCAGGCCCCAGATCGCGAGCTCGGGCAGCCCGGCCAGGTCGGCGCTGGGGACCCGGGCCGCGAAGACGATGCCGACCGATTCCGCGCCCAGCCGGCGGGCGACGAACGCGAGGATCTGCGCCGAGGCGCGGTCCAGCCACTGCTCATCGTCGACCAGGCAGATCAGCGGCTGCTGCTCGGCGGCCGCCGACAGCAGGCTCAGCACGGCTAGGCCGAGCAGGAACCGGTCCGGCGTCGGCCCGGCGGTCAGGCCGAAGGCGGTCGCCACGGCATCCCGCTGGGGCCCGGGCAGCGTCTCCAGCCGGTCCAGCAGCGGAGTGCACAGCTGATGCACGCCGGAGAACGCCAGCTCCATCTCGGACTGAACGCCGGCCGCGCGGGTCACCCGGCCGCCCGGCACGTGCCCGGCCAGGTAATCGAGCAGCGCTGTCTTGCCGATGCCCGCCTCGCCGTGCACCACCAGGGCCCGGCTCTCGCCCAGCCGGACCGCGGCGGCTAGCTGGTCGAGCAGGCCGAGCTCGGCCTGGCGTCCGGCCAGCCCGGTCCGGCGCGCCTGCCCCGGCAGACTTCCCGACGCCTGCACACGCCCAGGCTAGTCCGCGCCCGCGCGCACTGCCGGCCGCGGCTACCCACCGGGGGATTCGCGCACCGCCCGGCCGGGCGCAGGCTCTCCTACCATGACCGCGATCATCAGGGATCCTCCGGTGGCGCCGTACGGCACGATGACCCCGCGAGAGCCGGCGGCCGCCGGCGCCATCGCGCCCGGCCGGGCCGGGACCGCGGAAACGGTCCGTGACCTGCTCGTTCGCGCTCAGCGCGGAGCTGGCGGCGTGGTGCTGGCCGAGGGCGAGCCGGGCATCGGCACGTCCATGCTGCTGCGCGACTCCGCCGCGAACGCGGCCGGGCTCGGGTTCGGCGTGGTCGCGGGAGCGGCCGACGAGCTGGACCAGGCGATCCCGTTCTTCGCCCTGGGCGCGGCCCTGAGCCGGCCGTTCGCCGAGCCCGCCGCCGTTCCCGATCACGGCGGGCCCGATGCCACCGCGTGGTGGATCATCGAGGTGCAAGCGCAGCTCGAGCGGCGCGCCGCGCACGCTCCCCTCCTGGTCTGCCTGGATGACCTGCACTGGGCCGGCCCGGCCACGCTGGCCGCGCTGCGGGCGCTGCCCCGCGCCCTGCGACAGCAGCCCATCGCCTGGCTCCTGGCCCGGTCAGCCTCGCCCCGGCGGGCCGCGAGCAGCCTGTTCGGCCTCCTGGCCGAGGAAGGTGCCGCCCGGGTCGGCCTGCTCCCGCTCGGCGCGGACACGGTGGCGGCCATGATCACCGAGGCGTTCGGCGCCCCGCCGGGCCCGGCGCTGGCCGACCTGGCCCGCGGCGCGGCCGGGAACCCGGCGCTCCTGGCCGAGCTGATCGGCGGCCTGCGGGACGAGAACGCCGTGCGGGTCACCGCCGGGCGGGCGGGCCTGGGCTCGCCCCGGCTGCCCGGCCGGGTTCACCGCCTCGCGCAGCGGCGGCTCGACGGACTCTCCCGGCAGGCCCGCCAGCTGCTGATGACCGCAGCCGTGCTGGGGCCGGCGTTCCGGCTGGAGGACGCGGCCGAGATGCTCGGCCAGAGCCCGGCCGCGCTGCTGCCCGCGGTCGAGGAGGCGATGGACGCCGCGATCATGGCGACCGCCGGGCGTACGTTCGCGTTCCGCCACCAGTTGCTGCGCCGCGCGGTCGGCGAGCTGATCCCGCGGCCGGCCCGATTGGCCCTGCATCGTCAGTACGGCGAGCTCCTGCTGGCCCGGGGCGAGGCCGCGGGCCGGGCCGCCGGCCACCTGCTCCAGGCAGCGGATCCGGCGGACCGCGCGTCGCTGGCCGGGCTGGACCGGGCGGCGGCGCAGGCGCGGTGCTCGGCGCCGCAGACGGCCGCGGGCCTGGCCCTGCGCGCGCTCCAGCTGACCGCTGCCGCCGATCCCGCCGCGCTGCCGAGGGCGGTGGCGGCCGCCGAGGCCCTGACCGCCGCCGGCCAGCTGGACCGGGCCGAGCGGCTCGCCGGTGACGTGCTGGGCCGCCCGCTCCCGCCGGCGGCCGAGGCCCGCCTGCGCTGCGCCCTGTCCGCGGTGCTGGGCGCCCGCGGCCGCGCCCGGGCCGCCGCCGGCCAGGCCCAGCTGGTGCTGGCCGGGCCGCAGCTGCCGGACGGCCTGCGGGACGAGGCCGTGACCGCCCTGCTGCAGGCCCTCGCGGGACTCCGCGACGAGCGCGCCGGGCCCGCCGCCGACGCCGTGCTGGCCGGGCCCGGCCGCCCGGCCGGCCCGGCCGTCGCGGCGGCGCAGGTCACCCGGGCGGTCATCAGCTGGGACGGCGGCCACATCAGCCACGGGCTGGAGCGGCTGCGCGAGGCGGCCCGGCACGCCGGCGGAATCTCGCCTGATGCGCGCCACGTCCAGCCGCTGCTCGCACTCGCCGCCGCGCTGGTCGACCTGCGCTTGGTCGGCGAGGCGGAGGATCTCCTCGGCCCCGCGGACACTCCGGCGCTGCCGGACACCACTGCGCGGCCGGACACCACTGCGCTGCCGGACACCACTGCGCTGCCGGACACCACTGCGCGGCCGGGCACTCCGGTGCGGCCGGACACTCCGGCCAGCGCAGCGCGGTGGCTGCTGCGCGGCCGAATCCACCTGGCCGCCGGGCGCCCCGCTGACGCGGCCGCCAGCGCCGAGGCGGCCCTGGCCATCGGCCGGGCCACGGGCGCGGATGGCTACGCCGCGATCGCGCACTGCGTGCTGAGCATGGTCGAGCTGCGCCGCGGTGACATCGCGGCCGCGGCCGCGCATCTCGGCGACCGCCCCGCCGAGGGCCCGCAGTTCGCCGACCTCTACGCCCGCGCCGAGGCGGCCACGGCCGAGGCCCAGGTCACCGAGGCGCGCGATGGCCCGGCCGCGGCCATCGGCCAGGTCCGCCAGCTCTTCGCCGGCCTCCGTACCCGGCCCGGGCTCCTGCTCGGCGACCCGGCCCTGGCGGCGTGGCTGACGCGTACCGCCCTGGCCGCCGACGAGGACGACCTCGCCGCCCGCACGGCGCGCGCGGCCCGGGCGCTCGCGGACGCCGGCGCCGGGGTGCCGGCCCTGGCCGCCGCCGCGGCCCACAGCCGGGGCCTGGCCGGCCGGGACCCGGCCGGCCTGGCCGAGGCCGTCCGCCTGCACCCCGACCCGTGGGCCAGGGCCTCGGCCGCGGAGGACCTCGGCGTCCTGCACGCCCGGCAGGGCGACCGGGATCCGGCGATCCAGTGGCTGAAAGAAGCGCTCGGCGGCTACGGCCGGGTCGGCGCCGACCGCGACCAGGCCCGCGTCCGGCGGCGGCTCCGCCAGCTCGGCATCCGCCGCCGCCACTGGACCACGCCCGCGGACCGGCCCGACACCGGGTGGGGCAGCCTGACCGACACCGAGCGGGCCGTCGCCGGCCTGGTCGCCCAGGGACTGAACAACGGCCAGGTCGCCGCCCGCATGTACATCAGCACCCACACGGTCGCCCACCATCTGCGCCAGGCCTTCCGCAAGCTGGGCATCGCCTCGCGCGTGGAGCTCACCCGGATAGTCATCGAGCAGACGCCGGGCACCGGGTGAGCGGTCCGGGACCTTCCTGCCGCCCGGCGGCGGCCGCCCGGCCTGTCACCCGGCGGCGGCCCCCGGGGCGTAGCGCTCGATCAGCTGGCCGGCGATCACGTCGAGGTCCGCCCCGATGTGGTCCGGCTGCGGGCCGACGGCGAGCGGGGCGTTGCCCTCCCGCAGGATGAGGGCGGTCTGCCAGCCGGCCGCGCCGGCTCCGATGGTGTCCCAGACGTGGCTCGCAATCAGGCAGATGCCGGCCGGATCGACCTCGAGCGCGGCGGCCACTGAGTGGTAGGCCTCGGGCGCCGGCTTGTGCCGCCGCACTGTCTCGTCCACGCTGAACCGGCGCTCGAACAGGTCGATCACGCCCGCAGCCTCCAGCTGCCGCCCGGAGATCTCGAGCGTGTTGTCGGTGAGCGTGAACAGCCGGAAGCCATGATCGCGGAGTCGGCGCAGGGCCGCCGGGACCTCGGGATGGGCCGGCATCGTGGCGAACCGGTCGGTCAGCTCGGCGCCGTCGGCGGCACTGATCGTGATGCCGCGGGTGGCGGCCAGCATCTGCAGCACGGCCGCGCCGATGTCGGTGAACGGAACGTAGACCCCGGCCAGCGTGAGCGCCTCGGAGTAGGTGATCAGCCCGCCGAACCACAGGCGCATGGCCGCCGGATCGCTGAATATCCGGTCAAACACCGGCTGGACCCCGGCGAGGTCAAGCAGGGTCTCGTTGACATCGAAGACGACGATCGGTTGCTCGGTCATGCCTCCAGCCTGACCGCCGCGACGCGGCCCCACATCGTCAGGTCAGCTATACCCGCCGATCCTTCCGGTCGCCCCGGTCCCGGTGCCGGGCCTCACCCCCCGGCGCCGGGCCTCATTCCCGGGGCGGAGATCTCCGCCCGCGGGCGGAGGCCGGGTCCGGCCGGAGTTCATCCCGCGGCCCGATGATCTCGGGCGGGCCGATTTCTACGCTTGCCGGTATGCAAATTCCGCGAGTAAACCCATGATCGAGGCCCGCGGTCTCACCAAGTTCTACGGTGACCGGGCCGCCGTCTCCGACCTCAGTTTCACCGTCCGGCCGGGCGTCGTCACCGGCTTCCTGGGCCCCAACGGCGCAGGCAAGTCGACGACGATGCGGCTCATTCTCGGCCTGGACGCCCCGACCGCGGGAGACGTGCGGGTCAACGGCCGCCGCTACGGCGACCACCCGGCCCCGCTGCGGGAGGTCGGCGCGCTCCTCGAGGCCCGGGCCGTGCAGGCCGGGCGCTCGGCCCGCAATCACCTCCTGGCCCTGGCCGCGACCCACGCCATCAGGGCCAGGCGGGTGGATCAGGTCCTGGACCTGGTCGGCCTGAGCGACGTGGCGGGCCAGCGGGTGCGCAGTTTCTCCCTCGGCATGGGGCAGCGGCTCGGGATCGCCGCGGCCCTGCTCGGCGATCCCGGCACGGTGATCCTCGACGAGCCGATCAACGGGCTCGATCCCGAGGGCGTGCGCTGGGTCCGCAACCTGCTCAAGTCCCTGGCCGTGCAGGGCCGGACGGTGTTCTTGTCCAGCCACGTGATGAGCGAGCTGGCGCTGACCGCCGAGCACGTCATCGTGGTCGGCCAGGGGCGGCTCATCGCCGACGCCAGCGTGGCCGACCTGGTGGCGGGCGCGTCAGCGACCGCCGTCCGGGTCCGCTCGCCGGAGGCGCCGCAGCTCCGCCGACTGCTGGCCGGGCCGGGCGTCTCGGTGACCGAGGCCGAACCGGGCGTGCTGCTGGTGCGGGGCCTGGGCCCGGACCACATTGGCGCCGTGGCGCGGGGCCAGGGCCTGGCCATCTACGAGCTGGCCGTCGAGCAGGCGTCCCTGGAAGAAGCCTTCATGAAGATGACCGCCGGCGCCGTCGAATACCACGCCACCGCCCCCGAAGGGAGTTCCTGATGACCAAGCCGGTCACTCAGGGCCAGGTGATCCACTCCGAGTGGATCAAGCTGCGCACCGTCCGCTCGTCGTGGCTCGTGCTCGCCGCCACCGTGCTGGGCATTGCCGTCGCCGGCCTGCTGGTGTCGTACGCCACCAGCGCCCACTGGTCGGCCATGAGCGCCAGCTCCCGGGCCGACTTCAATCCCATCAACCAGGACCTCATCGGCGTCAACCTGGCCGAGCTCACCGTCGGGGTCCTCGGCGTGCTCGCGGCCACGGGGGAGTACGGGAGCGGGATGATCAGGGCCACGTTCGCGGCGGTGCCCCGCCGGCTCCCCGTGCTGGTGGCCAAGGCCGGGGTGCTGGCCGCCGTGACGTTCGCGGTGTGCCTGGCGGCGGTGCTGGTCACCTTCGTGGGCGGCCAGGCCCTGCTCGGCGCGCACGGGATCTCCCTCGCTCACCCGCAGGCGGTGCGGGCCGTGCTCGGCGCCACCGCGTACCTCACCGTCGTCGCGGTGCTGGGCGTCGGCCTGGGCTTCCTGATCCGCTCCACCGCCGGCGGCATCGCGACGCTGTTCGGCCTGCTGCTCGTCCTGCCGGTCATCGTGGCGGCGCTGCCCGGCCACGCCAGCCAGGTGGTGGACCGTTACCTGCCGAGCATGGCCGGCCGGGCGGTCTTCATCATGAACGCCGGCCACGCCATGCTGTCACCATGGACGGGATTCGTGGTCTTCCTGCTGTACGCCGCGGTCGTGCTGGCCCTCGCGGGGCTGATCCTGTGCCGGCGGGACGCCTAGCCACCGCGGCCCGGCGCGGGGCGGCGTGGTGGGCGCAGTGGCTGTCAGCCCCTCCCGGCGGTCCCGGCGCCGCCCCGGCGCCCGGCCGGATCGAGACCAGGTACCGGGCGGTGGCCGCCTCGATCAGCGCGCACGCCACGGCGACTGACACCGTGCTGGCCGCGGCGCTGGCCGCGTGCACGCTGGGGCAGCTCGTGCACCTGGCCCGGAATGAGCCCGGCCTGCTCGGCCCGGCCCTGGCCTTCAGCATCCTGCTGGTGATCCCGCTGATCTGGCGCCGGCGCTTTCCGCTGGCCGTGTTCGGGTGCATCATGGCGGTGGCGCTGGCCCAGTGGGTGCTCAACGTGAAGGTGGCGGCCGACGTTACCCTGCTGGTGTACCTCTACACCATCGCCAGCCGGTACCGGCTGCGGGCCGGGGTCCTGGCCGCCGGCGCGGTGGAGACGGGCACGCTGCTGGCCGCTGTCCGCTGGCCCCTGACTGACCTGTCCTGGATCGAGACGTTCATCCTGTTCTCCGGGCCGGTCATGGCCAGCCTCCTGCTGGGCGTCAGCGTGCGGCACTGGCGGAATTCCTTCAGCGCCCTCACCGAGCGCGCCCGGCAGCTGGAACGAGAGCGTGACCAGCAGGCCCGGATCGCCGCCGCCGCCGAGCGCACGCGGATCGCCCGGGAGATGCATGACGTGATCGCCCATAGCCTGTCCGTCATGGTGACCCTGTCCAAGGGGGCGGCCCTCAAGCAGGCCGCCGAACCGGAGCGGGCCAGCCTGGCCATGCGCCAGGTGGCGGCCACGGGCCACCAGGCCCTCGACGAGATGCGCCGCCTGCTCGGCGTGCTGCGCACCGAGGAGGCGCCCGAGAGCCGTCAGCCCCAGCCCGGCGTGGCGCAGATCGACGCGCTGTTCGACCAGGTCCGGTCCACCGGCCTGGCCGCCGAGCTGACGGTCACCGGGACGCCCGCGGCCCTGCCGCCGGGAGCGGAGCTGACGGTGTACCGCATCGTGCAGGAAGCGCTGACCAACACGCTCAAGCACGCGGCCGCCCCGACCGGGGTCAGCGTCGCCATCGCCTACCGGCCCGACGTGGTCACCGTGGACGTCCGCGACGACGGCGCCCGCCGCGATGCCGGGCCGGAAGCGGCGACGGCCGGGCACGGGCTGACCGGCATGCGGGAGCGGGCCGCTGTCTACGACGGCGCGGTGACCGCCGGCCCGGGCCCGGCCGGCGGCTGGCAGATCCACGCCCGCCTGCCGATGACCTCCAGCACGGCGCAGCCCGCGGGTCGTGACCGGTGAGCATCCGCCTGCTCCTGGCCGACGACCAGCCGCTCATGCGGGCCGGGTTCCGGATGATCCTGGAAGAGACCGATGACATCGACATCGTGGGCGAGGCTCCGGACGGCACGGCGGCGGTCCGCCTGGCCGGGGAGCTGAAGCCCGACGTGACCCTGATGGACGTGCGGATGCCCGGGGTCGACGGGATCGAGGCCACCCGGCAGATCGTGGCCCGCGACGCGTCGGCGCGGATCCTCATCCTGACCACGTTCGACCTGGATGAGTACGCCTTCGCCGCGCTGCGCGCCGGGGCCAGCGGGTTCGTGCTGAAAGACGTGCCCCTGGATGAGCTGGCCCGGGCCATCCGCGCGGTGGCCAGCGGCGACGCCGTCGTCTCGCCGCGGATCACCCGCCGGCTCCTCGACGTCTACGCCGCCCGGCTGCCTGACCTCCCGGGCGGCGCCCCCGGCCCGGTGCACGCCGCGCTCGGCCAGCTCACCCCCCGCGAGCAGGAGGTGCTGCTGGAGGTGGCCACCGGCCTGTCCAATACCGAGATCGCCCACAAGCTGGTGGTGACGGAGGCCACGGTGAAGACCCACGTCGGCAGCATCCTGGCCAAGCTCGGCCTGCGCAACCGCGTGCAGGCCGTCATCTTCGCCTACGACGTGGGCCTGGTCGGGTAGCCGGCCGTGGCGTCCTCGGGGGTCTGGGCGGCCCCCTGCCGGCAGGCGGCGGCGAAGGCGGCGTCGCCCAGGGCCGCGCGGGCCGCCGCGGCGATGCGGTCGATCTCGGCCTGCTCGGACGGGGCGGGCGGCGTGGACGCCCCGTGCCGCGCGGACCCGGATGCGCCGAGCAGCCGGGCCGACAGCGCGTAGTCCCCGCTCAGCCCGGCCGCCCCGGCCAGCCCCTCCAGGGCCAGCGCCACGCCCCTGGGCTGCCCCAGGGTGCGGGCGGCCTCGAGCGCCCGGTAATGCAGCTGCGCGGCCTCGCCGGCCCGGCCCCGCTGCTCGGCGAGGAAGCCGAGCTCCGTCAGCACCAGCGACAGGTGCAGGGGCGGCGCCTGCCCCTCCTGGAGCGGGCCGGCCGAGCGCAGCAGCCTGCTCAGGTGCAGGTCCGCTGCGTCGAGGTCGTTCTGGCGCCGGGCCGCGAAGGCCACCCCGATCTCGGCGAAGGCCTCTCCGGCCCGGAAGCCGTGCGCGCCGGCCAGCGCCAGCGCCTGCCCGCTCAGGTCACGAGCCAGCGGGTAGTCGCACTGCTGCAGCGCGATCCAGCCCAGCCAGGCGAGCCGGGTCGCCACCTCGGACCACAGGCCGAGTTCCTCGGCCAGGCGCAGCCCGTCGCGGTGCAGCCGGGTCGCCTGGGCGTGGTCGCCGGTCATCTCGGCCAGGCCGCCGAGCCAGGCGGTGGCCTGCAGCAGTCCCCACCGGTCGCCGAGCTCACCGAACAGCGCGGCACTCTGCTTGCCGTCTGCTTCCAGCGCCTTCAGGTCGCCGCGGACATAGCCGAGCTTGGCCCGGGTACTGAGCGCCGCGGCCGTGCCCCACCGGTCGCCGGCCTCGCGGGCGGCGGCCAGCGCCCGCTCCAGGCGCTCGTCGACGGCGGCGACCTGGCCGAGATCGGTCAGCGCGTAGGCCAGGAACCACTCGGCCCGGCCCTGCGCTGCGCGATCGTCGAGCTGCTCGCAGGCCCGGTCCGCGGCCGGATCGGGCGGCTCGCCCAGCAGGATCCCGATACCGCCGAGCCAGGCCGCGGCCCTGGCCCGCAGGCCGGCCGGCGCCGCCCCGGCGGCCAGCGCCGCGCCCAGCGACCGCCTGCCCTCGGCGAGCCGCCCGCGCAGGAACCAGTACCACGTCAGCGTGACGGCGAGGCCCAGCGCGCGGTCCGCCCGGCCGTCGCGGACAGCGGCATCCAGGGCGCTGCGCAGGTTCGCGGACTCGGCATCCAGCCTGCGCAGCCAGGGCCGCTGCTCGGGCCCGAACAGCTGCGGCTCGGCGCGGCCGGCCAGTTCCGCGTAGTAGCGCCCGTGCCGGTCGCGCACCACCTCGGCCTCGCCGGCCTCGGCCAGCCGGGCGGCGCAGTAGGCGGCCACCGACTCCAGCAGCCGGTAGCGCGGGCCGTCGGCGCCGTGCGTGACCGTGACGAGGGAATGGTCGACCAGCCGGCCGAGCAGTCCCGCGACGTCCGCTGCGGGCACGGCGCCGCCGTCGCACACCGCCTCGGCGGCCGCCAGCGTGCAGCCGTCGGCGTGCCCGGCCAGGCGCCGGAGCACGGCGCGCTCGGCTCCGGTGAGCAGGTCCCAGCTCCAGTCGATGACCGCCGCCAGGGTCTGCTGACGCGCCGGGGCGCCGCGCAGGCCGGTGCCCAGCAGGCGGAACCGGTCGTCCACCCGGGCGACCAGCTCGTGGACGCCGAGCGCCCGGACCCGGGTGGCGGCCAGCTCCAGCGCCAGCGGGATCCCGTCCAGCCGCCGGCACAGCACGGCGACCGCGCCCGCGGTGTCCGCGGCGAGGGCGAACCCCGGCGCGGCCGCGGCGGCCCGCTCCGCGAAGAGCCGCACCGCGGGCGAGCGGGCGATCTCCGCCGGGTCCGGGCCCGCCGCCGGGCCGGGCACCTCGAGCGGCGGGACATCCCAGATCACCTCACCGGGCACGCCGAGCGGCGCCCGGCTGGTGGCCAGGATCCGCAGGCCCGGGCACGCGCCCAGCAGCCGCCCGGCGAGCTCCGCGGCCCGCTCGATGAGATGCTCGCAGTTGTCCAGGACCAGCAGCAGCTGCCGGGCCTGCAGCGCGTCGGCGAGCCGGTCAGCCGGCGCCCGCGGGCGGCCCGGCTCATCGCGGACGTCGAGAGCCGACATCACCACGTCCGCGGGCTCCCCGGCCGAGCCCGGCTCCAGCGTGGCCAGCTCGGCCAGCCAGGCACCGTCGCCGAAGACCTCGGCCAGGGGACCGGCGGCCGCCAGGGCCAGCCGCGTCTTGCCCACCCCGCCGGGACCGGTGAGGGTCACCAGCCGGCTGCGCTCCAGCCGGGCCTGGATCCCGGTCACGGCCTCGTCGCGGCCGATGAGCTCCGAGAGCGCGGCGGGCAGGTTGGTCCGCGTCCGCCCCGGCCGCGGCGGCAGGGCGGGGGCGTCGAGCGCGGGGTCCCGGCCGAGGATGGCGCGCTGCAGGGCGGCCAGCTCCGGGCCGGGATCCAGGCCGAGCTCCTCGGCCAGGTGAGCGCGGAACCCCGCGTAGCTGTCCAGCGCCTCGGCCGGCCGCCCGGCCCGGTAGAGCGCCCGCAGCTGGACGGCGCGCAGCCGCTCCCGCAGCGGGTGGGCGGCGATCAGCCCGGTGAGCTCGCTGATCAGCCCGGCATGCTCGCCGAGGGCCAGCCGCGTCTCCCCCCGGTCCTCCAGGGCGGCCAGCCGTTCCTCCTCCAGCCGGGCGGCCGCGGTCCGGACGGAGGGCTCGTCGGCGGGCCCGGCGAAGGCCGGGCCCCGCCACAGTGCCAGCGCGTCGCCCAGCAGCCGGGCCCGGGCGCGCCCGTCGGCGGTCCCGCGGGCCCGCGCGGCCAGCGCCCGGAACCGGCCGGCGTCCACCGCCTCGGGGCCGATCCGCAGGCAGTAGCCGGGCGGCGGCGACAGCACCAGCCGCCGGCCGCCGGGCTCGCCCTGCTCCAGTGCCCGGCGCAGCTGGGTGACCTTGCCCGACAGCGTGCCCGCCGGGTCGCCCGGCACGTCCTCGCCCCACAGGCCGTCGATCAGCCGGGCGGCGGAGACCGGGCGCCCCTCGTGGGCCAGCAGGATGGCCAGCAGGGCACGGACCTTCAGGCCCGCGACGGGGACCGGCTCGCCGGCGTCGGTCCACACCGCCACCGGGCCCAGCACTCCGAACAGCATCCAGGCACGATAACGCGGGCTTTGCCGGCCCCGCGCCAGCTGGCCGTCGACAAACCGTCGACTCCGTGCGCCAGGGTGGAGACGCCGGCCAGCAGGCCGGACACAATCGACACGCACACCGACACGCGACCGGCTCGCCCGCCCGGGCGGGTCACTCGGAGGCCGGCAATGGGGAACATCATCAACTCGACGTTCGTCAGCATCGACGGGGTCATCAACCACATGGAGGCCTGGCACTTCGCCTACACCGACGACGAGGCGGCCGAGATCGCGGCCGAGCAGCTCCTGGCCACCGACGCCCTGCTGATGGGGCGCAAGACGTACGAGGGATACGCCGCCATCTGGCCCGGCCGGGAGGGCGCCTACCCCGACAAGATCAACTCGATGAAGAAGTACGTCGTGTCCAGGACCATGGACCGGGCCGACTGGGCCAACACGACGGTGATCAAGGGTGACCTGGTGACGGAGGTCGTGCGGCTCAAGCAGCAGGACGGCGACATCATGATGCACGGCTTCGGCCCGGTCGCCCAGACGCTGATCGGCAGCGGCCTGCTGGACGTGCTGCACCTGTGGGTGCACCCGCACTTCGCCGGCGTCGGCAGCCTCGGCGACACGCTGCTCAGCGCGGGCAACAACGCCCGGCTGGAATTGATCAGCCCCCGGGTCCTCGATTCCGGCGTCGTCATACTCTCCTACCAGGTGCCCGACGGCGAGGTGCCCGACGGCGACCCCGCGCGCTGAGCGGCCCGGACCGAGGCGAGGAGAAGGCCATGGACTACCGGGGTCTCGTCAAGAGCCTGGACCTGCCCGCCGGGTACGTGCCGCCCGCCGAGCTGGCCTACGACGACATCCGGGCCCGCGCGATCAGCCGGGCCGACCTGGACGATGACGTGCGCGGGATCAACGCCAGCCTCGAGCTCATCCGGCGGACGCGCGGCGGCGCCTGGCCCGCGGAGGCGGTCAGCGCGGAGTTCAACTACGTGGACCTTGTCTGGCACGAGCAGGAGTTCCGCGAGGGAAGCTCGTTCGCCTATGCCGTGTACGACACCGGGAATCAGTACCTCGGCTGCTGCTACTTCTACCCCATGGGGAAGCGCACCCCGCTCACCGGGCAACTCGCCGGGCATGACGTCGACGTGAGCTGGTGGGTCACGCCCGATGCCTACCAGCGCGGCTACTACGCGAAGCTGTACGCCGCGCTGCGGACCTGGTCCGGCGCGGCCTTCCCGTTCCGGCTGCCCTACTACTCCAACCGGGAGATCCCGGACGCGCCCGAAGCCTGACCCGCGCAGGCTCCCGTGGCTGGCCGACGTGCTGCGCGACACCCCGCGGGAGCCCTGATCCCCGCCGGGAGCGTGACTCCGGGCGGGCTGGCCGTAACCGGAATCACCCCGTTTCGGAAGGCAGTGCGATGAACGCTGCACGCTGCCCGGTCGTCGAGCTTCGGCAGTGCCCCGGCCGCCCGGCCGCTGCTGCGCTGACCCGCTGACCCGGCCTACTCGAGGGGGCGGCGGGCGATCGCCGCCGGCTCGCGCGCGGCGAGCACCCAGCCGCCGGTCACCGCCAGCAGCGGCAGGCCGACCAGGATGAGCAGCAGGTTGGCCACCGGGACGCTGGCCAGCGCGGACAGCGTGTCGAGCTGGCTGGCCCGGAAGAACCCGATCGCCGCGATGTAGCCGGCCGCCACGCCGATGACCGCGCCGATGAGGGCCAGCGCGCCCGCCGTCGCCGCGGAGATCGCCCGCCGGGCGGTCCGGGCTGCCCCGGTGGCGGTGAGCATGCGCAGGTCACTGACGGTCTCGGCGCGGAGCAGGCCCACGCTCATGGCCAGGATGCCGAGGGCCAGCAGGATGCCGAAGACCGTCGCGGCGTCCAGGATCTCGGCCGACGTCGGGATGCTGTCGCGCGCCTCCACGGTCAGCCCGGCCGCCGCCGCGGCGTGCTGGGCGGCGCTGACCTGGCCGGCGGTCAGCGAGCCGGGGGCGGTGATCAGCCAGCCGGCCGTGGTGACCGTCAGGCGGAACTGGCGCACGGCATGCTCGGTGATCACGGTGTTGGGCGCCGACGTGCCGGACGGCAGCGCGCTGACCTGCTGGATCCGCGGATTCGCCCGGCAGTAGCTCGGCGGGCAGCCGCCGCCCGGCGGGCCGAATTTAGTCGCGCCGTACAGGAACTGCATCCGCGTCTCGGCGGCCAGGCCGGGCCGCATGGTGAGAATGTCGGCGGCTGGGCTGACCTGCGCGGCCGCGATGCCGTAGGCGCGCAGCAGCTGGGGGGTGGCGACGTATACCGGGCCGTCCCAGTTCCGCCCGGCGGCGTCGCGCTGCAGCACTGAGTCCGTCTCCTCGAGCCGGACGGTGCGCCCGGACCCGAGCGTGCTCGCGATGCCCCGGGCCCGCGCGGCCATCGCGGCCAGCTGGGCGCCGGCCGGGACCGGGCACCCGCCAGGCGCCCGCAGGCAGGACGCGCCGGGGGTGGTGGCGGCCGCCCGCGGATAGATGATGAGCTGATTCGCGGCCAGGTTCGGCCCGACATAGTCGATGGCGTCGCCGTACCGCGCCGC
The DNA here is from genome assembly GCA_036501025.1 of Streptosporangiaceae bacterium. Taxonomy (GTDB): domain Bacteria; phylum Actinomycetota; class Actinomycetes; order Streptosporangiales; family Streptosporangiaceae; genus DASUBV01. The sequence goes on from DASYBB010000037.1 coordinate 16,832, forward strand.
CGCGGTCACGCAGATGATGACGGCGATGAGCACGCTCAGGCTGATGGCGCCGAGCGCCGCCCCGGAGCGCGCCCGGTACCGGGCCAGGTCGCGCAGGGCCAGCCGCACGACCACCGGGGCCCGGCCCGCGGCCCGGGCCAGCAGGGCCAGGCCGGCCGGGGCGACGAGCACGACCCCGGCGCACAGCACGACCAGGCCCACGACCAGGGCGAGCACGAGCGTCCGCTGGTCCCCCGACTCCGCGGCGGCCGACGTCGCCTGCGCGCTGGCCAGCCCGATCAGGAAGAACGCGAGGACGAGCAGCCCCACGCCGGCCGGCGCGGCCCAGCGGCGGGCGGGCCGCGGGGCGGGCGGCCGCCCGGCCAGCGCGGCCACGATCGGCACCCGGCTGATCGCCCGGGCCGGCCGGACGGCGGCCAGGTAGGCCGTCAGCACGGCGAGCGCCATCGAGACCAGGATCACCAGCCAGGGCAGCTGGAAGGCGCCGATGACGTGGTGCGCGCTTTGTTCCAGCCGCGGGCGGTAGGCCAGCCAGGCGACCAGGCCGAGCGCGAACCCGGCCGCCGCGCCGACCACGCCGGTCGCGGCGCCGTTGGCCCGGACCACCAGGCCGAGGCTGGAGCTCGTGGCGCCCTGGGCGCCGAGCATGCCGATCGAGCGGAGCCGACGCTGCGCCAGCACCGTGAACCCGCCCACGCTGACCAGGGCGATGAGCAGCATCCCGAGCGTGGCCGCGGCCAGCGAGATGGTGGCCGGGTTGAGCACGTCGGCGGTGGCCGAGGCCCGCGACGCCACGTTGGGGCCGAGCGCGGAGGGCGCCGCGAGCCCCGCGTCGAACAGCGCCGTGACCAGGGTGGGCGCCCTGACCTGGCCCGGCGCGACGAGGGCGAACTCGTCGAGCAGGTTCTGCGGGTCGGCCACGATGCCGACCACCCGCCGGGCCGAGCCGCTCGCGCGCCAGGTGGCGCCGAGCCGCAGGTGCAGTTCGGCGGCGACGCCGGGAGTGAGGGCGGCCTGGCCCGCGCCGCGGGGGTAGTGACCGCGGACCAGCGACAGCATCGGCCGGCCGAACGCGCCGCGGGTGTCCTGCGCGCGCAGGCTGTAGGTCGCGACCGAGCCGGGCACCGAGAGTGTCTGGTTCTCGATCACGTCGACCGGGCCGAACCGGCGGCGCAGGGCCGCGATCTCGGCGGCCGCGTGCGGGCTCAGCGTGGGGAAGGTGGCCATGTCGGTCGCGGTGCCGAAGCCGGCCCCGGCCGGGGGCGGCGTGCTGGTGGCCACCGCCGAGCCGACGAAGGTGGCGGCGACCGCGGCGGTGATCAGGGCCAGGATCAGCAGCTGCTGGCGCCACTCGCGGCGCAGCAGCCGCCAGGCCCAGCGGATGACCGCGCGCCGGGCGGGCACGCCGCCGTTGCGGGCCGCGCGGCGGGGCCGCTCGTGCAGCGTGACGCTCACTGCGGGCGGCCCGGCGCGAGCAGGGAGTCCGGGCCCGGGACCGGGTCCGTCTGGTCGGCGACCCGGCCGTCGCGCAGGAATACCACCCGGTCGGCCCACGAGGCGAGCTGCGCGTCGTGGGTGACCACGACCGCGGCCATCCCGCCGGCCTTGCACGCCCGGTGCAGCATGCGCATGACGGCCTCGGCGTTGACCGAGTCGAGCGCGCCGGAGGGCTCGTCGGCCAGCAGCAGGCGGCGCTCGCCGACCATGGCGCGGGCGATCGCCACCCGCTGCCGTTCGCCGCCGGACAGCTCGTCCGGGTAGCGATCGGCCCGCTCGGCCAGCCCCAGGTCCGCTAGCACCGCGAGCCCGGCGGCCCGGGCCTTCCGTGCGGGGCGCCCGTCGAGCTCGAGTGGCAGGCTCACGTTCTCCGCGGCGGTCAGGCCGGGCAGCAGGTTGTAGTCCTGGAACACGTAGCCGATCGTGCGCCGCCGCAGCCGGGCCTTGTCATTGCGGGACAGGCCGGCCAGCCCGGTGCCGCGGACCAGCACCTCGCCCGCGGTCGGCTCCTCCAGGCTGCCCGCGATCGTCAGCAGGGTGCTCTTGCCCGATCCGCTCGGACCCATCACCGCGACCATCGCGCCCTCGTCCACCGACAGGGTGACCCCGTCCAGGGCGTGTACCTGGGCCGCGCCCTGGCCGTAGACCTTGGACACCCGCCGGAGCTCCAGCATGCTCATCCGCGCGCTCCCGTGTGCCGCCGCTGCCTCGGCAGCGGCGCTGCCGCCGGCTGGGCCTGGTCATCGGCGGCCGCCCGCTTGAGCCGGGCATCGACCGCGTCGAGCCAGCGGACGACTGAGTCCAGCCGGAACAGCTCGGCGTCCACGGCGAGCGCGAGGTTGAGGTCACCCGCGGGCCCGCCTTCCTTGATCCGCGTCCACTCCTGCATGAGCTGCAGCAGGTAGCGCCGGTGCTCCTGGATCAGGCCGGGCACGTCGGTGCCCGGCAGCCGGATCGCGACCAGGACCTTCATCACCAGCTCGTCGCGGGGCGGCGAGCTCAGGTCCGGGGGCGTGCGCAGCCAGCTGGCCAGCTCGGCCGCGCCGCTCTCGGTGATCTCGAACGCCTTCTGCGGGCCCTCGTCGGCGCCCTCCGACTCGACGAGCCCGTCCCGCTCCAGCCGCTGCAGGGTCGTGTAGACCTGGCCGACGTTCAGCGGCCACACCTCGCCGGTGCGCGCCTCGAACTCCTCGCGCAGCTGCAGGCCGTACTTGGGTCCCTCGCTGAGCAGGGCCAGCAGCGCGTGCCGGACGCTCACGTCCCGGCTCCACTTCGTATCATGCTAAGTATGATACTCAGTATAGTCGTCAGAGTGCAAGGGCGGCGCCCAGGCTGACCTCGGTTCCCGGCCGGTGTTACCCGAGGTCGCGGATATTCTCGATGACATGGAAATCCGGGCGAGCGACACGATTCCCGGAGCCAGGGTGCGCGTCAAGCGGCGTCCGCCCGCCCCGGCCGCGTCCGGGGCCCGGCCGCGGGAGTGGCTGGCGCTGGCTGACGGGGCCGTCCAGGAGGCTCGGACCGAGGGGGACGCGCTGGCCCTCGTCGGGCAGCCGCTGCCGTACCAGCCCGGTCGCGCCGAGCGCCGCAGCGGCGTGCCGGCCGAGGTCATCACGTCCGACCACGTGCCCAATTCCTGTACCTGCTCGTGGGCGTATGCCCGGGGAAAGCTGACCCTGAAGCATTACAACGCCGCCTGCAAGGTGCACCCGGAGACTCCGGGCCGCTAGCGCTCAGTTCGTGATGTCTTGCCGCCAATTGGGCGGTCATGCGCCTGGCCGGCGATGCCCCGGGGGGCCGGGCCGACGTGCTAGCGGCAGGCAGCGGGGCATAGACGACAGATGGAGGGATCCGCGCGCCGCAACTGGATAGCGGTCGTATCCGCGCTGGCGGCACCGGCCGCCGTAGCAGCCATCCTGGTGCCGCTGCGCAGCGATTTCCACCCCGTCGATGCGGCTCTGGTCCTGATGGCCGTCGTGGTGGCGATAGCAGCCTCCGGGTTCCGCATCGCCGCCTTGCTCGCGGCCCTGTCGTCGGCCTTCTGGTTCGACTTCTTCCTGATCCCCCCGTATCACTCGTTCACCGGAACCAACGGCCAGGACTTCGAGACGATCGTCCTGCTGATCGCGGTCGGGGTGGCCGTCGCCGAGCTGGCCATCCGCGGCCGGCGCCAGCGGCTGAGAGCCGGCGCGGCGCGCCGCCACCTCGAGCTGCTGTACGAGGCCAGCGTCACCATCGGCACCACCCTGGACATGCGGCAGACCGCCCGGGAGCTGGTGCAGGTCGCTGTCCCCGAGTTCGCCGACTTCGTCACCGTCGATCTCAACGAGGCCGTGCTGCGCGGCGATGAACCCGCTTCCGGCGCCGACACGGAACTGCGCCGGGTGGCCAGCGGCGGCATCGGGCCGGACAGCCCGCTGCGCCCGGTGGGAACGCCGGTCACGCTGGTCCCGGACGTGACCGAGGAGAACCGCCTCTTCGGCGGCCCGCGCACGCAGATCGTGTCCGACCTCCGCACGTCCGTAGCGTGGCGGCTCCAGAGTCCCGAGCCGGCGCGGCCGGTGCTGGCTCACGGGATCCGGTCAATGATCACCGCGCCGCTGCGCACCCATGGCGCGCTGATCGGCGTGGCCGGCTTCTGGCGCTCGGAACAGGCCGGGCAGTACTCGGACGACGACCTGGCCGCGGCCACGGAACTGGCCCTGAAGGCCGCGATAGCCATCGATAACGGGCGCCGCTACACCCGCGAGCGGGCGACCGCGCTGACCCTGCAGCGCAGCCTCCTGCCGCAGCAGCTGAACGGGCGGTCGGCGGTGGAGGTGGCCTCCCGCTACCTGCCCGCCGACTCGCAGGCCGGCATCGGCGGCGACTGGTACGACCTGATCCCGCTGTCGGGAACCCGGGTCGCCCTGGTCATCGGCGACATCACCGGTCACGGCCTGCACGCCTCGGCCGCGATGGGCCAGCTGCGCACCGCCGTGCGCACGCTGGCCGATGTCGACCTCCCGCCGGCCGAGCTCCTGACCCACCTCGACGACCTGGTCATCCACCTGGCCAGCGACGAGCGGGCCGATGTCGGGCAGGACGGCCAGCCCGCGCCGGGCGAATTCGGCGCGACCTGCCTGTACGCCGTCTATGACCCTATTTCCTGCCATTGCACCCTGGCCACGGCCGGGCACCCGCTGCCCATCGTGTGCACCCCCGGCCGGGCCGAGCAGGTCGCCTCCGATCGCATCGGCCCGCCGCTCGGGGTGGGCGGCATGCCCTTCGAGACCATCGACCTGGACCTGACCGGCGGCTCCGTCCTGGCCTTGTTCACCGACGGCCTGATCGAGTCCCGTCACCGCGACATGACCCAGGGCCTGGCCGAGCTGTGCCGCGTGCTGGCCCAGCCCGCCACGTCCCTGGAGGAGGCGGGCGACGCGGTCATCGACGCCACGCGCGCCGACCATCCGGCCGATGACGTCGCACTGATGCTCATCCGCACCCGCGCGCTCCCGGCCGACCGCGTCGCCACCTGGAACATCCCCGCCGAGCCGGCCATGGTGGCCCACGCGCGGCGGCTGGCCACCGATCAGCTGCGGGCGTGGGGGCTGTCCGCGGCAGAGTTCACCACCGAACTGGTGGTCAGCGAGCTGGTCACCAACGCGATCCGGCACGGCGCCCCGCCGATCCAGCTCCGGCTGATCCGCGACGACGGGATCGTGTGCGAGGTCGCCGACGCCAGCAGCACGGCACCGCATCTGCAGCGGTCCCGGGCCCTCGACGAGGGCGGCCGGGGCCTGCTGCTGGTCTGCGAGCTCGCCGAGAGCTGGGGCACGCGCCAGACCACCACGGGCAAGACCATCTGGTGCCAGCAGGTGCTCCCCGCCGATTAGCTCAGCCGGAACCGCCCTTCCTTCCGGAACGCTGGCCGCCGGGCCGGCCGCAGCTCACGAAGGTGCGGCGATGAACCGGTGCCGGCCGAGCCAGCCTTCCAGGGCCGCGTAGGCCCGATCGCGCGGGCCCGCCAGCGACAGGAACACGTCATGGCGGGCGCCGTCGATCGGCATCACCGTCGTCTCGGAGCCCAGGCAGCCCGCCCACCGGGCGATCTGCGCGACGTCCAGCACGATGTCCGCCCGGTCGCTCAGCGGCGAGTGCGCGGAGGAGAAGTCGGACCGGTCCGACCGGAGCACCAGCGACGGGACGCTCGTGTCGAGGCCGCGGTGCAGCCGGGCGTGACCGCGGCGCACCGCGTTCAGCCAGCCCAGTGTCACCGGAAACCCGGCCAGCGGCTTCAGGGCGACATCGAAGTCCCATTCGCCGGTGCCGCTGGTATGGAGGGTGGGCCCGTAGACCCCCGGCGGTGTCGTGAACTCGCGCAGCGGCCGCGCCCGCGCCAGCAGGCGCAGCGCCTGGGTCAGGGCTCCGCGCTGGGCCGGCGTGCCCTGCAGGTCGAACCACGGGCTGTTCAGCACCAGCCCGGCGACGGGGGCAACTTGCCCGGCGGCCCGCCGGCGATCCAGCCACAGCGGCGCGATCAGGCCGCCGGTGGAGTGCGCGAGGAGAACCACGGGCCGGCCGGGATGCGCCGTGGCCACGATCGCGAGCGCGCGCTCCAGGTCGCTGTCGTAGAGCGCGAGATCCGACACGTAGTGCGGGGTCTGGCCGGGACGTCGCGCCCGGCCGGACTTGCGCAGGTCCAGCGCGTAGAACGCCAGGCCCCGCGCGGCCAGGAAATCGGCCAGGGCCGTCTGGAAGAAGTAGTCCGAGAAACCGTGCACATACAGCACCGCGCCGCGGGCGGCCTCCGTCAGCGCCTCGTGCCGCACCAGCACGGCTGCAATCGGCCCTTGCCCGTCGGGGTCGGGACCCAATTCCAGGACATGCTGCGAGTAACCGTCGCCCAGGATGTCCGGCTGCCAGTCGAAATTGCCCGAAACGGGGGTCATCAACCGGCACCTTACGCCGGCCGCCGGACCGGCCGGGCAAGCGGACGTCGTACGTACGTGCGCCATACCAGGGCGAATGTATTCTGCTTTGGCCGGAATCGCCTTACAGTGGGCGCGTGCCCATCGAGGCGTCATTTTCGGGGGGGCCGACACCACCCCTCGCGGTGCGGGCCCAGGGATTCGACCGGACCTTGCCGGCCGACCGTGCCTACCGGATCGGCCGCGATCCGGAGAGCGACATAGTGATCGCCGATGCCCGCGTGTCCTGGCATCACGCCGTGCTCCGCCCGGAGGACGGCCGCTGGGTGCTGGAGGACCTCGGGAGCACCAACGGCACGTTTGCCGGGGACCGGCGGGTGACCCGGATCGAGATCAGCGGCGCATGCGCCGTCCGGCTTGACCACCGGGCGGACGCGCCCATCCTGAGCTGCGCCATCGTAGACGTCCGCCCGGTCCCGCCACCCCCGCCCGCGGTCCAGCCGCCCCCGCCGGCGGCCTCGTCCCCGGCCCCCGGGCCCGCCGCCGATGACCCGCTCGAGATCCCGTACGCCGTCCGCTGGCTGGTGCCGGACGGCGAGCGGTTCGCGAACTTCGACATCCTGAACGACAACGACTCCCAGCTCGACTACTACCAGCGGTTCGGGCACATTTACGCGGTCGGGATCCCGACCCGGAAATGGCGGCTCGTGGTCGTCTCGGACCCCGTACTGCTGGACGAGGTGGCGGCCGACGAGGAGCAGTTCGGTAAACGCGTCGAGGACATCAACTTCTTCGCCCAGCTGAGCAATTCGCGCGGCGGCGGCATCTCGGTGATCGGCGACAGCGAGCATGCCGAGCAGATCCGCCGCGTGATGCTGCCGTGGTACGCGCCGTCGCACCAGCGGACGCAGCTGGAGCGGATGAAGGAGCAGGCCCGCAAGCTCGTCGCGGCCTGGGCGGCGATCCCCGACAGCGAGCCGCTCGACGCCCGGGCCTGGATGGAGCGCTACACGCTGGAGGTCTCGGGGCGCGGGGCGTGCAATTACGACTTCGGCCTGCTCGACCCGGACAGCAGCGGACCTCCGCACCCATTCGCGGTGGCCGTTCCGGAGAGCACGAAGGAGAGCATCCGCCGCGTGGCCGACCCCCGGCCCGACTTCACGGTCTTCGCGGGAGCGCAGCGGCGCGCGCAGCGCAAGCGCTACCGCCGCAATAACCGGGAGCTGTTCCGGACCGCCGACGCGCTTGTCCGCGCACGCCTGCATACCGGCCCGCTCGGGGCGCAGACGGACCTGCTCAGCCGGCTGGTCAGCACGCCCGATCCGGAGACGGGTGACTTCCTCGACGCCGAGACCGTGCGCGACCAGGTCCTCATGCACCTGTCGAACGGCTTCAACGGGCCGTCGATCACGGGAGCGTGGCTCGCCCACGTCCTCGGCACGCACCCGGACGTCGAGGCCCGGCTGATCGCCGAGATCGACGGCATCACCGGCGGCGACCCGGACTACGACCTGCAGTACGACGACCTGATGGCGCTGCCGTACACCACGCAGGTCATCAAGGAGACGCTGCGCATCTACCCGCCGATGCCGGTCACGATCCGGCGCAGCCTCAAGGACGGGATGCTCGGCCGCTACCGGATCCGGCACGGCGACATCATCCTCATCGGGGCGCTCGCCGCGCAGCGCGACCCGCGCTACTGGGGGCCGGACCCCGGCCGGTTCGATCCCGGGCAGTTCGCGATGGACAAGGTCATCGAGCGGCCCCGCCACGCCTTCATCCCGTTCTCGATCGGGAAGCGGCAGTGCATGGCGCAAGAGGTCACGTTCATGATGCTCCGCGTCGTGCTGTTCGAGATCTACCGCCACTACCTGCTTCGTCCCGCGCCGGGCGCGACCGTCGCCAAGAACACGGTCGTGACCACGAAGCCGGCCGCGGTCTCGATCGTCCGCGTGCCGCGCGACCCCGGCGCCCGCCCGCGCCCGCCCGCCGCGGTCCGCGACGTTCAGCCGCCCCCCGCCCCCGTCCTCGTGCCCGCCCGGGCGGCCGGCCGCGACTGGGGACCGCCGACCGAGATTCCCGCGACCAGCGCCTACCGCCACCTGGTGGTCGCCTACGGCAGCAACTTCGGCGGGAACCGGGAGCTGGCCGAGCGCTTCGCCGAGCGCAGCCACTTCCAGGGCTACACCACGGACGTGATCACGCTGAATGAGCTCGCCGCCGCGCCGCCGCGCCCGGGGCCCTGGCTGCTCGTGGTGATGACCTCGACCTACACCTCGAATCCGCCCGCCAACGCCACCGCGTTCAAGTCGTGGCTGGACGCCACCCGGCCCGGTGACCCGGTGTGGCGGGACTGCCGGTTCCTGGTCTGGGGGCTCGGCAACAGCCAGTGGAATGCGTTCCTCGCGTTCCCCCGGTACGTGCACCAGAAGCTGGCCGCTCTCGGCGCCGGGCCGCTGGCCGACCTCGGCTACGCCGATGTGGGGTCGCCGGTGTGGGAGCGCGGGCACGCGGACTGGAATGCCCGCGTCTGGCCGGTGCTCCTGCAGCTGTCCGGCGCCCGGCCCACCGCGGCCGCGGTCACCCGCCTCGCCGCCGAGAACGCGGCGGCGAGCGCGCTGACCGGCGCCGACTCGGTCACGGCGATGCAGCGCTCGCTGCACGGCGACGCGCTGGCCCCGCCGCCGGCGGCACGGCCGGGCCCCCGCCCGGCGGCGCGGCAGGCGCCCCGGCCGTCCGGCGTCTCCAGTGTCATGCGCTTCGTGTCGGCGGGCTCGCGGCGGCCGCCCACGCCGGCCGGCAGCGGGCCGCCGGAGCCGCCCGCCGGCCGCGGCCAGTCGCGGGTGCTGCTCACGCCGACGATCCTGACCAACGCCGTCGGGATGGACACGGTCGAGGCGCGCGCCCTGCGCTACCGGGAACTCCAGGCCCCGGACTCGCCGAAGCGGACGCGGCACCTGGAGATCAGCCTGCCGCCCGGCCTGTCCTACCGCGTCGGCGACCACCTCGGCATCTGCCCGCAGAACGGCGAGGAGCAGGTCGAGCGGCTCGCCCGGCACCTCGGCGCGGCGCTCGACGGCCTGCTCATGGTGCCGGAGACGATGAACGTCAGCGTGGTGCCCAAGGGCGTCGTGCTCCAGGTCCGCAACGTGCTGACCAGCCTTCTGGATATCGCGGGCCGGCCGGGCGTGCCGCTGCTGGACCTCCTGATCGAGAAGGCCGCCGACCCATCCGAGCGAGCCGGGCTGGCCGCGATCCGGGACGTGCTGCGGGAACCGGACGGTCCCGGCTCGCCGCTGCGCGCCACGATCGACGCGGGCGGCTACGACGTCGTCCGGCTCCTCGATGAGTTTCCGTCCTGCTCGCTGAACATCTTCGAGTTCCTCCGGGTCGCGCAGCAGCTCCGGCCGCGCTACTACTCGACCAGCTCGAGCCCGCCGGTCCACGGCGGCGGCGTCGCCCACCTGGCCGTCGGCCTCGACGCCACGCCGGTGCCGGGCCGGCCCGGCCGTGACTTCCGCGGGACGAGCTCCCGCTACGTGCACGCCCTCCGCGAGGGTGACCGGCTGAATGTCTTCCTGAACAGCGCGGACGGCTTCCACCTGCAGGAGGACGTGACGAAGCCGATGATCTTCGTCTCGGCGGGCACCGGCTTCGCGCCGATGCGGGCCTTCCTGTGGGAACGCCTGGCGCTCAAGCAGGCGGGCCGCACCCTGGCCGAGGCGGTGCTGTTCAACGGCATCCGGTCCAGCCGCCTGGACTTCATCTACCGGGACGAGGTCGGGCAGCTCGCCGCCGCGGGCGTGCTCAATCACGTCCACGTCGCGACGTCGCGCGAGCCGGCGGGCCGCGGTGACTACGTCCAGGACCGGATCCGGGAGCAGGGCGCGCTGGCCTGGCGCCTGCTCACCGCCGGCGGCTGCGTCTACGTGTGCGGCGCGGCGCCGATGCGCGCCGCGGTCCGCGCCGCGTTCGTCGACGTCGCCGCCCGATGGGGACCGCTATCGCCCGACCGCGCCGCCGCCTACCTCGACGAGCTGGAAACGACAGCCCGCTACCGCCCAGACCTCTGGGGCTGACGAAGGAGTCACATGGACGTCCTGGCCCTGATCCTGACCCTCGCGGCGATGGCGATGTTCGGGTTCGCCGCGAGCGGCCGCGAGCTGCGCCGCCTCAATGAGATCGCGCTCGGGCTGGTCTTCCTCACCGCCGCGCTGATCTGCCAGTTCACCTCGATCACGAACACGCACATCGGCCGCTGACCGCGCGGCCGAACCGAGGAGGCCGGGCTATACGCCCGCCCGGCCCGCCGCGTCCGTCATCGCGGCGCCCGCGGCGGGACGCCGGCTGACCTGGCCGGCCAGCCGGGCCAGGGACCGGGCCAGGCCCGCCAGCACGAACGCCGCGGACCCGGCGGTGAGCGCAAGCGCGAGGACGGCCGCCGCGCCGGCCATGCTCCACGGCCCGGCGGCCAGCGCGTGCGCACACGCCCGCACGATCGATGCGGTGGCGGGCACCGCGAAGGCCGCGAAGTACCAGCCCGTGGCGGCGACGCCGGGCAGGTACAGGCCCAGGAACACCCGCGCCCAGCGGGTCTCCCGGCGGCCGGCCGCCGCCAGCACCGCGCGGTCCGCGGACCCGGCCCGGCCGACGGCGCGCCGGGCGACCGCGCCCTTGGTCGCCCACAGGTTCCGGCAGCCGGTCGCGAGGACGAACAGCGCGTACACGTCGGTGCGCAGGAAGATCAGGAACTGGAAGGCGATCGCGCCGACGTTCAGCAGGACCGCCAGCCGGATCAGGTGGACCACCAGCAGCGGGGCGTGCCCGGTCAGGATCAGGCCGGCCACGGCCAGGATGCCCGTCGCCGCGCTGTCGAACAGCAGGCCGGCCAGCAGCGGCACGACCCGCGCCCGGCGCGGCACGCTCCACAGCCGGGTCAGGTCGGTCTGGTACACGATGAAGATCATGCGCCGGCCGATGGAGATCCGGCTGGGCACCCCCGCGGCCCACGCCGCCAGCACGTGCGCCGCCTCGTGCGCCAGTCCGAGCGCCGTGGCCAGTGCGGCCAGCAGGAGGAGGCTGGCCAGCGGAACGCCGGTGGCGACGCCGTCGCCCGGCCCGGGCCGGGCGCCCGGAACCGCCAGCAGGACCACCGCGGCCGTGACCGCCAGCACCGCCTGGATCGCGAGGCCGGCCCGGCCGAACATCACCCGCCCGGCCGCGGCCTGCCACGGGGCAATCGCGGGCGGCTCGTCCGCCCCGGCCCCCGGCGCGGCTGTCCCCGGCGCGGCTGTCCCCGGCTCCGCCGTCCCCCCGGATGCGGGCCCGGCGGCGGGCAGCAGCCCGGCCTGCGCCAGGCCCTCCAGGAACCCGGCCACGTCCACCGGCTCGCCGGCCACCTCCGCGGCCCGCCGCTCGCACTCGCGGAGGCCGCAGCCGCCCTGCAGCCACTGGATGACCTGGCCGCCGATCTCCGGGACCGCGACGAAATCGGTCCCGCCCCGGCGCCCCAGCACATACCCGGGCCCGTCCCGGACCATGGTCAGCGCGGCATACGGCCCGGCCGTCGCCACCGCACCGGGGCCGGGCGCCGCGGTCACCGGCCGGCCCGGCCGGCGGCCAGGAGGGTGCCCGCTCCCGCTCCCGGCTCCGGCGCCGGGCGGCCCGCCGCGGCGCACAGCGGACAGGCCGGGTGCCGGGCCCAGGGCGCGCGGCTCGTCTCCAGGCCATCGGCGAGCTCGATGACCTGGTAGGTCGCGGCGGCCACGGGCGGGTCGGTCCGCGTCAGGTAGCGCATCACCTCCAGCGCCATCAGCCCGCAGATGAGCTGGACCACCGGCCCGGTGGCCCGGTTGACCGGTGACGGCTCGATCAGCGGAGGCTCGCGCAGCACGGCCGGCATGGCTTCGCGCTCGTCCTCTCGGTGCAGCTCCAGGCACAGCCGGCACGGGGTCCGGCCCGGCCGGACCGACCAGTAGGACAGCGTGGAGTAGGTCAGGCCGCCGGCCACGAACGGGATGCCCAGCCCGCAGCAGGCCTCGTTGACCAGCAGGTGGATGTCGTCCGGCGAGTCGATGGCGCAGACCACGACGTCGGCGCCGGCCTGCCCGGCCGCCGCCCCGGCCAGCTCCGCGATGCCGGCCGCGTCGGTGACCCGGCGGTGCACGGGCCGGACCAGGGTGCCCGGCGAGTACGCCCGGGCCCAGTCCCGGGCGGCCAGCACCTTGGGCCGGCCGATGGCATCGGTGCCGTAGACGAACTGCCGGGCCAGGTTCCGGGTCTCGACGGTGTCGAAGTCGACCAGCGTGACCTCGCCGACGCCCAGCCCGGCCAGGGACTGCAGGATCCCCGCGCCGAGACCCCCGGCGCCGAGCAGGAGGACCCGGGACCGCTCGATCGCCTGGTGGAAGGACGCGCTGGTCTGGCCCAGCCGGGCGAACAGGTCGTAGTAGCGCAGGTTGCTCTGGTGCCGGTCGCGGGTGGCCGGGGCCAGGATCTCGTCCCCGCCGGCCTCCTCCAGGACACCGAGCTCGTCCAGCGACCCGAGCACCGAGGTGATGTCGCCGGCCGTCACCGGATGGCCGCGGCGCGCCATCTCGGCGGGCAGCTGCGTGGCCTCGCACCCGCCGTCGGCCAGGATCCGCAGCAGGGCCGCGATGTGGCCGGCCGGGTCGTCCATGAACATCCGCTGCAGGGCCCGCGGCCAGATGACGACCTGCCCGTCCCGGTACTGCACGACGACCGACTTGAGCCGCGGCCGACTGGCCATGACTGTTTCCTCCCCTGGACGATGATGAGCTGGCCCGGACGGGCAGCGCCCTGGTGTGTGGGTCCCCCGGAAGCCGGTACCGGGGCGCTGCCCGCGGCGTTACGCGAGCTCGCCCGGGTTCAGGTGGATGCGGGTCGCCTCGATCTTCTCCACCTTGGTGATAGTGATCGCCATGAGATTCACCTCCGTTGCACTCAGCACGCATGCCCGGCGCCGCCGGGCCAGGGTGGTCACCCCATGCGCACCAGGCTGGACGCGGCCTCTGAAACGGCGCTAATACGGCGCTGATGCCGATTACGGCCTGCTCGGGGGCGTCAGTTGATGTCGAACTCGTTGCCCTCGGGGTCCTTCATCCCTATCGCGTAGTGATCGAGGCCCTCGGCGCTCATGGCCCCGGTGATCGTGGCCCCGAGATCGGCCAGCCGCCTGGCCTCGGCGTCGACTCGCTGCGCGCGGGTGGCGAGCGGGGCGGTCCGGTCCGTCACGGAACGGCCGCCGCTGACGTGGATGTCGAGGTGGAGACGGTTCTTCCCGACCTTGGCATCCGGCTCCACCCGGAACCAGATGCGGGGTCCGTGCCCGCTCGGATCGATGATGCTGTCCGCGCCGATTCCCAGCTCGCTGTCGGGAAGCCCCATGTCCCGCCGCCAGTCGTCCCAGGTGGCGAAGCCTTCGGGGGGTGGCTCAAGCACGTATCCCAGGACCCCCGTCCAGAAGCGGGCCAGCATTTCGGGGTCCTTGCAGTCGACGACGAGCTGGAAGCATGCGGGCATCGTGCTCCGATCGGGTCAGCGGCGGCCTGGGCGGTCGCCACTATGCCAGCGGCAGCCGACAGCCGAACCGGGCCGACGCGACTGCGCAAGAGCCTGCGGGCCGGGCGCCTGCGGCGTGGCGCGGCGGGCCGGGGGAATACTCGCCGGGGGCGACGCGAGGGGGGATGACCGTGCCCACGTGCTGGAGGGCCGGCAGCAGCGGCAGTGCGCTGCTGTGCGAGCGCTGGAGCAAGCTGGAGGGGACGCTGCCGCACGTCCAGGTGATGCTGGCGCAGGTCAGCACCGAGCTGGCGGCAGCCGAGGTCATCGGGCCGCGGGGTGAGGACCTGCTCCTGATCTGGCACCCGCTCGAGCCCTTCTCCGAGCGCGGCGCTTACGAGGTAGCGCGCGAGCATGACTGGATCGTCCAGCACGCGGGCGCGTCGGTCGTGGCCATGCACGACCGGGAGTTCAGAGATCAGTACGAGTTGGACGAACTGGACTAGCGGCGCCCGGCCCTGGCCGCCGCCGTCAACGCTGGCGCAGTTCGCGGGCCAGGTAGTCACGGACCGGCGAATGCATCCCGGGCATCAGCGCGGCCGCCTCGGCAAGCGTCGCCCATCTCAGTTCGCCGAGCCCGGACCGGTCCAGCGGGGCCACATCGGCCCTGCTGGCCGCCTGCGCGGCGACGTAGGCGATGACCCGGCCGGTCGCCGGGTGGGTCCGCTGCCCGATGATCGTTCTGGCGGTGACAACCAAGCCGGTTTCCTCGGCGACCTCGCGGACGGCTGCGTCCTCAGGGCGCTCGCCCGGCTCGATGGTGCCCGAGACGAAGCTCCAGGGCGGCCTGCCGTCGAGGCGCCTGCTGATCAGCACTTCCCGGCGCCAGGTGATGACGGCCGCCGCTACTGGCCGATCCTCGGTCATCGTCGCCTCCATCTCGCCCAGCGCCCTCCTGCGACCCGGGCTGCTCGCCCGGTACGTTTTATGTCGGCCGGGCCGGGGCGTCCATGCGCCGCTGGGTTGACCGGATGACGAGGAGGTCGCCGCAATCAGGGAAACAGGGCGCAGGCTCATCGCCTCGAACAAGCGGGTGCGGCATGATTACACGATCCTGCGGACCTACGAGGCCGGGATAGTCCTGATCGGCAACGAGGTGAAGTCCCTGCGCGCTGGCCACGCGTCGCTGGCCGACGCGTTCGTCCAGGCGGAAGACGGCGAGCTGATACTCCACGGCCTGCACATCCCCGAGCACGCGACCGGCCGCTACGGCACCCGCGCTCTGTACCAGCCCCGGCGCACCCGCAAGCTGCTCCTGCACCGCAGCGAGATCGACAAGATCATCGGGAGGATGGGCGACGCCGGGGTCACGCTCGTGCCGCTGTCGCTGTACTTCCAGGACGGCTGGGTGAAGGCGGAGATCGCCCTCGCGCGCGGCCGGCGGTCCTTCGACAAGCGCCAGGCCATCGCCCAGCGGGACGCCGACCGGGAGATTGCCCGCGAGCTCAGCGACCGGGTGCGCGGCCGTCGGCGACGGCCGCGCGGGTCGGGCTGAGCGGCCGAGTGCCGTGCCGGTCCCTCGCCTCGGCCGCACGTTCCGGGGCCATGGCCATCGTCAGCGTCGGTGCCCGCCCGTCCGTGCCGGGGGAGTTCCTGCTCACCGGCCCCTGGGTAATGGTCACGCAGGCTGGTCTCGTGACTGAGGGGCGGGGCGATGGCGGACGTAGACGTAGACGTGGACGTGCTGGTCGTGGGAGCCGGGCCGGTGGGCCTGACCATGGCAGGCGAATTGTGCCGTCGCGGCGTCGGCTGCCGGATAGTCGACCGGCTGGCGGACCGGGAGCCGTTCGCGAAGGCGGTCGGGATCCAGCCGCGGACCCTGGAAACCTGGGCGACCGCCGGCCTGCTGGACGAAGCGCTCGACGCGGCGGTCCCCATGCGCGGGCAGCAGGAGTTCGTCAACGGCGAGATGACGGGACAGATCGTGCTGGAGCTGCCGGCTTCCGTGCCCTTCGGGTTCGTCGCGCTGCCGCAGTACGAGACGGAGCGGATACTGACCGATCACCTTCGGGGGCTCGGCACCGACATCGACCGAGGCATGGAGCTTATTTCCTTCCGGCAGGATGCCGATGCGGTGACCTCATGCCTGGTCGGGCCCGCTGGCCCGGAGACAGTCCGGGCCCGCTTCCTGGTCGGCTGCGACGGCGCCCACAGCGCGGTCCGCAGGGGCCTGGGCCTGGAATTTGCCGGCGACGCCTTCCCCGAGCAGTACATGCTGGCTGACGTCGACGTCGACTGGTCGCTGCCGCCGGGTACCGGAATGCGGGCGCAGCACCAGACGGACGGGAAAGTCGACGACATCCTGGTCGCCATACCGCTGCCGGGGCGGAACCGCTACCGCGTGTCGATGCTGGTCGCTCCGGAACTCGCGATGCCGGCGCCCGCCGGGGGCGAGGTGGCGCACGGCCTGGAATCGGGCCGCAAGCCGGAGTTGCGGCATATCCAGGCCGTCCTGGACCGGCTCGCCCCGGAGCCGGCGCGTGCTTCGCACCTGCGCTGGTCGTCGGTTTTCCGGATCAGCCACCGCCTGGTCGATCGCTACCGAGAGGGCAGGGCTTTCGTCGTCGGTGACGCGGCGCACATTCACCCTCCGACCGGCGCTCAGGGCATGAACACGGGGATCCAGGATGCCTGCAACCTGGGCTGGAAGCTCGCCCTGGCGGCGCAGGGAGCAGCGAGCGCGGACCTGCTCGACAGCTACCACGCCGAGCGTCATCCGGTCGGCGAGGAGGTCGTCGGGCGCACCGTGCGGCATGCGCGGGCCGGCTTCGAGACCAGCCCGGACGACCAATCGGCCATGATCATGCGCGAGGCTCAGCTGCTCGTGGGCTACCCGGACAGTCCCCTCGTCGGCGAGGACGTCAGCGGAGGGCAGCTAGCCGCCGGGCCACGCCCCGGGCAGCGAGCCCCGGACTGCGGCGGGCTGCGGCGCGCGTCCGTCTCGTTCCCGTTGCGCCTGTTCGAGCTGCTCCACCCGAACGACCACACCCTGTTCCTCTACGCCGAGGACTCCCGGCAGGCGGCTGGCTTCGCCGAGCTGATCACCGCCGCCGTGCGGCGTGCGCACGGCCGCCTGCGCGCCCACGTGGTCGTCGCGCCGGACGCTGACAGCCCGGACGCTTCAGTTCCCGTGCTCGCCGACGCCGCCGGGCAGTTCCGGACCGCCTACGATGCCACGGGGGGTTGCGGCTACCTCATCCGCCCGGATGGCTACGTCGGCTACCGGGCCGGGCAGATGGCAACTCCGCAGCTGACGGCCCACCTTAGGGCCATCTTCACGGCCTGACTGGTGGCTGGGGGGTTACCGCACTGGTGACCTTAGCCGCTGGGTTTCCGCGCGATGACAAGGCGGTACCGCGGTCTGCCGTCCCGGCGCCGGCCCAATGCGGGCAGGGGGACCGTGGTCACGGTAAAGCCGGGTGCGGCCAGGTCGCTGCGGACCGCGTACAGCGGGCCGGTGCGGTAGTACATGACGAACGGCGGACGCCACACGGCGTTGCGGACCCGCATGGCCAGGTCGAACCCCAGCACCGCCCAGTACCCCGCGGAGGTGACGGGCTGCGGCGCTCCGATCGGGAAGGCGAAAACCCCGCCCGGCCGGAGCGCGCGGTACACCCCGGCGAACAGAGCCGGCCGTTCGGCGGCCAGAAAGTGCCCGAGCGCCCCGAAACTGACCGCCAGGTCGAAGGCTCCGGCGAACGGCAGAGCGCGGGCATCAGCCCGGATCCAGCGGGCATCCGGGCGCGCACTGCGCGCCTGCGCCAGCATGCCCGTGCTGAAGTCGACGCCCATGACCGGTCCCTGGCACACCGAGGCGAGCACCCGGAGGCCAGCCCCGGTGCCGCAGCACACGTCGAGGCCCCGGCCGAACGGGCCGATCGGGCGCAGCGCGCCGGCCGTCGCGTCAAGCACGTCATCGGGAGTGCGGAAGGGCGTGTAGTCGAACTTCGGAGCGAGCAGGTCGTAGCCGCCCTCGACCGAGGACAGCGCCTGCATCGCCAGCTCACGCAGAGACGGACCCCGGGGCGAGAACATTGGCCAACGGTACTTCCCGCGGGCCGCGTGTCAGCTGATCCTGGTGGGGCGCAGGAACGCCTCATGACGGAGGTGGTCGTCCTGGCCGACGAAGGCCTTGAACGCGCCCAGCCGGTAAGCGTCTCCCGACCTGCGCGACTCGACTTCGATCTGGAAGTCGCGCTTGAGGTGGGCTAGGTGCCGCTCGAACGCGGGAACGTCGAGGGGGACCGGGGCGCGGCGCAGGATCTGGTCCACGGTGAGGAAGCCCGCGTCATCGCGGAGGATCTTGTAGACCGGGTCGTGCGCGGCGGGAGACTGCTCGATCAGGGGCCGCGGCTCGCCTTGCCGGTCGAGAGCGCGCCGGATCCGCTCGCCGACCGCGCGGGCGACGGGCGGCGGAAAGGCGTTGCCGATCTGCCGGTAATTCGAGGTCTTGCGGCCAGTGAACTCCCACCGGTACTCGCGGCCGTCCCAGCCCTGCAGCCGGGCGACCATCTCGCAGGTGAGCTTGGGCAGCATGGTCGCCGGGTCATCGGCGGACGGTGCGGCGTCGGCCACTCCGAGCGCGTCCACGCCCATCTCCCGCCAGGCCCGCTTGGCGCGGGTCGGGCCGAGGTCGGCGCCGCCGTGCTTCTTCGAGCCGCCAACGATCGTGGGGGCGATGTCATTGGCTTTTGCGGCCCATGCGGCGGCACCGGGCCAGCCGTTGGCGGCCATCAGGTCGTGCAGCGTCTCTCCCACGGTGGACGGCTTGCCGTGGTGCTCGGGCCAGGCGAAGTGGGCAAAGTCGTCGGGCCGCAGGGCGACGAGCACGAACCGGGGCCGGAGCTGCGGCACGCCATAGTCCGATGCGTGCAGCAGCCGCCACTCGGCGGCGTAGCCCAGCTCAGCCAGCCGATCCAGGACATGCTGGCGGTAGGCAGCGAACCGGGGCAGCGACAGCCCGCGCACGTTCTCCAGCAGGAGCCCCCGCGGGCCAACGATGCCGCACAGTTCAATGGCCCAGGCGAACAGGTCGCGCTCGTCCGTCGCACCGAGTTGCCTGCCCGCGATCGTAAACGGAGGGCAGGGCACCCCGCCCGCGAGCAGGTCGGTCCCGGCGTAGGCGGCGGGATCCCAGACATCCGGGCTAGCGACGTCCCCCTGGGCGACCTTCCAG
>DASYBB010000038.1:0-40587 GCA_036501025.1 Streptosporangiaceae bacterium
TCGGACGCCGACATCGTCCTGTACGACCCGCGGGCCACCCAGGTCCTGTCGGCGGCCACGCACCACATGAACGTGGACTACTCGGCCTACGAGGGCATGTCGATCACCGGGCAGGTGCGGACCGTGCTGTCCCGGGGCGAGGTGGTGATCGACGGCGGCGAGTACCACGGCCGCACCGGCCACGGCCAGTTCCTGCGCCGCGAGTCCTGCCAGTACCTGGTCTAGGGGGGAGCGCCTGATGGATTTCGGCCTGGTCCTGCAGACCGACCCGCCCGCGCGCGCCGTCGTGGACCGGATGCGCGAGGCAGAGGATCACGGATTCGGCTACGGCTGGACCTTCGACTCGCACGTGCTGTGGCAGGAGCCGTTCGTCATCTACTCGCAGATCCTGGCGGCCACCACCGGGCTGACGGTCGGGCCGATGGTGACCAACCCGCTGACCCGCGACTGGTCGGTCACCGCGTCGATGTTCGCGACCCTCAACGACATGTTCGGCAACCGGACGGTGTGCGGCATCGGCCGCGGGGACTCCGCCCGCCGCGTCATCGGCCAGCCCCCGTCCAGCCTGGCCCGGCTCGGCGAGGCGATGACCGTCATCAAGGACCTGGCCGAGGGCCGGATCGTGCAGCTGCACGGCGCGCCGGTGCAGATCCCGTGGATCCGCAACGGGAAGCTGGAGATCTGGATGGCCGGCTACGGCCCGCGGGCGCTGAAGCTGGCCGGGGAGCGGGCCGACGGGTTCATCCTGCAGACGGCCGACCCCGAGATCGCCCGGTGGACGATCGGCGCGGTGCGGGACGCGGCCCGGGCCGCCGGGCGCGACCCGGCGCAGCTCACCATCTGCGTGGCCGCGCCCGCGTACGTCGGCGACGACCTGGCCCACCAGCGCGACCAGCTGCGCTGGTTCGGCGGCATGGTCGGCAACCACGTGGCCGACCTGGTGGCCCGCTACGGGGAGGCCGGGCCGGTCCCGCGCGCGCTGACCGACTACATCGCCGGGCGGCAGGGCTACGACTACTCCCACCACGGGCGGGCCGGGAACCAGTCCGCCGATTTCGTGCCGGACGAGATCGTGGACCGGTTCTGCCTGACCGGGCCGGCCGACGCGCACGTGACCCGGCTGAAGGAGCTGGCCAGCCTCGGCGCCGACCAGTTCGCGGTGTACCTGATGCACGACTCGCCCGAGCAGACCCTGGCCGCCTACGGCGACACGGTGATCCCGGCGCTGCGCTGACCGGCGCCGGGCACCCCGCGGGCTGAACAGGCTGCCAGCCCGGCCGGTGATCCGCCGACAGTCTGTCATTTCCGGCCGGCGGCCCGGCTGGGGGAGACTGGGCGGGCAGCCACCCGAGGGAGAGCCACCATGACCGATGCCATGCCCGTCCCGGACCCGGCGCGGGGCGCCGAGGTCATCGCGATGGACCGGGCCCACGTGTTCCACTCCTGGTCGGCCCAGGGCGCGCTGACCCCGCTGCCGGTGGCCGCGGCCGAGGGCTGCTACTTCTGGGACTTCGACGGGAACCGGTACCTGGACTTCTCCAGCCAGCTGGTCAACGCCAACATCGGCCACCAGCACCCGAAGGTCACGGCCGCGATCGCGGCCCAGGCCGCGAAGCTGACCACCCTCGCCCCGCAGCACGCCAGCGAGGTGCGCGGCCAGGCCGCGGCCCGGCTGGCCGGGCTGGCCCCGGCCGGCCTGGAGAAGATCTTCTTCACCAACGGCGGCGCCGACGCCAACGAGAACGCCATCCGGATGGCCCGGCTGCACACCGGCCGGCCCAAGGTGCTCAGCTTCTACCGCTCCTACCACGGCAACACCGGCGCGGCGATCAGCTCCACCGGCGACCCGCGGCGCTGGCCCAACGAGTTCGCCACCGGCCACGTGCACTTCTTCGGCCCCTACCTGTACCGGTCCTCGTTCTGGGCGAGCTCGCCCGAGCAGGAGTGTGAGCGGGCGCTGGCCCACCTGGAGCAGGTCATCCAGTTCGAGGGCGCGGCCACCATCGCCGCGATCCTGCTGGAGAGCATCGTCGGCACGGCCGGGGTGCTGATCCCGCCGCCCGGCTACCTGGCCGGGGTCCGCGAGCTCTGTGACCGGCACGGGATTGTCTATATCGCCGACGAGGTCATGTGCGGCTTCGGCCGGGCCGGCCGGTGGTTCGCGTTCGAGGACCACGGCGTGGTGCCCGACCTGATCACCTTCGCCAAGGGCGCCAACTCCGGCTACGTGCCGGCCGGCGGCGTGATCATCTCCGACGAGATCGCGGCCACCTTCGCCGACCGGGTCTTCCCCGGCGGCCTGACCTACTCCGGCCACCCGCTCGGCGCGGCGTCGATCGTGGCCACGATCGACGCCATGCGGGAGGAGGGCATCGTCGAGAACGCGGCCCGGATCGGCGCCGAGGTGATCGGCCCCGGCCTGCGCGAGCTGGCCGGCCGCCATCCGGTGATCGGGGAGGTCCGCGGCCAGGCCGTGTTCTGGGCGCTGGACCTGGTCAGCGACCGCGCGACCCGGGAGCCGCTGGCCCCCTACGGCGGGTCCTCGCCGGCCATGACCCAGCTCATGGCCGACTGCAAGGCCCGCGGCATGCTGCCGTTCGCCAACTACAACCGGCTGCACGTGGTGCCGCCGTGCGTCATCACCGAGGCGCAGGCCAAGGAGGGCCTGGCCATCCTCGACGAGGCCCTGGCCGGCGCCGACCGCCACTACCGGGGCTGACCCGGCCCCGCCCGCGCGGGCCCTTGACCGGCCCGCGCGGGGGCGGCCACGATGGCGCCTATGCGTAACTCCCCGCCCTTCCGGGCCGACCACGTCGGCAGCCTGCTCCGCCCCCCGCGCCTGCTCGCCGCGCGCGACGAGTTCGCCGCCGGGATCATCGACGCCGGGCAGCTGCAG
The DNA here is from genome assembly GCA_036501025.1 of Streptosporangiaceae bacterium. Classification (GTDB taxonomy): domain Bacteria; phylum Actinomycetota; class Actinomycetes; order Streptosporangiales; family Streptosporangiaceae; genus DASUBV01. Next base: position 2,897 of record DASYBB010000038.1, read on the forward strand.
GAGGTCGAGGACGAGGCGATCCAGACCGTCGTGGCCCTGCAGGAGGACATCGGGCTGCAGTCCGCCACCGACGGGGAGTTCCGGCGGGCGTCGTGGCACATGGACTTCATCTACCAGCTCGGCGGCATCAGCAAGGCGCCGGGCAACCTGGCCGTGAAGTTCCAGAGCCCGTCGGGGACGATCGAGTTCACCCCGGCCGCGCTGCACGTCGACGGCCGCATCCGGATCGAGCAGACGATCTTCGAGCGCGACTTCCGGTACCTGCAGTCGGTGGCCCGCACCGCCCTGCCCAAGCTGACCATCCCCTCGCCCAACATGGTGCACTACCGCGGCGGCCCGGCCGCCCTCGACCCGGCCGTCTACCCCGGCATCGAGGAGTTCTGGGCCGACCTGGCCGCCGCCTACGCCGATCAGGTCGGCCGGCTGGCCGCCCTCGGCTGCCGCTACCTCCAGCTCGACGACACGAGCCTGGCCTACCTGAACGACCCGGCCCAGCGCGCGGAGATCGCCGACCGCGGCGAGGACGCCGAGCACCTGCACCACCGCTACATCCGCCAGGTCAACGCGGCCATCTCCGGGCGGCCCGAGGGCATGGCCGTGACCACGCACATGTGCCGGGGCAACTTCCGCTCGTCGTGGGCCGCCCAGGGCGGCTACGACTTCGTGGCCGAGGCCCTGTTCAGCGAGCTGGCCGTGGACGGCTTCTTCCTGGAGTACGACGACGAGCGGTCCGGCGGGTTCGAGCCGCTGCGGTTCGTGCCCAAGGGCAAGATGGTCGTCCTCGGCCTGGTCACGACCAAGCGCGGCGAGCTGGAGAGCAAGGACGCGCTGAAGCGCCGGATCGACGAGGCCGCCCGCTACCTCCCGCTGGACCAGCTCTGCCTGTCCCCGCAGTGCGGCTTCTCCTCGACGGTCGAGGGGAACGTGCTGACCCAGGAGGAGCAGGCGGCCAAGCTCCAGCTGGTCGTCGAGACCGCCCGCGAGGTCTGGGGCTAGCCGCCGCGCCGCGTGCAGCGGGCATGCAGCGGTCCTTCAGGGAAGCCGGGTCCCCGATCTGGTACCGTCCTTGCCCACGGGCAAGCCGGACATAGGGGAAATCACTGTGGTTGTGAGCAATCTGCTCGCTCGCGCGCGCCGGGCCGCGCCGGACGCGGCACCGGGGCGGGCCGCCCTGACCATCGGCGCCGTGGCGCTGGCCGCCGCCGGACTGGCCGCGTGCAGCGGCAGTTCCGGGCCGGCCGCGAGCTCGTCGCCGCCGGCCACCGCCCCGGCCAGCTCGAGCCCGGCCGCCCCGGCCAGCTCGAGTCCGGCGGCCCCGGCCAGCGTGCCGCCCGGCAGCCTGGACGTGTGCACGGCGGTGACCACGGCCCAGGTGGCAACGGCCATGAGCGCCGTGGTCGAAACCACGACCGGCAGCGCGGTCGGCGGCAACAGCGCCTGCACCTACACCCTGACCATCCTCAAGGGCGATGACGCGGCCGTTCAGGTGGAGGTGGGCGATGTCAGTGCCTTCGCCGGCTTCAGCGCGCTGGTCTCCTCGGCCGCCAGCCCGCCCGGGTCGTCGCTGCCCGTCGGGCAGCTGGGCCAGCAGGCCGTCGGGTCGAGCGCCGGCGTTGCCGTCCTGACGCCCAAGCACGCCATCCTGGTCCGCAATGAGCGCGCGGCCGTCGGAAAGCTCACCGACGACATCAGCCTGGCCCGGATCCTGGTCGCCCACATCGGCTGACCGCATCGGCCGCGCCCCGGATCTGGTACCGTCCTGCCCACGGACAAGCCGGACATAGGGGAAATTACTGTGTTATCGGGCAATCTGCGGGCGCGGGTGCGTCACGCCGCGCCGCCGGCGGCACCGGGGCGGGGCGCCCTGACCATCAGCGCGATGGCGCTGGCCATCGCGGCCCTGGCCGGATGCGGCGGTAGTCCCGCGCCGCCCGCGAGCCCGTCCTCGGCCAGTTCGGCCGGCCCGGCGGGCTCGGCGGGGACGGCCACCTCCCCGGCCGCGGCCGCCTCGGCCCCGGCGGCCCCGCGCGGGCCGGGCGCGGCCGCCGCCGCCGGCCCGGACGTCTGCTCGGTCCTGACCACAGGGCAGGTCGCGTCGATCACCGGCGAGCCGGTCGGGCGGGTCACCCGCGGCCGGGCCGGCGCCAGCTCGACCTGCAGCTACAGCCTGAATCGCGGCGCCTCGAGCATCGAGGTCGAGGTCGCGCCGCACCCCACGCCGGCCGACTACTCCGGCTTCAGCGGGCTGGTCACCACCGGCGCCAGCCCGCCCGGCTCGGCCAGATCCGAGGCCGGCCTCGGCCAGCAGGCGGTCGCGTCCAGCTTCGGCGTGGCCGTGCAGGGCGCCAAGTACGCCTACCTGGTCCTCAACGCCCACGGGCAGGTCCGCAACCCGCTCGGCAGCGACCTGAAGCTGGCCCGGATCCTGGTCGCCGCCCTGGGGTGACCGCCGCCGGGGCACAGTCGCCGCCGGGCGGCCAGCGTTGCGTGACCCGGGGCACTAGCGCCCCGGCGCCGGCGGCCGCGGGCGGGCGGCGGCGCTAGGCCGCGTCGTCCGGGCGCTTGACCAGGACCACGGGGCAGGACGCGCTGGCCGCGCAGGCCTGGCTGACCGAGCCGAGCAGCAGCCCGGCGGCCGGGCTCCGGCCGCGGATGCCCAGCACGAGCAGGTCGGCACCCTGCGCGGCCCGGACCAGGGCCTCGGTCGGGTCGCCCTCGGCCAGCACCGGGGCCAGCGGCACCGGCGGCGCGGGCACCGCCTCGCTGACCGTCTTGATCAGGAAGGCGCGGTAGGCCGCCTGCAGCTCGGGCCGGCTGAACGCGCCGGGGATGGAGATGAACGGCAGCTGCCAGGCGAACACGGCCGTGACCGACCCGCCCCGGGCCGCGGCCTGCTCCACTGACCAGCGCAGGGCCGCGTTGCTGTGCGGGGAGCCGTCCACGCCGACCACGATCCGGTAGGCCGGGCCGCCGCCGGGGAGCGAGACCTGCCGCGCCGCGGCGTCGGCGGTCATGCCGCCTTCTCCAGGACCGGGCCGGCCGGGGCGGTGGCCTCGGCGGCCAGGTCCTCGAGGCTGCGGCCCCGCGGCTCGGGCAGCACGGCCGCGGTCAGCACCAGGCCGGCCAGGGCCACGACGGCGGCCACGATCTCGGCCAGCCGGATGGCCAGCGACGAGGCGAGCAGGACGGGGAACAGGTAGGCCCCGGCGAACGCGCCGAGCTTGCCCGCCCCGGCCGAGATGCCGTGGGCCGTCGTGCGGACGTTCACCGGGAAGATCTCGGCCGGGTAGACGAACGTGGTGGTATTGGGGCCGAATTCGGTGAAGAAGTAGCTGGCCCCGTAGAGCAGGACGAACGGCACGGCGTTGACGCTCACCGCCGGGATCAGGCCGATCAGGCCGAACGTCAGCGCCATCATCCCGAAGCCCAGGACCTGGATCTTCCGGCGCCCGGTGCGGTCGAGCAGCAGGATGGCCGCGATGTAGCCGGGCACGGCGAACACGGCGAAGATGGCCAGCTGGGCCAGGGTGTTGCGCAGCAGCGAGGCGCCCGGGCTGAGCAGGGCCAGGATCTCGGGCGCGGAGATGCTGTTGCCGTAGTAGCAGAAGTCCAGCAGCGCCCACGCCCCGGCCGTCCCGATCAGCCAGCCCAGCATCCGCCGGTGCCGGGCCAGGATGGCGAAGCCCTCCAGCGCCCGCTGCGGGACCCGGGCCGCCGACTCGGCGGCCGGCCCGGCGGCCGCCTTGCCGCCGGAGTCACCCGAGCCGCGGGCGCGCGGGCCGTGGCCCGTCGTGGCCGCCCTGATCGCGGCCTCGGCCTCCTCCGACGCGCCGCCCGCCAGCGCGAACCGGGGGGTCTCGTGGATCTGCCGGCGCAGGTAGAAGACGGCCAGGCCGGGAATGGCGCCGAAGCCCAGCAGCACCCGCCAGACGAGGTCCTCGGACAGCCCGGAGGCCAGCAGCCCCGAGGCCAGCAGCGGGCCGACCAGCAGGCCCGCGCCCTGCATGGCGAACACCAGCCCGACCATCTTGCCCCGGCTCGACTTGCCCGAGTACTCGCTCATGATCGTGGCCGAGACCGGGTAGTCCCCGCCGATCCCGATGCCGAGGACGGCCCGGCAGACCAGCAGGAACCAGAAGTTGGGCGCGAAGGCCGAGGCCAGCGCGCCGATGGCCAGGATCAGCACCTCGTAGCCGTAGATCCTCTTGCGGCCGAGGATGTCCGCGATCCGCCCGAACACGATCGCGCCCACCGCCGAGGCGGCCAGGGTGACGGAGTTCAGCAGCGAGACGTCGGTGGTGGACAGCCCCCACTCCGGCTTGACGAGGACCACGACGATGCCGATGACGAACAGGTCGTAGGCGTCGGTGAAGAAGCCCATGCCCGACACGAACATGATCTTCCAGTGGAACCGCGTGACCCGGGAATCGTCCAGCGCCGCGAAAGGGCCGGGCGGTGACGCAGAGTGAGCGGCCATGCGGGTGTCCTACCCGTCAGTGACGATCACTTAAAGTTAACACCAGATGACGAAACGTTGGCGTTCCGGCCGGGGCCGTTACTCGGGCGGCAGGCCGCGCCGGACCTCGCGGGTGGTGACCTCGGTGACGGCCAGCGCCCCGACCAGCCCGTCGAGCACGGCCTGGCCGTCGATGGCCCCGCAGCTGAACAGGTCGATGGCGATGAGGCTCTCCTCGGGCCAGGTATGGATGCTCAGGTGCGACTCGGCCAGGATGAGGACCAGCGTGATGGCGCCGTTCGGGAACACGACGTGGCTGGCGTCGAGCACGTGACCGCCGCCCGTGTCGACCGCCCCGGTGGCCAGCCGCTGCAGCACGGCCACCTCGGTCACCGGCGAGTCCGGCCCGGTCCGCGCGTCAACGGCGTAGAGCATCTTGGGCAGCGCGGCCTCGTGCTCCCGCAGCTCCGCGAAGCTTTGCGCTGCATCCATGCCCGGCATGATGTGCGAGGATACCGTATTGCCTGATCATCTCCCTACCGACAGCTCCGGGACGCCTACCCCCATGGACATCGACGCCATCGTCAGCCAGGTCGCGGCGGCGGTCGGGCTGGCCGAGGGCGAGGCCGGGGTCCGGGACATCCTGGCCGCGCTGCTGGCCGCCGAGCCGGCCGCGGTCCGCGAAGTCAGCCGGCTGGCCGAGCTGCCCGTCCCCATCGTCGCCGCCGCCTGCAACGAGCTGCGCCAGCGCGGCGTGGTCGCCAACACCCGGCCGGCCGCGCTCACCGAGGCCGGCCGGGCGGCCATCGCGGCCGGCCAGCCCCAGCTCGACGTGTCCTGCCCGCAGTGCGCGGGCCGCGGCGTGGTCGCCCCCGCCGCGCTGGCCGGGCTGACGGCCCGGCTGGAGGAGGCGGCGGCCGGCGCCCCGGTGGCCCGGATGGAGCTCGACCAGACCCACTGCACGGTGGCCACGAAGGTGGACCGGGTGCTGCGGATGCACGCCGCCCACGCCCTGGCCGGCCAGCGCATCCTGCTGCTGGGCGACGACGACCTGATCGCGGTCGCGATCGCCGGGTTCGCCGCCGCGACCGGCGCGGCGGTGCCCCGGCTGGCCGTGGCCGACACCGACCCGGCCGTGCTGGCCTGGATCGGCAAGCAGGCCGCCGCCACCGGGATCGACGTCGAGCTGGTCGAGCATGACCTGCGCCAGCCGCTGCCCGCGGGCCTGGCCGGGGCCTTCGACGTGGTCGCCACCGACCCGCCGTACACCGTGGCCGGCGCGGAGCTGTTCCTGTCCCGCGCCGTCGCGGCCCTGGTACCGCAGCCGGGGCGGCACGTGTTCTTCTCGTTCGGCGCCCGGCGGCCGGACGAGACCGCCGCCGTGCAGCTCGCGATCGCCCGGATGGGCCTGGCCGTGCGTGCCCTGCTGCCGAACTTCAACTCCTACGTCGGGGCCGGCGTGCTCGGCGGCACGAGCCACCTGTACCACCTGCGCAGCATCGACGGCGCGGCGCCGCTGATCGAGGGCCCGCACGAGGGCCACCTGTACACCGCCGACGGCCGGCCCGCGGCGGTGCGCCGCTACCGCTGCGCCAGCTGCCGGGCCGTGCACGAGGTCGGCCCGGCCAGCCGGTGGCCCCAGATCGCCGCCCTCCAGGAGGCCGGCTGCCCGGACTGCGGCGGCACCGTGTTCCGGCCGCTGCCCCGGACCGCCCGGTGACCGGGCCGTCGGGGGCGTTCCTGGTCCGCAACGCCGTGGACAGCGACATCGAGGCGATCGTCGCGTTCGAGATCGACATCGCCGTGGTGTCGTTCGGCGACGAGGCCATCACCGACCCGGCCCTGCACCGCCGCCGGGTCACCGGCGCGCTCGGCAAGCCCGGCGAGGTCACCCTCGTCGCGGTGGCGGCGGCCGAGCCGGACGCCCCCCTCGGCTGGGCCTGGCTGTCGGGCCGGACCAACTCGCTGACCGGGGCCAAGTACGGCAACTTCCGGTCGCTCGCGGTGGCCGACGTGCCCGCCCGGCCCCAGCTCGGCGAGCTGCTGCTGGCCGAGGTCCTGGCCGCCGCCGACGCGGCCGGGATGAGCCAGCTCACGGGCAAGGTGCACGCCGGGAACCTGGGCATGCGGGCGCTGTACCGGAAGTTCGGGTTCACCGCCACGCACCTGACCATGGAACGGCGGCCAGGCGGCGGCCGGCCGTGATCAAGTGCGTGGTCTGGGACATCGACAACACCCTGCTGGCCGGGACCTACCTGGAGTCCGGGGACCGGCCGCCCGCGCCCGACCCGGAGCTGCTGGCCGTGGCCCGGCAGCTGGACGGGCGCGGCATCGTGCACGCCCTGGCCAGCAAGAACCCGCCGAGCGCGGCCGAGTACGTGGCCGCCGTGACCGGCCTGCCGTTCGCCGCCGCCGAGTGCGGCTGGGGCGCGAAGTCGCAGGCCGTGACGCGGATCATGGACGACCTCGGCCTGGCGCCGGACGCGGTGGCGTTCGTGGACGACGACCTGATGGAACGGGCCGAGGTCGCGGCGGCCCTGCCCGGCGTGCTGGTGCTGTCCCCCGAGGACGCCGCGGAGGCGCCGTCGTGGCCGGAGTTCAGCCCGGCCGTGCTCACCGCCGAGGGCCGCCGCCGGGGCGAGATGTACGCCGAGCGGCGGCGCCGCCAGGACGCGGCCCGGGCCTTCGGCGGCTCGCGCGATGACTTCCTCCGGCAGGTCGGCACGCAGGTGACGATCGGCGCGGCGGCTCCGGCCGACCTGCCCCGGCTGCACGAGCTGTCGGTCCGCACCCACCAGTTCAACACCGCGATCGAGCCGGCCAGCGAGGCCGCGCTGGCCGGCCTGCTCGGCTCGGCCGGCGCCCGGCTGACGGTGGTCCGGCTGCGCGACCGGTTCGGCGATGACGGCCTCGTCGGGGGAGCGGTGACCGCGACCGAGACGGCACCCGGGCCCTGGCAGGTGTCGCTGCTGGTCATGTCCTGCCGGGCGCTCGGGCGGGGCGTGCTCGACGCGCTGCTGGCCGCGCTGTGCCGCCAGGCGGCCGACGGCGGCGCGGCCGAGTTGCTGATCCCGTGCCTGGTCACCGAGCGGAACGTGCCCCTGCGGCTGGCCCTGGCGGCGGCCGGCTTCCGGGCCGTGCCGGGCGGCCCGGAAGCCGGCGCTCCGGCGGCGGGCGGTCCGGTCATCTTCGGCCGGGAGCTGGGCGGGACGCTGCCCGGCCTGCCGGACTGGGCGGCCGTGACGGCGGGCGCCCGGTGACGGACGCGCCGGGCGAGGTGATGGCCGGCCTCCGGGAGACGCTGGGCCGGGTCACCGGCCGGCCCGAGGCCGTCGCGCTGGCACCGGACACGCCGCTGTTCCGCGGCGGCGCCGGCCTCGACTCGCTGACCGGCACGCTGCTGCTGCGCGAGGTACGGCGCCGGTTCGGGGTCGACGTCGCTGCGGAGGACCTCAACCTCGATAGCCTGGCCAGCCTGGAAACCCTGGCCGCCTTCATCACCGAGCACCGGCCGGGCCGCTGAGCCAGGGGCCTGGCCGCGGGGTGCGGCCGGGCCCCGCCGGCTTACGACTTCAGCAGGGAACTGGTCACGTTGGCCGAGGAGCTGACGACCAGGCAGCTGACCGTCCGCTGGCCGTCGGCCCAGGCGTCCTGCTCCGGGAACAGGACGCGGATGTCCATGTCGGAGGTGGTCCTGGTCTTGTCGATGCTGCTGGTCCGGGAGTTGCAGCCGCCGTCGGCCAGCCGGGTCATGTCCTGCTGGGCCGGATAGTTGCTGTCGTCCCCGGTCAGGTCGAACTTGGCGAACACCTGGGAGTTGTGGGCCTGGGTGCACGGGATCGCCGTCACCGACTCGATGTCCTGCGTGTTGGTCGGGTTGTCGAAGCAGTCCCCGACGGCCAGCGCGAACACGCCCAGGTCGCCGCGGTGCGTGATCTTCCCGGTCGAGGACTGCCGCGTTGCGGTGCCGCTGCTGGTCACGCCGACCAGGACGAACACGCCCGCCCAGACCACGGACAGGACCAGGCCCGCGATGGCCAGGCCCCGGCCGCGCTGCCCGAGGCGCCGGATGCGCTGCAGGGCGACGAACCCGAAGATGACCGACAGCGGGATCACGGCCAGGATGCCGAGGATGAACGACGTGACGGCCCACCCGCTGGTGCCGCCGCCGGCGGCGGCGCGGCGGGAGCCGCGGCCGCCCGGGGTCGGCTCGGCCGCCCAGCCGGACGGCGGGCCCTGGCCGGCCCAGTCCTGGGCGGGCGGGCCCTGGCCGGCCCAGTCCTGGGCGGGCGGGGGCTGGCGGGGCCAGTCCTGGGCCGGCGGCTCGTCGTCGTTGAGCCACAGCTGCCAGCCGGGCGGGGGCGGCCCCCAGGACGGATCCGGCTGCCAGCCCGGCCTCGGGCTGAATCCCGGCGGCGGTGGCGGCCAGCCCGGCGGCGGGTTATAGCGCAAGCCCACGACAGCTCCCTGATGACGACGTGAACGGATCAACGGCGCAGAGGCCACGCAACCAGGCCAGCGACCGATGAACATTAACAGGTAATGCGTGAGACGACATGATCTGTCCTGCCGCTGAAACCATGATGAAACCCCATGTGCGCGCGGGCCGCGCCGCGCCGCGACCGCCGCTCCGGGACGGGGGCCGCGGGGAAGCGCCCCGTTACGCCAGGAAATGGGAAAGCCCGCCCGCGGCGGCGTTACATCCGCTCGCCGGCCCGGACCGGCGCGGTGATGGTGTTGCCCGACGGGGCCAGCGGGCACTGCCATTCCGGGTTGTAGCGGCAGGACGGGTGATAAAGGAAGTTCAGGTCGATGACGAGCGTGTCCGGGCCGCCGCCGAGGTCGGCGCCCTTGGCCGTGTCCAGCAGGTACCGGCCGCCGCCGTAGCTGGTGTCGCCCGCCGTGCCGTCGCGCAGCGGCACGAACAGCCCGCCCGCGTACTGCTCCAGTGCCCACACGGCCACGCTCCCGCCCACCGGCTCGGGCAGGTCGACCCGGCCGGCCAGGCGCAGCCCGGTCACGTGGCCGTGGTCGGTATCCAGGTGCAGGCTCGCGGCCGGCCCCGGCCCGGGCGGCGGGAGCAGCGGCAGCACGAACCGCAGGGCCGGGTCATAGGGCCAGTAGGGCACGCCGGTGTCGCGGATGCTGGCGCCGGGCGGCGCGGGGCTCTGCGGGTGCGTGCTGATCAGCACGTCCCGGGCCGCGCGCCAGCGGGCGTGCGCCCGCTGCGGGTCGTCGTCGGCGCGGACGGCGGCGTACAGCTGCGCCACCTGGCGCCGCCAGTCCGCGAGGTCCAGCTCAGCGTTGGTCATGCTTCCTGTGTACTCCCATTCCCGCATTCCCTGGACAGCTCGGTACCGGGAGGTAATGTCACCAATGGGCGGTTCGGCCGCCCGGCCGGTGACCGCAGAGCAAAGAGGTGGCCCCATGCCCGCAGTATTCGCCGTTGACGCGTGCCGGACTCCGATCGGGAAGGTCAAGGGCGCGCTGTCCGGCGTCCGGCCCGATCACCTGAGCGCCGGGGTGCTCCGGGCGCTCATGGCGCGGTGCGACTGGCTGGATCCGGCCGCCATCGACGACGTGTACTGGGGCGCGGCCAACCAGGCCGGCGAGGACAACCGGAACGTGGCCCGGATGGGCGTGCTGCTGGCCGGCCTGCCGGTCGAGGTCCCCGGCGCGACGGTCAACCGGCTGTGCGGCTCGGGAATGGAGGCCATCTCCGCCGCGGCGCGCGCCATCGCGGCGGGGGACCTGGACATCTGCATCGCCGGCGGGGTCGAGTCGATGACCCGCGCGCCGTTCGTGCTGCCCCGGTCGGGCGAGCCGTGGGCGCGCGAGGCCGGCGTCGCCGACACCCGCCTCGGCTGGCGGCTGGTCAGCCCGCTGATGAAGGAGATGTACCCGCCGGTCAGCCTGGGCGAGACGGCCGAGAACGTCGCCGACCGCTACGGCGTGACCCGGGCCCGGCAGGACGAGTTCGCGCTGGCCAGTCACCAGCGGGCGGCCGCGGCCGCCGCGGCGGGCCGGTTCGGGGCCGAGATCGTCCCGGTCGACGCGCCGCTGGGCGAGGTCACCGCCGACGAGGGCATCAAGGGCGACCTGACCCTGGCCGAGCTGGCCGGCAAGCGGCCCGCGTTCCGCAAGGACGGGACCGTCACCGGCGGGAACTCCTCGCCGCTGAACGACGGCGCGGCCGCCCTGCTGATCATGTCCGAGCAGGCCGTCGCCGCCGCCGGGGTCGAGCCGCTGGCCCGGTACGTCGGCACGGCCGCGGCCGGGGTGCACCCCGACTACATGGGCATCGGCCCGGTCCCCGCGATGACCAAGGTCCTGGCCCGGGCGGGCTGGGCGCTCGACGACCTGGACCTGGCCGAGGTCAACGAGGCGTTCGCGGCCCAGGCCGTGGCCGTCCTGGACGAGCTCAAGCTCGACCCGGCCAGGGTCAACGTGAACGGCGGCGCGATCGCCATCGGGCACCCGCTCGGCTGCTCCGGCGCCCGCATCACCACGACCCTGCTGCACGAGGGCCGCCGCCGCGGTGCCGCCCGGATGGCGGCCAGCATGTGCATCGGCGTCGGCCAGGGCATCGCCACCCTCTGGGCCTCGGCCTAGCCCTGGCCGGGCGCCGGCTCGGGCGCCGGCGGCTGGCCAGCGGGCGCGGCCTAGCCGTCGAGCCGCGCGGACAGGTCGGTGAGCGCGGCGAGCGACTCGGCCCGGTCCAGGCGGGCGCAGCGCTCGATCACGGGCGCGAGCCGCTGCCGGGCCTGCTCGCCCCGGCCCAGGCGGTTGCCCTCGATGTCGGCGGCGAAGTAGGCGGCGTCCGCGAGCGTGCCGATGTCCCGGTCGTCGGCCGACAGGTCAGCTATGGCGCGGCCCAGCCACTCCAGGGCCGGCTCCGGGTGGCTCAGGTGCGCCAGCAGCTGGGCCGCCTCGTAGCTGGCCATGCCGCGCTCGTGGATCACCTCGGCCAGGGCGTCCGCCGCGTCCGCTGTTCCCGCGGCGTCCGCGCGGTCCGGGCCGTCGCCGTCCGCGCCCCGGGCACCTTGACCCGGGGCCTGGGCGGCGGCCGTGAGCGCCTCGTCGAACTGCACCAGGGCAATGGCCAGGCCGTCGTCGCCGAGCTCGCGGATGCACATGCGGGCCAGCTCCCGGTGGATCCGGACGACCTGCGCCCACTGGCCCAGCCCGGCGCCCAGCCGCCGCGCGTACTCGTACGCCCGCTGGGCCTCCGGCCACATCGCGGCCTCGGCGAACGCCCGCGCGGCCTCCACCCGGACCAGCAGGTGCGCCCGCTGGTCCGGCCCGGCGCTGACGCCGGCCGCGGCCAGCTCGAACTGCCCGGCGGCGGACCGGGGGTCGCCGGCCTGCCGGAAGGCCTGTCCCAGGTCGACCCTGGCCCGGGCCGCGAAGTCCGTCTCGCCGAGCGCGGGAATGGCCTCGGCCAGCAGTGTCACCGCCTCCTGGCCGCGCCCGGCGGCGGCCAGCTGCGCGCCCAGGGCGGCCCGGGCGTGGGCCAGCAGCAGCGGGGCGGCCGCCGCGGGCCCGCCCGCCGGCGGCCACTGCGTCGTGGTCTCGACGGCCCGTTCCAGCCGCGCCACGGCCTCCGCCGGCTGCCCCTGCCGCAGGGCCAGCTCGCCCAGCCGGGTCACGGCCGCGGCCGTGGCCCACGGCCGCCCGGCCTCCTCGAACAGCTCGGCCATCCGCGACAGGCTGGCCGCCTCGTCCGCGAGCTGGCCGGTCACGCTGGCGGCGAACGCCAGCAGGGACATCGCCGCGGCCTCGCGGGCCAGGTTCCCGGAGGCGCGCGCATCGGCCAGCAGCGCCCGTGCCTCCTGGTCCAGCACCGCCATCAGCCCCGTCCGGGACCCCGGCCGGTCCGCACCCTGCTCGCCCGCGCCGGGACCGGCGGCCTCGGCCGCTGCGGGTGGCTGGCCGGGGCCTGAGCGGGCCGGGCCGGGTTCGGCGATGCTGCGCTGGACGGCCAGGGCGGCGACCGCCCCGCGGGCGTGGCGGACGGCGAGCAGGTCATCCGGCTCCGCCCGGCCCGCCGTCAGCAGCTCGCGGACCCGGCTGAGCTGGCTATCCAGTTCTGGCCACACGTCGGCGTCCGGATCCGGCTGGGCGCTCGCCCAGGCCGCCCTGGCGGCGGCGACCGCGGCCCGGCCCGGCCGGCCGGCGTGCCCGAAACGGGCCGCCGCCGCGTGCAGGCCGCTGACGGCCGCCGCCCAGTCACCGTCCTCCCCGCGGGCCAGGGCCACGGCCTCCGCAAGCTCGCCGGCGAGCAGGTCATCGAGCTCGGCATCGCCCGCGGCCGCGCGCACCCGCTCCCAGGCGCCCGGAGCGTCCGGATGGCCGGACCGGTCCAGCTCGCGGGCCCGCCCGGCCATCGCGGCCAGCCCTCCGTCACCGCCCGGCAGGCCCGGGCGGAATGGGGGGCTTGGGACTGGTTCCTCAGGCACAGCCGAAGCTTAATCGGGAGGCCCGGCCCGGGCCGCAGCCGGCGAGCCCGGGCTAGCCGGTTGGCTCGGGGTCCTGCCCGGCCGCGAGCGCCTCCGGGCCGCCGCGGCGCTGGCCGTAGCGGCGCAGGGCGGCGGCGGCGGAGGGGTAGAGCAGGACCGACAAGACGCCCGCGCCGACCAGGGCGGCGGCGTTGACACGCAGCATGGTGCCGTCCTTGAGCCCGATCTCGGCCAGGGCGATCAGCAGCGGCATCGTGGTGGCGGTGATGAAGGTCATCTCCAGGCGCTGGAGCAGCGGCAGGACGCGCGCGTAGACGAGCAGCGAGGGCAGGCCGCGGACCAGGAGCAGGAGCAGGAGGAACAGCACGACCCGCAGCGGCGCGGAGATGATCGCGTGGATGTCGAGCGTCATGCCCGAGGCCACGAAGAAGATCGGGATGAAGATGCCGTAGCCGACGGCCTCGAGCTTGGTCTCGAGCGGCTCCACGTCCACGCCCATCCGGCGGGTCCAGGTGCGCAGCACCATGCCGGCCAGCATCGCCCCGAGTACGACGTCCAGCCCGAACCGGGCCGCCCCGACCAGCAGCACCAGGAGCAGGACGATCGCCCAGCGCAGGGTGGTCTGGGCCGTTGCCTGCCGGCCCTGCCGGATGACCGCCCGCAGCCGGGCGGTGCTCGGCGGCGAGGCCAGGCCCAGGCCGTGCGGGCCGATCAGGATGCCCAGGAAGATCAGGAGGACGACCTGCGGGACGCGCTTGCCCGGCACCGCGGCCGCCAGGATCGGCGCGACCGCCGCTACCACGGCGACCGCCAGCAGCGTGTCCAGGCCCTGGGTCAGGGTGCTCGCCGCGCTCAGCTGAGCCCCCGCCCGCAGGCCAGGGCGCCCGGCGCCGAGGCGCCGGGCCAGCCGTCCGCTATGTCCCCCGTGATGGCCAGGTCCCCCGTGACCGAACTCGATCTTCCCCGGACGACAGATGCCCGGGACCCGCCCGGCCTACTCCTGCCCGGCCCCGCCCGGCCCGCTCCGGCGCGGTCCGCCCGCCCGCGTCCGGCCCTGGTCTGGCCGATACGATGCGGCCGTGAGCAGCCGGGCCGCGGGCCCGGCGACCCGGTCCTCAGGTCCGTGCTTCAACTCGTCCAGTGCCAGTGCTGCCGCGTCGACGGGAGAGCGCCCGCATGGCGGTCACGCCCACGTTCCCGAGCCGGGACGCGCTGCGCCGGCTCCGGTTCCGGCCGATCGACATCGGCGTCGGCCTGGGCGTTCTGCTGCTCATCTACGCCGTGATCCGGGTCGGCGCCGGCGCGCGGGTGCCCTTCCACGCCGGCCAGTCGGCCGCGTCGATCAGCTCGTCCCCGGCCCGGCTGCCCTACTACGCGGCGCGCAGCCTGCTGCGGATGTTCGTCGCGCTGTTCTTCTCCTACGCGTTCAGCCTGGGCTACGCCTACGTCGCGGCCCGCAGCCGCCGCGCCCGGCGGATCATGATCCCGGCCCTGGACATCCTTCAGTCCGTCCCGGTGCTGGGCTTCCTGGCCGTGACCGTGTCCTTCTTCACGGGCCTGTTCCCCGGCTCCGAGCTGGGGCTGGAGGCGGCGGCGGTGTTCGCCGTGTTCACCTCGCAGGCCTGGAACATCACCTTCTCCTTCTACCACTCGCTCAGCAGCGAGTCCGCGGAGTTCAACGAGGTCAGCAAGCTGATGGGCCTGTCGCGGTGGAAGCGGTTCTGGGTCATCGACGTGCCCGGCGGCGCGATCGGCCTGGTCTGGAACGGGATGATGAGCTTCGGCGGGAGCTGGTTCTTCCTGACCGCGTCCGAGCTCATCAGCATCCGCGGCCGCACCTACGCCCTGCCCGGCGTCGGCTCCTACGTCGGCGTGGCCGAGGCCCGCGGCCAGCTCGGCCATGTCGTGCTCGGCATCGTCACGATGATCATCATGATCCTGGCCGTGAACTTCTTCTTCTGGCGGCCGCTGGTCGCCGGGGTGGAGCGGTTCCGGGTCGAGCTCTCGGAATCCGGCGCCAGGCCCCGGTCGCTGGTGCTGACCGCGCTGCGCCGGTCGAGCTGGCCGGCCGCCCTGGGCCGCGGCCGGCGGGTCGTCGCCGAGCCGGTGAACCGGGCGCTCGGGGCCCTCACCGGCATCGACGACCAGAGCCTGGAGACGCATGCCGCCCGGCGCCGGGCCGGCGACCTGGCGTTTACCGTGGTGGTCGCCGCGCTCCTGGTCTACGGCCTGGTCAGCATGCTGCTGTTCATCGGCCGCGGCCAGCAGGGGATCGGCGTCCTCGGGCACGCGCTCGGCCTGGGGTTCCTCACGTTCCTGCGGGTGGTCGTGGTCGTGACCGTGTCCTCGGCGATCTGGGTGCCGGTCGGGGTGTGGATCGGGTTCAGTCCCCGGGTGGCCCAGTTCCTCCAGCCCGTCGTCCAGGTGCTGGCCAGCTTCCCGGCCAATTTCATCTTCCCGTTCGCCATCGTGGTCTTCCTGGACCTGGGGATCAGCCTGAACTTCGGCGCGATCCTGCTCATGGCGCTGGGCACGCAGTGGTACATCCTGTTCAACGTGATCGCGGGGGCCAGCGCGGTGCCCTCGGACCTGCGGGAGGCGATGGCTGACCTGTCCGTGCGCGGCCGGGAGAAGTGGCGGCGGCTGATCCTGCCCGGCATCTTCCCGGCCTACGTGACCGGCGCCATCACCGCCGCGGGCGGCGCCTGGAACGCCTCGATCGTGGCCGAGATCGTCCGCTACAACGGCCAGACGCTGACCGCCAGCGGGCTGGGCAGCTTCATCGCCCGGAACACGGCCGACCTGCCCGCGCTGCTGGCCGGGCTGCTGGTCATGGCGGTCTACGTGACGGGACTGAACGCGCTGCTGTGGCGGCGGCTCTACAAGCTCGCGGAGACGAGGTTTGCCCTCTCATGACGGAACTCGCTGACCGGGCGCCGCCGGCCGGGCCTGCCGTCCCGCTGATCAGCGTCCGCGGGCTGAGCAAGTCGTTCGAGGGTCCCGGCGGCCGGCCGCTGACGGTGCTGGACGACATCACCCTGGACGTGGCCGAGGGCGAGTTCGTCGCGCTGCTCGGCCGCAGCGGCAGCGGCAAGTCGACGCTGCTGCGCTGCATCGCCGGCCTGATGCCGCCGACCAGCGGGCAGGTGCTGTTCCGCGGGGAGCGGCTGACCGGGTCCAACCGGGAGACCACCATGGTCTTCCAGACCTTCGCCCTGCTGCCGTGGCTGACCGTGCAGCAGAACGTCGAGCTGGGCCTCGAGGCGCGCGGCATCGCGGCCGGGCCGCGCTCGGAGCGGGCGCTGCGCGCCATCGACCTGGTCGGCCTGGACGGGTACGAGCGGGCCTACCCCAAGGAGCTGTCGGGCGGGATGCGGCAGCGGGTCGGCTTCGCCCGGGCCCTGGTGGTCGAGCCGGCCGCTCTGCTCATGGACGAGCCGTTCAGCGCGCTGGACGTGCTGACCTCGGAGAACCTGCGCGGCGAGCTGCTCGAGCTGTGGGAGGGGCAGCGCTTCCCGACCAAGACCATGGTGATGGTCACCCACAACATCGAGGACGCGGTGCTGCTCGCCGACCGGATCCTGGTGCTGGGCACCAACCCCGGCCGGATCCGCGCCGACCTGCGCAACCCGCTGGCCCGGCCGCGCCGCCGCCGGACGCCGGACTTCGAGGAGCTGGTCGACCAGATCTACCGGATGATGACCCAGCGCGACCAGGCCGTCCCGGCGCCCCCGGCCGGGCCGGCCGGCCGCCGCGCGCCGGGCACGGTCAGCGACACCCCGCTGCCGCGGGCCACCGTCGACGGCCTGTCCGGCCTGGCCGAGATCATGCTCGGCCGCCACAGCGGCGCGGCCGACCTGGCCGACCTGGCCGACAGCCTGGGCCTGGAGGTCGACGACCTGCTGCCGCTGGTTGACGCGCTGGTCCTGCTCGGCTTCGCCGAGCTGCACGACGACCGGCTGGAGCTGTCGGCTGACGGCCGGGTGTTTGCCGGGGCCAGCATCCAGCAGAGCAAGGAGATCTTCGCCCGGGCCTCGCTGGACCGGGCGCCGCTGGTCCGCACCATCTACCGGTCGCTGAGCGGCAGCCTGGACGGCAACCTGCCGGTCGGCTTCTTCACCGACATCCTGCGGACCAGCTTCGGCGAGGAGGACGCGGCCAGCCAGCTGGATACCGCGATGGACTGGGGCCGGTACGCCGAGCTGTACGCCTACGACGCGGCCCGCGGCCTGGTCATCCGGGAGGAGCAGGGCATCGGCGCCACCCTGGCCGACGCGCCCGGCCCGGCCCGGCCCGGCACCCTGGCCGTCTACCTCGGCGCCGCGCCCGGCTCGGGCAAGACGTTCACCATGCTCCGCGAGGGCCGGGAGCTGCGCTCGCAGGGGGCCGACGTCGTCATCGCCGCGGTGGCCACCCGCGGCCGGCCGCGCACCGAGGAGGCCATCGGCGGCCTGGAGATCGTCCCGCCCGCCGGGGACGGGGCGGACGGCGCGGTCCCGGTCATGGACACCGCCGCCGTCCTGGCCCGGCGCCCGGACGTCGCGCTGGTCGACGACCTCGGCGCGAACGCCGCCGGGATCGCGGCGCTGCGGGCCGCGGGCATCGACGTGATCAGCACCGCCGACGTGGCCGACGTGCAGGCCACCGCGGACGCCGCGGCGGCCATCACCGGCCGGGCGCCGGCCGCCACGGTGCCGGACGCGGTGCTGGCCGGCGCGGACGAGGTCCAGTTCGTGGACAGCTCGCCCGAGGCGCTGCTCAAGCGGCTCAGCCACGGCAACATCTACCCGCCCGGCCGGGCCGCGGCGGCCGCGGCGGCGGAATTCCAGACCGCCCGGCTGGCGGCGCTGCGCGAGCTCGGCCTGCGGCTGGTCGCGGACATGCTGCCCGTGCCGGCCGGCGGCCGGCCGCGCGAGCCGCAGGACGTGCTGGTCGCGCTGGCCGGCCCGGACCGGGCCGCGACGCTGGTCCGGCGCGGCGTCCGCCTGGCCCGCCGGGGCGGCGCGCAGTGCTCGGTCCTGCTGCTCGGGCCGGCCCCGCAGCGCGCGGCCGCGGCCGCCGCCATCGACGAGGCCGCCACGACCGGCGAGCCCGGCGCGGACCTCCCGCGGACCGAGCGGGCCGGCGACCCCGCCACGGTCCTGCCGCCGTCGGTCCGCGAGGCCGGCGCACAGCACCTGGTGCTGGCCGCCCCGCCGCCCGGCCTGCTCGACCGGCTGCGCGGCACCGCCGTCGAGCGCCTGCTGACCCAGCTCCCCGACGTCCACCTGCATGTCCTGCCGCCCGCCCTGGCCGCGCCCGCTGAAGGGCCATCCGCCGGGGCGGCCACCGGCCCGGACAAGGCCGGGACCGGCAGCGGGACCGGCCCCGCGCCCGGCCGCGCCGGCGCCGGCCGCCCGCGTCGCGCGCAGGTCCGCGTCTACCTCGGCTACGCCCGGGGCTGCGGGACGACCACGGCCATGCTGGGCGAGGCCCTGCGCCGTAAGTCCCGCGGCACCGACGTGCTCGTGGCCGGCGTCGAGCCGCGCGGCCGCGAGGGCGTCAGCGCGCTGCTCGACGAGCTGCCCGTCATCGGCGGCGGCGCCAGCCCCGACATCGCGGCCATCGCGGCCCGGCGCCCCGAGGTGGCCTTCCTGGACGAGCTGACCGGCCTGACCCCGGCCGGGGAGAGCCGGCTGGCGGCCGGCCGGCGCCTGGCCGACGCCGGGATCGCCGTCGTCGCCACCGCCCACCTCAGCGGCGTGGCCGGCGAGGACGACCTGGACGAGGCCGCGCTGCTCGCGCTGGCCGACGAGATCGAGCTCGTCGACGTCGCCCCGTCCGCCCTGATCGACCGGGTCCGCCGCGGCGAGATCGTCCCGGCCGACCAGGTCGAGGCCGCCCTGGCCGCCGACTACGACCCGGCGGAACTGGCCGCCCGCCGCGAGCGCGCGTTCCGCATCGTGGCCGAGCACGGGGACCGCCGGCTGGCCGCCTACCGGGCCGATGACCGGCGCCGGGCCGACAGCGACGACGAGCGGCCGCCGTGCGTGCTGGCCTGCGTCGCGCCCCGGCCCGGCATGGAGGACCTGATCCGCCGGGCCGCCGCGCTGGCCGCGCAGGTCGACGGCCGGTTCCTGGCCGCGGTCGTCCTCCCCGACGGGGAGGGGGCCGCGCTGGTCGCGGGCTACGCCGAGCTGGCCGCCCAGCTCGGCGGGGAGCTGGCCGTGCTGGCCGGGACCAGCCCGCCCGCGGTGCTGGCCGCCTACGCCCGCCAGCACCGGGTGTCGGAGATGGTGCTGGCCCGCAGCGCGGCCGGCCGCCCCGGCCGGTTCCCGGTGCTGCGCGACCTGGCCGCCGCGCCCGCCGACCTGGAGCTGCACATCCTCCCTCAGCTACTTTCGTGACAGCTACCGACGCTGGAGGCATGCATGGCCGCTGACTGGGAGTACCGCCTGACCTGGGCCGACGACGACAACGAGAAGGTCAACGAGCTGATGGCACAGTACGCCGGGGCCGGCTGGGAGCTCGTCAACGGCAGCACGACCGTCTACCGGGTCGGCGACAGCCTGACCCGTGGCCTGCACTACCGCTACTCCATGTACTGGCGCCGCGCCCTCACCCGCCGGTCGTAGCCGGCAGCCCGAACCCGGCGAACAGCCCGGGATCACGAAACGCGGTGATCCGGGCGACTCGCCCGCCGCGGATCGTGAGCACCTGCAGGGCCTCGGCTTCAAAGGCGCCGCCGGGGCCGCGCAGGTACGTGGCCAGGCCCGGCTGCCCGTTGGCCGGCGCCGGGACGAGCCGGAACCGGCCCGGCTCGCCCAGCACCCGCCGGCCCAGGAACGCCCCGACCGCCGCGCGCCCGGCCAGCCACATCGGCTGGGGCGGCATCTCGAACACGGCGTCGGCCGTGAGCAGCCGCATCAGGCCCGCCACGTCGGCGTCGGCGAAGGCAGCCGCGTACCGGCCGACCAGGTCCCGGTCCCGCGGGTCGGCCGGCTCGCGGATCTGGTCCCGGGCCGGGGCCGCGTCGCCCAGCTGCGCCCGGGCGCGCTGCAGCATGCTGTTGACCGCCGCCGTCGAGGTGCCGAGCAGCCCGGCGACCTCGGCCGCGCGCCAGCCCAGCACGTCGCGCAGCAGCAGCACGGCGCGCTGCCGGGCGGGCAGGTACTGGAGCGCGGCGATCAGGGCCAGCCTTGTGTCCGCGCGGGCCGCGACGATCGAGGCGGGATCGGCCGGCCCGCCGCGCGGCAGCCGCGCGTCCGGGAACGGCTCCAGCCACGTGACCTCCTGCGCCGTGACCTCGGCGGCCGGGCCGGCGAACGGCCCGTCCGGGTCGCTGGCCGGCCCGCCGAGGCCGGACGGCAGCGGCCGCCGGGCGCGGGTCTCCAGCGCCCGCAGGCACGCGTTGGTCGCGATGCGGTACAGCCAGGTCCGCAGCGACGCCCGGCCCTCGAAGGCGCCGAACGACCGCCACGCCCGCAGGAGCGTCTCCTGCACCTGGTCCTCGGCGTCGTGCAGCGAGCCGAGCATGCGGTAGCAGTGAGCCAGCAGCTCGGCCCGAAACGGCTCGGCCAGCCGCGCGAAGTCCTCCTGCCCCGGCTCCGCATGACCGGGCCGCTCGCTGACCGTGATGGACATGACGCTCTCCCGGCGCTCGCCGCGGCGCGCGGGCGCGCGCCGTCACCAGGACAGATCCCGGCGGGGGCCAGAACTCATCGGTCGCGGCGCGACTCATCGGCAGGCACCGCTCATCGGCAGGCACCGCTCATCGGCAGGCACCGCGCCGGCCGCGATGAGTCCGGGCCGCGGCCCGGATCGGTACCGGTGAGCGCGGAAGATCCGCTTCCCGCGCCGCCGTGAGGGGAGCCAGCATGCCAGCCACCGATACCGCCCCGCTGTCCGGAACATCCGCCCTGGTCACGGGGGCCAGCCGGGGCTTCGGCCGGGCCACCGCCGCCGCCCTGGTCCGGGCCGGCGCGACCGTCGCCGGAGTGGCCCGCAGCGGCGGCCAGCTCGCGGAGGCACGCGAGCAGCTCGGGCCTTGTTTCGTGCCGGTCGTGGCCGACGCGGCGGACCCGGTGTCCGCCGCGCAGCTGCTGGACCAGTTCCGGCCCGCGGTCCTGGTCCTGAACGCCGGGGCGAGCCCGCTTTCGCGGCCGCTGCACCGGCAGACGTGGGAGTCGTTCAGCCGCAACTGGGCCGTCGACGTGCAGCAGGTGTTCCACTGGACCCGCGAGGCGCTGACCGCCCCGCTCGACCCGGGCAGCGTGGTGGTGGCGTTCTCCAGCGGCGCGGCCCGGTTCGGCTCGCCGCTGAGCGGCGGGTACGCCGGGGCCAAGGCGACGATCCGGTTCATGACCGCGTACGCCGCGGGCGAGTCGGAGCGGGCCGGCCTCGGCATCCGGTTCACCGCGGTGCTGCCCGACCTGACGCCGGACACCGGCCTGGGCGCGGCCGCGGTGGCCGCCTACGCGGCCCGCCAGGGCGTCGACCCGGCCGCGTTCGTGGCCGCCCGCGGGCCGGTCCTGGAGGCCGAGCGGGTCGGCCGGGCCGTCACCGAGCTGGTCACCGACCCGGCCCTGGACGGCCCGGCATACGTGCTCACCGCCGCCGGCCTGGACCCGCTGCCCTAGGCGCCGGAGACGGCAACGACGCCGCTGAGGGTCCCGACGAGGACCAGGCCGCCGGACAGGGCCGGCGACACGAAGTGGGGGAGCGCGGCGCCCAGCGCGATGCGCGCCTGGACCCGGCCCCCGGACTCGCCGAGCTCGTACAGGACGCCGGAGTTCCAGTCCGCGACCCAGACCGCATCGCCGCCCACGGTGGGCGAGCCGCTGGCCGTCGGCGGGCCGCGCCACAGCACCCGGATCCGGTGCCCGGCCACGCTGACCGCGGCCAGGCCGCCCGGGTAGCACGGCACGTAGACGGCGGCGGCGGTGACGGCGGCGCCGCCGAAGGCCGCGCAGACCGGGGCGCTGGCGACCTGGCCGCCGACGCCGCCGAGCTCGCCGGCCCGCAGCAGGTAGCCGGTACCGCTCTTGCCGACCTGGAGGATCTCGCCGCCGGGCAGCAGCGCCGGGGACATCGAGCCCAGGTCGAGGTCATCGGCGTTGTCCTGCGCCCAGCGGCCGGGGGCGAACACGCCCGTCCGGCGCAGCTGCGGCGTGAGCGCGATGACCGAGTCGCTGCCGTCGAACGGCGGCCGGCGCGCGGCGCCGTTGCCGGACGCGACGTAGATGGTGCCGTCCGGACCGACGACCGGGCCGCCCGGCGCCCAGATCCCGGCCTGCGCCCGGGTCGGGATCACGTAGGACAGGATCGGGCCGTTCCCGGCCGCCGGGACGGCGGCGATCGAGCCGCGGTACGGGCCGCAGTCGCCGAAATGGCCGCCGAAGGTGATGTAGATCCGGCCGTCGGCCAGGGCCAGGGCTCCGCGCTGCTGGTCATAGGCCTGCTCATGGTCGGGCGCGGGAATGCGGCGGCTGAGCGCCAGGCGGCCGTCGCTGACCCGGATCCCGGCGAGCGTCATCACGGCGCCGTTCCCCTCCGCGACCGCGTAGACCAGGCCGGTGGCCGGGTCGTAGACGGGCGTGCCGGTGATCCCGAGCGGGTCGATGTCGCCGCACGGCTGAGCCGACAGCGGGATGGGCCGGCCGGTCCCGATCCGGGTGCTCCACAAGATCCGCCCGGTAGCCCGGCTCAGCCCGTAGACCTGGCTGGCCTCGGTTGCGGCGATCACCGTGCCGCCGATGACCAGCGGCTGCCCGTACACGGCGGCGCCGAGGCGGCGGGTCCAGGCCAGCGCCAGCGGGCCGGCCGCCGGGAGGCCGGCCACGGCGCCGGTCCGGGCCGCGTTGGCGTGATAGGCCGGCCAGCCGGCGGTGGCCGCGGCCGGCGCGGACGGGGCGGCCGCTGAGCTGGGGGCCGCGGGCGGGAGGGAGCTGGCGCCGGAGCTCGGCGTGGAGCGGGGCGCCGGGGCGCCGCTGCTGCAGGCGGCCAGCACGGCCGACGCGGCCAGCAGGGTGAGCGCCGCGGCCGGGCCGCGGTGCAGCCGGTCCGGCCCGGTCCTGTTCGGCCCAGTCCTCATCGGCCCAGTCCTCATCGGCCCAGTCTGCTCGCTTTCGGCAGGCGCGGCGGTGCAGACTGGCCGGCCGGGACCGTCCCCGCCCGCCGCCTTGCCCGGGCTGCCCGCGTGTTTCCGCCCGTCTGTTCTCGGCTGCCCGCGTGCTCCCGCTCGCCTGGTCCCGGTCGTCGGCCGGTCCCCGGCCCGGCGGACATTCGGGACAACCGTCGGCTGGGCCGGGTCGTCATAGGTCCGTGACTCGGATCCGGCCCGCCGCGCGGGCCTTCCGCATGCCCCGCCGCCGACCCGCGATGTTCCGCCAGCCGGTGCTGGCCTGCGCCGCCCTGGCCGGGACGGCAGTCCTGGCGGCCGCCTGCGGGCCGGCCGGGCACGACGCCGGAGGCGGCGTGAGCACCCCGGCCGCGGCTGCTCCGGCCACGCCGAGCCAGCCGCCGCGGACGGCCGCCGCAGTGCCGGCCACGTCCGCTCCGGCCACCTCTGCCCCGGGCACGTCGGCCCCCCCGGCCCCGGCCGCGCCCGCTGGCAGCTCCGCCGCGGTCCCGGCGCCGGCGGCCGGCGCCTCGGCCTGCGCCGCGCTGGCCACCCGTGCCTACCTGCACCTCACGACGGTCACGGCCGGGACCGCGGGCGGGCTGACCGTGACCGGCAATCCCGCGAAGCTGGTCTGCGGCGGTCCCGACGACTCGCACTACGATGTCGCCGCGGCCCGCGCGAGCGGCCAGGTCATCGCAGGCGCGTCCGTCGTCACTTTCTCCCTGGCCACGATGTCGCCCAAGGCCATCACCGAGAGCCAGCTGGCCGCCTACCTGGCCGGGGACACCGGGACGAGGATCTTCCTGGTCTCCGGGCCGCTGACCCGGATCACCGGCCTCCAGGAGGAATACCACCCGTAGTCGGCGCGGCGGCGCGCCCGCCCCGCCGGGGGCGGGCGGCGGACCTGTCGCGGCCCGCCGCCCGGGCCGGGCGGTAACCTTCGAGCACGCGGGTGGAAGGGCCATGAGCATGCAGCCAGGGCAAGTGACCGGAGTCGCCGAGGTCACTGAGCCTGACCCCATGGGCCGGATCTGGACCATCCCCAACGCGATCAGCATGGCCCGGCTGCTCGGCGTGCCGGTGTTCTTGTGGCTGGTCCTGGGCCCGCGCAGCTCGACCGCCGACTGGTGGGCGGTCGGCCTGCTGATCGCCTCGAGCGCGTCCGACTGGCTGGACGGCAAGATCGCCCGCGCGCTCAACCAGCAGAGCCGCCTGGGCCAGCTGCTGGACCCGGCGGCCGACCGGCTCTACATCGTGGCCACCGTGGTGGCCCTGGCCGTGCGGGGGATCATCCCGTGGTGGCTGGTCGCCGCGCTCGCCGCGCGGGAGGTCATGCTGGGCGGCATGCTGTGGCTGCTGCGCCGCCGCGGCTGGGGCGCGCTGCAGGTCAGCTTCGTCGGCAAGGCGGCCACCGCGTGCCTGCTGTACGCGTTCCCGCTGCTGTTCCTGGGCGCGCACGCGACCAGCTACGCCGAGACGGCCCGGGTGGCGGGCTGGGCCTTCGCGATCTGGGGCAGCGCCCTGTACTGGTGCGCCGGGCTGCTCTACATCGTGCAGGCCAGGGCACTGCTCGCGGCCGGGCCGCCCGGCGATGACGCGGGCGGGGCGGCCGAGGGCGGCGACCGGGGCGAAGGGAGCGCTGCGCAGCGGTGAAGGCAGTGGTGATGGCGGGCGGCGAGGGGACCCGGCTGCGCCCGATGACAGCCAACCAGCCCAAGCCGATGCTGCCGGTGGTCAACCGGCCGATCATGGAGCACGTGCTGCGCCTGCTGCGCCAGCACGGCTTCGAGGAGACCGTCGTCACCGTCCAGTTCCTGGCCTCGCTGGTGCGCAACTACTTCGGCGACGGCGAGGACTTCGGCATGCGGCTGCAGTACGCCACCGAGGAGACGCCGCTGGGCACGGCCGGGAGCGTGAAGAACGCGGCCGACGCGCTGCGGGACGAGCCGTTCCTGGTCATCTCCGGCGACGCGCTGACCGACATCGACCTGTCCCAGCTGGTCGCCTTCCACAAGGACAACGGCGCGCTGGTCACGGTCGCGCTGACCCGGGTCCCCGACCCGCTGGAGTTCGGCATCGTCATCCCCGGCGAGGACGGCCGGATCCAGCGGTTCCTGGAGAAGCCGACCTGGGGCCAGGTCTTCTCCGACACGGTCAACACCGGCATCTACGTGATGGAGCCCGAGGTCCTGGACGAGGTCCCGGCGGGCGAGTCGGTGGACTGGTCGGGCGAGGTCTTCCCGCGCCTGCTGGAGCGCGGCGCGCCGCTGTTCGGCTGGGTCGCCGACGGCTACTGGGAGGACGTGGGCACCCACGAGAGCTACCTGAAGGCCCAGGCCGACGTGCTGTCGAGGCGGGTCCGGGCCGACATCGACGGCTTCGAGGTGTCGCCCGGCGTGTGGGTGGCCGAGGGCGCCGAGGTCGACCCGGACGCGGTGCTGAGCGGCCCGGTCTGCGTCGGCGACTACGCCAAGATCGAAGCCGGGGCCCAGCTGCGCGAGTACACCGTGGTCGGCAGCAACGTCATCGTCAAGGAGGGCGCCTTCCTGCACCGCGCCGTCGTCCACAACAACGTCTACGTGGGCCGCGGCGTGACGCTGCGCGGGTGCGTCATCGGGAAGAAATCCGACGTGATGGGGGCGGCCCGGATCGAGGAGGGCGCGGTCATCGGCGACGAGTGCGTCATCGAGCCCGACGCCTATGTATCGGCCGGGATCAAGGTCTACCCGTTCAAGACCATCGAGGCCGGCGCGGTCGTGAACGCCAGCGTCATCTGGGAATCCCGCGGCCAGCGCACCATGTTCGGCCCGGCCGGCGTCTCCGGCCTGGTCAACGTCGAGATAACGCCCGAGCTGTGCGTCCGGCTGGCCAGCGCGTGGGCGACCACGCTGCGCAAGGGCAGCACGGTGACCACCTCAAGGGACGTGTCCCGCGCCGCCCGCGCCCTGAAGCGCGCGGTGCACGGCGCGCTGAACGCCAGCGGCATCAACGTGGTCGACCTGGAGGCCCAGCCGATGCCGGTGGCCCGGTTCGAGACCGCGCGCGGCGACTGCGCGGGCGGGATCGCGCTGCGCACCACCCCGGACGACCCGGAGTCGATCGACATCATCTTCATGGACTCCCGGGGCGTGGACCTGTCCCAGTCGGCGCAGCGCAAGCTGGAGCGCGTCTACTCGCGCCAGGAGTTCCGGCGCGCCTTCCCCGGCGAGATTGCCGGCCTCACCTACCCGTCCCGGATCATTGAGTCCTACCTCGACGAACTGCTGCGCTGCGTCGACATCTCAGGCGTGCGCGAGGCCGAGCTCAAGGTGGTCGCCGACTGCGCGGGCGGCACCGCGTCCCTCGTCCTGCCGGGCCTGCTCGGCCGGGTCGGCGTCGACGTGCTCACCGTCAACAACCGGCTGGACGAGTCGGCGCCGACCCAGACGCTGGCCCAGACCCGGGCCGGGCTGCAGCGGCTCAGCGAGCTGGTCTCCTCCTCGCGGGCCGACTTCGGCGTCCGGTTCGACCCGGTCGGCGAGCGGCTGACGCTGGTCGACGACAAGGGCGCGCTGGTCAGCGACGACCGCGCCCTGCTGGTCGTGCTGGACCTGGTCGCGGCGGAGCGGCGCGGCGGCCGGGCCGCGCTGCCGGTCACCACGACCCGGGTCGCCGAGCAGGTCGGCCGGTTCCACGGGGTGGCGATCGACTGGACGCCCACGGCCCTGCACGGCCTGTACGGGGCTGCGGCGCGGGATGAGGTGATCTTCGCCGGGGACGGCCGGGCCGGCTTCGTCGTGCCCGAGTTCTCCCGGTCCATCGACGGCATCGCCGCGTTCGCGCGGCTGCTCGGCCTGGTCGCCCGGACCCGGCTGACGCTCAGCCAGATCGAGGACCGGATCCCCGACGCGCACCTGCTCAAGCGCTCGATCCCGACGCCCTGGGTGGCCAAGGGGATGGTGATGCGGACCGTAGTCGAGGCGGCGGGCGACCGGGAGATCGACACCACCGACGGGGTCCGCGTCATCGAGCCGGGCCGCGGCTGGATCCTGGTCCTGCCCGATCCCTCCGAGGCCGTCACGCACCTGTGGGCCGAGGGCGACGCCCTGGACGACGCGGCCGCGCTGCTGGACGAGTGGGCCGCGGTGGTGCAGCGCGCGGACGGCTGACTTTGCGGCCCTACGGGCCGTTGCCTGCGGTTTTGCGGTCCGCCGGGGCCGGCCGGGCCGGGTCCCGGCGACATACTATGGACGCGCAGGCCTCCTGGCGTGAGAGAATCTCGTTCGTCGCTCGGTTATCGGTGGTGATTGCTTGGGCGTTACGGTGCGTCGGAGGTGCAGCCGGGATGTGGCGGAGGCGTCGCGGGGATGCCCGGGCGGACACGCGCGTGCGCGGTCCCGCCGGGGAACGCGAGCCCCGGGCCGTCCGGCGTGCGTGGCGGTTGGACCGGGCCGGCCCGGCGCCGGTACCGTTGAGTCCGCCACCGGAGTTCGCCCGTAGCGGTGCCGGGACGGGGCTGGCCGCGGCGGCCGCCCCCCTGATGAGTGGGAGGCCAGGGCAGCAGATGCCGAGTGTGTACTGCACCGGGTGCGGTGAGCCGAACCCGGAGGGCGCGCGCTTCTGCGCGCAGTGCGGCACGCCGCTGCTCCGCGGGCACGGCGACCGCGCCGCCGACACCACCTCCACGATCTCCCTGGGCGGCAGCGAGCTCGGGGACGAGTTCGGCGACGAGTCCGATGCCGATTCCGCGGCCCTTGACGCCCTCCCCTCCGGCACGGCGCTGCTGGTGGTCCGGCGCGGGCCCAACGCGGGCAGCCGGTTCCTGCTGGACGCGGACCTGACCCTGGTCGGGCGGCACCCCGACAGCGACATCTTCCTCGACGACGTCACGGTCTCCCGGCGGCACGCCGAGTTCTACCGCAGCGGCGGCCGGTTCACCGTCCGCGACGTCGGCAGCCTGAACGGCACCTACGTGAACCGCGAGCGCATCGAGGAGACCGGCCTGAGCGGCGGCGACGAGGTCCAGATCGGCAAGTTCCGGCTGGTCTTCCTGCTCGGCCCCCGGTCCCAGGCGGAGCACGGCGGCGGAGGCTCGCGGGTCGGGGGATGAGCGCTCAGCCCGCCCGGGGTTACCTCAGCATCAGCGCAGTGCTGGCCCAGCTCCGCGCCGAGTTCCCGGACATCAGCCACTCCAAGATCAGGTTCCTGGAGGGCGAGGGCCTCATCGAGCCCGCCCGCGCGCCGTCCGGCTACCGCCGGTTCGACGCCGCTGACGTGCAGCGGCTCCGGTTCATCCTGACCGCCCAGCGGGACCAGTACCTGCCGCTGCGGGTGATCAAGGAGCGGCTCGGCCGCGGCGACCCGGCTGCCCCGGAGGAGGCTGACGCCGGCGCCGCCGGCCCGCGGCCCGGAGTCCCCGGCGCCACGGGCGTCCCTGGCCCGCGCGGGCCGGGCCCGCGCGGCCCCGGACCGCTGCTGACCCGCCGGGAGCTGCTCGACCGGGCCGGCATCACCGAGCCGCAGCTGACCGAGCTGGAGTCGTTCGGGCTGCTGCGCAAGGCGGGCCGCCTGTACGGGCCGGACGCGCTGGAGGTGGCCGCCACCGCGGCCGCGCTGGGCGGCTACGGCGTCCAGCCCCGGCACCTGCGCGCCATCCAGGCCACCGTGGACCGCGAGACGGCGCTGATCGAGGGCGTCGTGGCGCCGATCCTCAAGCAGCGCGGCCCCGGCGCCCGGGAGCAGGCCGGCCAGACGGCCGGCGAGCTCGCGGCGCTGGCCGTGCGGCTGCACCAGGCCCTGATCGAGGGCGCGCTGGCCGAGGCGGGCCTGTCCGCGCCCGCGGCCGCGCCGCGCCCGCAGGCCCCGCAGGCCCCGCCGGAGGCGGGCCGGGGCGCCCGGGGCGCGAGCGCGTGAGCCGGACCTGCGGCGGCGGCCCCGGGGCATCAGCGTGCGCCCAGCGATACCGGGTGTACTTTGACAAAGGGAGTGCCTGCCAGTGCAAGGGGAATGGCAGTAAGCAGGGATGGCCACTGAGGGCCGCGCATGAGGCGCGTGCGAGGACGGAGCTGCTGTGAGGCAGATGGAGGTCGTCGGCGTCCGGGTTGAGATGCCTACGAACAACCCCATCGTCCTGCTGAAGGAGGTGCAGGGGGAGCGGTACCTGCCGATCTGGATCGGCCCGATGGAGGCGACGGCGATCGCGTTCGCGCAGAACGGCATGGTCCCGCAGCGGCCGCTGACCCATGACCTGATGCGTGATGTGCTCGCGGCCCTGGACATCCGGCTGACGACGGTGAACATCACGGCGCTGCGGGACGGGATTTTCTTCGCGGACCTGATCTTCTCCAACGGCAAGGAGGTCAGCGCCCGGCCGTCTGACTCCATCGCCCTCGCGCTGCGGACCGGGGCCACGATCTTCGCCAGCGACGAGATCCTGGACGAGGCCGGGGTGGCCATCCCCGACGAGCAGGAAGATGAGGTCGAGAAGTTCCGGGAGTTCCTGGACACGATCTCGCCGGAAGATTTCGGTCGTTCTACCTGACGATCTCGGGCAAAAACGATCTCTCGCGACGCGCCGTGCCCGGTCGTTGACGGACTCGGCGCCATGGTCCTACGGTGCGAAGTGTGTACCCAGGACGAACTGGGCCGGAGGTGGGCGTGGCGGTATCGAGGGGCGAGGAGCCCGCGCAGAGTGCGCGCAGTGCTAGCGCGTACAGCGTCGCCGTCCAGGAAGCCGGCGAGCAGGGACTGCTGTTCGGCAACCAGGTCGTAGCGGATCCCGACGGCATCGGCTATCGCGGCCCGACGGCCTGCGCCGCGGCCGGGATCACCTACCGGCAGCTGGATTACTGGGCGCGCACCGGGCTGGTGCAGCCGAGCGTCCGGGCCGCCGCGGGCTCCGGCTCCCAGCGGCTGTACGGATTCCGGGACATCCTGGTCCTCAAGGTGGTCAAGCGGCTGCTGGACACCGGGATCTCGCTGCAGCAGATCCGGACCGCCGTCGAGCACCTGCACGACCAGGGCACCACCGACCTGGCCCAGGTCACGCTGATGAGCGACGGGGTCAGCGTGTACGAGTGCACCTCGCCCGACGAGGTCGTGGACCTGCTCCAGGGCGGCCAGGGCGTGTTCGGCATCGCGCTCGGCCGGGTCTGGCGCGAGGTCGAGGGCACGCTGGCCGACATGCCCGCCGAGCGCGCCCACAGCGACGCCGATGACGCCGACCCGCTCCGCGCGGCCGACGAGCTGACCCGCCGCCGCGTCCGCAAGACCGGCTAGCCTCCGGGGCCGGCTGGCCCCGAGGCGGGCTGGCCGCGCGCCCGGCTAGCTGCCTGCGCTGGCCGGGGGAGTCCGCGGGCTCGCCGCGACGGCGACGACGCCCGCGATGAACACGTCGATCCCGAACTGGTAGTGAAAGTCGGGATCGTCGCAGGCGGTCAGCGGCCCGGCCGCCTCGACCACGCACGGGAACCGGTCCGGGGGCAGCATCGCCAGCCGGATCCGGTTCTGCCGCAGCACCTCGGTCCGCTCTTCCGTGGTCCCGGCCGGGTTGTAGCCCGGCTCGCTCATCACCAGCGTCAGCGCGGTCCACATCGCGCTGCGGGCGATCTCGCTGGCCTGCTCGGGGCTGAACCCGCCGCGCCGCAGCACGGCCAGGGCCGTCTCGGTGGCCGAGATCGAGGCCTCGGAGTGCATCTTCTCGCCCGCCAGCAGGAGCTGGGACGCGCTGCGGTGCGCGCGCAGCACCGCCACCAGCGACTCCAGCTCGCCGCGCAGCTGGGCCGGCCAGTCCGCGGCCGGGTCGATGTCGATGTCGATCTGGGCCCAGACCCGGTCGCCCAGCGCGGCCAGCAGCTCTTCCTTGCTGCGGAAGTGCCAGTACAGCGCCATCGGCGTGACGCCCAGCTCCTGGGCCAGGCGCCGGATGGTGAGGGCCTCCAGGCCCAGCTCGTCGGCGAGGGCCAGGGCGCGATCGACGACGGCCGCCTTGCTGAGCTTGGCCGCGGCCTGCGGGGGGTGCTTCGTGGTTGCCATGACTTGACAACTGTACATCGTACAAGCCAGAGTTAGCGAGAGATGTACGGCGTACAGTTACGACGTACAAGACCGATGTACAGTTACGGCGTACGTGAGGAGCGGGCAGATGCCCAGACGCTGGTGGGCCCTCGTGGCGGTGAGCCTGGCCACCTTCATGACCTATCTCGACAACAACGTGACGAACGTCGCGATCCCGACCATCCAGCGCGACCTGCACCTGTCGGTGGCCGGCCTGGAGTGGGTGGTCAGCAGCTACATCCTGGTGTTCGCCGGGCTGCTGCTGGCCGGCGGCCGGCTGGCCGACGTCTTCGGCCGCCGCCGGATGTTCCTGGCCGGGCTGTCGGTGTTCACCCTGGCCTCGCTGGGCGCCGGCCTGGCCGGGAGCGGCGCGGAGCTGATCGGCTTCCGGCTGGCTCAGGGCCTCGGGGCCGCGCTGCTGGTCCCGACCACGCTGGCCATCCTGGTCGCGACCTTCGACAACCTGCGCGAGCGGGCCACGGCCATCGGCGCGTGGACGGCCATCGGCGCCGCCGCGCTCGCGGCCGGCCCGCTGATCGGCGGCTTCATCAGCCAGCACTTCCACTGGGGCTGGATCTTCTTCATCAACGTGCCGGTCGGCGTCATCACCGGCGTCCTGGCCCTGGTCACCGTGGCGGAGTCGCGGGACACCAGCGCCGCGCGGCGGCTGGACCTGCCCGGCCTGGTGACCTCGGCGGTGATGCTGTTCGCGCTGACCTACGCGCTGATCGAGGGGCACGACAAGGGCTGGACGTCGGGCCTGATCCTCGGCTCGTTCGCGGTCAGCGCGGTGGCGGCCGGGCTGTTCGCGCTGGCCGAGTCGCGCAGCGCGGCCCCCATGGTCAACCTGTCCCTGTTCCGCTCGCGCGTGTTCAGCGGCGGGACGGTGACCATGATGCTGTGGGCGTTCGGGGTGTTCGGGATCTACTTCTTCACCTCGCTCTACCTCCAGAACATCCTCGGCTTCTCCCCGACGAAGGCCGGCCTGGCGTTCGTGCCCATGGCGGTCCTGCTCATCGCCTCGGCGGCCATCGCCCCGCCCATCGCGGCCCGGCTGCGGCCGCACCGGACCGTCGCGCTCGGCATGCTGATCATGGCCGTCGGCCTGGTGCTGTTCGGCCGCCTCGGGGCCGGCGCCAGCTTCGCCAGCCTGATGCCCGGGTTCCTGCTGTTCGGCGCGGGCGGCGGCCTCATGCAGGTGCCGCTGACCAACGCCGTGCTGCACGCCATGCCGCCCGCCCGGTCGGGCGTGGCCGCCGCGCTGCTGAACGCCTCCCGCGAGGTGGCCGGGCTGCTCGGCATCACCCTGATCGGCGCCGTGCTGCGGTCGCAGCAGGGCGCCGCCCTGCGGCACGGCCACAGCGCGTCCGCGTCGTTCCTGACCGGCTACCACGCGGGCCTGGCCTTCACCGTCGCCCTGGTCCTGCTCGGCGTCGTGGTCAGCTACGTGGCCCTGCGCCGGCTGCCCCGCGCCGCGCCGGACCAGCCGGGTCAGCCGGCCCAGCCGCGGCAGACCGTCACCGCGCAGGTCGAGGAGGCAGCCGTCGCCGCCGAGGTCGGCCGCTGAGCACCAGCCGCTCCGCCGCGGGGCCGGGGGTTCGACCTCCGGCCCCGCGGCACCGGCATCAGCAATCAGGTTGAGCCCCGAATTCACACGTTATATCGTGTTAGGGTTCTGGCCGTGCCAGCGATCATTTCCGTCCGGGAACTGCGCAAGTCCTACGGCCGCCTGGCGGCCGTCGACGGGATCAGCTTCGACGTCGAGCCGGGGGAGTTCTTCGCCATCCTCGGGCCCAACGGGGCGGGCAAGACCACCACGCTGGAGATCGTCGAGGGGCTGCGGGAGGCCGACGGGGGATCGGTCACCGTGCTCGGCCAGCCGCCCTGGCCCCGCAACCCGGCCCTGCTGCCGCGGATCGGCGTCCAGCTGCAGGCCTCCTCGTTCTTCGAGCGGCTGACCGCCAGCGAGCAGATCCGGACGTTCGCCTCGCTGTACGGGGTGGGCACGGCCCGCGCGGACGAGATGCTGGGCGTGGTCGGACTCACCGAGCAGGCCGCGACCCGGGCCGAGAAGCTGTCCGGCGGGCAGGCCCAGCGGCTGTCCATCGCCTGCGCGCTCGTGCACGACCCCGAGCTGGTGTTCCTCGACGAGCCAACCGGCGCGCTGGACCCGCAGGCCCGGCGCAACCTGTGGGACCTGCTGCGGCAGATCAACACCAGCGGCCGCACCGTGGTGCTGACCACCCACCACATGGACGAGGCCGAGACCCTGTGCGACCGGGTCGCCATCATGGACCACGGCCAGATCCTGCAGTCCGGGCCGCCCGCCGCCCTGGTCCGCGGGCTGGACAGCCCGACCCGGATCAGCGTGGAGTCCGGCCTGCTGGACGCCGGGCAGGCGGCGGGCCTGGCCGCGCGGGCCGGCGGCGGGCCGGACGACGTCCGCGACGACGGGGTGTCGCTCACCATCGCCACCCGCGAGCCGGCCCCGGTGCTGGCCGGGCTGGCCGACCGCGGCGCCCTGGCCGGGCTGCGGGTCTCCGGCGCCACCCTGGAGGACGTGTTCCTCTCCCTGACCGGACGGGAGTACCGGGCATGAGCCCGATGAGCCTGACCGCCCTGCGCAGCCTGACCCGGGCCATGTTCCTGGGCTTCACCCGGGACCGCGGCGCGCTGATCTTCACCATCCTGATCCCGGTGCTGTTCCTGGTCCTGTTCGGCGCGATCTACAAGGGGTCCAGCTCGCCCAAGGTGACCGTGGTCGAGGTCGGCCGGGTCACCCTGCTCGACCAGGCCCAGGATGCCGCGCCCCGCCAGCTCGGCCAGGTGCTCACCATCACCCACGCCCGGAGCCTGTCCGCGGCGCTGACCCAGGTCCGCAAGGGCTCGGTGGACGCCGCCGTCCAGGAGCGCGGCGGCACGCTGCAGGTCCGCTACTCGATCGCCGACCAGACCACCGCGGGCGTCGTCCAGTCGGTGTTCTCCTCGATCGTGGACCAGGCCAACCAGGCAGCGGCCGGCGGGCGGGCCGCCTACCGGCTGCAGACCGCGCAGGTCGAGGACAAGTCGCTGAAGGCGATCCAGTACCTGGCCCCCGGCCTGCTGGGCTGGGCCATCGCCTCGGGCGGCACGTTCGGGGCGGCCATCACCCTGGTCCAGTGGCGCAAGGACAAGCTGCTGCGGCGGCTGCGCCTGGCCCCGATCAACACCGCCTCGGTCGTGCTGGCCCGGGTCGGGGTCAGCGTCGCCATCGCCCTGGTCCAGCTGGCCGTGTTCCTGGCCATCGCCACCACGCCGTACTTCGGCCTGAAGCTGACCGCCTCGTGGTGGATGGCCATCCCCGTGGTGATCTGCGGGACGCTCGCGTTCATGGCCATCGGCCTGCTGGTCGGCTCGTTCGCCAAGTCCCAGCAGGCGGCCACCTCCATCGCGAACCTGCTCATCCTGCCGATGGCGTTCCTCGGCGGGGCGTTCATCCCGCTGGACTTCGCGCCCGCCTGGATCCGCGACGTGTCCTACGCCCTGCCGCTGCGCTACCTGGTCACCGGGATGCAGGACGTGATGGCCCGGGGCGAGGGGCCGGCCGCGGCGCTGCCCGCCATCGGCATCCTGCTCGGCCTGACCGCGGTGCTCAGCGTGATCTCGGTCCGGGTGTTCCGCTGGGACGACGTCTAGCGCCGGGCCCGAGTAAGCTGTACGCGCTGAACATGCCGGCCGGGAGAGATCCCGCGCCGCCAGCGCGGGCCGCCGAAGGGGCAACCTCCCCGGAACCTCTCAGGCACCCGGGACCGGCCGGGCATGGGCAACTCTGGAGTCGCGTTCCCCGGCAGGGCCGCGCGCGGGCCGACAGAGGGGGAGAGCAGGTCACCGCCCGGGCGTACCTAGGGGAGGCTCTCCAGATGAACTTTGCCGATCGCCACATCGGACCGGCCGCCGCGCAGCAGCGGCGGATGCTCGACGCCATCGGCTACGGCTCCCTCGACGAGCTGACCGCCGCCGCGCTGCCCGCCCGGATCGCCACGTCCGCGCCGCTGGACCTGCCCCCGGCGCTGTCGGAGGCGCAGGCCCTGGCCGAGCTGCGCCGGCTGGCCGCCCGCAACCAGCCGCTGCGCTCGATGATCGGCCTGGGCTACTACGACACCGCCACCCCGGCCGTCATCCGCCGCAACGTGCTGGAGAGCCCGGCCTGGTACACGGCCTACACGCCGTACCAGCCGGAGATCTCGCAGGGCCGCCTGGAGGCGCTGCTCAACTTCCAGACCATGACCGCCGACCTGACCGGGCTGCCGGTCTCGGGGGCGTCCATGCTGGACGAGGCGACCGCCGCCGCCGAGGCCATGACCCTGGCCCGGCGGGTCACCGGCCGGGGCACCGTGTTCCTGGCCGACGCCGGCTGCCTGCCGCAGACGCTGGCCGTGCTGGCCACCCGCGCCGAGCCGCTCGGCATCGAGCTGGTCACCGCCCCGGTGACGCCCGAGCTCATCGCCGCCCAGCCCGCGGGCGAGCTGTTCGGCGTGCTGCTGCAGTACCCGGCCGCGTCCGGCGCCGTCACCGACCCCCGGCCCGTCATCGAGGCCGCCCACGCGGCCGGCGCCCAGGTCGCCGTGGCCGCCGACCTGCTCGCGCTCACCCTGCTCACCCCGCCCGGCGAGCTGGGCGCCGACATCGCCGTCGGCACCTCCCAGCGGTTCGGCGTGCCGATGGGCTACGGCGGCCCGCACGCCGGCTACATCTGCGTCCGCGACGCGCTCAAGCGCCAGCTGCCCGGCCGCCTGGTCGGGGTGTCGCTCGACGCCGACGGCCAGCCCGCCTACCGGCTGGCCCTGCAGGCCCGCGAGCAGCACATCCGGCGCGAGAAGGCGACCAGCAACATCTGCACGGCGCAGGTCCTGCTGGCCGTCATCGCCGCCATGTACGCCGTGTACCACGGCCCCGAGGGACTGACCGCGATCGCGCACCGGGTGCGCGCCCGGGCCACCGCGCTGTCGCGCGCGCTGCACGCCCTCGGATACGAAACGGATCCCGCCCCCTTCTTCGACACCGTCCGGGTGGTCATGCCCGGCGCGGCGGAGGGCGCCGTGCGCCGGGCCGCCGCCGCCGGGTACAACCTGCACCTGGACGGCCCCGACGCACTCCAGGTCGCGTGCGACGAGACCACCACCGAGGACGATCTCCGGTCCGTCCTGGCCGCGCTGGCCGGCCGGGATGTCTCGCTGCCCGCTGCGGCGTCCCCGGACCCCCTCCCCGAGGGCCTGGCCCGGCAGAGCGCGTTCCTCACCCACCCCGTGTTCAGCGCGCACCGCAGCGAGACGGCCATGCTCCGCTACCTGCGGCGGCTCGCCGACCTGGACATCGCGCTGGACCGGTCGATGATCCCGCTCGGCTCGTGCACGATGAAGCTGAACGCGGCGGCCGAGATGGAGGCCATCACCTGGCCCGAGTTCGCCGGGCTGCACCCCCTGGCCCCCGCCGCGCAGGCGGCCGGCTACGCCGAGCTGATCTCCGGCCTCCAGGCGGCGCTGTGCGAGATCACCGGCTATGACGCGGTGTCGCTCCAGCCCAACGCCGGCTCGCAGGGGGAACTGGCCGGCCTGCTGGCCATCCGCGCCTACCACCGGTCCCGCAATGAGCCGCAGCGGTCGGTCTGCCTCATCCCGGAGTCCGCGCACGGCACGAACGCGGCCTCCGCCGTGCTGGCCGGCCTGCGGGTGGTCGTCGTGAAGTGCGGCTCCGACGGCGCCGTCGACCTGACCGACCTGGCGGCCAAGCTGGCCGCGCACGAGGGCAATGTCGCGGCCATCATGGTCACCTACCCGTCCACCAACGGCGTGTTCGAGGAGACCATCAGCGAGGTCTGCGCCGCCGTCCACGACGCGGGCGGCCAGGTCTACGTCGACGGGGCCAACCTGAACGCGCTGGTCGGCCTGGCCCGGCCGGCCGAGTTCGGCGCCGACGTCTCGCACCTGAACCTGCACAAGACGTTCTGCATCCCGCACGGCGGCGGCGGCCCCGGCGTCGGCCCGGTCGCGGTCCGCGCCCACCTGGCTGACTTCCTGCCGGGCGCGTCCGGCGGCGTCGGCCCGGTCGCGGCGGCGCCGTTCGGCTCGGCCGGCATCCTGCCCATCTCGTGGGCCTACATCGCGATGATGGGCGCCGACGGGCTGCGCGAGGCGACCCAGGCCGCCATCCTGACCGCCAACTACGTGGCCCGGCGGCTGGACCCGCACTTCCCGGTCCTGTACACCGGCCGCGGCGGCCTGGTCGCGCACGAGTGCATCCTGGACCTGCGGCCGCTCACCGCCCGGACCGGGGTGACCGCCGAGGACGTGGCCAAGCGACTCATCGACTACGGCTTCCACGCCCCGACCCTGTCGTTCCCGGTGGCGGGCACGCTGATGGTCGAGCCGACCGAGAGCGAGGACCTGGCCGAGCTGGACCGGTTCTGCGACGCCATGATCTCGATCCGGGCCGAGATCGACCGGGTCGCGGCGGGGGAGTACGACGGCGACGACAACCCCCTGCGCAACGCCCCGCACACGGCCGCCATGCTGATCAGCGGCGACTGGAAGCACTCCTACGACCGCGAGGACGCCGCCTACCCCCCCGGCACCAGCCGCCGCTCCAAGTACTGGACCCCGGT
>DASYBB010000039.1:0-19303 GCA_036501025.1 Streptosporangiaceae bacterium
GGCCGTAGCTGCCCGGCTGCGGCTGCCCGTACGGCTGGCCGTACGACCCCGGCGCCGGCCCATAGGGTGCTCCCGCCTGCGGCTGGCCGTAAGGGACTCCAGGCTGCTGCCCATATCCCGGCTGGCCGTATGCCTGCTGCCCGTCAGCCGGCCGCCCGTATGCCTGCTGGCCGTAAGCCGGCTGCCCGTATGCCGGCTGCCCGTATCCCGGCTCGCCGTTTCCCGGCTGCCCGTAGGGCTTCTGCCCGTATGGTGGCCCGGGCGGCTGGCCCTGTCCGTAAGGCAGCCCAGTGTTCGGGTCATACGGCGGGGGAGTTGTCATGGCATTCAGGTCCGTTCTGCTGCGGCGCAGGTCAGCCGGGGTGACCAGGACGGCAGCGCGCCGCCATTCCGCCGTACGGAAAATGACGATATCAGCCGTCATCGGCAAGCTGATAGCTGTTGT
Source organism: Streptosporangiaceae bacterium (assembly GCA_036501025.1). Lineage (GTDB taxonomy): Bacteria > Actinomycetota > Actinomycetes > Streptosporangiales > Streptosporangiaceae > DASUBV01. The sequence continues at coordinate 446 of DASYBB010000039.1, forward strand.
TCTACTTCGTGATCGTTACAAACGTTTGTCCGCTGGCCGGCCCGTCAGCCGGCTGCTTTTGCGGTCAGGCCGTCAATGAGCAGGCCGAGTCCGAAGAAGAACCGGTGTTCCATGTCGGGGTGGGTGAGCGGCTCGGCCAGCGCCGTCGTGACCGGAAACTCCTCCGGCGGCAGGTGGCGGAGACCGTCGCGGATCCGGGCCAGCGCGGCGAGCTCCGCGGCGCCCGCGGCCGAGTCGGCGGGGAGTGGCGTCTGCTGCTGGAGCACGAAGGCCTGGATGTAGATGACGATCGCATACAGCCCGTAGGCGATGTCGGTGTCAGCGCAGCCGCCGCGCCGCAGCAGGCCGGCGAACGGTTCCAGGTGGTGCGCTAAATGCCCGGTCAGGACAAAGCGGCCGCTCACCATGCGGTCCGCGTCGCGGTGGCTGAGCAGGAAGCGGTAGTAGGCCGCGGAGACGTCCCGCAGCCCGCACCGCCAGCTGCCGCCCGGTGCGGGGACGGGGAGGCTCAGCGGGCTGAACAGCTCGCCGGCCATCAGGTCGAGCAGATGGTCCTTGCTCTGCACATGCCAGTACAGCGAGGCGGCCTGCACGCCCAGGTCATCGGCCAGCCGGCGCATGGACAGGCCGTCCAGCCCGTCACGCTCGACCATGGCCAGAGCGGCCAGGGCGACCTCCCGCGATGTCAGGGAGCTGCGCACAGCGGTGCTGGCCGCGGTCCCGTGACTGTCACCCGCCATGCTCACGACCCTCCACTGATCGCGCTGGCCAGTTCCCGGAACTGATTCTGCTTACTTACGTGCCCCGCGGGGCCAGCACAGCCTGGGTCTGAGTGGTCTGGCCGACCAACTTTCCGCGATCGTCTTCCAGGTTCGTCTGCACGACGATGAACGACCGGCCCACGTGCAGGGGACGGGCGGTGGCGCGGGCCGAGCCCTCGCGGACGGCGCGGAAGAAGTTCGTCTTCGACTCCACCGTGGCCGTGCCGGCCCCGTCCGGCAGGTTGAGGAAGGCGCAGATGGCGCCGGCCGTGTCGGCCAGCGACATCAGCGCGCCGCCGTGCAGGATGCCGCCGGCGGTGCAGAGCCCGGCCGCGAAGGGCAGGCTGGCCCGCACGCAGTCCGGTGACGCTTCGTCCACGCTCAGGCCGAGGCTCACCGCGAACGGCATCATGGCCAGCAGTTCGCCGGGATCCGGTATCGGAGTCGGTGACATGACGCGCAATTTACCGCAGCCGGCCGGCGTCTTCGCTGAGCGCGTGATTGCGTCGGCGGCCGGGCCGGGCGTGCCGCCCGCGTGAATACGAAAGCCCGTGCCGCGCGGCCGCCGGATCTTATAGACTTAAGGTCTGAAGGCCATACCTTAAAACCAGAGCGGAGCACGGCAGTGGCGCAGCGGACACAGGTGCTGTTTGTAGACGACATTGACGGCAGCCAGGCCACCGGCACGGTGCGGTTCGGAATCGGTGGATCCGAGTACGAGATCGACCTGAGCCAGGCCCACAAGGACGAGCTGACCGCGGCGGTCAGCCCGTATATCGCCGCGGCCCGCAAGGTCAATGCCGCGCGGCGGGCGGCGCGCACCGCGCGCCCGGCCCGGCATGACCAGTCCGAGGTCCGGGCGTGGGCCCGCGAGCAGGGCCTCAAGGTCTCGGACCGGGGCCGCATTCCGGCCGACGTGCTGGCCAAGTACGAGGCCGGGCACTAGGCGCGACGCGGGCGAGCCGGCTAATAGCGCGCACGCAAGACTGCGGCCGGGTTCCGGGCATCCCGGGCCCGGCCGCAGCTAACCGCGCGGCCGGCACCGATGATTCCTGCCGCGCTTTCCGGTCCCAGCAGGGCCAGCACCGGATTGCGCGACCGGCGGGAGCTCGCTATGCGCCCAGTTGTCTTGCAGGTTACTGAGCTGTCTATCGACGGAATCGTCGTCGGGGAGGGCAGCGACCTCTTCGACTTCTGCCGGGCCATCCCTGATGACCCGGCGCATGAGGCATGGCTCACCGGCTCGCTGGAGCGGGCCGGGGTGCACATCATGGGCCGCGCCACGTACGAGGAAATGGCACAGTATTTCCCGGCGGCCGCCGGCGGCATCGCCGATGCCATGAACCGGGTTCCCAAAGCAGTCTTCTCCGGCACCCTGCGGGCCGCCCGCTGGGCCGGGACGACCATCGTCAGCGGCGACCTCGCGGCGGGGCTGGACGCGCTCCGCGAGCAGGGCACCGGGGAGATCCTGGCCCATGGCGGGATCCGGTTCGCTCAGTCGCTGGCCCGGCTGGACCTGGTCGACGAGTACCGCCTGGGCATCGTCCCCGGCGCGGCCGGCGCCGGGCCGTCACTGTTCGCTGACCTGCCCGGCCCGCGCCCGCTTGAGCTCGTCTCCAGCACGGCCTTCGCCAACGGCATCGTGGCGCTGACCTACCGCCGCCAGCGCTGACCCGCGCGGCCCGTCCGGCCCGTCACAACCGCCGGGCGATGAAGACGAACTCGCGGCCCGGCCGGTCCGGGGCGTCGCGGACCTCGGCCACGGCGAACCCGGCCGCCTCCAGCGAGCCGGCGACCTCGTCGCGCCCGCGGAAGCGCAGCGTCGAGTCTGAGGTCAGGACCTCGCCGTCGCCGAAGGTATACGTGGAGCGGAACGACACCAGCGCGCCGCTCACGTCGGTGACTTCCGGCCACGCCTCGACCGTGCTGCCGCCCGGCAGGTCGGCCCGGGCGTAGAAGTGCTCGCGGTCCCATCCCCGCCACGCCTCGCGCTGCGGGTCGCGGGTCTCGAAGGCCAGGTGCCCGCCGGGCCGAACGGCGGACCGGGCGCAGTCCAGCACCGCCTGCCAGTCCGCATCGGTCACGAACACCTGCGCCACGTTTCCGGTCATGGTCGCGAGGTCGACCTGGAGCGGCGGCAGCGCGGACGCCTCGCCCAGGATCCAGCGCACCTGATCCGCGCCGGGCTTGGCCCGGGCCACCTCCAGCGAGGCGGCGGCGGGGTCTACCGCGGTGACCTCGATTCCACGGCCGGCCAGCAGGCACGCGAAGGTCCCCGTCCCGCACCCGATATCCAGGACGGACCTGGCCCCGAGTTCCTCGACCAGGGCCGCGTAAGCGTCCAGATCGGAGCGATCCGGGTCGAGCGGGTCGTAGGCCTGAGCGAGCCGTGGATGCTCGAACAGTGCATCAGCCATGACCCGAGATCCTAGGGCGCGCCGACGCCCGGCGCACGCATGAGAGCAGCCCCCGCGAGCGCGGGGGGATGCGCTGGCGAGGGCCGCTCAGGGCCTCCAGCCGTGGGGGTTTGAGCTGGCGGCCCGGGTCCCGCAGCCGGGCACCGAGGTGCCGGCCGCGAGCGTCTTGCCTGCTACAACGGGGCACGAGATCCTCAGGTTCAGCAAATACCGGCCGTTTTTACCCGCCCGCGGCGACCAGGGCGCTGTCGCCGATGGCGGCCCGGACCCGGAGCCGGGCCTGGTGCAGGCGGCTCTTGAACGCGGCCTGGCTGACGCCCGCGATCTCGGCCGCTTCCTCGGTGGACAGCCCCTCGGCATCGCGCAGCACGATGGCCGTCCGCAGCTGCGGGGGGAGCTGCATCAGGGCCTCGCGGAGGGCCTGGCGCAGCTCACTGCTCTCGGCCGCCCGGGCGGGCTCCTGCGCGGGCGAGGCGGGCAGGTCCAGCTCGCGCGCCCCGATCGAGACGCCCGCCGGATGGCGGGACCGCCGGTCCAGCGCGCGGTTGGCCTCGTTCACCGCGATGCGGTACAGCCAGGTGAAGTAGCTGGACCGGCCCTGGAAGCGGGTGATGCCGAGCCAGGCCCGCAGCATGACCTCCTGAGCCACGTCCATGGCCTCGTCCGGGTCGCCGAGCAGCCGCAGCAGCAGCATGAACAGGCGGTCGGCGTAGGCGCCGGACAGCTCCTCGAAGGCCGCTATGTCCCCCGACCGGGCGCGGTCCAGCAGCCCCGCCTCGGTGGGCTCGGGCGTCACTGGGCCGGCGGGGCGGCCGGCTGGCCCGCTCCGGCGCGGCGGGCCCGGTCGAAGAGCGCGGCGGGCGCGGCCACGCCCAGGTGCCCGTCCATCGCCTGCACCGCGTAGACCAGGGCGCGCATCGCGCGGATGCCGCGCCCGCAGTCCGCGCAGCCCAGTGCATGCCGGGCCAGGCGGCGGCGGGCGCGGGGGCGCAGGTCGCCCTCGACGTAGTGCGAGAGGTGCTGCTGCGACCACTGATGGTCGGCGGCGTCGTCAGGTATGCCCATCACGTCTCCCGTCGCGGGCCAGGGCTGGGCTGCACTGTCACGGTAGTGGACCAGCCCGGCCGGGCGCGTGATCAGCCGCGCGGCTCGAAGGCCAGCGAGCAGGAGTTGATGCAGTACCGCTCGCCGGTCTGGGTCGGGCCGTCGTTGAAGACGTGACCCAGGTGACCGCCGCAGCGGCGGCAGACGACCTCGGTGCGGCGCATGAACAGGCTGTTGTCGCCGCGCAGTTCCACCGCCTCGGCGATGGCGGGCTGGTCGAAGCTCGGCCACCCGGTGCCGGACTCGAACTTGGCGCCCGAGCTGAACAGCTGCGCTCCGCAGCCGGCGCAGTGGTAGAAGCCGTCCTCGTGGTTGCTGACGTACTCGCCGGTGAACGGCCGCTCGGTGTGCGCCTCGCGCAGGACGCTGTACTGCATGGGCGTCAGCTCCTCGCGCCACTGCTCGGCGGGCTTGCTGACCTCGCGGACGGCTGCCTCGGTGCTAACACGGGCCTTGCGCATCTGTGGGTTCCTTTCCTTGTGGTCCGTACACCCCGTTAGACCCGCAACCCGGCGAAACGATTGTGCCCTCAGTCGGTGAGCTGGAGCCGCCCGTCCACCTCGACGGCGTCGCCGCGGGCGACCAGCCGGCGGCGGTACTCCTGCTCGCCCTGCCGGCCCCGGCCCTCGAAGAACGGGAGCAGGACGGGCAGCAGGCTGGGCACGGCCATGGCCGCCCGGACCAGCCAGGACTCCCGGGGCTTGGGGTAGGCCTCGAGCCGCGGCCGGTCCAGCAGGGCCATCATGACCTCGGCCACGTGACCGGGCGTCTGCGGCGGGTCCTGGAACTGGAGGCTGTTGCCGCCCTCGACGGCCTCCCTGGCCAGCATGGGCGTGTCGGTCGCCGACGGCAGCACGGAGCTGACCGTGATGCCCCGGCGGCTCAGGTCCAGCGCGATCGACAGCATGGCGCCCCGCAGGCCGAACTTGGACGCGCAGTAGATCGGCGTCTCGGCCTGGGGGAGGATCCCGGCCAGCGAGATCGTCGTGATGACCCGCGGGTCGGCCGCCCGGTCCAGCAGCGGGATCGCGAGCCGGGTCACGTACAGCGGCGACAGGGTGTTGAGCGTGAACTCCTGCTCGATGCTGGCCAGGTCACGGTCGGCGAAGCGCGCGCTGCTGGTCATCCCGGTGTTGTTGACCAGGACGTCGATGCGCCCGGCGTGCTCGTCGACCCGGGCCAGCATGGCCTCGATCTGGGCCACGTCGGTCAGGTCGGCCCCGACCGCGAGGTGCCCCGGCCCGCCCGCGGACTCGACCAGGCGCCCGGCCAGGTCCTTGGCCCGCTGCGCCGCCAGGTCGACCACGACCAGGCTGGCCCCGCGGGCCGCGGCGACCCGGCAGAACGCCCGGCCGATGCCGCCCGCGCCGCCGGTGACGACGATGACCTTGCCGCGGAAGTCGTACCGGGTGCGGCGCACCAGCCGGGCCAGTTCCCGGGCCGACTCCGCGATCATCGCGGGTGGCCGGCCGGGGCCAGCGTGGCCGGCTCGGGGGCCGGGTCGTGGCGCCGCTGCCAGCCCATCCGCTTGAACACCGTCTCCCGGTAGCGGGCCAGCGCGTGCGCGTCCACGTAGCCCTCGTGCCGGGCCGAGTGATCGAAGCTGATGCCGCCGCTCAGGTCCGGCCGGTCGTCCGCGATCATCGCCGCGAACTGGCGGGCCGACTCGGGGCGGCGGCCCTGGTCGTCCAGGTAGCTGGCGATCATCTGGGCCGCGGTGTCGAAATGCGGGTACGCGCCGCTGTTGGTCTCGATGAAGCTGACCCCGAACAGGCCGGGGTGCTCGCGGGAGAAGGCGGTCAGGTACAGGTCGGGGTGCTGGCCGCCGCCGAAGTACTCCTGGGCGTAGGGCACGGTGTGCTGGTAGCCCGTGGCGCAGATGATCAGGTCGAAGTCGTCGGCGGTCCCGTCGGTGAAGGTCACCGTGGACCCCGAGACGGACTGCAGGCCGGGGCGGGCGGTCACGTCGCCGTGCTGGATGCTGAGCGGCAGGTTGCTGTTCAGCAGCGGGTGCGTCTCGAACAGCTTGTGATCGGGCCGCTGCAGGCCGAGCTTCTCGGGCTTGCCGTACAGCAGCCGCAGCATGCCGCCGAAGACCCGCTGCTGGACCCAGGCCGGCAGGGTGGGGCCGCCCTCGGCGAAGACGTCGGCCGGCATCCCGAAGATGTGCTTGGGGATCACCCAGTAGCCCCGCCGCATGCTGATCACGGCCTTGGCCGCCACCCGGCCGGCGTCGACCACGATGTCGCAGCCCGAGTTGCCGCCGCCGACCACCAGCACCCGCTGGCCGCGGACCTGATCCAGGTCCCGGTAGTCCGAGCTGTGCATGATCTTTCCGGCGAACGAGCCCGGCAGTTCCGGCAGTCGCGGCGTCCACTGCGCGCCCGAGCAGCACGCCACCGCGCGGTAGCGCGCGGCCCGCCCGTCGGACCGGCGCACCGTCCAGGTCCCGTCGTCGTTGCGGGTGAGGCCGTCGACCGACACCCCGAACTCGATCCGGTCGCGCAGGCCGTAGTGCCGGGTGAAGCCCCGCAGGTAGGCCAGCACCTGCCGGTGCGAGGGGTAGTCCGGGAACCCCGCGTCCATGCCGAACCCGCCGAACGCCGACATGGTCTTGCTGGAGATGAAGTGCGCGGCCTCGTACATCGGGCTGCCCGGCGCGTCGATGTCCCAGATCCCGCCCACGTCGGTGTGCCGCTCGACCTGGTCGTAGTCCAGCCCGCGGGCGCGCAGGGCCCGGGCCGTGGCCAGGCCCGCCGGTCCCGCGCCGATGATGCACACCGCCCCGGTCCGGTCGGCCACGCCGCCACCGCTGTCGGCGGCGCCGGCGGCATGCTCCACGTTTCGCATGGAAGGTCCCCCGTTTGCCTCAGGGCCGCGCGGCACTGGCGGCCGCCCCGGCAATCGCGTGATCGGTGGCGGGGGCGACCAGCGCCCGGCCCGCGACGGTCCCGGCCAGCAGGGCCCGCGCGGCGGCCAGCGGCGTATCCGCGTCGGCCGGGCAGACCGCGGTGACGGTGATGCCGCGCGGGCGCAGTTCCTGGCGGAGCGCCTCGCACAGCCCGCCGACGGCGAACTTGCTGGGCCCGCGGGCGCCGGCCCCGGTCCCGCCGAGGAAGCCCGCGGCCGAGGCCACGCAGGTGATGCTGGCCCGCTCGGCGCGCAGCAGATCGGGCAGCGCGAGCCGGATGGCGTGGACCGTGCCGAGGTAGCCGACCTCCAGGTGACGGCGCAGGCCAGCCCCGGTCAGCCCGGTGCGGTAGCCCGGCCCGGCCAGGGCCGCGCAGGTGACCAGCGCGGCGGCCGGCCCGTGCGCGGCGCGGCCCGCCTCGATGGCCGCGGCCAGCCGCTCGGGCTCGCCGGCGTCCGCCGCCGCGACGGCCGTTACCCGAGCGCCGGCGTCGAGCAGCAGCGCGGCGACGGCCAGCCCGATGCCGCTCGTGCCGCCGGTGACGACCACGTGCCGCCCAGCCCACCGCTGCGCGTCGGTCACTGCCGTCACCTCATTGCCGGTCCGGATGCCGTCCTGGACCCTAAAGTCTGTCCTGGGCGGACGACTTGGTCAATGGACCAAAATATGTGCCAGACTCGGCTAATGCCAACGCAGCGCTCGCCCCGCAAGCGCGCCGCCGACGGGCGGCGGGCCGAGCTGGTGGAGGCGGCCGCGCGCGTGGTGAGCCGCGAGGGGGTCGCGGCGGCGACCACCCGGCGGATCGCCGAGGAGGCCGGCCTGCCCCAGGGGCTGGTGCACTACTGGTTCGCCAGCAAGGACGAGCTGCTGCAGGAGGTCATCCTGAGCCTGCTCGGCCAGTTCGAGGACGCGGCCATCGCGCCGGCCGGCGCCGACGTGCGCGACCCCGCCGGGTACGTGCTGTCCGCCTTCCGCGCCGCGTTCGCCGTGGTGCAGGCCGACGATCCCGGCCGCCAGGTGGCCACCTACGAGCTGACGACCTGGGCGCTGCGCACGCCGCACCTGCGGGAGGTCGCCCGCCAGCAGTACGCCGCCTACCGGGAGACCGCCGCGGCCATCGCGGCGCCCTGGCTGGCCGCGCACGGCCGGGACTTCCCGGGCAGCGCCGACGCGATGGCCCAGTTCGTCGCGGTGCTGTTCGACGGGACGGTGCTGGCCTGGCTGGCCGACCCCGAGGGGACCCGGCCCGACGAGATCTTCGCCCTGGCCGCCGAACTGCTGGCCCGCGGGACGCGCCCGGCCGACGGCGGGTCTGACGCGGCCGGCGGCGGGTCGGCGGGGGAACCGGCTGGCTGAGCGTTAGCCGCCTGAGGGTCAGAGGGGCTGCGTGAGCGCGGCCTGAATCGCGGGCGCGTGCCGGTCGAGCCACGCCTCGCGGCGCTTGATGACGTCGCCGACGCCCTCGTCCCACATGCGCCGCCAGCCTCCGCCGTCGCGCTCGGCGCGCTGCTTCATCAGGTACCAGGACCGGCGGGTCCGCATGACGGCCACCTCGATCACCCGGGCCCGGTCCCGGCCGGACATGCCGTAGGCGTCGGCCAGCAGCCGGCACCGGCGCGGCACGTCCAGCCCGCGCAGCGGCGGCTCGACATCCCGCGGGTCAGTCAGCGGCGCCCACCACATCATGACGTTGAACATCTCGTCGGCGCGGGTGGCCGGCTTGGCCAGGTCGAAGTCGATCAGCGCGAAGGCCCGGCCGTCGCGGAACACCACGTTGTCCGGCGTGATATCGACGTGTCCGATCAGCTCGGCCTCATACGGCGGCGCCGGCGGGATGCCCGCGGCCTCGCCGGCCCCGCTGCCGGGGCTGATCACCGCGGGCGGGACGAACGTCGCCGCGGCATCGTCGTAGGCCCGGACCAGGCGCGCGACGGACGTCATCCGGTCCTCGTCGCCGATCCACGGCGGAGGGGGGCGCCCGGCGACCTCTCCCTTGATGTAGCTGAGCACCTCGCGTCCGGCGGCGTCGATGCCGAGGAACCGCGGCGCCCCGCTGAAGCCGGCCGCCTCGAGGTGCCGGAGCAGAGCGTGGATCAGCGCCGAGTTCGGGTTCAGCGGGCGGCGGACGGTGTCCCCGACCCGCACGACGCCCTCGGTGACGTCGCCGCCGAGCAGCGGGACCTCGGGCTGCGTGCCGTCGTCCGGCCACGTGGCGACGGTGCTCATGCGCCGCTGCCGGGCCCGCCGAGGAAGCCGGCCAGGGCCGCTGCTCCGCGCGCCGGGTCCTGCAGCATCCACCAGTGCCCGAGCCCCTCTAGCACGGCTTCCTGCGCCCCGAGCCGCACGGCATTGCGGTGCGCCATCTCCGGCCCGCCGACGTACCCGTCTTCGGTGGCGTTGATCACCAGCAGCGGGCGCCGCTCCGCCGCCTCGAGGTCCGTGCCCCAGTCCATGAGCGTCGGCTGCCGGGCCGACCGGTACAGGGCCAGGATGCACCGCGCCATCTCCGGCCCGCCCGCGGCCGCGCACGCCTCCGCCGCCGCCTGCGTCATGCCGAGCCCGACGTACGCGGCCGCCCGGGCGCCGGCCGGCCCGTCGAACATGGCGCGGACGGTCTCCTCGCCCACTCCCGGTGTCTGCCAGGCCTGCGCCAGGTCATGCCAGACGTACTCCGCGTCGAAGATGCCCGCCAGGTCGATGCACCAGGACCGGATGAGGTCCGGCCGGGTCGCGGCGACCCGCGCGACATGCCCGGCCCCCCAGTCGTGGCCGACCAGGTCCACCGGTCCGCCGATCCCGGCCAGCTCGCCGGTGAGCCAGGCCAGGTACTCATCTGACGTGGCGCCGAACCCGCCGGGCACCGGAGCCCCGAAGCCGGGCGGGGACAGCGTGATGACGTCATCACGGCCCAGCTCGGCGAGCAGCGGGGTCCAGATCGCCGCGGTCTCCGGGACGCCGTGCACGAATACGACGGGCATGAGCTGTCTCCTCTTGCGCGGGTCCGCCAGCTGCAGGACTACCGTACGGGCCGGCCCGCCGGGCACGTGATCCAGGTGCTAGTGCGCCCGATCGTCCTCGATGCTGAGGGCGCCGCTCGGGCCGAGGCGGACCGCCTGCCGGGCGTGCTCGTGCTGCGCGGCGGGCGGGTCCGGCGTCACGACGATGACCGTGCCGTCCTCCTGGCTCTGGTCGAACAGCGCGGCGTCGGTCAGCACGCACTGGCCCGCGCCGGCGCAGCGGCTCTGGTCCGCGACGATGCGCATGGCCGCCGTTACCAGGTGACCGGGAGCTCGCGGGCGCCGTAGACGAAGGCGTCGTCCTTGAACTGCAGGTCCTCGAACGGGACGGCCAGGCTCAGGTCCGGGACGCGGCGGACCAGCGTGTCCAGCACGACCTGGAGCTCCATCCGGGCCAGGTTCTGGCCGAGGCACTGGTGCGGGCCGAAGCCGAAGGCCAGGTGCGGCCGGGCATCCCGGCCGATGTCGAGCCGGCCGGGATCGGGGAAGGCCTCCGGGTCGTGGTTGCCCGCCAGGCTCAGCGAGATCACCGGCTCGCCGGCCCGGATCAGCTGGCCGCCGACCTCGATGTCGGCCAGGGCCACCCGGAACAGCGTCTGGTCGGTGATGGTGAAGTACCGCAGCAGTTCCTCCACGGCACCCGGCGTCCGGGCCGGGTCGGCGCGGATCTCCCGGGCCGCGGCGGGATTCTCGATCAGGGCCAGGGCGGACAGCGAGATCATGTTCGCCGTCGTCTCGTGCCCGGCGATCAGCAGCAGGAGGGCCAGGCTGACCAGGTCACCGTGCCCGATCGTGCCCGCCTTGAGCTGGCGGCCGATCAGGTCATCGGCGGGGTCGTGCTCCCGGCGGGTGACCAGCTCGTCGAGGTAGGTCAGCAGGTCGACGCCGGCCTGGATCCGGTCGTTCACCGGGATCCGGCCGCGCACCAGCACCGCCGAGCGGGTCTGGAAGAACTCGTGGTCGGCGTAGGGGACGCCGAGCAGCCCGCAGATGACCAGCGACGGGACCGGAAGCGCGAGGGCCTGCACGAGATCGGCCGGCCGGGGGCCGGCCAGCATCACGTCGAGGTGGGTGTCCACCAGCTGCTGGACCTGCGGCTGCAGGGCCTGCATCCGCCGGGCCGTGAACTCGCCGGCCACCCCCCGCCGGGCCGGCCCGTGCTCGGGCGGGTCCATCGAGATCAGCGAGAACTTGAAGCCGCTGGCTAGCTCCTGGCCCTGCCTGGCGGCCGGGAAGCTCGGGTGCGTCCGGTCCGAGCTGAACCGGGGATCGGCCAGCACGGCCCGGATGTCGGCGTGCCGGGTCAGCACCCACGCCGTCCGGCCGCTGGCCATGGTCAGCCGGGCCACCGGGGCCTCGTCGCGGAGCTGCTGGTACTCCGGCGGCGGAGCGAACGGGCAGGTCCGCGGGACGGGGATCGTTACGTCAGGCTGACCAGTCACGACCGCATCCGTTCGAACGAGAGCAACCAGGATAACTTCGGGTGAGCTTGACCCGCCAGATCGTCACGGCGACCAGGTCACAGGTAGCTCGTAGGCGCCGTAGATGATGGCGTCATCCTTGAACGGCACGTCGTCGAGCGGGACCGCGAGCCGCAGGTCCGGGATGCGGCGCAGCAGGGTGTCGAACACGACCTGGAGCTCCAGCCGGGCCAGGTTCTGGCCCAGGCACTGGTGCGGGCCGAAGCCGAAGGCCAGGTGGTGCCGCTCGGCGCGGCCGATGTCCAGCTCGTCGGCGTGGCCGAAGGCGGCCGGGTCGCGGTTGGCGGCGCTGCTGAGCATGACCACGCCCTCGCCCGCGCGGATGAGCACGCCCCCGATCTCGATGTCGGCCGTGGCCATCCGGGCCACGGCGACGTCGACGATGGAGAAGTACCGCAGCAGTTCCTCGACCGCGGCCGGGGTCCGGGCCGGGTCGGCGCGGACGGCCTCCCGCACCGCTGGGTTCTCCAGGAAGGCCAGGACGCCGAGCGAGATCATGTTCGCGGTGGTCTCGTGCCCGGCGACCAGCAGCAGGAAGGCCAGGGCGGCCAGGTCCCGCGGGCGGACGGCGCCGGCCTCGCGCTGCCTGATGACCTGGCGGCCGAGCAGGTCGTCGCCCGGCTCGGCGACCTTGCGGGCGACGAGCTCGCGCAGGTAACCGCCCAGGTCGCGCTGGACCTGCTGCCGCTCAGGCTCCGGCGTGGTGTGACGCACGATCCGGGCCGAGCGGTCCTGGAAGAAGTCGTGGTCGGCGTAGGGGACGCCGAGCAGCTCGCAGATGACCAGCGACGGGACCGGCAGGGATAAGGCGGTGACCAGGTCGGCGGGCCGCGGCCCGGCCGTCAGGAGGTCGAGCTGCCGGTCGACGATCTGCTGGATCCGCGGCCGCAGGGCCTGCATGCGCCGGACGGTGAACTCACCGAGCACCTCGCGCCGGGCCGGGCCGTGCTCGGGCGGGTCCATCGAGATCAGCGACGCCGTGCCGCGGGCCACCTCCGGGCCGTCGGCGGCGAGCAGGGAGGGGAAGCCGGGATGAGCCCGGTCGGAGCTGAACCGCGGGTCGCCGAGCAGCGCGCGGATGTCCTCGTGCCGGGCGACGGCCCAGGCCGGGCGGCCGTTGGGCAGCGTCACCCCGGAAACCGGCGACTCCTCGCGGAGCCGCTGATATGCGGCGGGCGGGGCGAACGGGCACTCGCGCGGGGCCGGAACCACCAGGCCGGGCTCGGGAGTCACGACTGATCCACTCCTTGACTGGGGTGCTCGGAGCGATTAGTCAGTCACTCTACTGAGATGGGTGATTTGCAGCCACCAGCCCGGGCCTCGGGCCCCGACGACCCGGGCCGGTCGCGGCCACCGGTTATCCGCGATGATGGCCCCATGATCGACATGATCCTTCGCAACGCCCGCGTCGCAGGCCAGGACGCGCTCGCCGACCTCGGCGTCGACGGCGGCCGGATCGTCGCCGTCGACCCCGGCGCGACCGCGGCGGAGACCATCGACCTGGACGGGCGGCTGGTCACGCCGCCCCTGGTCGAGCCGCACATTCACCTCGACGCGGTCCTGACGGTGGGCCAGCCGCGGCCGAACGTGTCCGGGTCGCTGTTCGAGGGCATCGCGGTGTGGGCCGAGCGGGTGGCCAGCCTGACGGCCGCCGACGTCCAGGCGCGGGTCCGGCAGATCCTGCGCTGGCAGCTGGCCTGCGGCGTCCAGCACGTGCGCAGCCATGTCGACGTCTGCGACCCGGAGCTGCGGGCGCTCCGGGCGCTGATCGAGCTGCGGGAGGAGGTGCGCGGCCTGATCGACCTGCAGCTCGTCGCGTTCCCGCAGCAGGGCATCCTCGGCTTCGATGGCGGCCGGGAGCTCATGCGCGAGGCGATGGAGCTCGGCGCGGACATCGTCGGCGGCATCCCGCACTTCGAGCTGACCCGTGAGGACGGCGTGGAGTCGGTCAGGTTCGCGATGGCCCTGGCCGACGAGTTCGGCCGCGGCGTCGATATCCACTGCGACGAGACCGACGACGAGCACTCCCGGTTCATCGAGGTCATGGCGGCCGAGACCATCCGGCGGGGCATGTCCGGCCGGGTGACCGCGAGCCACACCACCGCGATGCACTCCTACAACAACGCCTACGCCTACCGCCTCATCCGCAACATCGCCCGGGCCGGGCTGCACATGGTGACCAACCCGCTGGACAACGCCGTGCTGCAGGGACGCTTCGACACCGGGCCGATCCGGCGCGGCCACACCCGCGTCAAGCAGCTCCAGGAGGCGGGCGTCAACGTCAGCATCGGGCACGACTCCGTGATGGACCCGTGGTACCCGCTCGGGTACGGCGATCCGCTGCAGGCCGCGTTCGTGCTGGTGCACCTCGGCCAGATGTCGGGCGACGACGAGCTGCGGCGGCTGATCGAGATGATCACGGTCAACCCGGCCACGGCGCTCGGCCTGCCGGACTACGGGCTGCGGACCGGCGGCCCGGCCGACCTGGTGGTGTTCGACGCCCGCTCCGAGGCCGACGCGCTGCGGCTGGTCGCGCCGCGCACCCTGGTCCTGCGCGGCGGGAAGGTGGTCGCCCGGGCGACCCCGGCGGAGCACACGGTGGTGTGGGCCGGGGTGCCGGAGCGAGTCACCTTCACGCGCGAATAGCGGTCTCCTCCTCGCCGGGGATGGCCAGTGCCTCCTGGACGCGGCCCTCGCCCTGCAGCTTGAAGAACAGCGCGTAGAGCCCGGCCGCCAGCACGAAGCCGACCTCGAAGGTCAGGTCGCCGAAGCTGCCGCTGACGTGCTTGGGCACGATGCCGACGTAGTCGGTCTGGTTGGCGAAGAAGATGATCGACACCGCGATCGCGATGGCCATGGCGGCGAAGCCGGCCCACGGGTTGTGCTTGCGGTCGAACAGGAGCCCGTCGACCCGCTTGCCCCGCCGCAGGAACTGGTCGGCGAAGAAGACGCCCAGCCACGGCGCGATCCAGTACGAGATGACGAGCAGGAAGTTGTTGTACTTGGTGCCGGCGTCGCTGAGCCCGGACAGGGCCAGGAGGAAGCCGGCGATGCCGAAGACGATGGCCACGATCGCGCGCCGCAGCGACAGCGGCAGCTTGATGCCGAGCGCGAGGAACGACATCGAGCCGGAGTACACGTTGAGCGCGTTGGCGCAGACGGCGCCGAGCGCGATCGCGAGCAGCGTGACGTCCGCGATCCCGGTCGGCAGGTGGCTGGTGAAGCCGGCCGTCGGGTTGCCCTCGAACTTGCTGACGCTGGTGACGGTGGCCGCCGCGGCGCCGACGATCTCCAGGACCACGCACGAGACGAACACGCCCAGGGCCGCCCACAGGCCGGTGGCCCGCCGGTTGGTGTCCTTCGGCAGGTAGCGCGTGTAGTCGCTGGCGTACGGGTTCCAGCCGGCCGCGTAGCCGAAGGCCGCCCCGAAGGTGATCAGCCAGCCGCCCGGCACGCTGGCCACGTGCGCGCCCGGCTGCGCCTTGGTGAAGATCACCACCGAGGCGATGACGAACACCACGACCAGCAGCGGGAACGCGATGCGCTCGAACATGTGGACCAGGTTGTGCCCGAAGAACGCCACCGCCAGCTGCGCGACCACGATGATCAGCAGGCAGATCTTCGAGTTCCAGCCGAGCAGGGCGTTCAGCGCGAACGCGCCGCTGACGCTGTTGACGGCGAACCAGCCGACGCCCGCCACCAGGGCGTTGACGCCGGCCGGCAGGATGTTGCCGAGGTAGCCGAAGCCGATCCGGGACAGGACCATCTGCGGTACGCCGAACAGCGGCCCGCGCCCGGCCAGGGCCCCCATCGACACGGAGCCGAGGGCGGTGCCGAGGACGACCGCCAGTGACGCCATCCAGAACGACTGGCCGAAGAACCAGACGCCGATCACCCCGACGAAGATCGTCGCGAACTCCATGTTCGGCGACACCCAGGTCCAGAACTGGCCCAGCGGGGTGCCGTGCCGCTCGCTGAGCGGGATGAACCCCGCCCCCCCGGGCTCCACGGCCGCTACCTTGGCGCCGTAGGTGCCCTCGCGCACCTCGGCTTCGATCACGGCGGTGACCACCCCGCCGCTGGATTCGGTCACTTGCCGTCCACCCCTCAGTCAGATTCCAGCGCCTGCCGCTGGGCCGTCCGGGCAGGCCAAGATAACCGGATCACCCGGTTCTCGCCCAGAACCTAGTTTGGGACACGTTTGTTACAGAAATGCTTCGGCGTCCATCCGAAATTCCCGCCCGGCGTCCGCCCGCCGCGGGGCCGGCCGGGACGCGGCCGCCTGGCCGCCCGAATCCGGGGTCCGCGCGCGGCGGTCGGCCGGCGCCCGCGGCGCCCTGGGTCCGTCCGGTGCCCTGAGCTCGGCAGGCGCGCGGCGGTGGCGGCCGACCTCCGCCGGGGCGTCACCCGGCTCGGCCGCCGGCTGCGGGCGGAAGGGCCTCCCGGCGCGCTGAGCGCCAACAAGATGAGCGTGCTCAGCCACCTGCGCCGCGACGGGCCGAGCACGCCGGGCCAGATCGCCGCAGCCGAGCGCCAGCAGCCTCAGTCGCTGACCCGGGTCTTCACCGAGCTTGAGCGGGAGGGCCTGGTGTCCCGGTCCCGCAGCGACCGGGACGGCCGGGAGTCGGTGCTGAGCCTGGAGCTGGCCGGGCTCAGCGCGCTGACCCGGGACATGGCCCGCCGGGATGCCTGGCTGGCGGGCGCGCTGGAGGGCCTCACCGCCGCCGAGGTCGGCCTGCTCGACGTCGCGGCCGGCCTGCTGGACCGGCTCGCCGCGACTCCGTGGCCGGGGTAACGGGGCTGGGTAGGCGGCCCGGGAGGCCGGCCACCCCGGGCCGCCGGCCGGAGCAGGCGCTACCAGGTCGGGATGAGGCCGCCGTCGATGAGGAACTCGGCGCCGGTGATGTTCCCGGCCCGGTCGCCGGCCAGGTAGAGCACCAGGTCAGCGACCTCGGCGGGCCGGGTGAACCGTCCGGTCACCATCTGCCGTGCGGCCTCGCTCTGGACCTCCTCGGGCTTCGCCCCGGTCGCCGCGCCGACCGTCTCGGCGACCCCGCCGCGGCCGAGCCACAGGTCGGTCGCCACCGGTCCCGGGCTGACTGTGTTGACCCGGATGCCACGCGGCCCGACCTCCTTGGACAGCGCCTTCGAGAAAGCGGCCAGGCCGGCCTTGGCCGTGCTGTAATCCAGGACGGAAGGGTCGGGCAGCCGGGGCGTTCACCGAGCAGATGGTGATGATCGAGCCCCGCCCGGCGGCCAGCATGGCGGGCAGCGCGCCGCGCGTGGTCCGCACTGCGGCCAGCAGGTTGAGCGCGAGCGAGGCCTCCCAGTCCGCCTCGGTGATGCTCAGGAAGCCGCCGGGCCGGGGCCGGGCGCTGCCGACGTTGTTGACCAGGATGTCGATCCGCGCTCCGGCCGCCTCGGTGAGCGTCCCCGGCCCGGTCGGATCGGCCAGGTTGACCGGCACGAACCGCACCCGGCCGCCGTCCGCCAGCTCATCCAGCTCCGCCGAGGAACGCTGCGCGCCCCCGCGACGACATGCGCCCCCGCACCGGCCAGCGCCCAGGTAATGGCCAGCCCGATGCCCTTGCTCGCCCCGGTCACCACCGCGGTCCGCCCGCCCAGTTCAAGATCCATGCCGGCCACCCTAGGCCGGGCGGAGCTGCCGCAGCGTGAGCAGCCTGGACGTGACCTAGTGCCGTAGCAGGTCACGTTTGCCCCGGCTGGGGCGGCTTTCCCCGCAGGCGCTGATCGCCGAGACTGGGCGGGTGACGGAACGGCTGCGGGTGCGTGAGATCGATGATGACGAGGGTCGGCGGCTGGTGGGGATCGTGCGCCGGGGCACCGGGTCGGTGGTGACCTGGCGGCGGGCGCAGATGGTGCTGCTGTCGGCTCAGGGCATGGACGTGGCCGCGATCGCGAGGGTGGCGTTCACCAGCGAGGACCGGGTCCGGGACGTGATCCGGAACTTCAGCGCCGACGGGTTCGGGTCGCTGTACCCGAAGTACAAAGGCGGACGGCCGCCGAAGTTCACCCTGCCGCAGCGCCGCGAGATCAAGAAGACAGCCAGGTCAAAGCCGGCCGGCCACGGCCTGCCGTTCTCCGTGTGGAGCTTGTCGAAGCTGGCGGAGTTCCTGGTCGCGGAGGGGGTGGTCGACGACATCAGCCACGAGGGCCTGCGCATGCTGCTCCGCGAGGAAGGCGTCACCTTTCAGCGACTGAAGACCTGGAAGGCCTCGAAGGACCCGGACTACGCGGTGAAGAAGGCGCGGGTGGAGCACCTGTACGCGATCGCCGACCGCGAGGCCGTCCCCGGGCCGGGCGACCCGGACGTGGTCTTCTGCCTGGATGAATTCGGGCCGCTGAACCTGCAGCCCCGGCCCGGCCGGCAGTGGGCCGCGGTCAGCGGGAAGAACGCCGAGCCCGGCCGGGCGCCGCGGCCGCGGATGCGCGCGACCTACACCCGGACCGAGGGCGTGCGGCACCTGCTCGCCGCCTATGACCTGCACGAGGACAAGCTGCTCGGGCACGTCAAGCCGCGCAAGACCCGGACCCGGTTCCCGGGGTTCTGCCGCTACCTGCGCACCCTCTACCCGCTGTCCACGCGCATCGCGATCATCTGCGACAACTTCAGCCCGCACCTGACCACCGCCAAAGACGGCCGGGTCGGGGCCTGGGCCAGCGCCAACAACGTCGAGATCGCGTACACGCCGACGAACTCGTCCTGGTTAAACCGCATCGAAGCCCAGTTCACGGCCCTGCGGTACTTCGCGCTCGACGGCACCGACCACGCCAGCCACAAGGAGCAGGCCAGCATGATGCGCCGCTACATCATCTGGCGCAACAACCACGCCTACGACGAACGACTCCGCCGCGTCATCAACCGGGCAAACGTAGCCTGACGCGGCACTAGACACCTCTCGGCTACCAGGGGCCGCCCGCCCCGCGCCCGGCACACCAGCCGGCAGCAACCACATCGATACGATCAGGCCCGCTTCAAAGTCACTGCCCCTTTGTCAACAGGCTCTAAGAGCTAGCCGACACCACGCCGCAGAGTTATCCTGCAACGGAGTGCAAATCTGCCGTGTTCTTTCATTTTGCAGGCCGCGCATTCACTCGTCAGCGCCAGGTACAGCTTGGGCGGCGGCGTCGTTGCTGGCTGTGGCC
>DASYBB010000040.1:0-27486 GCA_036501025.1 Streptosporangiaceae bacterium
AGGTTGGCGGGGACCATCACCACCGAGCGGATGCCGGCCCGCGCGGCCGCGGCGGCGACGGCGTTGGCGAGGTTGCCCGTCGACGGGCAGGCGAGCACCTTGAAGCCCATCTCGGTGGCGGCGGCGAGCGCGACCGCGACCACGCGGTCCTTGAACGAGTGGGTCGGGTTGCCGCTGTCGTCCTTGATCCACAGCCGCCGCATGCCGAGCTCGGCGGCGAGGCCGTCGGCGCGGATCAGCTTGGTGTAGCCGGGCTGGGTGGTCGGCCGGCCGGCGATGTCGGCCGGGACGGGCAGCAGCGGGGCGTAGCGCCAGATGTTGGGCGGGCCGGCCTCGATGTCGGCCCTCGTCAGCCGCGGGAAGTTGTAACTGACCTCCAGCGGCCCGAAACACATCTCGCACGCGTAGAACGGGCCGAGCGGAGTCGTGTTGCCGCATTCGCGGCAGGTCAGGCCGGTGGCGTTGCCGAGCTGGGGGACGGCGGGCGCGTCAGTGCGAGCATTCATGGGGGCGAGGCCTCTCTCCCATCTTTCCCAGCGGTCACCTTGACCGCAGGCCGGACTTGGCACCAGTCGCGCGCCGCCTCGCCTTGCTGAGACGCGTTTAACCGCGATGGTTGCCGGGGCTTCACAGGGCCGATCCCTCCACCCCTCTGGATGAGGTATTCAGTTGTGGCGCAGCCGGGAAACCGGGGAAGTAGCGCTTGCTAACACTGTAACCGATCGCCGGCGGACCCCAGCAACCCGGTTATCAAGCGATTCATCTACCCTTGTTCCATATGACGAACGACCCGAGCCGGCTCCTGCTTGTCGCCTCGAACCGGGGCCCGGTCTCGTACACGCGCGGTGACGACGGGTCGCTCACGGCCAGGCGCGGCGGCGGCGGCATGATCTCCGGTCTCACGTCGGGGCTGGCCGCGGCGGCCGCCGACGGGGGCGTGCTCTGGCTCTGCACCGCGCTGTCGGACGCCGACTCCGAAGCCGCCAGGCTGGGCGCGCGGGCCGATGCGCACGGCGAGCCGGCCGTCCGGATGCTCGAGATCCCGCCGGCCACTTTCGACGCCGCGTACAACGGCATCGCCAACTCGATCCTCTGGTTCGTGCACCACCTGCTCTTCGACACGCCCAGCCAGCCGGTGTTCGACGCGCAGTTCCGCCGGGACTGGGACGCCTACCGCGCCTACAACGAGGCGTTCGCGGGCGCGCTGGCGGAGGAGTCCCGGGCGGGCACGCGGGTGCTCATTCAGGACTACCACCTGGCCCTGACGCCGCGGATGCTGCGGGACCTGCGCCCGGAGGCCCGGATCGCGCACTTCGAGCACACGCCGTGGGCGCCCCCCGAGTACTACCGGATGCTGCCGGACGACGTGGCCGCGGCGATCCTCGACGGCATGCTCGGCGCCGACCACGCCGGGTTCCTCGCCGAGCGCTGGGCCTCGGCGTTCCTCGACTGCTGCGAGGCGGTGCTCGGCGCGCGGGTGATTCGCGGCTCGGGCGGCGGGGGCCGGGTCTCCTACCGGGGCCGGGTCACCGACGTCGCCGTGCACCCGCTCGGAGTCGACGCGGCGGCGCTGCGCGAGCGGGCGGCCGCCGACGACGTGCGCGCCGCCGTGGGCACCCTCGCCGGGCTGGCCGAGGGGCGGCAGCTGATCGTCCGGGTGGACAGGACCGAGCTGTCGAAGAACATCGTCCGCGGCCTCGCCGCCTACCGCGAGCTGCTGGCGCACCGGCCGCAGTGGCGCGGGAAGGTGACGCACGTGGCGTTCGCCTACCCCTCCCGCTCGGCCCTGGCGGGCTACCGCGCCTACACCGAGCGGGTGCACGAGCTCGCGGCGGAGATCAACGCGGAGTTCCGCACGCCCGACTGGCGGCCGCTGATCCTGGAGGTCAAGGACGACTACCCGAGGTCGCTGGCGGCCAGCAGGCTGGCCGACGTCCTGCTGGTCAACCCGATCAGGGACGGCATGAACCTGGTGGCCGAGGAGGGTCCGATCCTCAGCGAGCGCGGCTGCGCGCTGGTGCTGTCGCGCGAGGCGGGCGCCGCCGCCCTCATCGGCGACGACGCGCTCCTGGTTAACCCCTACGACGTCTCCGCGACCGCGGACGCGCTGCACGCCGGGCTGTCCATGCCGACGTCGGAGCGCCGGCGGCGGTCGGCCGCGATCGCCGCCGCCGCGCAGGCCCGCGCCCCCAAGCGCTGGCTCGCTGAGCAGCTAGACGTCCTCTGACGGGGGCCGCGGCGTTTGCACTCTCCACCCGAGAGTGCTAAACATGGCGTTAGCACTCTCCCTATGAGAGTGACAGCAAAACGGCAGGATCGGGCGATGAGGCACTGCCCGGTGGCAGGAAAGGGACTGTCGCCTAGCAGGCCGTCCGTCGCGGGCGTCGGCCGGTCCTAACGTAGCCACGGAGGACTGGTACCAATGGCAGCGAAGATGATCGCGTTTGACGAGGACGCCAGGCGCGGCCTCGAGCGCGGCATGAACCAGCTTGCCGACGCCGTGAAGGTAACCCTCGGCCCCAAGGGCCGGAACGTGGTTCTCGAGAAGAAGTGGGGCGCCCCCACGATCACCAACGATGGTGTTTCCATCGCCAAGGAGATCGAGCTCGAGGACCCGTGGGAGAAGATCGGTGCCGAGCTGGTCAAGGAAGTAGCGAAGAAGACCGACGACGTTGCCGGCGACGGCACGACGACGGCGACCGTGCTCGCCCAGGCGCTGGTGCGCGAGGGCCTGCGCAACGTCGCCGCCGGCGCCAACCCGATGTCGCTCAAGCGCGGCATCGAGTCGGCCGTCGAGGCCGTGAGCGAGGAGCTGTCCAAGCTCGCCAGGGATGTGGACACCAAGGAGCAGATTGCCTCCACCGCGTCTATTTCCGCGGGCGACGCGACCATCGGCGAGATGATCGCCGAGGCCATGGACAAGGTCGGCAAGGAAGGCGTCATCACCGTCGAGGAGTCCAACACCTTCGGCCTTGAGCTCGAGCTCACCGAGGGTATGCGCTTCGACAAGGGCTACATCGCGCCGTACTTCGTCACCGACCCGGACCGCCTCGAGGCTGTTCTCGAGGACCCGTACATCCTCATCGTCAACTCGAAGGTCTCGGCCAACAAGGACCTGCTCCCGCTGCTCGACAAGATCGTGCAGTCCGGCAAGCCGCTGGCCATCATCGCCGAGGACGTCGAGGGCGAGGCCCTGGCCACCCTGGTCGTCAACAAGATGCGCGGGCTGTTCAGGTCCGTCGCGGTGAAGGCCCCGGGCTTCGGCGACCGCCGCAAGGCCATGCTCGGTGACATCGCCATCCTCACCGGTGGCCAGGTCATCAGCGAGGAGATCGGCCTCAAGCTGGACAACGTCGACCTGAGCGTGCTCGGACGGGCCCGCAAGGTCGTGGTGACCAAGGACGAGACGACGATCGTGGACGGCGCTGGCGACGCGGAGCAGATTTCCGGCCGCGTTAACCAGATCCGGACCGAGATCGACAACACCGACTCGGACTACGACCGCGAGAAGCTGCAGGAGCGGCTGGCCAAGCTGGCCGGCGGCGTGGCCGTCATCAAGGCCGGCGCGGCGACCGAGGTCGAGCTCAAGGAGCGCAAGCACCGCATCGAGGACGCGGTGCGGAACGCCAAGGCCGCGGTCGAGGAGGGTGTCGTCGCCGGTGGCGGCGTGGCCCTGCTCCAGGCGGGCAAGCTCGCCTTCGAGAAGCTCGAGCTGTCGGGTGACGAGGCCACGGGCACGCAGATCGTGCGCCGCGCGCTCGACGAGCCGCTCAAGCAGATCGCGATCAACGCCGGCCTTGAGGGCGGCGTGGTGGCGGAGAAGGTGCGGTCGCTGGAGCCCGGTTTCGGGCTGAACGCGGCCACTGGCGAGTATGTTGACATGTTCGCCGCCGGCATCATTGACCCGGCTAAGGTGACGCGCTCTGCTCTGCAGAATGCGGCCTCCATCGCGGCGCTGTTCCTCACCACCGAGGCAGTCATCGCGGAGAAGCCGGAGAAGACCCCGGCGCCGGCCGCGCCGGGTGGCGGTGAGATGGACTTCTAGCCCCTCTACCTGCCCGCACGCGCGGTCAGGATGGGCAGCGGGCGCGTCCCGCTGACACGGCTGAAGCAACGCAGAAGGCGGTCCCGGTTAGCGCCGGGGCCGCCTTCTGCCATTCCTGCGGGCACGCCCGGAGCTTTCTCGGTCATTAGCGTGATTTTTCCTGCGTGCCGACTCCACAAGCAGCCCCGGACGGGGGATTATCGGGCTGTGAACCCCCCGGAGGAGCAGCTGATCCGCGACTACGTCAATCGCGTGTCCGTTGCTGCGCGCGGCCGCCTCTCTCCCGAGGACCGGCGCGCCTTTGTCGCGCGCACCCGCGAGCTGATCGAGCAGAACACGCGCGGTGCCGGGGCGGTCAGCCCGATGGGGGTGGCCCGGTTCCTGAACGGGCTCGGTGACCCGGCGGCGCTCGTTTCCCGCGAGTGCGACCGCCTCGCGGTTCAGCCGCCGGACGCCACGGCTCCGCCGCCGCCGGGCGCTGGCCCGCCCCGCTCGCGGCCGACCCGGGAGCGGCGCCCGCGGTCCGCCCGCGGCGCGTGGCGGGACCGCCTGCGTCCGTCGGGCGGTGCGCTGTCCGGGGTGCCCGTGCCGCGCCCGGCCGCGCCCGACGTCTCCGACGGCGACGCGGCCGGCGCCGCCGGGGACGGCCCGGCCCGCGGTGGCGCCCCGCGCCAGGTGCTGGCGGGCGACGTGGTGACCGGCCCGGTGCCGACCGGCGACGAGCCGCTCCCGGGGCCGCCCTCGGAGTCTGTGTCCCGGCCCGTGCCGGGGCCGCCCGCCAGCGCACCCCAGGAGCCGCTTCGCGGGTTTGCCGGGTTCATCTGGGAACCTGCGCCCGGACCCGCCGCGGCCACTCCCGAGCCCTCACCTGGGCCGCCCGCGGCGGCGGCCGAGCCGCCTCCGCTGCCGGCCGATGTCCGGCCCCGTCCCCGGCGGCTGGGCTGGCCGTGGCAGGGCATGAGCGACCCGGCCGCCGATCGGGGTTCAGCCAACGGCCATGGGCCCGTGGCGGGAGCCGGGGACGCGGCCGAGGAGGATGCCGCCGCCGAGGTGGTCGAGGAGGTTGTCGAGGAAGCCGTCGGGGAGGCGGTTGAGGAGGCGGTTGAGGAGGTCGTCGTCGAGGCGGTCGAGGAGGATGCCGCCGATGCCGTCGAGGAGGATGCCGCCGAGGCCCGAGCCGACGAGCCGGGTTCCGCCGGCTCCGGCCCGGCACCGGAGGCTGACCGGCCGCCGGACGCGGGCCGCGCGCCCGTGATCGGGCGGTGGGCGGGGGGCGCGCCGGTAGCTGGAGAGGCGGCGGCCGCGCCCTCGCCGCCGTCGTTCAACGGGCGGGTGGCCGCTAACGGTCACGGGCCGGCGGACGGGGCTGCCCCCGGCGACTTCGCCCCCGGCGACTTCAGCGCCGGCGATGTCGTGGACAGCGAAGCCCCGGGCCGCCCGGGCACTGCCCGCCCTCCGGAAGGCGACGGCCCGCGTGATGCGGCGCCTGCCTCCGATCCCACTCGCGAGCCCGACCGCCAGGAGCGCCCGGGTGATGGCCAGGGCGCGGGTGAGGCCGGGGCCGGGGCCGCTCCAGCGGAACCCGCGCCTGCCCGCCGCGGCCCACGTGCTCCGGGGACGAGGGGGACGGGCCAGAACGTCAGCAGCTGGGCGGGCTGGAAGCCGCCCCGCCCCGCCTCGGCGGGGCCTTCGCGGCTCCGGGCGTCCCTGCACCCGCCTGCCCTGCCGTGGCCCTGGCTCTCCCGCCTTCTGTCCCGGTCCGGGGCGTCCGCGCCCGATCCGGCTGCGCCCGGCTCCGCAGCGGCTGGTCCGGCTGGCCCGCCCGGGCCGCGTCCGGCTGCGGCCGGCCCGGCCGCGCCCGGACGAGCCGCGCCCCGCGGGAACGAGCCCCGGCCCGGCCGCCCGTCCCGGCCGTCAAGCGCGCTGGAGGCCGCTGGCGCGCTGGCCCGGAAGGCCGCGCGCTATGCCGCCGCGCGGGCGCGGGAGCGGCCGCTGGAGGCCGCGAGCGTCGTGCTCATCGGGCTGGGCGGCGCGGTGTACCCGCCGGTCTGGCTGCTGGGCGCGGCGCTGGCGCTCGCCTCGAGGGTCTGGGATGTCCGGGACAAGTGGCTGGGTCTGGCCATCCCGCTGTTCGCCGTCATTGTCGGCATGGGCGCCGACGTCTCGCTGAGCGGCCGGCAGGCGACCTTCAGTGACTACTTCCGCGAGGCCTGGATCTTCGGCGGTCACCTGTGCCGCGTCGTCGCCGTCCTGGGGGCCGTCTACCTGGCCTGGCGCAGCCAGCGGCCGGCACGCCAGCAGTCGGCCGAGCCGTGGAACAAGCGAGGGCGATTCAGCTGAGGCTCACCGCTGACATGAGGGGCGCCGCTGGCCAGTTCCGTCGCCCGACCCGCCCGGCCAGTTTTGGCATCGCCGAGACAGGCTGCCAACCGATAGCCTGATGAGATGGCTCCGGTGACGGCGCCGCACACTGACTGTCCCTCTTCGCGTAAGGTTCCCGCTCGTGCCCACTGGCAAGGTGAAGTGGTATGACGCCGACAAAGGGTTCGGCTTTCTCACCCGTGATGACGGCGGTGAGGTTTTCGTGCACTCCACCGCGCTCGAATCCACGGGGACGTCATTGCGCGCGGGCCAGCGAGTCGAGTTCGGCGTAGCTGAGGGCCGCCGCGGCACCCAGGCGCTCCAGGTCCGCGTGCTGGAGCCGCCGCCCACGGTGGCCAAGGTCAGCCGGAAGGACCCCGACGAGATGGTCGTGCTAGTCGAGGACCTGATCAAGCTGCTCGACGGCGTGTCCAACACCTACCGCCGAGGTAAGCACCCGGACAGCCGCGACGCCAAGAAGATCGGCGCCGTCCTGCGGGCCGTGGCCGGCGACATCGAGGCCTGAGGCCGCCGGGGCTCCCCGGAGGACGCCACCCGCCCCGGAAGCTCAGCGGGCCGCGCTGCTGACCTCGGTGGGCGCCTGGCGGCCGCGCAGGACCCGGCGGCGCCGGGCGAGCACGATCGCGATCAGCGCCAGCCCGAGCGCGGCGGCCGCGAACGACAGGCCCGCGACGCCGCTGTTGGTCAGCGACATCAGCAGCCCGGCCAGCCCGCCCGCGACCCAGGACAGCTGGTGCAGCGTCTCGGACACCGCGAAGGTGGACGAGCGGACCTCCTCGCCGATCTCGCGCTGCAGGATGGAATCCAGGGCGAGCTTGACCAGCGCCTGGCCCAGGGCCGCGGCCAGCGCGACGATCAGGGCGGCCCACAGGCTGAAGAACACCGCGCACAGCGCCGTCGTGATCGTGGCCAGGGTGAGCATCCCGAACACGATGGTCTGCGGGGCCCGGGAGCGCAGCGCCGACCCGATGCCCGTGCCGATGAACCCGCCGATCCCGGCCGCGGCGATCATCTCGCCCAGGGCGAGCTTGTCCGGGGTGCCGGGGAAGTGCACCGTCCGCAGGATGAACGCCAGGAAGAAGATCATGAAGCCCGAGTACGCGCGCAGGGCGGCGTTGGCCTGCATGGCCTCCCGGACGATGGGCCCGATGGTCGGCATCTTGAACACCCGGCGCAGGCCGGTCCGGCCCCCGTCCCGCAGCCGGCCCGGCATCGGCCGGGTGCCGTTGGGCCCGGGCACCCCGGCGTCCGGCTCACCCTCCTGGCTCGCCCCGTGCGGGACCGCCCCGTGCGGGTCCCCGCCGGGCTGGCCCGCGGCGGCCGGAGCGGGGAATTCCTCGGGCGGGCTGTCGACGCCGCTGGGCAGGCGCAGCCCGAGCGCCGTCGCCGCCAGGTAGATCGCCGTGCCGGCGCGCAGCACCCACGCCGCCCCGCCGGATCCGCCGCCGGCGATGAATGACACGCCCACCGCCAGCCC
Organism: Streptosporangiaceae bacterium; assembly: GCA_036501025.1. GTDB lineage: Bacteria > Actinomycetota > Actinomycetes > Streptosporangiales > Streptosporangiaceae > DASUBV01. Next base: position 7,905 of record DASYBB010000040.1, read on the forward strand.
GGCGCCGAGGGTAGATGCGATCAGCCCGCCCAGCGCGGATCTCGCGTTGGCGGTGACCAGGGTGATCTCGCTGGGGAGCAGGCGCGGCGTGACGGCCGCCCTGGTCACGCCGTAGGCCTTCTGCAGGACCAGCACCCCGAAGGCGGCCGGCAGCAGGGTCACGGCGTCGTTGTGCTGGACGGCGCCGGCCATCCCCCAGCAGAGCAGGCCGCGGGCCAGCAGGGTCCCCATCAGGATGTAGCGGCGGCCCTGCTGGACCCGGTCCAGCATCGGCCCGAGGAACGGGGCCAGGACCGCGAACGGCGCGATCGTGATCAGCAGGGCCAGCGCGATCCGGCCGCGCGCCTGGTCGACCGAGGCGCTGAAGAACAGGGTCCCGGCCAGCGCGACGGCCACGAACGCGTCGCCGACGCCGCCTGCGGCGGTCAGCTCAATCAGGTTGGACAGGCCCGTGCGCCGGGCTCCCGAGGCGCCGCTGAGCTTGTGCACGACGCGGCCGGCGCCGTTGGCCGTGGCGGCGCCCGCGCGGCCGACGCCGCGCGAAGCAGAGGCGATCGATCGCCCCGCCCGCCTCGTCCGCGCCCCCCGGCCGCTGTCTGCCATGACTCAAGTATTCTGCTTATACAGCGCTGGTACTACCGGGCAGGCCCGAGCCGGCGCCTCGGCGCCGGCGTTCAGGGCGCATACCCCCAGGCAGATGAGGAACAATTACCTATCGTGAGCCCTCTTCGCACGCGTACCCGGGAGCTGGACCAAGCCTGCGCTGACGCCGTTGACCTGGCCCGCTCGGCCGCCGCCGAGCTGGTCGGGCCCGCGCAGGTCGGGGCACACGCAGGCGCCGAGTCAGACGGCGACCGGGTCGTCACGCACCTGTTCGCCTGCCTGGACCCCGCCTACAAGGGCTGGCGGTGGGCGGTCACGGTCGCCCGTGCCTCCCGGTCGAAGGTCGTCACCGTCGACGAGTGCGTCCTGCTGCCGGGCCCGGACTCGCTGCTGGCCCCGGACTGGGTGCCGTGGAGCGAGCGGGTCCGTCCGGGCGACATCGGCGTCGGCGACCTGATGCCCGCGCCCTCCGACGACGAGCGGCTCGTCCCGGTCGCCGCGCTGGAGGGTGACGACGGGGTCCTGGACTGGGACGACTCTGCGGCCTGGGACGCGGACGGCGAGGTGGCCACCGCACTGGGCCTGGTCGAGGGCCCGCGGCCGGAATCGCAGGACAGCAGCGCAGCGACGGGCCGCGCCCGGGTGCTGTCCGCCATCGGCCGGGACGCGACGGCGATCCGCTGGTACACCGGCGATCACGGGCCGGGCACGCCGCTCGCGCATGCGGCCCCCGGCCACTGCTCCACGTGCGGCTTCCTGGTCCTGCTGGGCGGCCCGCTGGGCCGGGTGTTCGGCGCGTGCGCCAACGAGTACGCGCCTGACGACGGCCGCGTGGTGTCCATGGACCACGGCTGCGGGGCGCATTCGGAGGCCGTCGGCGCGACGGCGGGCCACGGAGTGCAGGCGCCGGTCATTGACGAACTCGGCTACGACCTGGTCGACACGGCCGGGGTCTCGATGGCTGACACGCTGTTTGAGTCCCTGGATCACACGCCCTCAGCTGACCCCGACGATGACGGCACCGATTACGACGGCACCGAGGACGAGGGCAGCGAGGATGAGGGCCGCCCGGAGGCCGCGGATTCGGTGCCGGTGCCGGAGGCCTAGGACCCGCTGGCGGCCCGCCGCGCCGTCCGCCGCTCCGCGGAGCGGCGGCGGGACCGCTTGAGCCACGGCACGAAGCCCAGGCCGAACACCCCGATGCCGGTGCCGGTGACCGTGACCCAGGTCCACCAGCGGTCGGCCGGCGCCAGGTGGCTGTGCAGGAGCAGGACGACGATCAGCGCGATGGCCCAGCCGCCGGTGATGACGGCGGTGATCAGTTCGTCATTGCCCTCCAGCGGAGGGGGAATCGGCAAGTTCCGGCGGGCCATGAGATCAGGCTAGTTCACGCGCTCGGGCGCCGGGCTTACCGCTCCCGCGCCCGCCCAGGCCGCCGGGGTCGGCTGCTCCGGGACGGCGCGGGGGCGCTTGCTCTCAGATGTCCCCGGGATCCGGCTGCACTACAGGCGGCGGTGCGGGCGGGTTGACGGTGATGCCCGGCGTCGCCACGGCGTGGGTGGCGGCCATGCTGGCCGGCGACAGCCGCCTGTAATGCCTCGGTTTATGGCGTCAATAACCTTAAATGACCATTGTCAAAATGCTCTGGAGAAGGTAGCACGGCGGGCAGCAGGCCGGGCTGAGGCAATCGAGATTGCCGCCGCCTCAGACCCGGCGGCTCGGCGGTGCGCCCGCCCCAGCGGCCGGTTGCCGCGGCGCCGGGACGGGCGCTGAGAAGAGGTCAGACCTCCCAGGGGTCGGGCTTCTTGGTCGGCGGAGCGGGCGGCTGGACCGTGATCTTCGGCGTGGCCGCCTCGGCCTGCGCTTCGGGCTGCGCGTCGGCCGCCTGGTCGGACGGCACGTCCTGAGTCGGCTCGGACTGGGTGTCACTCATAGCTGGTTGCCTCCGTAGTTGCATATCCGTATTAACAATTTAATACGGGCCGAAATGGGATCCCCGGTTTGTCGACGTTACAAAGGGTAGTACCTGTCATCAGCCGATTCAGCGAGATTGCTGAAGCTTCCTGGGTGCGATCGGACGACGGGCGCGAGGTCAAGAAACGCTCCCTGGCGGACCTAGCTCGGCCAGCCGGGACCGAACCTGGTCGGCCTGCTTGTCATCACCAAGCCCACTGAACAGCCCGGCGGCCTGCTGCCACGCCGCGCGAGCGGCCGGCTGCTGGCCCGTCAGAATGCGGGCATGGCCCAGTAGCTGAAGATCCTGGGCCTGCGCCAGGGCGTCCCCGGCGGCCTTGTGAATGACCACCGCCTGCTCGAGCAGGTCGGCCCCCTCGGTGCTCTGGCCGAGATCCAGGTGCGCCTGGCCGAGGTTTCGCAGGACATATGCCTCGATCCGCATCGAGCCCGTCTCCCGGACCACCGGCAAGGCCTCCTGGAGGGCGGAGATTGCCTCCTCGTACCTTCCCAGCCCCAGGTAGGCCTCGCCGAGGTTGCACAGGGTGATCCCCTCGCCGTGCCGCCGGCCATTGTCGCGCTGCAGCTTGAGCGCGTACTTTCCGGCAGTCACCGCCTGTTCGTGCTGGCCCTGGAGGAGGTAGCAGAAGGCTAGGTTGGTGGCCGTCTGGATCTGACCGTGCCGGTCGTCGATCTCCGACCGGATCGCCATAGCCTGCTCGAAGTGGGCGATGGCAGCCGCCGCCTCCTGGGCGCTGAGCAGCATAGCGATGTTGTTCAGGATCCAGGCCTCGCCGTACCGATCCTTCGCCAGCCGCGCGCTGGACAAGGCCACGGTGTGGGTGGCGCTCCACTCAGAGCGATAGCCGTACAGTTCGAAGCCCGCCATCGCCGCCACAGCAAGTTTCCAGGCGACGTCGTGCCGCCCGACAGTTGCAGCCTGGCGGGTGGCGGCCACGAGGTTCGCCCGTTGTTGCCTGCTCCAGTTCAGTGCCGCGTCGGTCGTCGCGAAGTGCAGTGGGGAGGTGCCTTGGTCAGCCGGGCCGACCGGCACGCGGTCTCGGTACGGAAGGATTACGGCCGCGGCCGCGTCGGCCGTGCGCAGGTACCAGTCCAGGATCCGCGCGACCGCGGCGTCTACAGTCTGCGCCCCTTCCTGGGCCTGGGCTCGCTCGCCCGCGTACGCGCGCAGCAGGTCATGGAAGCTGTACCAGTCCGGCTCGGGCGATTCGAGCAGGTGGGCGTCGACCAGGATCTCCAGGGCATCGGCCACGGGGTCCTCGGGCTGGCCCACGAGCGCCGCGGCGGCCGGCAGGCTGATACCCGGTCCCTGCCAGACCCCCAGCAGCCGGAACGCGTGGGCCGGGTCCACGCCGTCCGCGGTCGCGGACTTCTGCAGCGAATCGAAGCTGACGTCAAAACAGGCCCGGACGGCCATGTCCCCGGAGGTGAGCTCATCTACGCGGCGCCGCTGGTCAGCCAGCCGGCGTGCGAGGGTGCTCACCGCCCAGCCGCGGCGGGAAGCCAGCCGCGCGCCGGCGATCCGGATAGCCAGCGGCAGGCCCGCGCAGGCGGCCAGGATCTCGCTGACCGGGCCGGGCTCGGCGTCCGCCCGCTCCGGCCCGATGATCGCGGTCAGCAGGTGGTGGGCATCCTCGTCGTCCAGGACGTCCAGGTCGACGAGTCGGCTGCCGGCCAGGTCGGCGAGGCGGTGCCGGGAGGTCACGATGACGGCGCACGAGGCGCTGCCGGGCAGCAGCGGCCGGACCTGGGCCGCGCCCCTGGCGTCGTCCAGCACGATGAGCACGCGGCGGCCGGCCAGCCTGGTCCGGTACAACGCGGCGCGTTCCTCCTGCGCCGCCGGGACCTGGCCGGGCATGACTCCGAGATCGCGGAGCAGCCGGGCCAGCACCTCCTCGGGCATGGCCGGCTGTTCGGCGGCACCGCGCAGGTTGACGTAGAGCTGGCCATCGGGAAACTCATCGCGCAGGGCGTGGGCCGCGTGCACGGCCAGCGTCGTCTTGCCCAGGCCGCCCGTGCCGGCCACGACCGCGATCGTCAGCGCAGACGGGTTATCCGTGCCCGATGATCTGGTCAGCAAGCTCCGCAGCTGGGCGAGATGCGATCCCCGGCCAGTGAAGTCGCCGATGTCGGCGGGCAGTTGCGCGGGCGGGCGCGCCGCGTCCGCGTCCGCAGCCCTCCGGGGCATGGAGCTAGCCGGGCGGGGCGGCTCCGGCGCGGGTGAAGCGGTGCCCGCGCCGGGCGCCTCGTCCGCGTCGGCGGCGAGCAGCCGCTGATAGAGCTGCCGCAGTCCTGGACCCGGGTTGACGCCGAGTTCGTCGGAGATCACCCGGCGCGCGTCGCCGTAGGCGGCGATCGCCTCCGCGCGGCGCCCGGTGTCCTCCAGGGCCAGCAGCAACAGGGTCCACAGGCCCTCGCGAAGCGGGTGCTCGGAGAGCAGGCGCCGGAGCTCGGGCACCAGCGGTGCGGGCTGGCCGCCGTGCAGGTCGGCGGTGATCCGCAGTTCCAGGGCGGCCAGCCGGGACTCCTCCAGCCGGCCGGATTCGGCCGTGATCACGTCGGAGGCCGGAACATCGGCCAGGGCCGCGCCGTGCCACAAGGACAGCGCCTGGCCCAGGATGGCCGAGGCCGGCCCGGCCTGGCCGTCGGCGAGGGCTTGCCGTCCCTGGTTGACCGCGGATTCGAACACCGAGGCGTCCAGGTCGTCAGGCTCCAGCCGGAGCTGGTACCCCGGTGCCCGGGTGGCCAGCCTGCCGCCCTGGGGGTCACCGATCAGCCGGCGCAGCCGCAGGACGTAAACACTGACCAGGTTGGCGGCGCGGTCGGGCGCCTCGTCGCCCCACAGGCCGGCGATGAGCCGGTCGGTGGAGACCACCTGTCCCGGATGGAGCAGGAGCATGGCCAGCAGGGCGCGCCATTTCGGCGCGCCGATCCCGCTCCAGCCCTCGTCCGTCCGGACCTCGAGCGGTCCCAGGATCCGAAACCGCACAGCAACTGTCCTGTCCGCCTACGTCGGCTCCGCCACCCCGATGGGGCCGACTCATGTCCCGCTTCCCCGCCTCCGGCGCAAGCCGGGAACGGGCGACTTAATCACCACTCAATCATGGCGCGAGGCCGCCCCGCCATTCTGTCCGGTGTCGGCAACGGCGTCTTAACGGAGCGTAACCGAAGGGCCGTTTTCGGCGAAAAAACGGACGCATGTGCGCCTGCGCCCCTGCCGTCCCGGCGGTCGGCTCAACTCGCGCGCAATACCAGGCGGTCATGCTCATAGCAGTCCAGATGAGCGCAAGACATCAGGATCAAGGCTCGGCCAGTGAACCTCCGCCGCGCAGCGGAGGACTTTCCTGACTTCTGGCCCGCGGACGCCCGCGGGGGCGCCGTCCGCGGGCCAGAAGCCGGTGGCCGCCGCCACCATCACTAAGGGGGCGGCGGCGGCCACCGCCACCAGCTGGCAGCCGGGACGGCCCGCCGGCAGCGCGCACGGACGGATAGCCACGGGGACCGCGGCGGCCAGCGTCGCCGTCCAGTGCGGTGCCCGTAGCGACCGTCCCGGACGGCCGGCGGCCGGGGGCGGGGCCGCCGGCCGTCCGTGCGCCGGCGCGCCGCGCCGGCTGGCGCCGGGGGCTGCGCCCAAGCACGCGTCCAGGCGGGCACAATTACTTCAGGGAGCCGTGCGCGCGTGCGCGGCCGCGCCGCCGGCGCGGCGGGCTGTAGTGAAGGAATACCAGGCCCAGCCCTATCGTTAGCAAGAGTAATGACTCAGGTTAATGAAAATGAGCGCTTCGCAGACCAGGTCAGACGCGGGTCTGGCCACAGAGCTACGGATCTCGGTGAGCCGGCTTGCCCGGCGGCTGCGCGCGGAGCGGATCGCCCGGGGCCTGGCGACCGAGCTGTCGGACACCCAGCTGGGCGCGCTCGCGGCGCTCGAGCGGCACGACGCGATGACTCCCGGCGAGCTGGCCGAGCACGAGAAGGTGCAGCCGCCGTCGATGACGCGGGTCATCGCGGCCCTGGAGGCCCGGGAACTCGTGACGCGGGCGCCGCACCCGACCGACGGGCGACAGGTCCGGCTGACGGTGACCGATCAGGGCCGCGATCTGGTCCAGCAGTCGCGCAAGCTCCGGCAGGCCTGGATGGCACAGCGGCTGCGGGAGCTCAGCCCGGAGGAGCGGGCCATCCTGCGGGCGGCGGCGCCGATCCTGCAGCGGCTCAGCCAGTCCTGACGGCGGGCGGCAAGAGCCCGCGCGGCCGGATGTTCGGGTCGCTGCGCAACCGTAATTACCGCCTGTTCGCCACCGGCCAGGTTGTCTCCAACACCGGCAGCTGGATGCAGCGCGTCGCGCAGGACTGGCTGGTCCTCAACCTCACCCACAACAGCGGCGCGGCGCTGGGCATCACCACCGGCCTGCAGTTCGCGCCCATGCTGCTCAGCCTCTGGGGCGGGGCGGTCGCCGACCGGTACTCCAAGCGCCGCATCCTGATGGTGACCCAGGCCCTGATGGGCGGCCTGGCCCTGATCCTCGGCCTGCTCGCGCTGACCGGCGTGGCCGCGATCTGGCAGGTCTACGTGCTCGCCTTCGCCCTCGGCCTGGTCACCGTCGTGGACAACCCGACCCGCCAGGCGTTCGCGGTCGAGATGGTCGGGAAAGAGGGCATGGCCAATGCCATCGCGCTGAACAGCGCGGTGTTCAACGTGGCCCGGATCGCCGGCCCGGCGATCGCCGGCCTGGTCATCGCCGCGGTCGGGACCCCCGCAGCGTTCCTGGTCAACGCCGCGTCCTTCGGCGCGGTACTGATCAGCCTGCGGCTGATGCGGCCCGGCGAGCTGCACCGGGTCGCCCGCGCCAAGCGCGCCCCCGGCCAGCTGCGCGAGGCCCTGGCCTACGTCCGGGCGCGGCCGCGGCTGTGGATGACGCTGATCCTCGTCTTCTTCGTGTCCACCTTCGGGATGAACTTCCAGGTGACGAACGCGCTGATGTCCCGCGGTGTCTTTCACACCGGCGCGGGCGCCTTCGGCCTGGCCTCCACGGTCTTCGCCGTCGGCGCGCTCGGCGGCGCTCTGATCGCCGCCCGCCGCAGCCGCCCCACGCTCACGCTGCTGGTCGCGACCGCGCTGGCGTTCAGCGTGTTCGAGGTGCTCAGCGGGCTCATGCCGGACTTCGTGACCTTCATGCTCATGCTGGTGCCCACCGGGCTGACGCTGCTGACGCTGACCACCGCGGCCAACTCGACGATGCAGCTCGGCACGACGAGCGCGATGCGGGGGCGGGTCATGGGGCTGTACATGCTCGTGTTCCTCGGCGGCACGCCGATCGGCTCGCCGCTGGCCGGGTGGGTGGCCGAGGCCTTCGGCCCCCGGATGGTCCTCCTCCTCGGCGGCGTCATCTCGCTGGCCGCCACCGTGGCCGTCGGCCTGGCGCTGGCCCGCCGCGGCGGAGTCCCGGCGCGCTCCTACCTGCGGCCCGCTCGGCTGGCCCAGCTCCTGACCACCTGAGCTGCGCCGCCCGGCGGGCGGCTGCTACGAATGGTCGATGCGGCTCTTCGTGGCGATCGTGCCGCCGCCCGCGGTGGTGGCGAAACTGGCCCGGTGGCTCGCCCCGCTGCAGGCCGCCGCGCCGGGCCTGCGCTGGACCGGCCCGGACTCCTGGCACATCACGCTGGCCTTCCTCGGCGAGGTCGCCGAGCCCGCCCTGCCTGAGCTGAGCACCCGCCTGGAGCGGGCCGCCCACCGCCACCCGGTCCAGGACCTCGCCCTGCGCGGCGGGGGCGCCTTCCCCGCCGCTGCGCGTGCCCGGGCGGTGCTGGCCGTCGTGGCGGGCCAGCCGGGCGCGCCGGGCGCGACGGGGCCGGCCCGGTCCGGCCCGCTGCACGCCCTGGCCGCCTCGGTGGCGGCCGGCGCCCGCCGGGCCGGCGCGCCGCCCCCGGACGAGGGCCGCCGGTACCGGCCGCACCTGACGCTGGCCCTGCCCCGGCCGCCGGCCGACGCCCGCGCGGTCGTGGCCAGCCTGGCCGACCTGGATATCGGCCCCTGGCGGGCCGCCGATATCCGGCTCATCCGCAGTCACCTGGGCGGCCCGGTGCCCGGCCCGCCGCGCTATGCCGAGGTGGGCCGCTGGCCGCTGCGCGAGCCGCCGGGCTAGAGCCGCTCGACCACGTAGTCGATGCAGGCGGTCAGGGCCTGGACGTCCCACGGGTCGATGGCCGGGAACATGCCGATGCGCAGCTGGTTGCGCCCTAGCTTGCGGTAGGACTCGGTGTCCACGATCCCGTTGGCCCGCAGCACCGCCGACAGCGCGAGGGCGTCGACCGCGTCGGCGAAGTCCACGGTGCCGACCACCTGCGAGCGCTGCTCGGGGTCGGTGACGAACGGGGTGGCGTAGGGCGACCGCTCCGCCCACTCATACAGGTGCGCCGACGACTGCGCGGTGCGCGCCACGGTCCAGGCCAGGCCGCCCTGGCCCAGCATCCAGTCCAGCTGCTCGGCCAGCATGATCAGTGTCGCCAGGGCCGGGGTGTTGTAGGTCTGCTGCTGCCGCGAGTTCGCTACCGCCGCCTGCAGCGACAGGAACTCGGGCACGTACCGGTCGCTCGAGGCGATCTGCGCGGCCCGGTCCAGGGCGGCCGGGGACATCAGGGCGATCCACAGCCCGCCGTCCGAGCCGAAGCACTTCTGCGGCGCGAAGTAATACGTGTCGAACTCGGCCGCTGACACCGGCAGCCCGCCCGCGCCGCTGGTCGCGTCGACCAGCATCAGCGCGTCGCTGTCGGCCCCGTGCACCCGCCGGATCGGCATGGCCACGCCGGTCGAGGTCTCGTTGTGGGTCAGCGCGTAGGCATCGGCGCCGGTCTCGGCGCTGGGCTCGGGATGCGACCCGGGCGCCGCGTGGATCACCGTCGGCTCGTCCAGCCACGGCGCGGCGGTCGTGACCGCGGCGAACTTCGAGGAGAACTCGCCGAACGACAGGTGCTGGGCGCGCTGGCGGATCAGCCCGAAGGCCGCAACCTCCCAGAACGCCGTCGTGCCCCCGTTGCCCAGCACCACGAGGTAGTCATCCGGCAGCGAGAAGAGCTCCGCGAGCCCGTCCCGGACGCGCTGCACCAGCGCCCGGACGGGGGCCTGGCGGTGCGAGGTGCCGAGCAGCGCCGAGCCCGGCCCGGCGAGGGCGGCGACCTGCTCGGGGCGTACCTTCGAGGGCCCGCAGCCGAACCGGCCGTCGGCCGGGAGCAGGTCCCGCGGGATCTCGATCTTGGCAGGCTCCTCGGGCATCGGGCTCCTCGCGGGTCGGGCGGGCGGGGTGTGCCGCCAGCCTATAGAAGCGCGTCCCGTGGCGCCGGCCGCCGCGGGTGTGTGAGGATCGGTTCCCGTGAGTGACCTGGACACCGCGGGCGGGACGGCCGGAGCCGGCCACGTCCTCGACGAGTCAATGCTGCCCGCTGACCCGATGGACCTGTTCGGCAGCTGGATGGCCGACGTGATCGCCGCGGGCCTGCCCGAGCCCACCGCGATGGCGCTGGCCACAGTGTCCGCCGATGGCCGGCCCCGGGCCCGGATGGTCCTGCTGAAGGGCTATGACGCGGGCGGCTTCACGTTCTATACGAATAGGACCTCGCGCAAGGCCAGTGACCTGGCCGAGGTGCCGCGGGCCAGCCTGCTGTTCCCCTGGTACCCGATCCAGCGCCAGGTGATCATCGAGGGCACGGTCACGGCCCTGTCCACGGCGGACAGCGAGCCGTATTTCCGGTCCCGGCCGCGCGGCTCGCAGCTCGGGGCCTGGGCCAGCCGCCAGTCGACGGTCGTCGGCTCGCGCGCCGACCTGGATGACCGCTACGCCGAGCTGAGCGAGCGGTGGCCGCCCGGCACGGAGGTGCCGATGCCCGAGTTCTGGGGCGGATACCGCGTGGAGCCGCAGGTCGCGGAGTTCTGGCACGGGCGGGTCGACCGGATGCACGACCGGTTCCGGTACCGCCGCGAGGCTGCCGGCTGGGTCTCCGAGCGCCTCGCGCCGTAACCGCACACTGGTTCGCAGTTCGCGCATTCGCTGCCGCGGAATAGCATCGAGCTGGGAGGGAGTGCAAAGTGACGGCGCACGGGCTGATCGATACGACCGAAATGTACCTTCGCACGGTCTTCGAGCTCGAGGAAGAAGGCATCGCCCCGCTGCGCGCCCGGATCGCCGAGCGGCTCTCGCAGAGCGGGCCGACGGTGAGCCAGACGGTGGCCAGGATGGAGCGAGACGGGCTGCTGACCGTGGAAGGTGACCGCCAGCTGGCCCTCACCGACACGGGCCGGACGCTGGCCACGCGGGTCATGCGCAAGCACCGGCTCGCCGAGTGCCTGCTGGTCAACGTGATCGGGCTGCCCTGGGAGGACGTCCACATCGAGGCGTGCCGCTGGGAGCATGTCATCTCCGAGAGCGTGGAGCGGCACCTGGTCGAGCTGCTCGAGTACCCGGTGGCCTGCCCGCACGGCAACATCATTCCGGGCCTGGCCGAGCTGGGCGTGCCGCAGGACGCCAGCGACCGCTCCGCCCGGGCCCAGGACGAAGCCGGGGTGGCCATGACAAAGCTCCCCCTGCGGGGCGGCCAGGTGGTCGTGGTGCGCCGTATTAGCGAGCAAATCCAGAGTGACGCGGCTCTCATGCTTAGACTCAAGAACATTGGGATACAACCCGGACGCGAGGTGACCCTCGCGGCGAGCGACGAAGGCGTACGGGTGACAGGTGGTGACAGGGTCGGCGGCCTGGGCGACGGCGCGCTGGGAGCGGAGATTCCCCAGCAGGTGGCCGCGCACGTCTTCGTCACCCGGTCATGACGGCCCGCGGCGCAGGCCGGTGAGCGGCTGGTGAACCCGGCTGGCGAGACCGCGAGCGCGGCGGCCGGGCCGCTGCTGGGCACGGACGCCGTGCTCGGGCAGATCGCGGCCGGCGTGATCGTCGTGGACCTCGACGGCCGCCTGCAGTACGTCAACGACTTCGCCGTCTCGCTGTTCGGCTTCCCCGACGACGCCGAGCACCTGGCGGGCCAGCGCCTGCTCGCGCTCGGCTTCGAGGAGGGCGACGCCCGCAAGGCCCGGGCCATGGTCCTGCAGGTCTACCGGGGCCGGCCCTGGGAGGGCACGTTCGCGACCCGGCGCGTCGACGGGTCGCGGGTCTTCGTCCGCGCCCACGCCGCGCCCATGCGCGGGCCGGGCGGCGACGTCACCGGGATCGTGCTCATCGCCCGCGAGGCGGTCCGGCACGGCAGCCAGAGCCAAAGCGACCGCATCGGCCTGCTCGAGCGGATCGGCGAGCGGCTGGCCGGCTCGCTGGAGCTGAGCGTGACGCTCCGCCAGGTCGCCGAGACGCTGGTCCCCCAGTTCGCTGACCACTGCTTCATCGACCTGTTCCAGGGGGACAAGCTGGTCCGGCGGGAGCAGTTCCACTCGCGCGGCTGGATGCCGGAGCCCGGCACGTGGGCGCTGGTGGGCGAGAGCATCACCTACCCGCAGGGACACTTCTGCCAGCAGGCCATGGAGCAGCAGGACACGGTCATCGTCGAGGACATGGTCGACGAGAAGTACCCGCCGCCGAGCGCGGCCAGCGGGGAGCAGTGCGACGACGTCGGGCTCACCTCGGTCATGGCCGCGCCGCTGATCGCCCGCGGCGAGCTGCTGGGGGTGATCAGCCTGGCCCTGTCCCGGCTCACCGCGCGGCCCGAGCAGCACTACAGCCCGGACGAGCGCGACTTCCTCAGCGCCGTCGCCAGCCGGATCGCGATCGCGATCGACAACGCGATGCTGTTCGAGGAGGAGCGCCGCACGGCGCTGGCCTTCCAGACCAGCCTGCTGCCGCTCGACCCCCCGTCCCTGGACGGGCTGGAGGTGGCCTACAAGTACGTGCCGGCCAAGCCGCTGGAGACCCACGGCCAGGGCATCCAGACCCAGGTCGGCGGCGACTGGTACGACATCATCCCGCTGTCCGCGGGCCGGGTCGGCATCGTCATCGGGGACGTCGAGGGCCGCGGCGCCCGCGCGGCGGCGGCGATGGGGCAGCTGCGGGCCGCCCTGCGGGCCTTCGCCCAGGACGACAAGCCACCGGCCGAGATCCTGCGGCGGCTGGATGACTGGTGCCGGACCCTCGTGCCCCAGCACGCCGCCGCGGACGGCACGGCGCCGCCGGACCCGCCCACGGTGAGCTGCACCTACCTGGTCTACGACGCGTGGTCGCGGATCCTGTCCTTCGCCAACGCCGGGCACATGCCGCCGCTGCTGGTCAGCGGCAAGGACGTCCGGCCGCTGGAGATCAAGCACAAGGGCGTCCTGCTGGGCGTCCGCGGCCGCGGCATGCCCGCGCTGCCGACGTACCGCGAGGAGTCGCGGTACCTGCCCCCCGGCTCCACCCTGGTCTTCTACACCGACGGCCTGGTCGACCGGCGGGAGCGGGCCGACGGCAACGGGCACTACACCGACAACGAAGTCCAGGACATGCTCCAGGGGGCCATTTCCGAGGCCGCCGGCGGTCCGGTGGCGGAGATTGCCGAGGCGGCCGAGTTCGCCGTGCCGGGCGAGATCGACGACGACATGGCGGTCGTCGTGGTCCGCACCTCCGCGGTCAACCTGGCCTCCTGGGAGGGCCGGTTCCCGGCCGAGCCGATCCGGGTGTCGGAGGCCCGGCAGCTGGCCCGGGATAACTTCGTCAAGTGGGGCATGGAGCTGGAGCAGGCCGACCTGGCCTGCCTGCTGGTATCCGAGGTCGTCACCAACGTCGTGCTGCACGCCGCGGCATCGGCCGGGCGCCGTCCGGAGCTCGTGCTCGAGCCCGCGGGCGTATCCGCCGACGGGGCCGGCCCGGTGCCCGGCGTGGCGGCCTGGGATGTCGCGCCGTTCGGCCAGGTCCTCCCCGGCCAGGCGAGCAACGAGTTCACGCTGCGGCTCCGCCGCGGGCACGAGTCGATCTGGGTCGAGGTGTTCGATACCGACCTGCGGCTGCCCCGGATCCGGAGCGCCGGCGAGAGCGACGAGGGCGGCCGCGGCCTCTACCTGGTCGACCAGCTGGCCACCCGGTGGGGGTCGCGGCCGACCAAGGACGGCAAGGCGGTCTGGTTCGAGCTGCCGATCAGGGGCGGGCTCGGCCAGGGCTAGTTCGGCTGCTGGGCGACCCAGATCACCAGAATGACAATGGCGAAGCCGACGATGGTGCTGACCCAGATCTTCCCGGTGACCGGCGAGCCAACCCGCCGTCGCACCTTGGTCAGGAAGAAGGCGCCCAGGGATGCGATCAGGAACAGCAGGATCAGGCCTGTCGCCACGGGAGCCTCCGAAAGTCAGGTATCCCCTCGAGCATAGGCGCGCCCGGCCGCGGTGGCAGTAATCACGACGCCTCGGCCACCACGGCCGCCTGCTCGCTGTGGCTGGCCGCGCCGAGGATGGCCGAGACCGGCGCGTCCGCGCCCGGCGCGCGCACCGAGTCGTGCAGCCGCCGCAGCACCGTCACCTGGCGAGCCAGCGCCTCGATCCGGTCCTCGACCAGCTGCGCCGCGCTGTCGCGCTGGCCGGTGCTGACGGAGCGGCCGAGCGCCAGCCGGGCGAGCGGCTTGATCTCGTCCAGCCGGAACCCGAGGTCCTTGAGGGCCAGCGCCACGGCGATGTAGCCGCTGTACTCGCTCGGGTACTTCCGGGTGCCGCCCGCCGAGCGTCGCGGCTCGGGCAGTATCCCGAGTTCCTCGTAGTAGCGGATCGTGCGGCTGCTGACTCCGGCGGCCTTGGCGAGCTGCCCGATGCTCACCAGTCCCGCCGGGTCGTCGATGGTTTTAGGCATGCGTCGATGACTCCCCGTGTGCTCCCGCCGAGCGCTGGTCGCGCCCCCCTGTGGCGGAACTACTCCGAGGCTCTCGCCTCGGGGTATTACGGATAGTAGTCGGATCAGGGCGGCGCGTGCGGGGAAATACGGCGGGTGGCCGGACTGCCCGGAGCGGCCCCGGCGCCGGCTATTGCGGCGGCCTACCGGGAGGTAACCTCAAGACGGTAGGTATGGGCTTACCTGGAGGTCATGGTGTCAGAGGCATACATCGTCGGAGCGGTACGGAGTCCGATCGGACGACGGAAGGGCGGGCTGTCGGGCGTCCACCCGGTCGACCTGGCCGCGCAGGTGCTCAGTGAGCTGATGACCCGGACGGGCGCGGACCCGTCCGCCGTCGAGGACGTCATCATGGGCTGCGTCTCGCAGGCCGGCCCGCAGGCCATCGACATCGCCCGCAACGCCTGGCTGTCAGCGGGCCTGCCGGAGAGCGTGCCCGGCGTCACCATCGACCGGCAGTGCGGCTCCTCGCAGCAGGCGGTGCACTTCGCCGCGCAGGGCGTCCTGTCAGGTACCCAGGACCTGGTCGTCGCGGCCGGCGTGGAGAGCATGAGCATGGTGCCCATGGGCACCACGGTGCGGCTTCCGCTGGAGGCCGGCCTGGCGCTGCCCTACGGCCAGGGCTGGCACGACCGCTACGGCGACCAGGAGATCTCCCAGTTCCGCGGGGCCCAGCTGATGTGCGAGAAGTGGGGCCTCAAGCGCCACCAGTTGGAGGAGTTCGCGCTGGAGAGCCACGCCCGGGCCATCCGGGCCATCGACGAGGGCCGGTTCGAGCGGGAGATCGTCCCCGTCGCCGGCGTGACCGCCGACGAGGGGCCGCGGCGGGACAGCACCCTGGAGAAGATGGCCGAGCTCAAGCCGCTGCGGGAGGGCTGGGAGCTCACGGCCGCGACCGCCTCGCAGATCTCGGACGGTGCCGCGGCACTGCTGATCGCCTCGCCGACCGCGGTGCGCCGGCACGGGTTCACCCCCCGCGCGCGGATCCACACGCTCGCCGTGACCGGCGCCGACCCGGTCTACATGCTGACCGGCCCGATGCCCGCGACCGAGCGCGCCCTGGAGAAGGGCCACCTCGGGGTGGACGACATCGACGTGTTCGAGGTGAACGAGGCCTTCGCCCCGGTCCTGCTGGCCTGGTCCGCCGACACCGGCGCCTCGCTGGAGAAGACCAACCCCAACGGCGGCGCGATCGCGCTCGGGCACCCGCTGGGCGCCACCGGCGCGATCTTGATGACCAAGCTGCTGCACGAGCTGGAGCGCACCGGCGGCCGGTACGGCCTGCAGACGATGTGCGAGGGCGGCGGGCAGGCTAACGCCACCATCATCGAGCGCCTGACCTAGCTTCGCCGACAGCGCCGCCGGCCGCCGCGAAGGGCGGCCCGGCGGCGCTGTTCGTTTCAGGAAATATCTAACTTCGCTTGTAGGTTCTCTCTTCCAGACGACAAAATAAGCTTCGGCCTCCGCGCCGAGGTATCGCACTGGAAGGCGAACCAACATGTTGCTGACTACCTTCGACGCGCTCGGCGAGTTCGACCGGATCGCGCGGCGGGCCTTCGGTCCTGCCCCGGCGGGATCCGCCGCCGGGATCCGGATGGATGCCGTCCGCCGGCCGCACGAGATCGAGCTCCGCCTTGACCTGCCCGGCATCGACACCGACAGCCTGAGCGTCACCGTCGACGGCGGCGTGCTGAGCATCAGCGCGCAGCGCAGCCAGGAGTTCGGCGAGGACGAGAAGCCGTTCATCCGGCAGCGGTTCATGGGGTCCTTCGCCCACCGCGTCCGCCTGTCGGACAGCGTCAACGCGGACGGGATCGAGGCCGCCTACGAGGCCGGGGTCCTGACGGTCCGGGTCCCGCTGCGGGAGAAGGCCCAGCCGCGCAAGATCGAGGTCCGCGCCGCGGCCCCCGCGGTCGAGGCGAGCGCCGAGGCCGCTGGCACCGAGGCCGCCGGCACCGGGGAGACGGCTGAGGTCGCCGCCTGAGCCCGGCGGTAACCTGCCTGTAACGAGGGCCCGCGCGGCCGGCCGCCGCGCGGGCCCTTACCAGTCCGGAAGGGGAACCGGCCGTGTCACCGCTGCCGCTGGATAACGCCGACCTGCCGCTGTTCACGGTGGGGCAGGTGGCGAGCATGCTGGAGATCCAGCAGGCGTTCTTGCGACGCCTGGATGAGCACCAGGTCGTCCGCCCGTCGCGGTCCGGCGGCGGGCAGCGCCGCTACACCCGGAACGAGATCATCGTCGTCCAGTACGTCGTGCAGCTCGTCGACGAGGGCATGACGCTGAATGCCATCCGCCGGGTGCTGCGCCTGGAGGCCCGGGTCCGGGAACTCGAGGCCGAGCGCGATGCCCTGCGCGCGGCGTTCGCCGAGCAGGGCGCCCGGCTGGCCGCGCTCCGCGCCAGCCGCCGGGAGTGAGCGGCTAGGCGGGCTGAACGTCCGTCAGCGTGGGGTCGTCCGCCCGGGCGCCGTCACCCGGCGGGGTGGCGTCGTCCGCCCGGCTGACCAGGACCTGGCGGCTGATCTGGTGCAGCGCGCTGAGGACGCCGCCGAGATCGTCATCGTGCGGCAGCTCGATCACCACGTCCCCGGCCACCTCAGACGGCCGGGCGGTGCGCGGCGTGAAGTTCAGCTCGCTGATCCGCTGGCCGGCCAGGGCCTGGTCCAGGATGGTGCGGCTGTGCGGGTCGTCAGCCAGCGTGATCCGGAACCTCCACAGTGCCATGCGGCCTCCCCAGTAGACACAGGGCCAAGGCCGAAACCCGGCGACCGCCCGGTCCGGCGTCAGCTCAACCTGAACATTGCAACAACAGGGTTTCGAGACCGATTCCGGTTAGTTACGACGGAGTGAATGATCAGCTAGTCGTTCCGGGCCGCGACGCCACGGCCGTTCGCGTGACGTTAGTCTCAGCGCCACGCTATCGCAGCCCTCCGCTCAGCAACCCCGAACGCGCCGAAACTTGAGGCGCCCCTTAGCTTTCCGTGGGGCGGGGCCGCCCGCGTGCTCGGCGGGTCGGCGGGTCGGGCAGCAGCATGGCCGTCCGGTTACGGCTGCTCGAGCAGCGGGACGCTCGCCTGGCGGAGCCGGTCTCCGACGCCGCGCCGGTTCCGGTACGATGTGCGAGCAACGCTGACCGGCGTCGTCGATCGCTGCGGGGAGCAGCGGCCCTGCTGACCGGTCGACGCGCGGGTGTAGTTCAATGGCAGAACATCAGCTTCCCAAGCTGACAGTGCGGGTTCGATTCCCGTCACCCGCTCCAGAGTAAAGGCCCAGGTCGGAAACCAGTTCCGGCTACTGGGCCTTCGGTCGTTCAGAGGCCAAATCGCGTCGCGAGCCAGCAATGTGCCATTGGGAGTCCTGTCAGCGAACTGTCAGCTGATCCGGCCTACGCTGCGAGCTCTGATCGCCAGGTTGCGTAGAACGCTCGAAGTTCGGCTGCGGACGAGCCGTCGGGTACGGGTAGTAGACATCGGCGAAGTCCCGTGCCGCTGCCCGGTCAAACAAGGCGAGCAGCTTGTGGCCGGCGAGTTCTTCCGGGGCGAGCGTTGGCCCGACGGGGGTGCAGGAGGCAGGAAGGTCCGCGCGAGCAGCGCCGCTCCGCCGGCCAGCAGGAAGCCCTGGCTGGCGGGCAAGGCAGAGGACAGTCTGGCCACCTCCAGCTGGAAAGCCGAGAGGTCCGACCCGCTGTTTCCCGTCGTCATTACGTCCCGGCCTCGCTTGAGAGAGAGACCAGCGGTGCCCAGGCAGACCGGACTGCCTTCGGCAGGACGAGGTCTTCCCACAGGTCGACGAGTAGCGCGCCGTCGACGTAGGCAATGATGTCGGCGGGCGTTCCTTCCTGCAGCACGATCTCGTACACCCGAGCCCGGTCGGCCCGTGACCTGAGATCGAAAACCCGCCCTGGTGCCGACCAGTTGAGGTGCAGCGGCAGTTCCACCGCGGCCAAAGCCCGACCCGCGTCCAGGCGCGGCAGCCGATCCGGGATCCAGGTTGGCTTCCCGCACGCGGACGTCTGCTGGGTGAACGACACGTGCCGCTCTGCGGCAAGGTCCCACCCGGCCCGGGAAAGGAGCCGGGCAAAGGTGCCGACCGTCGGTGACTTCCGTCCGTGCTCGTACGCAGACAGAGTTGATCGCGAGGTCCCGGCACGACGCGCCAGTTCTTCCTGGGTCAGGCCCGAGCTGACCCGAACGCGCTCCAGTAGCTCTGAGGCATCCAGCATCTGTCCAGCGTATCCGATCAGATACGTATCCGACCGGATGCCTCCGAGGCGGCTCGGATCCGCGGCACGGCTTACGGAGCGGCCGGGTCGATCCGCATGCCCGACGCCCGTCAGGCTTCCGGGCCACTGGCGTTGCGCCGGTGTCGCCCGAGCGGCGTGGACCGGGTCCCGATGTAGCCTGGGATATCGGAGAAGGTGCGCCATCTCGGAGCAACACGCACACGAGCCAAGCGGGCCCGGTCCGGCCCTGGAACGGGGCCGTGATGACGTGCTTGATGCTGCGAAGCCCCTGCCGCCTGACGAGGATGCCGTCATCGGTGACCTCAGCGAGGACGAGGACCGCATCTTCCTCACGGCCATCCTCAACGCATGAGCCTCGGTGGTCGCGGCCCGGTCGTGGTTGACACCGGAGTCTTCGGCGCGCGCGCCTAACACCCTGCGGGAGATTACTGGCCGAGCGTTACCGGCTGATGCTCGAGGGGCGGCCAGTGATCCTCGTTTATCAAGGTCGCCGAGCTCGGGTACGGTGCCAGGCTTGCGGGCTGGGGACCGCGGCGGCTCCAGCGGCTAGAGCTTGAGATAGGCCGGGCAGAGGTCGTGTGGCCGGGCCCTCCCCTGGCCGAGGTCTATGCATCTCTTCGCGCGTGGTGCGTACGGACCGGCATGCCTTGGGCCAGAAGGAGCACGAGGCAGACCGCTGGGTAGCGGCAACGGCGGTATGGCTCCAGGTTCCTCTTGTCTCGCACGATGCGATCTTCGCTCACGTGAAGGACCTTGAACTGCTGACGGCCGTTGGGCTCACTTGATCGGCGATACTCTGCCTTCGCTTGATGTGCGACAGTCCCCAGGGTGTTAACCGGGCTCGGTTGAGCCCGGATAGATCGGGCGAGATTTCCTCAGAGTTGGGCCTTCAGCTCGTCGATCTTGCCGATGTGCTCGCGGAGCTGGGTG
>DASYBB010000041.1:0-52684 GCA_036501025.1 Streptosporangiaceae bacterium
ACCACCACCGACCCGGTCATATCCATCGGGCTCAGCGTCCTGTGGCTTGGTTCTCGGCTGCAGAGCAGCCCCGCGGCGATCGCCGGCGTGGTGGTCTCACTGCTGGTCATGGCGGTTGGGATCGTCATCACCGCCCACCAGGCTCCTCAAGCCCCAAGGGGGCAGGATGAGCGAATCGTCACATCCGCCGGCGCCGAAGCAGGGGACCGACCCGCTGACGGTATACGACCCCGCAAAGGTTGAGCCGGACCTGCGGGCGATGACCCGCATCGTGCTGCGGCCGAGGCGTCAGGACCTTCCCGAGGCGGCCGGGGCGTCGGCGGAGCCGGGGCGGGTCAGCGCCAAGGGCTGGACCACCTTGTCGAACAGTTCCTCGCTGACGCCCTTGGCCAGCGCCGCCTGCTTGAGGGTGAGGTTGTGGTCGATGGCGTAGTAGGAGATCGCCGCGGACTTGTCGTAGCCGATCACCGGGGACAGGGCCGTCACCATCATCACCGAGTTGTCGATGTTCTCCTTCAGCTTGGCCTCGTTCAGCTGGGTGCCCTCGATCATGAACTCGCGCATGTGGTCGCACATGTCGGCCAGGATCAGCGCGGAGTGCAGGTAGTTGTTGATCAGGATCGGGCGGAAGGCGTTCAGCTCGAAGTTCCCCTCCGCCCCGCCCATGGTGATCGCCACATCGGAGGAGATGACCTGAATGGCGACCATCAGCATCGCCTCGGCCTGGGTCGGGTTGACCTTGCCCGGCATGATCGACGATCCCGGCTCGTTGGCGGGGAAGATCAGCTCGCCGATCCCCGTGCGCGGTCCCGAGCCCAGCCACCGCAGGTCATTGGCGATCTTGAACAAGGTCACGGCCGCCGCCCGCAGCCCGCCGTGCGCGCGGACCATGCGGTCCAGGGTGCCCTGAGCGGTGAACTTGTTGGCGGCGGTCTCGAAGCTGGCGCCCGTCATCTGGGCAATCTGCCGGGCCACCTGCTCGCCGAAGCCGGCCGGGGCATTGAGCCCGGTGCCGACCGCGGTCCCGCCCATGGCCACCCGCAGCAGCCCGCGGGTGTCGTGCTCAACCTCGGCGATCGCGTCGTCGAGGGCGCCGGCGTATCCGGACCACTCCTGCGCGACGGTCAGCGGGGTCGCGTCCTCCAGGTGGGTGCGGCCGATCTTGACGACATCAGCCCACTTGGCCGACCGGTGCCGGATTGCATCGCGCAGCCGCCGCAGGGCCGGGATCGTCTTCTGCGTGGCCAGCTGGTACGCGGCGATGTGCATGGCCGTCGGGAACGTGTCGTTGCTCGACTGGCCCATGTTGACGTGGTCGTTGGGGTGGACCGGCTGCTGGGAGCCGAGCGTTCCGCCGACCAGCTGGATGCACCGGTTGGAGATGACCTCGTTCACGTTCATGTTCGACTGGGTTCCGGAGCCCGTCTGCCACACATACAGCGGGAACTGCTCATCCAGCGCCCCGCTGATCACCTCGTCGCAGACCCGCCCGATCAGGGCGCCCTTCCACTCCGGCAGCCGCCCGGCCGCCGTGTTCACGGCCGCCGCCGCCTTCTTCACGTACCCGTAGGCGTGGTACACCTCGGCGGGCATCCGGTCGTGGCCGATATTGAAGTGCTCCAGGCTCCGCTGGGTCTGGGCGCCCCAGTACCGGTCGGCCGGGACCTCGACGTCGCCGAGGCTGTCGAACTCCCGGCGCCGCCCCCGCCCGCCCAGCCCGATCGGAAGGTCTAGGACCTTCGGTGCCCCGTTGTCCGCATCCGCCATGATCTGGTCCCCCCTCATCTCCCTCAGTCACGATGCTGCCCGCTCCGGCGGCCGTCACAACGGGCGGTTTCCCGCCGGATCGCGCGGGCATGGTCGCCCTGAGTCACGGTCGTCAACGCTCGGGGGAAGATCATGAGTGGTGGCACGGCGCGGACCCCGGACACGCCCAGTGTCCTGGGAGACCCGATGCGCAACCGCGGGGTGGCGTTCAGCAGCTCGGAGCGGGATGCGCTCGGCCTGACCGGGCGGCTGCCGTCGGCGGTCCTGACCCTGGAGCAGCAGGCCCTGCGCGCCTGGCAGCAGCTCCAGCGGCAGGGCGATGACCTGGCCAAGAACGTCTACATGGAGCAGCTCCACGACCGCGATGAGGTGCTGTACTACCGGGTCCTGGCCGACCACCTGGCCGAGCTGCTCCCGGTGGTCTATGACCCCACGGTCGGGAACGCGATCGAGCAGTACTCGCACGAGTACCGCCTGCCGCGGGGCATCTTCCTGTCCATCGACCGTCCCGACGACATCGAGAAGGCGTTCGGCACGCTCGGCCTCGGCCCGGACGACGTCGACCTGATCGTGTGCACCGACGCGGAGGAGATCCTCGGCATCGGCGACTGGGGGGTCGGCGGCATCGAGATCTCGGTCGGCAAGCTGGCCGTGTACACCGCCGCCGCGGGCATCGACCCGCGCCGGGTGATCCCGGTGTCGCTGGACGTGGGCACCGACAACGAGGAACTGCTCAACGACCCGCAGTACCTGGGCAACCGGCACGCCCGGGTCCGCGGGGCGGGCTACGACGCGTTCATCGACACCTACCTGCGGACGGTGTCGACGCTGTTCCCGAACGCGCTGCTGCACTTCGAGGACTTCGGGGCGGGGAACGCGCGGCGGATCCTGCTCACCTACCAGGACCGGTACCGGATCTTCAACGACGACATGCAGGGCACCGCGGCCATCGTCTTGGCCGGCCTGTTCAACGCGCTGAAGGTCAACGGGACCCGGTGGCACGACCAGCGGGTGGTCGTGTTCGGCGGCGGCACCGCGGGCATCGGCATCGCCGACCAGATCCGGGACCAGATGGTCCGCGACGGCCTGGACCAGAGCCAGGCGGCCGGGCAGATCTGGATCGTGGACCTGCCGGGACTGCTCACCGACGACATGAGCGACGGGCTGCTGGACTATCAGCGGCCCTACGCCCGCCCGGCCGCCGAGGTATCGGGCTGGGCGACCACGCCGATCCAGGTGGACCCGTCCGCGGCGACGCGCTGGCCGCAGATGGCCGCCCTGCAGCAGGCCCGGGCTTCCGCCGGGATCGTCGGCCTGCAGACGGTCGTCGAGCGGGTCCGGCCGACGATCCTGATCGGCTGCTCGACCGCGCACGGAGCCTTCACCCGGCCCGTCGTCAAGGCGATGAGCGCCGGCGTCGAGCGGCCTGTCATCTTCCCGATCTCCAACCCGACGTCGCAGATCGAGGCGATGCCGGGCGACATCATCGCCTGGTCGGCGGGCCAGGCGCTGGTCGCCACGGGCCTGCCGATGGACCCGGTGGACTACGGGGGCGTGCGGTACTCGTTCGGGCAAGCCAACAACGCGCTGATCTACCCGGGGCTGGGCCTGGGCACGATCGTGTGCGGCGCGGCCAAGGTCACGGCAGGGATGCTGCTGGCGGCGGCCGAGGCCGTCGCGGGCCAGGTCGACGTCAGCCAGCCCGGCGCCGCGCTGCTGCCCCGGGTGGAGAACCTGCGCGCCTCCTCGGCGACTACGGCCGTCGCCGTGAGCCGGGCCGCGGCCGCCGACGGCGTCGCCGCCTACCTGCCCGGCAACCCGGTGCAGGCCGTGCATCAGTCCATGTGGCAGCCCGTCTACCCGGATGGCGTCTCAGGCGCCTGAGGCGCCTGCGGTCAGGTCCCGGCCCGGCTGCAGGCCGCGCCGGCGGCGGCGGGCGGGACGCCCGGCCGGGTCCACTGCGGGATCGGGCGGCCGTCACGCCGGAACCAGCTCTGGGAGGGGTCCTGCGGCCAGCCCGGGGGCGAGTCCTCCCAGTCCTCCTGGCGGCCGTAGGCGGTCAGGTCGAGCAGGCTGAGGGCCGGCATCAGCACCTCGACCCCGCGGCTGTCGGTCTGGTAGGTCAGGAAGACCCGGTCGCCGCGGCGCAGCAGGCACACCAGTGCCTCGCCGGGGAACGCGGGGTCCCCGACGCCGGCCGTGGAGTACCACGGGTGGGGGTAGCCCATGAACTCCCGGAACGGCGCGAGTTCCTCGTACGGACCCGCGCACAGGACCGCGAAGGTGACGCCGCGCGCCTCGAGGTAGGTGGCGTCCTGGAAGTTCCAGATCGTGCCGGTGCAGCCCTGGCACTGATCCGCGAACGGCCGGCCCGGGAACCACATGTGCTGGAAGAAGATCAGCTGATCGCGGCCCTCGAACGCGTCCAGGAGCGACACCGGGCCGGCGGCGCCGACGAGGGTCACGTCGGCCATCTCGGTCATCGGCAGGCGGCGGCGCGCGGCGGCGATGGCGTCCCCCTCGCGGGTGTGCGCCTTCTCCCGGGCGAGCAGCGCGGAGCGCTCGCGGAGCCAGGTCTCGCGGTCGGCGACGGCGGGACCGGGTGCGGCGGTCCTGTCCGGCAGTGCCTGAGTCATCGGTGTGCCCTTCGCAGGGGACGGCCAGCAGATAGTGGCGAGTCAGCCCACCATGACCGAAACAGGCCCGGGCCGGGCAGAGGCAAATGTCACCGACTTCGCGTTATTCGCGTCCCCCGCCCGGTCACGCCGGCGGGGACTGGTACAGCACCGAGGTCCAGATGCGCAGGAGCGTGCTGACCAGCGTGTCCCGGTCGTCGAACGGCGGCGTGCCGGTCGCGGCGAGATAGTACAGCCGCTCGCCGAGCCAGGTCAGGGCGCTGGCGAGCGCGGGGATGTCCTGCCCGCCGAGGGTGTTCCGGGCGCGCGGGTCGGCGGTGATCTGGGCCACCGTGGCGTCGGTGAAGGTCTGCATCTGCTCGAGCCACAGCGCGGTGAGGCGCGGGTCGGTGCGCCAGTTCTCGACGATGGCCCGCAGGACCGGCGCGCTCGCCTGCCAGAGCTCGGCTCCGGCGGTGATCCCGGCGCGGAGGGCGGCGACCGGGTCGGCGGGGCGGGCCAGCCAGGGCCCGGCGGCGGCGTGGCCCTGCGCGACGGCGCGCTGGACGAGTTCGCCGAGGACGGCCTGCTTGCTGTCGAAGTAGAAGTAGAACGTGCCGCGGGAGACTCCGGCCGAGCTGAGGATGTCGCTCACGGCCAGGTCCCCGAAGGACCGGCCGGCCAGCAGCCGCGTGGTCGCGGCCAGGATGGCCTCGCGCAGGTCGGGGGCCGCGCCGCCGGGCGGTGCGGTGCGGCGGCCGTGCGGCCGCCGGGCGGGCGGGCCGGCCGGTGATGTCGTCGGCATGAGCCACGAGCTTATCACCGATGTATAGACATCATGTCTAGACACTCTGTACAGTCAGGCCATGAGCACTCTTACGGCCCACCTGGTGACCCGGAATCCCGACGCGGCGGCGGCCTGGTACGTCGCGGTCCTGGGTGCCGCGGAAGACAGCCGGATCACCCTGCCCGGCGGCCAGGTGCTGACCATCGAACTGCGGTTCGGTGACAGCATGCTGGCCATCGCTGATGAGTTCCCCGACCTGGGCATCGTCTCCCCGCTGACGCTGGGCGGCACCTACGGGGCGCTGCACGTCGCCGTCGACGATGCCGGCGCGGTCTGGCAGCGGGCCCTGGACGCGAGCGCGACGGTGTTCGAGCCGGTGCACGACGCGTTCTGGGGGGACCGCACCGGCCAGTTCATCGATCCGTTCGGGCACCGCTGGGCCGTCGACCAGCACGTGCGCGACGTGCCGCGGGACGAGGTGGCCCGGCTCGCGGCGGCCGCCTTCGGCGGAGGGGCGGCCTGATGCGCTACAAGCTGTTCGGGGGCAGCGGCCTGCGGGTCTCCGAGCTGTTCCTCGGGGCCATGACTTTCGGCGAGCAGGGCGGCGTCGGCGCCCCGCCCGAGGAGTGCGCCCGCATCCTCGGCGCCTACGCCGATGCGGGCGGCAACGTCATTGACACGGCGATCAACTACCGCGGCGGCGCGAGCGAGGAGATCCTCGGCGCGCTCCTCGACGGCCGCCGGGACCAGTTCGTGCTGTCCACTAAGTACACCGTCAGCCGCGACCGCGACGATCCCAACGGCGCCGGGAACCACCGCAAGAACCTGCGCCTGTCGCTGGAGACCAGCCTGCGCCGGCTGCGCACCGACTACATCGACATCTACTGGGTCCACATGTGGGACCGGCACACGCCGGCCGAGGAGACCATGCGCGCCCTCGATGACCAGGTGCAGGCCGGGAAGATCCTCTACCTGGGCATCTCCGACGCGCCCGCCTGGCTGATCGCCCGGGCCAACACGCTGGCCGAGTGGCGCGGCTGGACGGCGTTCGCCGGCCTTCAGGCGCCCTACAGCCTGCTGCAGCGCGACATCGAGCGGGAACTGCTGCCCATGGCCGAGACCCTGGGCATGACGGTGGCCGGCTGGAGCCCGCTCGCCGACGGGATCCTGTCAGGCAAGTTCACCGCGACGGGCGCGGCCGGGCCCGGCACTCGCGTCGATCCCGCCAGCCTCAGCGAGCACCAGCGTGCGGTCGCGGCCACCGTGGCCGAGGTCGCCGGCGGCCTGGGCGCCAGCCCGGCCCAGGTCGCCATCGCGTGGACGCGGACCCGCTCCCCCGCGATTCACCCCATCCTCGGCGCGCGCCGCCTCGACCAGCTGCTCGACAACCTCGGCGCCGCCGATCTGGAGCTGCCGCCCGAGGCGCTCGCCCGGCTCGAGGCCGGAACCGAGCCGGACCTCGGGTTCCCGGCCACCTTCATCCGCGACACCGGCCAGTGGGTCTTCGGCGCGGCCGCGCTCACGGGGTGATCGCGAGCCGAGGCCGCCGCGCCAGGCGGTCAGCGGGCGGGCTCCGGCCATGACAGCTCGGGACCCAGAGCGCGGGCCAGCCGGGTGATCGTCTCGCGGCTGGCGGCGTCGCCGACGTGGTCGGGGCGCCAGGCGCAGGCGATGCAGGCGGCGGCCACGTCGGCAGCGGCGCAGACGGCGGCCAGGCAGTCCGCGACCTGGGCCACGGAGGGACCGGCGCCGGACGGGAAGCGCAGGCCGGGCAGCTGGGCGCTGTCGATGACATCCACGTCGAGGTGCAGGTAGACCGGCGTGCCGCCGAGCCCGTCCAGGGCGGCGGTGATCGCGGCGGGCTCGGCGGGCACCCGGCGGACCCGGCTGGCCGTCAGCGCGTCGCGCTCGACCGGGTCGAGATCCCTGGCGTCAGCCAGGACGACGCTGGTGTCGGCCACGGGCCGCAGGCCGAGCGGAGCGCAGAAGAGCTCGGGTGCCCGGCCGGTCAGCATGGCCAGCGGCATGCCGCCGAGATAGCCGCTGGTGGTTATGGCCGGAGTGTTGAAGTCGCCGTGCGCGTCCAGCCACACCACGGTCAGGTCGCGATGGCGGCGCTGCAGCCCGGCCACCGTGCCCAGGGCGGCGGGGCAGTCACCGGACAGCACCAGCGGCCGGGCCGCCCGCGCCACCGCGCCGGCGACCGCCCGGTGCACGAGGGTCATCCGGCCGGCAACGGGGCCGTCCGGGAGGGACGGGCGGATCGTCTCGGCCGCGCCCGCCGGGACCGGGAAGTCCGGCAGGTGCTCATCGAGGTGCCAGGGCGACACGATGAGATCCCAGCCGCTGTGGTCAGCCACGCGCTGTGCCTCTTTCCTCCGGGCGGGCGAGTTCTGCGCGGCGGGCGAGCGGCAGCTGCGGCTCGGCCGGCGCCGGCCACGCCATACTGACCGGTCCTCGGGCCATAGCGCCACGGTATTTGTGCCGCCCGCGCCCTTGAAACTGACGTTACGCCGGGGCGCTCGCGCCCGGCCTGATCGATCAGGCGCCCGTGCCGAGGTAGGCGAGCACGGCCAGGACCCGCCGGTTGTCGTCCTCGGAGGGCTGCAGGCCCAGCTTGAGGAAGATGGAGGAGGTGTGCTTGGCCACCGCACGCTCGGTGATCACCAGCTGCTGGGCGATGGCGGCGTTGGAGCGGCCGCCGGCCATCAGCTCCAGGACCTGCCGCTCGCGGGGGCGAACTCGGCCAGGATGAGCCCGGTCAGGGCGATACCGCGGCCGGCGGCCACCAGCCCGCCGCCGATCCGCGATTGTGGCGCCCGGCCGCTCGCGGGACTGGCCGGGATGCTGGGCGAGCTGGTCATGCGAGACATCTCCTCGGGACAGGCATCATTCTGCTGGGTTTCACGCCGAGTCTGCCCGGCCGGCCGCCGTCCGCGCAGTGACGCTGCGCCCCGTCTCTAGGTGTACTTTCACGCACCGTCAGGACGCTGCCTAGCCGTCTGTCCCGCGCCCCCGCCCGGTCCCTAGCTTCGACCCCAGGCCCGGTGAACCGCACCGGGCCGCGGCGAAGGGACGGACATGTCGAAGAAACGTGGTTGCGCGGCGGTGCTCAGCGGCCGGGGCGGCCTGGCCGCGGTGGCGGGCGGCCTGGCGCTGGCGGTGACCGCCGGCCTGAGCGCCGCCGCCGCCGCGCCCGGGCGGCCCGCCGGGCACGCAACGGGCTGGGCCCCCCGCCGCCCGGCGCGGGGTCAGCATGTACCGGATCGTCTACCGGACGATCAGCCCGCAGGGGAAGCCGGACACCGCCAGCGGCGTCCTGCCCTCCCGGCCAGCCCGCAGCGGGTCGTCCAGACCGTCGAGTTCGGCCACGGGACCATGGTGGCCAGGGCCGACGCCCCCTCGGTCTCGGCTGGCGACCGGCGCGAGGTCGCCATGTTCGCCGGCGCCGGGTACGCCGCGGTCGAGCCGGACTACCTGGGCCTGGGCCTCGGGCCGGGCCACCAGCCCTACCTGGATCCCGCCGCCGAGACCAGCGCCTCGGTCGACATGCTCCGCGCGGCCGGCGCGGTCGCGGCCCGCGAGCACCGGCGGCTGGCCCCGAGGGTCCTGCTGACCGGCTTCTCCGAAGGGGGCCAGGCGGCCATGGCCCTGGGCCGGGCCCTGCAGCGGGGCGCGGTCCGGCACCTGCGCCTGGGCGCGGTGGCCCCGGTCAGCGGCCCGTACGACGTGCTGGGCGCTCAGGTCCCGGCGTCGCTGAGCCCGTCCGGGCCGCTCGACCCGAAGTTCGCCGCCTTCTACCTCGCGTACTGGGTCGTGTCCAGCAACTGGTTCCACCCGCTGTACACCAGCCCGCGGCAGGTGTTCCGGGCTCCGTACGCCACCACCGTGCCGGGGCTGGAGGACGGCCGGCACAGCGATCTCCAGGTGCTGGCCGCGCTGCCGGCCAGCCCGCTGAAGCTGTTCACGACGGCCTTCCTGCGTCAGCTCGAGCACCCGGGCGGAGAGCTTCTCCGTCTCATCCGCGCCGACGACATGACCTGCACCAGCTGGATCCCCCGGGTCCCCGTCCGCCTGTACGCCGCGCACGCGGACACGCAGGTGTCGTACCAGAACTCCGTCAGCTGCCAGCGCGCCCTCCGCGCGCACGGCCGTGACGTGCCCCTCATTGACCTCGGCGCGCTCGATCACTTTCTCTCCGAGCGCGCGGGTCTCCCCCCGGTCCTGGCCTGGTTCGAGCAGCTCCAGCCGCCCGCCGCGGGCCGCTAGGGCCGGCCCGCCCAGTATCCCGCGGGGCCGCCTGCTCGCCACAGCCGCAGATGTCGCCAGCTGGCCGTGACAGTGATCAGCGCCAGCTGGCGGCATCGGCCCCTACCGCCCGCCACGACTCCGTCGCCGGGTACGCGGCCGCGTGGCTGCGGGGACACGCCTGCTCGGCATGACGCCTCGGCCGGCGCCAGGCCCGGCGGGCCCGGTGGTCTCAGAATCCGATGGTCTCGCGCAGCAGCAGGACAGTGCCGCGGCCGGGCCGGAACTCGGCGTTGAGGATGAGCAGGCGGTTGACTGCGCTCGGCTGCCCGTAGGCCACCTGGGCGCGGGCGCTCTCCAGCGGGAGGCAGTGGTCCTCGACCCGGCGCAGCGCGGTACTCAGGTCGGGTACCACCTTCTGTGCCCCGACAACCCAGATCGCGCGGTCGGCCCCGCCGGCGTAGCCGGGCAGCTGGCTTCCGCTGGCCGAGGCGATCACGAGGGAGCCGGTCTCGGTGACCGCGGCGACGCTGCCCACGGCGACGTCCGGGCTGGCGGTCAGCCGCCGGATGTCGTCCGCGCGGGTGACGCGGTCCATGGCCAGGACGAGCGGCCGGATGGCCTGGTACCGCCCGCTGGCGTTGAGGTCGGCCTCGATGCCGGACAGCCGGAGGGTCTCGCTGGCCCCGGTGAACACGCTGGCGCCCTCGGGTACCAGCGCCTGGATGCGGGCGCGCGCGGCGGCGGCATCGTCGAGGATCTCGGCGGTGAAGCCGTGCGCCGTCAGCGCGTCGGCCGCCCGCTCCAGGCGCTCCGCGGGCGCGGGATCGGCGAACACGGTAGCCGGGATCTGGGTGGTCATGATGCCTCCTGGGCTGGTGGACGGGCGCGGATGCTGCTCTGTTCTCACCAGCCCGACGACGCAGCGCCCCGGAACGTCAGGCGGCCGCCCGGCCCGCCTTGACGTCTGTACCTACTAGTATGTACAGTCGCGCCGTGGACACGAGAGAACGGCTCATCGAGAGCACGCGGGAACTGCTCTGGGAGCGCGGCTACGTGGGCACGAGCCCGCGGGCGATCCAGGAGCGGTCCGGCGCCGGGCAGGGGTCCATGTACCACCACTTCCACGGCAAGCACGACCTGGCCCTCGCCGCCATCGAGCGGAACGCGGCCGACCTGGTCGCCCGGGCGCAGGCTGATCTCGGCGGGCCGGGCACCGTTACCGAGCGGGTCACCCGGTTCCTGCGCCGCGAGCGCGAGTGGCTGCTCGGCTGCCCGGTCGGGCGGCTCACCATGGACCCGGACGTGATGACCGATCCGGGCCTGCGCCGGCCGGTGCAGGACGCGTTCGCCGCGGTGCGGGACGCCCTTGCCCGGGTGCTCGGCGAAGGCCACGGCCGCGGTGAGCTCGACCTGCCCGCTGACCCGGAGGCCATCGCGGCCGCGCTGGTCGCGGTACTGCAGGGCGGGTACGTGCTCGCCCGCGCGGCTGGGTCGGCCGGCGCCTCCACCCAGGCCGTCGACGGCGTCCTCGCGCTGCTCGCCCGCCGCACCCGGACCGGAGGAGACCCATGACCGAGATCCGCAGGACGGAGCTGCTGTCCCGCCCGCTGCCCGTCGCCCCCGACCGGGTGGCGGCCTACCGCGTGGAGCTCCCGCCGGGCCGGCCGGCCGGCCGGCACTTCCACCCCGGCCCGGTCACCGGGTACGTGGAAAGCGGGCTGATCGCGTACGAGCAGGACGGCCAGCCCGCGCGTGAGCTTGGCCCCGGAGACGTGTTCTTCGAGCCGGCCGGCGTGACCATCCAGCGCTTCGACAACCTGTCTGCCACGGAGCCCGCGGTCTTCATCGCCTTTTACCTGCTCACCGGCGACCAGCCGCTGATCCAGCCGACCCCGTAAGGAGTAGAACCAGTTCGCCGACTGGTCGTTCGGCAACGGCGTGGCCCAGTACCTGGACCGGTAACGACTGACGGGCTATGAGCCGGCCGGCCCGCCACGATCGGCATCAGCCCGGCCCGGCTCACCGCGCTGCCAGACCAGCAGGTAGCGCCAGTAGGCGAGCCGCCGCACCCGGGCGCCCGGCAGGGCGGCGGCCGCGACCGCGCGGACCTGGCGGGTGGTCAGCGGCGGATCCAGGACCATGGGCATCGCCGCGCTGCCGGGCGGCCGCTCGAACCAGCTGCCGCGGCCGCTGGCCCGCAGGACGGCAAAGGCGGCGCCGAGGACCCGGTGGCCCGCCGCCCCGGCCAGCTCAGCGGCCGCCTCCCGGGGCAGGTCGAGGCGGGGCAAGGCGACGGCGGCCAGCACACCGCCCGGCCGCAAGGCCGCGGCCAGGCGGGGCAGCACGTCTTCCAGCGGCATGTGGTGCAAGGCCGTGTCCGACACGATCGCGTCGTAGTGCGCGGACGGGAGCGGCTCGCGCAGGACGTCGCCGAGGATGCAGGTCACGTTGCCCGGCACGGCTCGCCGGGCCGCCTCGATCATCACCGGCGACCGGTCGAGCGCGTCCACGTGCATGGCCCGGCCGGCCAGCCGGGCCGCCAGGGCGCCCGCGCCGCACCCGACATCCAGCACCCGCTCGCACGAGCGGGGCAGGTGGCGCAGCAGCAGGCGGTGGTAGTAGGCGTTGTGGTCCCAGTCCAGCCCGCTCACGCCCTTATCCTGTCGCCTGTCGCCGGCGCCGGCCGAGTAACCTGGCTTTCTGGTGCAATTCCACGGTGCGGCCGGATAGCCGGCCAGGTTCCGTCGGCCGGCGGAACGACCCGGTGTGATTCCGGGGCCACGCGGTCAGACCCCGCTCCCCGGCTCGACCTGAAGGGCCAAGTATGACCGCCGGCCGTGATCCTTACCGCACCCTCGGAAATTCCTACGCCACCCGCAGGCGTCCCGACCCGAGAATCGCCCGCCTGATCGGCGCCGCGCTGGGCGACGCCCGCACCATTGTCAACGTCGGCGCCGGAACAGGTTCCTACGAGCCGGCCGACCGGCGGGTGACGGCCGTCGAGCCGTCCGCCGTCATGATCGCCCAGCGGCCGGCCGGGGCGGCGCCCGTCATGCAGGGCGCCGCCGAGTGCCTGCCCTTCGCCGACCAGACCTTCGACGCGGCGCTGGCCGTGCTCACCGTGCATCACTGGGCCAGCGCGGCGGCCGGCCTGGCCGAGCTGCGCCGGGTGGCCCGCCGGCAGGTGGTGCTGACCTGGGACCCGCAGGTCTTCGCCCGGTTCTGGGTCGTCGCGGACTACCTGCCGGAGATCGCCGAGCGGGAGAGCACACTGGCCTGCCTGGCCGCGGTCAGCCGAGAGCTGGCCCGCGGCGGCCAGCAGGTGACCGTGCGCGAGGTGCCCGTTCCCGGCGACTGCGTGGACGGTTTCCTCGGCGCCTACTGGCGGCGCCCGCAGGCCTACCTCAGCGCCGCGACCCGGGCCGCCATGTCGAGCATCGCCCTGCTCGACCAGGGCCAGGTGACCGCCGCCGCCGGCCGGCTCGCGGCCGACCTCACCAGCGGCCGCTGGCACAAGCGGCACGGCCACCTGCTGGCGCGCAGCGAGCTCGACCTCGGCTACCGGCTGGTGGCGACCGGACCCTGACGCTCCGCGCAGGCAGTCAGCTCGGCGTCGGCCCGCGCCCGGCACTGCTGGCCTTGCGCCTCGTCCAGGGGCGCACTTCGGAGATCACGTAGGCAGGCATGCTGGCGTGCAAATCAGCCGAACCAGCCGGTGAGCGGCTACCCGGGCAGGCCGATGTTCGCCTCCGCGAGGCTCTCAGCGCCGCCCCGGATGTCGATCTCGCAGATGCGCCCGACTCGGATGGTCAGGCGCAGGATGATCTGCAGCCGGCCCCGGGGCGCGATCACGATGCCGGGCGCTCCGTCGATCAGGGCCACGGCGCCGGCCCGGGCCCGGGCCGCGAACAGCCGCGTCTCCTCGGCCACGGCGCGCGCGCCGAGCACCTCCGCCGGGACGGTCGCGGGGACCAGCCCGGGCTCGACTCGCCGCACGACGTCCGGGGCCAGCAGCCCCAGCAGCGCGCCGATGTCCCCGCCGCGGGCCGCGGCCAGGAAGGCCTCGGCCAGGCGGGTGTTCTCGGCGGTGAGCGGGCGAGCCGGCGGGGGGTCCCCGTGCACGCGCTCCCGGGCCCGGCTGGCGAGCTTCTTCGCCGCCGCCGGCGACCGGCCGAGGACCTGGGCGATGTCCTCGAAGGGAACGCGGAACAGGTCATGCAGGACGAAGGCGACCCGCTGCGCCGGCGACAGCCGGTCCAGCACGACCAGCAGCGCCAGGCCGACCTCCTCGGCGAGGATGGCGGCCTCGTCGGCGGCAGGCACCGGGCCGGCGCTCTCGATCGCGGCCTCATCGGGGAGGGGGACCTCGCGGCGCCGCCGCCGGGACCGCAGGATGCTCAGGCACTCGCGGGCGGTGACGGTGGTCAGCCACCCGGTCAGGTTCCCGACGTGGTCGAGGTCCGCCTGGCTGGCCGCCAGCCAGGCCCGCTGCAGTGCGTCCTCTGCGTCCGGCCACGAGCCCGTGAGCCGGTAGGCGACGCCGCGAAGGTGGCGGTGATCGGCCTCGAACTGTGCGGCCAGGGCCGCGTCAGCGCTCATGGGGTCACCTTTCGTCAGCCCGGAGCGTCATGGGGGTAGCCAACCAACCCACCAGCCCGCCGAGCACCCGAAGGACCCGCACAATGAACTCGCCAGTCGCAGGCTACACCGCGGTCACCCTCGTCACCGTCCTGGCCGTCGGCGGCATCGCCATCGCCGACGTCCTGCGGGCGAGGTTCGTGCTCGCCAACTCAGCCCAGGTCGGGGTACCGCAATCGTGGCTTCCGCGGCTGGCCGCGCTGAAGGCGGCCGGCGCCATCGGCCTTGTCCTCGGCCTGGCCGGCGTGCCCGTCCTGGGCATTGCCGCGGCGGCCGGGCTCGTCCTGTTCTTCATCGGCGCGATCACCGCCCACCTGCGCGCCCGGGTCTACTACAACCTCGCCTTTCCCGGCGGTTACCTGGCGCTATCTATCGCCTCCCTGGTCCTGGCCGTGACCCGGTAGCCCGCCGGCCGGCGCCGCCTAGTTCGCCAGGCTGCCGAGCAGCAGGCCGCTGCGCCAGTAGCGCTGGAGGATGAGGAACAGCGCGATCAGCGGGACGATGGTCACCACGCCGCCGATCACGACCAGCGGGAACAGCTCGGCGTTGCCGCTGTTCTGCGCCCGCTCCGACCACAGGCCGAGCCCGACGGTGATCGGGTACAGCTGGTTCTGGCTGAAGATGATCAGCGGCAGGAAGTAGTTGTTCCACACCCCGACCACGCTGAGCAGCAGCACCGTCATCAGCCCGGGCATCATGAGCGGCAGGGCCAGCCGGAAGAAGATCTTCAGCTCGCCCGCGCCGTCGATCCGGGCGGCGTCGATCAGCTCGGTCGGCACGGACACCTCGACGAAGACCTTCATCAGGTAGACCCCGACCGGGCTGACCAGACTGGGCAGGATCATGCCCCAGATCGAGTTGATCAGGTGGACCTTGGCGTAGCTCAGGTAGAGCGGCAGGGTGATCGCGGTGATCGGCACCAGCAGGGCCGCGATGACCAGGAAGAACAGCACCCGCGAGGACCGGAAGCGGTACCGGGCGAAGCCGTACCCGGCCAGCGCGGCCAGCGCGGTGGCCCCGCCGCCGCCCAGCACCGCGTACAGCGCGGTGTTCCCGAACCACCGGAAGTAGACGCCGTAGCCGTCCACGTTCTGGAACAGCAGCGAGAAGTTCCGGCCCAGCTCGAACGGCGAGGCGAACCAGAAGCCGAAGCCCTCGAAGATGTTGGCCTGCGTCTTGGTCGAGTTGATCAGCAGCCACGCGATCGGCAGCAGCGTGAACAGCGCGAACAGCACGCAGCAGGCCGTGACCACGGAGACGGTGCCGCGGCGGAGCCCGTAGAACTCGATCGGGATGGTGTCCGGGTCGGGCTGGCTCCAGCGCCGGCGGCGGAGCGGGGTGGCGGGAGCGGTCGCGGCCATCAGATATCACCCTTCCGGCGGCGGAAGATCAGCGAGCTGACCGAGATGACCACGATCACCAGGCCCAGGATCACCGCGGCGGCCGCGGCCAGGTTGTTCTGCTGCCCGGCGATGGCGGTGTTGAAGATGTACAGCGTCGGCGTGAAGTTGGTCGAGATCGCGTTGGTCTCGAAGTAGGACAGGATCTGCGGCTCGGTGAACAGCTGCAGCGCGCCGATGGTGTTGATGAACACCAGCAGGATGATGGCCGGGCGGACCATCGGCAGCTTCACCCGCACGATGATCTTCCACAGCGAGGCGTGGTCCAGGATGGCCGCCTCGACCACGGCCCGAGGCACCGACCGCAGCGCGGTGTAGAGGATCACCATGTTGTAGCCGGTCCACTCCCAGATCACGATCACGATGATCGACGGGAGGATCAGCGCGCTGGAGAAGTAGTTCGTGTTGTGGAACCCGAGCGCGCTGGCGAAGTGCACGAACGGGCCGAACTGCGGCTCCAGCAGGAACGACCACATGACCGCGCCCACGACGGCCGGCACGGCGAACGGGATGAAGAAGATGGTCCGGAACAGGGTCCCGTACTTGGCGATGCCGAGGTCGAACATCGTCGCGAAGAAGAAGGCGATGGCCAGCATGACCGGGATCTGGATGGCGGCGAAGATGACGACCCGGATGACCCCGGACCAGAACTGGCCGGACTCGAGGGTGGCCGTGTAGTTGGCCGCGCCGGTGAAGACCGTGCCGCCGATGATCCGGCTCGTGTACAGGCTGGTGTAGATGGCGTAGCCGAGCGGGGCCAGCAGGAATATCAGGAAGGCGGCGAGGAACGGGGCGACGAACAGCAGGCCCTTGCGGTCCCGCCGGCCGGCTGACGCCGACCGGACCAGCAGCCGGCCGGCCGGGAGCTGTCGCCTGGGCGCCGTGGTGATGGTGCCGTTCACGTCAATGGTGTCCTTTCTCGCCAGGTGCGGTCCGCCAGCGGGCCGGCGGCCCGCCCGCCCAGGGGAGCAGGCGGCCCGCCGGCCCGGTCGGAGGCCGGCCTCAGCTCGAGACCGTGAAGCCCTGCTGCTTGGCGTACGTCACCAGGACATTCTGGAAGTTCTTGAACGCCGCCTGAAGGGTCTCCTTGCCATCCAGCACGCCGGCGAACACGGTGGCGGACTGGGTGAGCGCCTCGGTCATGAACGGCGGCCACGGAACGCCCTGGATGCTGCTGGCCGCCGCGCTGAAGGCCTCGTCCGGGTGCGAGGTCCCCGACACCGGGACGGTGATGCCCTTGAACGACGGGTCGTTCAGCAGCGGGACATACGTCGGGAACAGCGAGGACGGCGCCGTCTTGGTGATGTTCCAGGACGCGGTGGTGCCGTTCAGCCACTCGGCGAACGTCGCGGCCGCGGCCTTGTTCTTGCTCTGGGAGAAGACCGGGTAGGTGGAGCCGCCCCAGTTCGCGGCCACGCTGGCGCCCGCGGTCCATTGCGGGAGCGGGGCCGCGCGCCAGTCGCCGACCGACGCCTTGGCGTCGGGGGCGAAGTACGACGGGCCCCAGGCGGAGCTGAGCCAGCTCGCGTCGATGCCCTTGTCCATGTCAGCGAACGACACCGCGGACACGTCGGTGGTGCCGTTGACCTCCTTGGCCGAGATCAGCTTCTGCCAGTAGGCGGCGAACTGCATCTGGGCCGGGCCGGTCCAGTTGATGGTGACCTTGCTGCCGCCGCTGTAGGCGAACGGCCAGGCGTTGTCCTGCGCCATCAGGCTCATGATCCACTGCAGGTCGGTGGCGGAGAAGTTGGTAATGAACGCCGACGGGTCGGCCTTCTTCAGCGCGGCGGCCGCCGTGGCGAACTCCGCCCAGGTCGTCGGCAGCGCGATGTGGTACTTGGCCAGCAGCGCGGAGTTGTAGTAGAACGCCATCGGGCCGGCGTCGCCGGGCATGGCGTAGACCGCGGAGCCCTGGCTCACCTCGTTCCAGGCCCACGGCACGAAGGCGCTCTTGTACTTGTTGGCGCCGTACGGCACCAGGTTGACCACGCTCTTGGTGACCTCGAACGAGGGCAGCTCGTCGAACTCGACCTCGGCGACGTCCGGGGCACCGGAGCCGGCCTTGAGCGCGTCGGAGATCTTCACGTACTCCGGGTCGCCCGCCCCGACGTCCTCCTGCGTCACGCAGATGCTCGGGTGGGTCTTGTTGAACTCGGTGACGGCCCGGCCCATCCCCGGCACCCAGGCCCAGAACGTGACCTTCGTGGCCGACGAGGACTTGCAGGAGCCGCCGGCCTCAACCGTGGTGCCGTTACTCGGGCTGGCCGCCGCGCTGGACGAGCCGGACGGCGCGGTCGCGCCGGTCGTGCTGCCGCCGCACGCGGCCAGCGTGGCCACGGCCATCGTTCCGGCCAGCCCGGCGGCCACCCGTCCCGTGCGCATTCCCGGCCCTCTGGGGCGGAGCCGGCCTGATCGTGAGGTGGAAGACATCCAAACCACTCCTCGCGTTTTCGCTGACTGTTGTGGTGGTCTGTGGTGGACGGCCGGCTACCCGCCAGTGGTCGCCGCCTCGACGACGGTGAACGACTGCGGTGGGAGGGTGAGGGTGAGCGTCGCGCCCTTGGTCGCCTCTGAACCTTCGTCCAGGTGCGCGCCCTCGACATCGGGCAGCACGCGAGCGTCGCGCCCGCGTTCCGCGGTGACCACCGCGATCTGCGCGTCGCTGTCGAACGCCAGGTCGCGGAGGACGATCTCGACGGTCTCCGGCTCGTCCGGGCTCCGGTTGACCAGGGTCAGGGCCAGCCGGCCGCGGTCGGCCGATGCCGTCGCGGCCGCGTCCACCAGGGTGAACGGCCCCAGGTCGGTGACCCGGTGCGGCCACCGGCTCGGTGCCCGGGGCGGGTTGACGGCGGGACCGGTGACGTGGACGTCGACCGCGACGTCCAGCGCCGCCCGGGCGTGCATCAGCACGGGGTAGTAGATGGGCTGGGCGGCGATCGCGTCGGGGCTGGTCACCAGCGGCGCGATGGCATTGACCATCTGGGCCAGGTTGGCCATCGTGACCCAGTCGCAGTTGCGGATGAAGATGTTCAGGTAGGTGGCGACGGCCAGCGCGTCGGGGAAGTTGTAGCGCTCCTCCAGCGCGCCGCCGGGCTCGCGGTACCAGACGTTCCACTCGTCGTAGGCGATCTTCGGCGGCGTGGCGATCTTCTTCACGTACGCGGCGCGCTCGATGAGGGCGCGGGCGTACCGGATGGCGCGCTCCGCCTGGTGCGGCTGGAGCACGTTGGTCCAGTAGTCGTCGGACCCGGTGTAGATGTGCAGGGAGTGGTAGTCGACCATCGACGCCATCCCGTCGATAACGACCCGGTCCCAGTCGTTCCAGCCGTTCATCCCGCAGCTGACCAGCTTGGCCTCGGGGTCGAGCATCTTGATCGCCCGCGCCCACCGGGTGGCGGTCCGCACGTACTCCTCGGCCGACACGGCGCCGACCTGCCAGTCGCCGTACATCTCGTTGCCGAGGCCCCAGTACCGGACCCGGTACGGCTCGGGGTGGCCATTCTCGGCGCGGCGCCGCGCCCAGGCCGTGTCCCCGGCCCGGTTGCAGTACTCGACCCAGGCCAGCGCCTCCTCCAGGGTGCCGGTGCCCATGTTCAGGCAGACGTAGGGCTCCGTCCCGAGCTCCGCGCAGTAGGCCAGGAACTCGTCGGTGCCGAACCGGTTGGGCTCCTCGCCGCCCCAGGCCAGCTCGGGCCGCCGCGGCCGTGTGTCCCTGGGCCCGATGCCGTCGGCCCAGTGGTAGTTGCTGACGAAGTTGCCGCCCGGCCAGCGCAGCACGCCCATCCGCAGCTCACGCAGCATGGCCAGCACGTCGGTGCGGAAACCCCGGTCATCGGCCAGCGCCGAGCCCTCGTCATACAGCCCGCCGTAGATGCACCGGCCGAGATGCTCGACGAAGCCGCCGAAGACGTTGCGGTCCACGGAGCCGATCTGACGGGCGGGATCAACCACGATCCGGGTCACGAATCCTCCTGTTCGCTGCGCGCCTCGGCAGCACTGGGTGTTCCGGTGGCCGGCGGCCTCAATTCGGACGGCCTCCGGCCTTGGCGAAACTGGGCCGGCCGGGGCGGCCCCGTTTCGGAAGGAATGGCGGTCAGGCCCGGGCCTCGCTGCCCGCCGCACGAGTCGCGGACGATCAGGTCGACGGGCAGGAGCACGGGAGTCTGCGGCGGGGGGTCGCCGGCGATGCTGCGCAGCAGCAGTTCCACGGCGCGCTCGGCGGTCTCGGCGAACGGGACGCGCAGCGAGGACAGCGACGGAACCAGGTACTCGGCGAACGGCATGTCGTCGCAGCTGACCACCGCGACGGAGGCGGGCACCGGGCGGCCGGCGCTGGCCAGCGCGCTGAGCACGCCGATGGCCATGGTGTCGCTGTGCACGAAGATGGCCGTCATGGCCGGATCCCGCTCCAGCAGCAGCCGGGTAGCGGCGGCCGCCGTGCCCGGCGTCCAGTCCGCCTCGACCGCCAGGTCCTCGCTGGGCTCGAGGCCGGCCTCGCGCAGCGCGTCCTCGTAGCCGTGCAGCCGGCTGCGGACCACGTGGCGGCGGAACGGGCCGGTGACGGTGCCGATCGAGGTGTGGCCGAGCCGGATCAGGTGCCCGGTCGCGGCCTTGGCGCCCTCCCGGTGGTTCGACCCGACCAGCGGCACGCCGCCGCCGGGCACGTGAGACAGGCTCACCGCCGGCACGTAGCGGCGCAGCATGTCGGCGACCTCGAGATCGCCCTCGAGCTGCGGGGCGGCCGCGAGGACGCCGTCGACACGGCGGTCGATGAGCATCTGGATGACGGCCGCCCCGTCGTCGCCGCTTTCGGACAGGTTGCCGACCAGCACGGCGTGCCCGTGCCGCCGCGCGGTGCGCTCGGCGGCGACGGCGAACTGCGACAGCGCGCCGTCGGTGACGTCCCCCGCGATGAGGCCGATCGTCGCGGTCGACTGCTGCACCAGGCTCCGGGCGACGGTGTTCGGGCGGTAGCCCAGGCTGTCGGCGACCGCCACGATCCGGGCCGCGGTCTCGGCCGACACGCGGACGTTCCCGCCGTTCAGCACCTTGCTCGCGGTCTGGAAGCTGACCCCGGCCCGGGCTGCCACTTCCTTGATCGAGACATACCGACGCGCCATTACGTCCTGCCCGGCCATGGTCCGTCACATGAACGAACGTTCGCCCTAAACGTAAAGTCCCGGGCGATCAGCGATCAAGTCACGGTTAGATCACATTTATGGCGCATCGGCCGGTAACGGGCCGGGCGGAAGGGCTGAGTGAGAAGGGAGAGCATGGCCATTGGCCGGAACGGCGGGCGAGGCCGGCGGCGGCAAAGGTTTTCTCCCGTGCGAACGTTCGCGCAGGCTAGCAGGGGCGCGGCGGGCGCGGCAGCCAGCGGCGCACCGTCCTCCGGTAGGCCTCGTACTGGCCGCCGAACCGGGTCCGGAGCGTGCGCTCCTCGTAGCCGGTGACCAGCAGGTGGAAGGCGACGGCGAGGGCCGCGGCGTAGAGCAGGAGCGGCACCGACCCGAACAGCCAGGCCTCGCCGCCGACGATCAGCAGCGCGGCCACGTAGATCGGGTTCCGGACCCAGCGGTACGGCCCGACCGCGACGAACCGCTGCGGCGGATCCCAGGTTCCCGGCGTGCCGCGGCCCGCCGTGGCGAACAGCCACACGCACCACAGGTAGAGCGCGACGCCGAGGGCGATGACCGGCGCCGCGTACCAGGCGGCCACCGCCGGCCGGGCGCCGGGCCGGGCCAGGATCAGCCAGGGCACGTACACGCCGCCCGCCCCGGGCACGACGATCGTGAACAGGACGTTGCGCAGCACCAGGCTCAGCCGGCTCATCGTTGACCTCCATCCCGGCCCGGACCCGCGTCCCGCCGGGTCGCCGCCCGGCGCCGGCGGGTCTCGACCATCAGCCAGACGGCCAGGGCGCAGATGACGATGCCGTTCAGCGCGTGCAGTGCCCCGATGCCGGGCACCCGCGTCCCGGCGTCGCCCAGCAGGGGCTCGACCGGGATGGCCAGCAGGGCCAGCACCAGGGCCGGCCGCCAGGTCCGGGGCTCGGCCCTGGCCGCGGCGCTGGCCAGCGCCGCGGCCAGGATGAGCCAGGTCGCCGCGCCGATGACCAGGCCCAGGATTTCGTGCGCGCGGTAGGCGTTGTCGGCCGGGTTCCTGACCATGGTGAACGCCCCGAGGCCGGCCAGCGCGAACTGCCCGGCGAGCAGCACCAGGGTCGTCGCCGCCAGGGCGAACAGCACCGAGTCGGAGCGGCCCCAGGCCCTGGCCGCCGCCCGGGTCCCGACGGGCGCCGAGCGAGATGTTCCCGCCATCGTTCCTCCCTGTCCCGCTTCGGTATAGCCACGCTATCTGTAGCGTGGCTACCTATTGAAGAAGGGTAGCATGGCTACCCATGAGGGCAGAGACGCTGAAGGGCCACCTCGACGGCATGCTGCTCGCGGTGCTCGAGACGGAGCCGCGCCACGGCTACGCGATCATGGAAGCGCTCCGGGCCGGCAGCGGCGGCCAGTTCGACCTGCCCACCGGCACCGTCTATCCGGCGCTGCACCGCCTGGAGCGGGCGGGCCTGATCGAGGCCAGCTGGTCCGTCCACGGCGGCCGCCGTCGCCGCCTCTACCAGCTGACCCCGGACGGGCAGCGCGCGCTGGCCGCCGAGCGCCGGACCTGGCGGGACTTCTCGACCGCCGTCACCGCCCTCCTCCACGCGCCCGCGCCGGCGACGAGCCCGCCATGACCCGGCCCGACCGCCTGCCGTCGGGTGGCCCGCCAGGGACAAGCCCGCAGGACCGCGACCAGCCGGGCAGGCAGGCCGCGACAGGTCCGCCGGACCATCATCAGCCGGGCGGGTCACCCGCGACGCATCCGCCGGACCATCATCAGCCGGCCGGGTCGCTCGCGACGCATCCGCCGGACCATCATCAGCCGGCCGGGTCGCCCGCGACGCATCCGCCGGACCGTCATCAGCCGGGCGGGTCACCCGCGACGCATCCGCCGGACCATCATCAGCCGGGCGGGTCGCCCGCGACCGGCCTGCCGGACCGCCAACAGCCCGGGGGCAGGGCGGCGGTCGAGGTTTATCTCGCCGAGATCGCCGCGCGACTGCCCGGCCCGGCCCGGTCTCACGTCGAGATCGTGGCCGAGTTGCGCGCCGGACTGCTGGACGCCGCGGACGCGCACCGGTCCGCCGGCCTGCCGGCGGCTGCCGGGGCCCAGGCGGCGATCAGCGAGTTCGGCGCCCCCGAGCAAGTCGCCGACGGCTTCCGGGCCGAGATCGCCGCGCGGCACGCCCGCCGCCTGTCGGCCAGCCTGGTGGCGTGCGGCCCGCTGGTCGGGCTGCTGTGGGTGGCCGCTGCTTTTGCCAGTCACCTCGGCCTGCACCTCGCCCCGCCCTGGCACTGGCCGGACCTGCCGCCCCTGCTGGACGTAGGCATCCGCCTGGTCGTCGTCGCGATCGTGGCCGCGGCCTGGGCCGCGCTGCTCGGCATCGCCGCTACCGGTCGCCTCACCCGCTGGCTGCCCGCCCGGCCGCGCCACGGGCCGACCGTCGCCGTGATCGCCGGGTTCGGCGCCGCGAGCGCCGACCTGATCCTGCTCGCGGTGGTCGCGGGCCTGCTGGTCCTGGCCCCCGGAAAGCTCGCCCCGCTCCCCATCGCCCTGGCCGCCGCGGCGAGCCTGACCCGCCTCACCCTTGCCGCCCGCGGTGCCCGCCAGTGCCTGGCCATCCGCGCCACCCTGACCGCCAGCTGAGCCAGCCGGCCGACGGCGGCGCGCCGCCGGCTATGCAGCCCCGCCATCCGAGCCGGCCGGGGTGGTCAGCCCCCGCTGCTCGGCCCCGGCCGGTCAGCCCGGCCGGTCAGCCCGGCCGGGAGGCCGGCCCGTCGGGCCGCTCAGCCGCGGTCGCTCGGGCTGCCGGACCGACGTGCCGCTGATGCTGCCGTGACTGAGTGGGCGGGAGTGATTTCAGGGCAGTGAGCCACCCCATGGCGGCCGGCGAAGCGCCTCCGCAGGCGGCCCGCTGCGCGGGGATCGGGCGGCTCCCTCCCGACTGCAGCATGACCGTACGGTTACTGTCGCTGTTCCAGCAGCGACTGCACGGTGATGTCGTTGCTGAGGCCCGCCAACCCGGCGGCGAGCCCGGCCGGCGTCACGCCGGTGAGGATCGCCCGCCGCCGCCAGGGCTGCTGTGACTTCCGGGGCGGACGGGGCTCAGCGTGCAGGATTCTCGCGACGTCGGCCGCTGGCCCGTGCTCGCAGCGGGGGCACCATCATGATCTCGAAGGCTTTGGCACACCCTGGTATGCCAAAGCCTTCGCGATCACGCAGGGTGCGGCCGGGGCGGGCCGGGGATTCGGGCTGCGGCGGCGGCCGAGGCACGGGCGGCGCCGGGATCGGGCCCGTAGCGGCGGAGGGGCTGGGTGGACCGGACCAGCGCGCGCATGCCGTCCAGGTCGCCGGGCGCGGCGCCGAGCGCCCGGGCCTGGACCAGGATGTTGCCGAGGGCGGCCGCCTCGGCCGGGCCGGCCACGACCGGCCGACCGCAGGCATCGGCGGTGAGCTGGCACAGCAGGGCGTTGCGGGCCCCCCGCCAACGATGTGCACGGTGTCCGCCCGGCGCCCGGATAGCTCCTGGACCTGGCCCAGCGCCCGTCGGTAGGCCAGCGCGAGGCTGTCGATGATGCACCGGAGGACCTGCGGCGGATCCTCGGTCGGCGGCTGGCCGGCGGCACGGCAGGCGGCCGTGATCCGGGCCGGCATGTCGCCGGGCGGCAGGAACACCGGGTCGTCGGGGTCGATCACGGCCCGCAGCGGCGGCACCCGCGCCGCCTGCCCGAGGAGCGTGGCCAGGTCGGCGGGCCGGCCGGCGTCGGCCCAGGAGCGGACCGACTCCTGCAGCAGCCACAGGCCCATGACGTTGCGCAGGTACCGGATCGTGCCGTCCACGCCCGTTTCGTTGGTGAAGTTGGCCGCCCGGCTCGCGTCGGTGAGAACCGGCCGCTCCAGCTCCACCCCGACCAGGGACCAGGTGCCGCACGAGATGCAGGCGAAGTCGCGGCCCCGGGCCGGCACGCTGACCACGGCCGAGGCGGCCGCCGGGCAGCGAGCCGGCGCGGTGATCGCCGGCCTGCCGGCTGCGGCGCAGCCCACAGCCGTGTTCTGCGCCAACGACCTGCTCGCGCTGGGCGTGCTGCAGGAGATGACCACACACCGGATCGGGGTGCCCGACGGGGTGGCCATCGTCGGCTACGACGACGTGGTCTTCGCGGGCGCGGCCGCAGTGCCGCTGTCCTCAGTCCGCCAGACCCGCCACCAGCTGGGCCGGGCCGCGGCCCAGCTGCTCATCGAGGAAGCCCTGGGCGGCGGCACGCACCGCCACCGGCAGGTCGTCGTCGAGCCGGAACTGGTCGTCCGCGCGTCGAGCCAGGGCGCCCCTCCGCGGCGGCCGCGCCGGACCCGGCGCCCGGCCGAGGACGCGGCTGGCACCGGCGCAGCGGCGCTGGACCGGGCTGGCGCGCGCGGGACGGTCAGCTAGGGGGCGCGCTGTCACAGGCCCATGGCATCATCGGCACATGAGCATCCCGCCGCGCGACCCGGGTCCCCGGAT
Organism: Streptosporangiaceae bacterium; assembly: GCA_036501025.1. Lineage (GTDB taxonomy): Bacteria > Actinomycetota > Actinomycetes > Streptosporangiales > Streptosporangiaceae > DASUBV01. Next base: position 25,069 of record DASYBB010000041.1, read on the forward strand.
CGATGCCCTGGAGGAGCGCGCCAACAGCACCGATGACTACCTGCATCACGTCCTGTCCCACGAGGTGGCAGCGGTGCGCGGCGCGGTCGGGATCGTCCATTCCCACCAGCAGGCCATGCGTGCCGAGGTCACCCGCACCGGGCAGCACCTGGACCAGGTCGCGGCCGAGGTATCGACGGTGGCCCGGTCGCAGATTGAGCACGGAGCTGCCCTCGCGCAGCTGGCCGGGAAGGTCGAGGGCCTCGACCGCAAGGTCGACTCGCACGGCGAGATGCTGGCTGAGATCCTGCGGCGACTGCCGGCCGCGCCAGAGTAACGCCCGTCGAGCCCGGTAAGGGGAGAGGCCTGCCGGCGCAGCGACGGCGCTGGACCGGGCTCACGCACGCGGGTAGGGTCGGCAACATGGGCGAGCTGCTATCCCGCTGAGGACCCAAGGCCGGACGGAGCACCATGTCAGCTGGCACTGAGCACGCCACCGCGGACCCGGCCCAGCACGCGGTCCGGTTCTACGGCAGCGCCGATGAGCTGCCCGATCACGTCAGCTGCTTCCTCAGCACGGGCCTGGCCGCAGGGGATACCGTCATCGTCGTGGCCACGCCCCATCACCGCCAGGCCTTCGAGGCCCGGCTGGCCGCCGAGTGCGACGTCGAGGCGGCCCGGGTCGCGGGCCGCTACATCCCGCTCAACGCCGCGGAGCTGATGAGCCTGGTCCTGATCGGCGACCGCCCGGACCCGGCCAGCCTGGACCTGGTCATCGGCAGCCTGATCCGCCGGACGCTCGCCGCCGGCAGGGCCGTCCGCGTCTACGGCGAAATGTCACCGCTGCTGTGGGAGGCCGGGCACGTGGCCGCCGCGCTCGAGCTCGAGACGCTCTGGGACCGCATGGCCCGGGAACTGCGGCTGACCTCACTGTGCGCCTACCCGGGCGCGCTGGTCTCCGGCGCGGAGAACGGCGCCTCGCTGCAGGAGCTCTGCGAGCTCCACACCGCGGTGGCCGGCCGACCGCACGGCAGGACGGCGTAGACGGTCTTGCCGGGGGCGCGCCGGTCCTCGACCGTCCCCCAGGCCCCGCCGAGCGGCGCGATCAGGCCATCGAGCAGTTCCAGGCCCCGGCCGCACTCGTCGTAGTCGCCCGCGTGCCGCCGGACGGGCCGGCCCGGGCCGTCGTCGTGCACCTCGATCCGCAGGCCGCCCGGCCCGCGCGACAGCCGGATCTCGATCGGGCCCGCCCCGTGCCGCAGGGCGTTGGCGACGAGCTCGCTGACGACGAGCTCGGCCAGGTCGGCGCGGTGAGCCAGATTCCAGCCGGTGACCAGCTGGCGCACCTTCCGCCGTGCGACGGAGGCCTGCGCCGGATCGCGGTTCAGCGCGATGATGGCGGCCAGCTCCGGGGCGGCGGTCAGCGCCACCGGCGGTCTCCCGGGTCTCCAGGGCCGGACGGGGATCCCGTGCCGGACCGGGAGTCTCCAGCCGGGCTCAAGCCTGCCCGGAGCATGCCGTCTAGGGGGTAATGGGCGGAACGTAATTGCCCTGCGCGGCCACGCGAGCAGCGCGCCGGACCGTCGGTGACCATGAGGTGCTGACCTCCTACGCGATGCCGAGCTCGCCTGGCCGTCCCCGCTCGTCCCCCGCAACCACTGCCACCGACGCCTTATGGACTGCGCCGATCTTCGCATATCCGAGTTCGGCCCGACAAGGGGCATTTTGTTATGGAGAACAACATCTGGGGCAACCTGGTCGATTGAACGAATCAGATTGCATTTTTTTGGCCAGGAGAACAAAGACTCCGGGCGAAGAACTCCCGCGGGTTGCGCACCAGCATCTGCTCCAGGTCTCCCTCCGGGACGCCGCGGTCGCGCAGCCCCGGCAGGACGCCGTCGTTGATGTAGGTGTACTGCCAGTCGGGCATGCACTTGTCGATCTCGGCGCTCGTCCAGTAGTCCATGAACGAGGCCTTGTCGTGCGACAGCACCACCCGGCTCGCGTTCCCCCGGTAGCAGAGCTCGGCTAGGGTATCCAGCTGGCTCTCCAGCGGGACCTCCATGTGCTGGCCGCACCGGTCCCAGCCGACGTAGGAGCCGGCGTCGATGATCTGCTGCAGGTAGTCCAGGTCGGTGGTCTCGCTGCTGTGCCCGATGACCACCGTGCTCAGGTCGACGCCGTGCTCGGCGAAGATCCGCTGCTGGTCCAGGCCGCGCCGGGTCGGTGCGTGCGCGTGCGTGCAGATCAGGGCGCCCGTGCGCAGGCTCACCCGGGCCACGGCGCGGGCCAGGCGCTCCACGTCAGGCGTCATGCCCTGGGCGTCGGTGACGAGCTTGATCACCGCGGCCCGGATGCCGGTGTCGCCGATGCCCTCGGTCACGTCCCGCTCTAACAGCGACTCCAGCAGCCGGTCGTCGCCGTCCAGGAAGCCGTCCGGCCCGTGGTAGTGGAAGGGAAAGGGCAGCTGGTCAAAGGTGTAAAACCCGGTCGCGAACATGACCCGCAGCCCGGTGCCCGCCGCGGCCCGGAGGACCAGGGCCGGATCCCGTCCTAAGCCGGGGATCGTCATGTCGAGGATGGTGTCCACGCCCGATCGCTTGAGCTGCGCCAGCCGGTCATGGGCGGCCGCCACCTCGGTCTCCTCATCCCAGCCGCCGAAGCCCGGCCAGCCCAGCCGCAGGGCCTCGGTACGGATGAAGACGTGCTCGTGCATCAGCACCACGCCCAGGTCCTCGACGCTGACCTCGCCCGCGCTAGTGGGGACAGTGACCATGGCTGCCGACCTCCTGCGTGGTTGCCTGTCGAGCCTGGCCCCCCCGTATCGCCGTGGCCGTTCCCTCGCGAACGCAATGATCGTCGCACGGGCTCCCGCACGCGGCAAGGGCAATCTTGTTACCTCGGTGCAAGTACCTCGGCCAATATGGTGCTTTTAACGAATCCGAGCGATTTTTATTGGTATCTCGAACAAAGAAGGCGCTCGCGACCAGCCGGGCGAAGCGGCCGCTAGCGGGGCCGCGTGAACCGGCGGCCGCGCCCGTCCGGAGCGTGCGGGGCCACGCTGTCGCGGCTGATCAGCGCCGGCGTGAGCACGCGGCGGTCGCCCAGCCGCTGGCCGGCCCGGACCTGGGCCAGCAGCAGGTCGAGGCTGGCCGTGGCGACCGCGTCGAAATCCGGGCGGATGGTGGTCAGCGGCGGGATGTAGTACGCCGCCTCCGGCACATCGTCGAAGCCGACCACGCTGACGTCCTGCGGCACGCGCCGGCCATGCTCGCTCAGCGCCCGCAGGATGCCCAGGGCCAGGTGGTCGTTAGCGGCGAACACGGCGGTCACGTCGCTCATCCGGGCCAGGATCTGGCCGGCGCGATAACCGGACGCGGCCGACCAGTCGGCGGGCATCAGCGGCGGGACCTCGGCGCCCGCCTCGGTCAGCGCCCGCTGCCATCCGGCGACGCGGCCCTGGGCGTCGAACCAGTCGCTAGGCCCCGACACGTGCCAGACCGTGGGGTGCCCGGCCCGGAGCAGGTGGGTGGTGGCGGCGTGGGCGCCGGCCTCCTGGTCCACGGTCACCAGGCCGGTCGGCCGCCGCGGGTCGCCGTCGACGCGGACCAGCGGGATGTCGTCGGGCAGGTCATCCAACGCGTCGTTCGCCGCCTCGACCGGCGCGATGACCACGAGGCCAGCCACGCGCTGGTCCAGCAGGCGGCCGATGGCGTCAGCGACCGGCCCGCGGTCGAGCGTGCGAACGCTCTCCACGCTGACCGCAAAGCCCTGCTGCAGCGCCGCCTCGGCCAGGGCGGTGAGCGTCGCCTCCGGGCCGTAGAGGGTGGAGGAGCGGGCGACGAAGCCGACGACCTGGGACGTCCCGGTGGCCAGCACGCGGGCGGCCCGGTTCGGGCGGTAGCCCAGCTCGGCGATGGCAGCCCGGACCCGCAGCCGGGTCTGCTCCCGGACGTTGGGGTGGCCGTTAAGGACCCGCGAGACGGTCTGGTGCGAGACGCCGGCCAGCCGGGCGACATCCGTCATCGCAGGCTCGCGGACCGTCCTGGCCACGTACGTCCTCACTTGGCTGCCGGGGTTAGGCACATCCGGCTGCCCTCAACTCTAGCCGCGCCCCACGGCCCCGATCAGGACGCCATCCGGCGCCGGCCGACGGCCGGCTGGGCCGGTCATGATCCCGCAGGGGCTGAGGCCAGCCCCTAGCCAAGACCCCGCGTGATCACGACAAACTCCCCCGCCAAGCCCGACCCCAGCCCTCAGTGCCCTCCAGCGCCGCCCCCTCCAAGCCCGCCGCACCAGCACCCCGCGCCGAAGCCGCCCCCGACCCACCGCTCCCCGGCGCCGTGATCGTTGTCCCGGGCAGCATGATCGTGGTCCCCGGCGCCGTAATCGTTGTCCCGGGCAGCAAGATCGTGACCGATATACCGCAGGAGTTTCCGGAGAATCGGTCACGATCATGAAGCCAGACCTCCACCTCACGACGGGCGCTGCCCGCAGCGGCGCGACTGCGCTCCGGCGCGGCCCGCGGCGGCCGCCGCGCCGGCGGCGCACAGCCGACACCCGGCGCGGCCCACAGCCGACGCCCGGCGCGGCCCACGGCCGGGGCCCCCGGCGCGGCCGACGACGGCGCCGCGGCGACGGGGGCGGGAGCCCGGCTGGGCTGCGTGATTCCCCATTTCAGGCGGTCATAGATCAACGAAAATCACCGCCTGCCGGTTCAGTTACTAACAGGAAACTTTCGTAAAAATTCGGCTCGGGCCCTGGAACTGAGTATTTGTCTGGTGTTGACTCCAAGGCGGCTCCCCGGAGCCGGGGCGGCGCCGTGCAGGCTGGCCGGCGCTGCCCCTCTGCAGGCGAGGAGATCTGATGAGACGACAGCTCACGTTCGGTATCGCGATCGGCGCGGCGGCCCTGCTGGCCGCGGCGGGATGCGGGTCATCCGGCGGCTCGGCCCAAGCGGGCGGATCGGGCGGATCGGGCGGATCGACCACGCTGACCTTCTTCGGCGCGGACTACGGCACGGGGCCGGCCAACAGCACGACCAAGTACTGGGACGCCATCGCGACCGCCTTCCACAAGGCCAACCCCAGCATCACGGTCAAGGTCCAGACCGTTGACTGGACGGACTTCCCGCAGAAGGTGCAGACGCTCGTCCAGAACAAGCAGTTCCCCGACATCCTCGAAGGGGAGGCGGCGCCGCAGTTCGCGCAGAGCCACCTGCTCTATCCCGACAGCCAGGTGCTCTCCGCCAGCCTGCTGGCCGACATGATGCCGACCTTCCTCAAGGACGGCCAGTACCAGGGGACCGACTACGGCATCCCGTTCACGACCAGCACCCGGGCGCTGTACTACAACAAGAAGATCTTCACCGCCGCCGGAATCGCGGCGCCGCCCAAGACGTGGGCGGAATTGCAGTCCGACGCGGCCAAGATCAAGGCCAAGGGCTTCATCGGGTACGGGATGCCGCTCGGCAGCGAGGAGGCGCAGGCCGAGTCGCTGCTGTGGTTCCTGGGCAACGGCGGCGGCTACGTGAACGGCAGCGGGTCCTATGCCATCAACGCGCCGCAGAACGTGGCCACGCTGAAGTTCATGAGCCAGCTGGTCAAGGCGGGCGACACCCAGCCCAGCCCCGGCTCGACCGACCGCAAGGACGTGTGGGCGCAGTTCGCCCAGGGCCGGGTCGGCATGATGCTCGGCTCGCCCGCGGTGATCCCGATCATCCAGGCCGCCGGCGTCCTGCAGCCCGCCGACTACGGCACGGCCGACGTGCCCGGCAAGAGCGCCCCGCTGGCCTCGACGCTCGGGGTGCACGACGACATCGTGGCCTTCAATACCGGCGGGCACGCGGCCGCGATCAGGAAGTTCCTCGACTTCGCCTACCAGAACAAGTACCAGCTGCAGTTCGACAACGAGTACGACCTGCTCCCGGCCACCCAGAGCGCGGCCGCCAGCATGGCCCGCAGCCCGGTGTTCGCGGCGTTCCTGCAGAACATCCCGGAGTCGATCAACTACCCGGCCAAGCCCAACTGGCAGACGGTGCAGGACCAGATCCAGACCACGATGGGGCAGGCCGTCACCGGCAATCCGCAGGCGATCCTCAACGCAATCCAGCAGACGGCCATGAGCGGGAGCTGACCGCGGTGTCCAGCGCCGTGACGGCGGGCGAGGAGGCCGGCGAGGGATCCCGGCCCGCCGGCGCCGCGCCCGGCCTCCCGGCCCGTCCCCGCCCCGCCGGGCGGGGACGGGCGGCGCGGCGGCGCCTCGCCCCGCTGGCCTGGCTCGCCCCGGCCGGGGCGCTCATCGGGGTCGTCGTGCTGTGGCCGATCGTGGCCCTGGTCCAGACCTCGATGCAGAACATCACCCCGTTCGGCATCACCATCGGGTCGGCCGGGACCAGGAACTTCACCAAGCTGTTCCACGACCCGAACCTGCCGGGCATCCTGGTCCGGACGGTGCTGTGGGTGGTGGCCGTGGTCGGCCTCACCATGCTGATCTCGCTGGCCCTGGCCCAGCTGTTCAACCAGCGCTTCCCCGGGCGGCGGGTCACCCGGTGGGCGCTGATCGCGCCGTGGGCGGCGTCGGTGATGATGACGGCCCTGATCTTCCGGTGGATGCTGCAGCCCGACAACGGGGCGATCAACATCTTCCTGCACCAGCTCGGGATCGTGCACCAGTTCGACTCGAACCAGTCGTCCTGGCTGGGGCGGCCCGACAGCGCGCTGGCCTGGATGATCGGCGTCGCGGTGTTCGTGTCGCTGCCGTTCACCACCTACACGCTGCTGGCCGGGCACCAGAGCATCCCCGGCGACCTGTACGAGGCGGCCAAGATCGACGGCGCGACGCGGTGGCGCAGCTACCGGAGGGTCACGCTGCCGCTGCTGCGGCCCGCGTTCCTGGTCGCCGTGGTCATCAACATCATGAACGTCTTCAACTCGTTCCCGATCATCTGGGAGATGACCCGGGGCGGGCCGGGCTACGCGACCAACACGACCACGGTGTTCATGTACAACCTCAAGGAGAGCTACATCGGGGAAGCCGCCGCGCTGTCGATCGTCAACTTCATCCTGATCCTCGTCATCGTGCTGCTGTACCTGCGGCTCAATAACTGGAACCGGGCGGAGGGCCGCTGACATGGCCGCCGAGACCCTGAACCGGGCGCGGACCGGGCGGCCGGCCCGGCGCGCGCCGCGGCGGCTGCCGGCCGTCAAGACGGCGCTCATCGCGGCCGCCGCCTACATCGTCGCGATCATCTTCCTGCTGCCCTACGTCGAGATGGTGATCACGGCGCTCCGCCCGCAGCGCGAGCTGCTGGAGCGCAACTACCTGCCGCACCACTTCGCCTGGTCGAACCTGACCAACATGTGGGGCTCGAGCTTCGGCATCACCACCAGCCTGCGGGTCAGCCTGGAGGTCGCCGGCGGGGCCACCGTGCTGGTCGTGCTCGTGGCAATGCCCGCCGCCTACTACACGGCGCGGCACCGGTTCCGCGGCCGCGGCCTGTTCCTGCTGGTCGTGCTGGCCACCCAGATCCTGCAGCCGACGGCGCTGATCGTGGGCATCTACAAGGAGTTCCTCAGCTTCCACCTGATCGACACGGTGTGGGCGCTGATCCTGGTCAACGCGGGCTTCAACATGGCCTTTGCGGTCTGGATCCTGAACGCCTACTTCTCCTCGATCCCCAAGGAGCTCGAGGAGGCCGCGATGACCGACGGCAGCGGCCGGCTCGGCACCCTGGTCCACGTGACCCTGCCGCTGGCGCTGCCCGGCGTGGTGACCGCGCTGATCTTCACCTTCATCGCGGCCTGGAACGAGTTCATCGCGGCGCTGACCCTGACCACCAGCAGCGGGGTCACGCCGCTGACGGTCCGCCTGGACATGTTCATCGGCCAGTACACCGTCGACTGGCAGCACCTGTTCGGCGCGTCGGTCGTGGCGACCATCCCGGTCCTGATCCTGTTCGCGATCATCGAGCGCCGCATCGTGAGCGGCCTGACCGCGGGATCGGTCAAGTAGCCCGGAGCTCGCCGTGCTCGGCGCAGCGGGCCGTCCACCCGGCTGGCGTCACCTGCACGATCATCCGGCGGCGGCACCGCCCGCAGTAGCGGGGCGGCTCCAGCTCGCGCGCGCGGCAGCAGGCCGCATGCTCCCCGTCGCTCGCGCGCTGCCCGCAGCGGTCGCAGTACGCGGGCCTCACAGGTCCCGCGCGAGGGCCTTGATCGGCATCTTCAGCTCCGCGAGCATGGCCAGGTCCTCCCCCACGGGACGGCCCAGGGTCGTCAGGTAGTTGCCGACGATGACGGCGTTCACGCCGCCGCGCACGCCGCGCTCGGCCAGGTCGCCCAGCGTGATCTCGCGGCCGCCGGCGAAGCGCAGGATCGTGGCCGGCATGACCAGGCGGAACGCGGCCACCGCGCGGAGCGCGTCGATGGCCGGCATCGGCTCCAGGTCCCCGAACGGCGTGCCCGGCCGCGGGTTCAGGAAGTTCAGCGGCACCTCATCGGGGCCGAGCGCGGCCAGCTGCGCGGCGAACTCGGCCCGCTGCGCCACGCTCTCCCCCATCCCGACGATGCCGCCGCAGCACAGCTCCATCCCCGCCGCGCGCACCAGCTGGCAGGTGTCCCAGCGCTCCTCGAACGAGTGCGTGGTCACGACGCGGCCGAAATGCGAGCGGGCCGTCTCCAGGTTGTGGTTGTAGCGGTGCACGCCGTACCCGGCGAGCTCGTCGGCCTGGCCGCGGGTCAGCATGCCCAGCGAGCACGCGACATTGATGTCGACCTCGGCCCGGATCGCGGCCACGCCGTCGCGCACCTGCGCCATGAGGCGCGGGTCCGGACCGCGCACCGCGGCGACGATGCAGAACTCCGTCGCCCCCGTGGCCGCCGTCTCCCGCGCCGCGCGCACCAGCGCCGGGATGTCCAGCCAGGCGGCCCGGACCGGCGAGTCGAAGACGCCGGACTGCGAGCAGAAATGGCAGTCCTCCGGGCAGCCCCCCGTCTTCAGCGAGACAATCCCCTCGACCTCTACCTCGTCGCCGCACCACTTCAGCCGCACCGCGTGCGCGAGGTCAAGCATCTCGTCGACCCGCTCGTCGGGCAGCAGCAGGCACTGCAAGGCCTGCTCCTGCCTCAGGCCGACGCCCTGATCCAGTACCTGCGCCCGTGCGATGTCCAGAATGTCCGTCACCGCTGAAGTCTCCCATCACCGGCCCGGCGGCACCCCGGCGGCACCCCGGTCCCGGGAACGTTTGGACCGGGCGCCCTGGGTACTGCGGTGGCACCTGGCGTGCTGGGCCAGGCGGAGCGCACCCGGAAGGACCAACCATGCAGAACTGGGCACTGGCGGCGGAGGCCTGAGTGCGGGTACTGACGCGCCGGGTGATTCCCGGGTTCTGCTGGGCGTACGCGGCGTGGATCCTGCTTACCTGGACCCGGACGGCGGAGCAGCTGCTGTTCGGCGCGGGCATCGCCGCTGCGGTGGCCGTGGGCCTGGCGCCGCTCGGCGACGTCGCCCGGCCCTGGCGGCTGCTCACCCCGCGCAAGCTGGCCGGGGCGGCCGTCCTGCTGGCCCTGGCGGCCCGGAAGATCATCGCGGCCAACCTGCGGCTGTCCCGGCTGATCTGGGACCCGCGGCTGCGGCAGCGGCTGCGCACCGGCATGATCATCGTCCCGACCAGCCAGGACACTCCCGGCGGGCTGACCGCCGTCGGCCTGGTCACCTCGGTCATCGTCGACAACCAGCTGGCCGACCTCGACCCCAGCGCGCAGCAGCTCCAGTACCACGCGGTCGAGGTGCCGGACGCCGGCCCGGAGCAGGCCCGCGAGCACGTCAACGGGCCCGTGGAACGGGTGCTCGACACCTACGGCCTGGGGCGGTGAGCCAGTGACGCACTTCTACCTGGGGGTGGCGATCGCCGAGCTGGCCATCACCGTGCTGCTGTTCATCCGGCTGGCGGCGGGCCCGACGATCTCCGACCGGATCGTGGCCCTGAACACGATGTCGACCCAGGCCGCGCTGGCCGTGCTGTTCTTCGCCGTGTTCGCCGGCCGGACCATCTACCTGGACGTCTCGCTCTGGCTGGCGTCCTTCAGCTATCTCGGCGCCATCGTCTGGTCGCGCTACCTGGAACGGGGGCTTTTGTGAGAGACGCCATCGTCATCGCGCTGGCCGTGATCGGCCTGGCCTTCACCCTGTCGGGCGCCGTGGGCATCCTGCGCATGCCCGACGTGTACAGCCGGATCCAGTGCTCGAGCAAGACGGTCACCATGGGCGCGCTGCCGGTGCTGATCGCGCTGGTGGTGGGGCAGGGACCGATCAGCAGTTACGGGAGCCGGGCGCTGCTGGTCGCGGTGCTGCTGCTCATCGTCAACCCGGCCGCGTCGCACGCGCTCGTCCGGGCCGCGTACAAGGCGGGCGTGCCGATGTGGCCCGGCGCAGTCACCGACGAGCCCCGCGCGGCGGCCGGGCACCGCGCCGCTGACGACCGCGCCGCTGACGACCGCGCGGCTGACGACCGGGCCGCTGACGACCGCGCCGCTGACGACCGCGCGGGCGGCGGCCGGGCGGGCGGCGGCCGGACGGGTGGCGACCCCCCCGGCAGCGAGGAGCGCCCCGGCGGCGGGGAGACGGCCCCGTGACGGCCTTCTGGGTGCTGGACTACCTCCTGCTCGCCCTCATTCTCGCCGCCGCGGTGCTGGTCGTCCGGATGCGGAACCTGAACGGCGCCGTGATGGCCCTGTCCGCGGCGGGCACCATGCTGGCCGTGCTGTTCGTGGTCCTCGGCGCGCCGGACGTGGCCCACTCGGAGGTGGTGGTCGGGGCGATCGCGCTGCCGGTCCTGTACCTGGTGGCCATCGGCAAGTCCCGGGCCGACGTCACCGACCGGGCCGAGCTGGACGAGACCGAGGCCGGCCCGGGCGCCGGGGAACACCGTGAGCAGTCCTGAGCCCGGGCCGCGGGCCGGCGGCCGAGAGGCCGGCGCCCGAGAGGCCGGCGGCGGGCTGGCCGAGGCGCGGGAGCAGGAGCCGGCCCACCGGCGCTGGGCCGGCGTGGTGCTGGCCGGCGGGCTGGCCGTGGCCCTGGGCGCGGCGATGGCCGGCCTGCCCGGCGATCACGCGGCGCTGCCCGCGGTGGCCCGGTACGCCCTGGACGTGGCCCTGCCCCAGTGGGGGCTGACCGAGCCGGTCAACGAGATCGTCTACGGCACCCGCGGGTTCGACACCTTCGGCGAGACGTTCCTCCTGCTCGCGGCCGTAGTCAGCGTGATCCTCATCACGAGGTCGAAGGAGCCGCGCCGGGGCTACTTCGGCGAGACGGCCGCGGGCTCGCGCGAGCAGCGGCTGGCCGACCCGGCCCCGCCGCCAGACGCCAGCGAGCAGGCGGCGCGCGCGGCCGAGCGCCGGGAACAGGACCAGCCCGGCCCGCGGGACCGGGCCGGGCCGGCCACGCCCGACGCCGTGCCGCTGGGCACGCCGGCCCCGGAGACGGCCGAGGCGATGACCGTGGTGACCCGGACCGCCATCCGGATGGCGCTCCCGGTCCTGGCCGTGGGCGGGCTGTACCTGACGGCGTGGGGGTACTCGCCGGGCGGCGGGTTCCCCGGCGGTGCGGTGCTGACCGGCGTGCTGCTGCTGGTGTACGCGGCCTTCGGCCGCCGCGCGGTGGCCCGGGTCATCCGGCCCGGTCTGCTGGAGGGCATCGAGCTGGCCGGCGCGACGGCGATCATCCTGACCGAGCTGCTCGGGCTGATCCTGCGCGGCTCGTTCAGCGCCAACTGGCTGCCGCTGGCCGCCCCGGGCACCATCCTGTCCGGCGGGATCGCGCAGCTGTTCTCGGCCAGCGAGCTGATCGAGGTCGGCACCGGCCTGGCCATCACTATCTTCGCGCTGATCGGCATGGGCCACGACTGGACGCCCGACGAGCGCGACTCCGGCCGGGAGGGCGGCTCATGATCCTCGTGAACTACCTGGCCGCGGCGGCCCTGCTGAGCATCGGGCTGTACGCGGTGCTGACCCGGCGGAACATGATCAAGATGGTGATGGGGCTGTCCCTCATGGAGGCCGCCACCTACCTGTTCATGATCTCGCTCGCCTACCGGGCCGGGTCGACGGCACCGGTGCTGCTCAGCCCGCCGCCCGGCCAGTCCGAGCACAGCCTGGTGCACGGCAACGTGGCCGACCCGGTGCTGCAGAACTTCTGCCTGACCGCCGTGGTCATCGGGGTCGCCGTCACCGCGGTCTTCCTCAGCGTGGTGGTGCGGATCGCCCAGCACTACCGGACGCTGGACTCCGACCGGGTCCGGGAACTGCGCGGATGACGATCGCGGCCCTGTCGTCGCTGCTCCCGCTGCCGGTGGCGATCCCCTTGGCCGGGGCGGTGACCGCGCCGTTGCTGGCCCGCGCGTCGAGCCGCCTGGCCGTGATCGTCTCGCTGCTGGCCCTGGCCGGCGCGGCCGCGATCCTGCTCATCGAGGCGCCGGCGGTGTTCGGCGGCCGCATCATCGCCCAGTACCTGGGCCACTGGCGGCCCGTGAACGGCCAGGTCCTCGGCGTCACGTTCGCCGCCGACCCGTTCGGCCTGCTGGTCGCGCTGGCGGCGGCGCTGATCGGCGCCATCCTGCTCCTGTACACGCTGTCCGAGCTGGGCGGGCTCGGCCGCCGGGAGCTCGGCGGGTACGCCTGCCTGTTCCAGCTGCTGATCGCGGCCGTGATCGGCGCGGCGCTGACCGCCGACCTGTTCAACATGTTCGTCTGGTTCGAGGTGGCGGCGCTCTCCAGTTACGGCCTGGCCGGATTCTTCCTGGAGCGGCCCATCGCCCTGGAGGCCGCGTTCAAGGTCCTGGTCCTGACCACCCTGGCCAGCTTCTCGGTGTTCGTGGGCGCGGGACTGGAGTACGCCCGGCACGGCGCGCTGAGCTTCGCCCAGCTGCACCACGCCCTGGCCGGACATACCGGGACGCCGGACGCGATCGCGCTCGGCCTGCTGATCGCCGGGTTCGCGACCAAGGCCGGGCTGGCGCCGTTCCACGGATGGCTGGCCGACGTGCACACCGCGGCGCCCGGCCCGGTCAACGCCCTGTTCTCGGCGCTGATGGACGCGCTCGGCGTGGTCGCGATCGCGCGCGTCGTCTTCGAGGTGTACGGAGTGCACAGCCTGCCGGTGCTCGGGCTGCTGATGGTGCTCGGGCTCGCCTCGGCGCTGCTGGGCGGGATCATGGCGCTGGCCCAGGACGACCTGAAGCGGCTGCTCGCCTACGACACGATCTCCCAGGTCGGGATCGTCATCATCGGGTTCGCGGCCGGCAACCCGGCGGGCGTGGCGGGCGGGATCTACCACCTGGTCAACCACGCCGCGTTCAAGGCACTGCTGTTCCTGGCCGCGGGCGCCGTCCTGCACCGCACCGGCCGGATCCGGCTGTCGGAGCTGGGCGGGCTGGCCCGGCGGATGCCGGTGGCCACGGCCGCGTTCGTGCTCGGCGCCCTGTCCATCGCCGGGATTCCCCCGCTCAACGGCTACGTCTCGCTCAGCCTGATCCACAGCGGCCTGCAGCAGGATCACGAGACGGTTCCCTACGTGCTCACCCTGGCCGCCCAGGTCATCACGGCCGCGGCCCTGGGCCGGGCGGCGTGGCTCGGGTTCTTCCGGCCCCGGCCGGAAGAGTACGAGTGGCGGGAACGGGTGCGCCCCGGCATGCTGACCGCCCTGGTCAGCCTGGGCGCGGGCTGTCTCGCCTTCGGGGCCTTCGGGCCGGTCGTGCTGCGGCGGCTGATGGCGCCCGCGGCGGCCGGCCTGCTGCATCCGGGCCGGTACGCCAGCGCCGTGCTGGCCGGCTCGGGGCGGCTGCCCGCGCTCGCCGTGCCGTTCGACTACGGCTCCCCCGCCGAGCTGATCTCGGTCGGCCTCAGCGTGGTCGTCGCCGCCGCCCTGGCCTGGCTGTACCTGCGCATCAGGGAGCCGCTGCCGGTCCGCGTCCTGCGCGCGGCGCACAATGGCTCGGCCAACGACTACGCGGGTTATGCCATCGCCGGGACGCTCATCGTCATCGCCGCGCTGCGCTTCGCTTGACGGGACGGGGCCTGACGAGACGGGGCCTGACGGCTTGGCCCGCGCGGCCGGCCGGGCCGACCGGACCGGCTCCCGCGGCTCCTGCCGTCAGGCCTGGCGGAACTTCTCGGCGTCGGCCTCGCGCAGCGCCATCCCCAGCCCCGGAGCCCCCGGATCCGGCGTGAGCGCGCCCCCCATCGGGCTGAGCACCCCGTCGAACAGCAGCCCCTCGATGCGCTGGTGGTCGTGGAAGTACTCGACGTGCCGGAGGTTGGGGACGGCGATGGCCGCGTGCGCGTGCAGGCTCGGCGCGCAGTGCCCGGAGACCTGGAGGTTGTGCGCGGCCGCGAGGGCCGCCCCGCGCAGGAACTCGGTGATCCCGCCGCATCGCGTCACGTCGAGCTGGAGGCAGTCGACCGCCCCGGCCTCGATGAGCCGCGCGGAGTCGGCCAGTGACCAGCTGTACTCCCCTGCGGTGACGTCCGGCTCGACCTGGCGCCGGACCGCGGCCAGCCCGGCCAGGTCCTGGGAGGACACCGGCTCCTCGAACCAGGTCACCCCGCAGTCGGCCATCCGCCGCGCGACCCGGACCGCCTGCCCGGCGCCGTAGCCGCCGTTGGCGTCCACGTACAGCTCGGTATCGGGCCCGATGACCGACCGGGCCAGCTCGATCCGGCGCAGGTCGCGGCCCTCGTCGGCGCCCCACGACTGGCCGATCTTGATCTTGACTCGCGGGATGCGCAGGCGTTCTGTCCAGTCGGTGAGCTGGGCGCGAGTCTGGCCGGCGTCGTAGGTGGTGAAGCCGCCGCTGCCATAGACCGGGACGTCCGGGCGCGCCCGGCCGAGCAGGTCGGCCAGCGGCCGCCCGAGCAGCCGGGCCTTGAGGTCCCACAGCGCGATGTCGGCGGCCGACAGCGCCATGGCCGCGACGCCGGCCCGGCCGATGTTGCGCAGCGACCGGGCCATGGCCTCGGCGGCGGCCGGGACGTCCAGCGCGCTGCGGCCGGTCACGACGCCGCCCAGCACGTCGGTGACCACGGCCGCGGCCGCGCCGGCCGCGTAGGTCCAGCCGATGCCCTGTTCGCCCCCGGCCCGCGCCGTGACCAGCACCATGGTGGTCTTGTCCCAGGCCAGCGTCCCGTCGGCCTCGGGCGCGTCGGTCGGGATGACGTAGACGGCGGCGGCCAGGCCCTCGACGGCCGGGGCATCGCCGGCGACCGGACGGCGAGCTTGCTCAGTTGCGCGCATCCGCTGGTAGTACCGGCCCGGCCGCGGCCCAAACACGGCCCCGGCCCGGTTGTTTGCTGCCCGGACCCGCGGGTAGCCCAGGCACTCGCCGGCGAGACGCGGACCGGCGCGAGCCAACGAGAGGGATGCCGCCCATGAGAGCCGCCCGCCCGGGCACGGGGCCGAGGCAGGCCGCCACCGGCATTGACCGGATGATCCGCAATGTCGAGACCGGCCGGTTCGAGCGGAGCCTGTCGGCCCTGACCGCGGCCGGCGCCCTGGTCACCGCGGCCGAGATCTACTTCGAGCACGACAGCGCGAGCTTCGGAAACAAGATGATGTGGGTGCCGGTGGTCCTCGGGCCGGTGGGCGCGGCCGCGGGCGTGGCCGGGTTCTGCAGCCAGCGGCTGGCCAAGACGGCCCTGCCGCTGGCCTCGGCGGCCATCGTCGCCAACGGCGTCCAGGGCGTGTACCTGCATGCCCGCGGCATCGCCCAGAAGCCCGGCGGCTGGTCCAACGCCCGCTACAACCTGGAAATGGGCCCGCCGCTGCTCGCCCCGCTGCTGGTCACCATGGTCGGCGGGATGGGCCTGCTGGCCGCCATCCTGCGGCGGGAGCGGTGAGCGCCGGCCCGGCCGGCCCCGGTGACGGCGCGGCCGGCCCCGGTGACGGCGCGCCCGGCGCCCGGCCAAGTGAGCGCGCCCGGTTCCCGGGCCTCGACGCGACGGCGCAGGCCCCGCACTGGGACGCGGCCACTACGGGCGTGGTGCTGTCCCGGACCGGGATGCCGCCCGACATCCGGTTCTTCACTCCCGCGCAGGAGGCCATCGCGACCGCCCTGTGCGACCAGCTGCTGGGCCAGGCCGACGAGCCGCTGGTCCCGCTGGCGGCCATGATCGACGCCCGGCTGGCCGAGCAGCAGACCGACGGCTGGCACTACGCCGACCTGCCCGAGGACGGCCAGGCCTGGCGCGACACGCTGGGCCACCTCGACCAGGACGCCCGCGGCAAGTTCGGCCGCGGCCTCGCGGAGTGCCCGGCGGCCGAGCAGCAGGCCATCATCCAGGCCGTCCAGGACCTCGGGTCCGGGGACTGGCACGGTCTTTCCGCGAGCCGGGTCTGGAGCCTGTGGACCCGGTACGCGTGCACCGCGTTCTACTCCCACCCGGCGGCCTGGGACGAGATCGGCTTCCCGGGCCCGGCCTACCCGCGCGGCTACAAGAACGCCGGCGTCGGGAAGCGCGAGCCGTTCGAGGTCGCGGATGTCAGCCCCGGCGCGGACCCGGTCCGGGGTGCCTCATGACGGCTGTCCGCGACCGCAACGAGTCGGCGTGGCTGCTGCCCAACGACGGCACCCGGACCAACCACGCGCTGCGCGACGGCATGCGGCGGTTCGCCGACTCCGACGAGGTCGACCTGGTCGTGGTGGGGTGCGGCGCCGGCGGCGCCACCCTGCTGCAGCGGCTGGCCCGGCGCGGCTGGCGCGTCGTCGCCCTGGACGCCGGGCCGTTCTGGGACCCGGACTCCGACTGGGTCAGCGACGAGGCCGGCTCGCATCACCTGTACTGGACCGAGCCGCGGGTCATCACCGGCGACGACCCGGTGCCACTGGGCTCCAACAACTCCGGTCGCGGCGTCGGCGGGTCCATGGTGCACTATGCCGGCTACGCCCCGCGGCTGCACCCGAGCGACTTCGAGACCCGGACCAGGGACGGCGTCGGCGCCGACTGGCCGCTCCGGTACGAGGACCTGCGCCCCTACTACGCCGACATCGAGGGCGAACTGCCCGTCGCCGGCGAACGCTGGCCGTGGGGCGACCCGCACTCCTACCCGCAGCGGCCGCACCCGGTGGGCGGCAACGGCGAGATCTTCCTGCGCGGCGCCCGGGCCGCGGGCATCACGGCCAAGGTCGGCCCGGTCGCCATCAGCAACGGCCGGTTCGGCAACCGGCCGCACTGCATCTACCGGGGCTTCTGCCTGCAAGGCTGCAAGGTGAATGCCAAGGCCTCCCCGCTGATCACGCACATCCCCGACGCGCTGGCCCACGGCGCCGAGGTCCGCCCCGACTCGATGGTCACCGGCATCGAGGTCGACGAGCGGACCGGCCAGGCCACCGGCGTCCACTACATCCGGGGCGGCGTGCCGCGATTCCAGCGGGCCGCGGTGGTGGCGGTGGCGGGCTACTCGATCGAGACCCCGCGGCTGCTGCTGAACTCGGCCTCCCGCCGGTTCCCGGACGGCCTGTGCAACGAGTTCGACCAGGTCGGCCGCTACCTCATGGTGCAGGGCGCGCCGCAGACGGCCGGGCGGTTCGACGACGAGGTGCGGATGTACAAGGCCCCGCCGCCCGAGGTCAGCTCGGAGGAGTTCTACGAGACCGACCCGGGGGCGCCCTACCGGCGCGGCTTCTCCATCCAGAACGTGTCGCCGCTGCCCATCACCTGGGCCGAGCACGTGGCCGCGCAGGGTCACTGGGGCACCGCCCTGCGCCGCTACCTCAGCGACTACGTGCACTGGGCCTGTCTGGGCGCCCTGTGCGAGTTCCTGCCGCAGCCCGGCAACCGGGTCACCCTCGACGCCGAGCGGGACCGCCACGGCCTGCGCGTCGCCCGCGTCGCCTACTCCCAGTGCGACAACGACCGGCAGCTCATGCGGGCCGCCCGGGGCGTCATGGAGCGGATCCTGCACGCCGCCGGGGCGGACGAGGTGATCACCATCGACCGCTACGCGCACCTGGTCGGCGGCGCCCGGATGGCCGCCGACGAGCAGCACGGCGTCGTGGACCGCGACGGCCGCAGCTTCGCGATCCCCAACCTCTACATCACCGACGGCAGCGTGCTGCCCACCCAGGGCAGCGCCAACCCGGCGCTGACCATCATGGCCCTCGCCGCCCGCGCCGCGGACCGGCTGGCCGCCGGCGCCGGATAACACCGCCGCCACCTGAAAGGAGCGAACTTCCATGGCCGCACCGACGGTTGCCGATTTCCTGCTGGAACGCTTGCGGGCCTGGGACATCGAGCACGTATTCGCTTACCCCGGCGACGGGATCAACGGCATCCTGGCCGCCTGGGGCCGCGCCGACAATCATCCGCAGTTCATCCAGGCCCGGCACGAGGAGATGGCCGCGTTCGAGGCGGTCGGCTACGCCAAGTTCAGCGGCCGGCCGGCCGTCTGCATGGCCACCTCCGGGCCCGGCGCCATTCACCTGCTGAACGGGCTGTATGACGCCAAGCTCGATCACGTGCCGGTCATCGCCATCGTCGGGCAGACCAGCCGGTCCGCGATGGGCGGCTCCTACCAGCAGGAAGTCGACCTGCTCAGCCTGTTCAAGGACGTCGCCAGCGACTACGTGCAGATGGTGACGGTGCCCGAGCAGCTGCCCAACGTGCTCGACCGGGCCATCCGGGTTGCCCTGGCGGAGCGGGCGCCGACGGCCGTCATCATCCCCTCCGACGTGCAGGAGCTGCCGTACTCGGCGCCGACCCACGCGTTCAAGATGGTGCCGTCCAGCACCGGGATCGACTGGCCCACCGCGGTTCCCGGCGACGCGGCCATCCAGCGGGCGGCCGACATCCTGAACGAGGGGTCCAAGGTCGCGATCCTGGCCGGGTCGGGCGCCCGCGGCGCCCGCGGCGAGCTGATGCAGCTGGCCGGCCTGCTGGGGGCCGGCGTGGCCAAGCCGCTGCTCGGCAAGGACGTGCTGTCCGACGAGCTGCCCTACGTCACCGGGTCGATCGGGCTGCTCGGCACCCGGCCCAGCTACGAGCTGATGAAGAACTGCGACACCCTGCTGACCGTCGGGTCCAGCTTCCCCTACACCCAGTTCCTGCCCGAGTTCGGCCAGGCGCGCGCGGTGCAGATCGACATCGACGGCAAGTTCATCGGGATGCGCTACCCGTACGAGGTCAACCTGGTCGGCGACGCGCAGGCCACGCTCCGCGCCCTGATCCCGCTGCTGCGGGCCAAGGATGACCAGTCCTGGCGGGAGGGCATCGAGGCCAACGTGGCCCGGTGGTGGGAAGTCATGGAATCCGAGGCCATGGTCGAGGCCGACCCCGTCAACCCGATGCGGCTGTTCCGCGAGCTGTCGGCCCGGCTGCCGGACAACGCCATCGTCACGGCCGACTCCGGCTCCAGCGCGAACTGGTACGCCCGGCAGCTCCGGTTCCGCGGCGACGTCCGCGGCTCGCTGTCGGGCAACCTGGCCACCATGGGCCCGGGCGTCCCCTACGGGATCGGCGCGAAGTTTGCCGCGCCGGACCGCCCGGCCATCGTGTTCGCCGGCGACGGGGCCATGCAGATGAACGGCCTGGCCGAGCTGATCACCATCAAGCACTACTGGCAGCAGTGGGCCGACCCGCGCCTGGTCATCGCCATCCTGCACAACGACGACCTCAACCAGGTCACCTGGGAGATGCGGGCGATGGAGGGCGCGCCCAAGTTCGCGGAATCGCAGACGCTGCCGGACGTGGACTACGCCGCCTTCGCCACCAGCCTCGGCCTGGCCGGGATCAGCGTCGACAAGCCCGACCAGGTCGGCCCGGCCTGGGACGCGGCGCTGGCCGCCGACCGGCCGGTCATCCTGGACGTGCGCACTGACCCGAGCGTCCCGCCGATACCCCCGCACGCCACGTTCGAGCAGGCCAAGGACGCCGCCAGCGCCCTGATTCATGGGGACGAGGACCGGCGCAGCGTGATCGTCGAGGGCGTCAAGACCAAGGTCCAGGAATTCCTGCCGGGCCGGAGCCAGTCATGACGCGCCGGCGCCGCGGCTAGGCGGGCGGCAGCGGGCCAGTGACGAGCGAGACGGCCAGCGCGCTGGCCCGCAGTGACCTCGATGTCGCCGGGTACACGCGCCGGCGCAGCGGCCGGGGCTTCCGGTATTTCGCGCCCGGCGGCGCGCCGGCCACCGACCCGGAGACGGTGGCCCGCCTCAGGGGCCTCGTTATTCCTCCGGCCTGGGCAGACGTGTGGATCTGCCCGGATCCCGACGGACATGTCCAGGCAACCGGGACGGATGCCGCCGGGCGGCGGCAGTACCTGTATCACGAGCAGTGGCGGGTCGAGCGGGACCAGCTCAAGTTCGACCGGATGCTGGAGTTCGGCGCCGCGCTGCCGCGGATCCGGGAGACTGTCCGGGATCAGCTCGGCGGCCGGGGCCTGCGCCGGGAGCGGGTGCTGGCGGCGGCAGTCCGGCTGATCGACCTGGGGTTCTTCCGGGCCGGGGGCGAGGAGTACGCGGCCGAGAATGGGACCTTCGGGCTGGCCACCATCCGCCGGGAGCATGTCCGGTGCGGCGCGGCCCAGCTGACCTTCGAGTACCCGGCCAAGGGCTCCGTCCAGCGCGAGCAGGCCGTGGCCGACGAGCAGGTGTGCGCGGTGGTCCGGGGCCTGAAGCGGCGCCGGTGGGGCGGGCCCGAGCTGTTCGCCTACCGCGGCGCCGGCCCCGGCGCGGCGCCCGGCGGCCATGACGTGACGGCCGCCGACATCAACGCCTACCTGCGCGAGGTGGCCGACGGCGAGTTCACCGTCAAGGACTTCCGGACCTGGAACGCGACCGTCCTGGCCGCCGTCGGCCTGGCCGTCTCCCACGGCGCCGGGACGGCGAAGCCCGCCCGGCGGGCGCACGCCGCCCGTCAGCGGGCCATCGTCCGGGTCGTCCAGGAGGTGGCCGCCTACCTAGGCAACACCCCGGCCGTCGCGCGGGCCTCCTACATCGACCCGCGCGTCATCGAGCGCTACGAGGACGGGGTGACGATCCGCCGGGTCCTCGGCGAGCTCGGCGCCAGCACCGAGTTCGGCGAACTGGCCACCGAGGGCCGCCCCGAAGCCGCCGTGCTGCGGCTGCTGGACGGCGCGCCGGCCCGCTGACCTCTAGGGCAGCCGCTGCGGGCCGGCCGGGTCCTCGGGCACGGCGCTCCAGTCCCGCCGGGCGGGCTGGAAGGCCGGCTCACCGTCGGCCTGCGAGCGGACCAGCAGGTGCCGCTCGGTCAGGGACCGGAGCATCTCGTCCAGCTCGCCGTCCTCCACGCCGGCCGCCGCCCCGATCTGTGACCTGGTCGGGACCCGGCCCAGGAACTCCAGGGTCGCGACGGTCTCGTAGACCTGCATGTCGCGGTCCCCGAGCGTCTGCGGGTCCACGTAGGGCTGGTCGCCGTCGCCGGTCATGCTGGTACCTCCCGGTTTCTTGCTCGTCGCGGCCGGAACCGCTGAAGGTGTGAGCCCTACCCTCGCCGCCGGGCGCTACACGCGCCGCTGCGCGGCGGCCGCCCAGCGTGAGGAGGCGCTGGTTACGGGTAAGGGGCGGTGATCTGACCGGAAGAAGATCGCGAGGAGGGGAGCACCATGGCCCACGAGCGCGAAGCACGGCCGACCGAGCAGGCGGGCGATCAGCAGGCCGATAGCCGACCGGCTGGCAGCACGCGGGACGGCAGCAAGCACCCAGGCAACGAGCCCCCGCAGGAGCCCAACGTCAACCAGGTCCGGGACGAGCCGTTCCGGACGAGCCACTACGACGACGGCCGGCCCGAGGACGACGGCCGGCCCGAGCCGGAGGACGAGTCCTCGGCGCCGAGTTCGCGGGGCGGTCAGGGCTGAGCACCGGCGGCCGCGGCCCCGGCTGAGCCCGGCACGGCGCGGCCCTGCCGGGTCTTCCGGGCGGGGCTCGCGTGTTTCGGGTGTTGCTGCGCGGAGACCTCGGGCCGGTGACGGAAACCTGGCAGCCGCGGGTCCTGCGCGAGTACGCCTTCATCGCCGACGGCGAGCGCGGCGCCGTGATCGGGCCGGATGGGGCCATCGGGTGGCTGTGCGTCCCGCGCTGGGACAGCCCCGCGGTCTTCGCCACGCTGGTCGGCGGCCGGGGCGGCTATGCCGTGACCCCGGCCGACAGCTGGCACGTCTGGGGCGGCTTCTACGAGCCCGGCACGCTGATCTGGCACAGCCGGTGGGTGGGCGCGGCGGTGACCGAGTGCCGGGAGGCCCTGGCCCGGCCGGCCGACCCGCACCGGGCCGTGCTGCTGCGGCGTGTACTGGCCGTCGAGGGCCGCGCCCGGGTCCGGGTCACGCTCGACCTGCGCGGGGCCTTCGGCCACCGCCCGGTCCGCGACCTGTCCACGTCCAAGGGGGTGTGGTCCGGCCGCAGCGGCGGTATCCGGTTCCGGCTCGCCGGGGCCGGGCGAGCGCGGCCCGGCCCGGACGGGCAGAGCCTGGAGCTGACGCTGAGCGTAGCCCCCGGCGAGCACCATGACCTCGTGCTGGAGGTAAGCGACCGGGCGCTGGACGGGCCACCGCCCGAACCGGACACGGCCTGGGCCGCGACCGAGGACAGCTGGTCCGGCACCGTGCCCGACTGCTCCGGCCTGATCGCGGTCAGCGACGCCCGGCACGCCTACGCGGTGCTGGCCGGGCTGACGTCCGGCAGCGGGGCCATGGTCGCCGCCGCGACGACCTCGCTGCCCGAGCGGCTGGAGAGCTTCCGCAACTACGACTACCGCTACGCCTGGATCCGCGACCAGTGCTACGCGGGCCTGGCCGTGGCCGCGCACGGGACGCATCCGCTGCTGGACGGCGCGGTGGCGTTCATCACCGAGCGGGTGCTGGCCGACGGCCCGGACCTGCGGCCGGCCTACACCGTGTCCGGCGGCGACATCCCCGCCGAGCGCGGCCTGCGGGTGCGCGGCTATCCCGGCGGCGCCGCCCGGACCGGCAACCGCGTCCGGGACCAGTTCCAGCTCGACGCGCTGGGCGAGGTCCTCCAGCTGCTGGCCGCCGCCGCCCGGCTGGACCGCGCCGGGCCCGAGAACTGGCGGGCCGCGCAGGTCGCCGCGGCGGCCATCGAGCAGCGCTGGAACGAGCCGGACGCGGGCCTGTGGGAGCTGGACGACCAGCGCTGGGCGCACTCCCGGCTGGCCTGCGTGGCCGGCCTGCGGGCCATGGCCACCGCGGCCGGGCGGCCCGCCGGCGAGCACGCCCGGCGGGAGGCCGGGAACTGGAGCGGCCTGGCCGACCAGATCATGGCCAGCCTGCGCGACTGCGTGCATCCCACTGGGCGGTGGCAGCGCGCCCCCGGCGACGAGCGCGTGGACGCCGCCCTGCTCCTGCCGATCATCCGCGGCGCCGCCGGGCCGGATGACCCGCGGGTCCGGGCGACCGTCGACGCCATCCTGGGCGAGCTGGGTGACGACGGCTTCGTGTACCGGTTCCGCCAGGACGCGCGGCCGCTGCACCAGGCCGAGGGGGCCTTCCTGCTGTGCGGGCTGTGGATGGCCCTGGCCGTGCATGCCCTCGGGGACGAGGCGGGCGCCGGGCGCTGGTTCGAGCGCAACCGGGCCGCCTGCGGGCCGGCCGGGATCTACACCGAGGAATACGACGTGCACCAGCGGCAGCTCCGCGGCAACCTCCCCCAGGCGTTCGTGCACGCCGGCGTCCTGGAGGCGGCCGTGCGCCTGTCCGGTCCGGCCGGCCGCGGCGAGCCCGGCTGAGCGCCGACGGCCGGGGCTGAGCCCCGGCCGCCAGGGTTGAGTCCCGCTCGGCGGGTAGCTGCATGGGCTACCGCTTAAGGGAGACCCAGCTATGACGCAGACCGTCGTGATCACCGGGGCCAGCGCGGGCATCGCGCGGGCGACCGCCACCCTGTACGCCCGTCGGCAGGCCAATGTCGCGCTGCTGGCCCGGGGCAAGGCCGGGCTGGCGGCGGCGGCCGAGGATGTCCGCCAGTATGGCGGCACCCCGCTGATCATCCAGGCCGACGTCGCCGAACCCGAGGAGGTCGACGCCGCCGCCGCGCAGGTCGAGGCGGAGCTCGGCCCGATCGACACCTGGATCAACGTCGCGTTCACCTCAGTGTTCGCGCCCTTCACGGAGATCTCGGCCGCCGAGTTCAAGCGCGTCACCGAGGTGTCCTACCTGGGCTTTGTCTACGGGACGATGGCCGCCCTGCGGTACATGAAGCCGCGCGACCACGGGACCATCGTCCAGGTCGGGTCAGCGCTCGGGGAGCGCAGCATCCCGCTGCAGTCGGCGTACTGCGGGGCCAAGCACGCCATCAACGGGTTCACCGAGTCGGTCCGCTGCGAGCTGATGCACGAGGGCAGCGGCGTGCGCATCACCGTCGTGCAGATGCCGGCCGTCAACACGCCGCAGTTCTCCTGGGTCCGGTCCCGGCTTCCCCGCGACCCGCAGCCGGTGCCGCCCATCTACGAGCCCGAGCTGGCCGCGCGCGGCGTGGCCTTCGCCGCCGATCACCCCGGCCGCAAGCAGTACTGGGTCGGGGACAGCACCGCGGCGACGCTGCTCGCCCAGAAGTTCGCCGCCCCGCTGCTGGACCGCTACCTGGCCCGGACCGGCTACGACAGCCAGCAGACCAGCCACCCGGCCAGGGCCGGGCGCCCCGACAACCTCTGGGAGCCCGTCGACCAGCCGCCCGGCACCGACCACGGCGCGCACGGCTCGTTCGACAGCCGCTCGCACAACCGCAGCCCCCAGGTCTGGCTGTCCCAGCACGCCCGCCAGGTCAGCACCGCCGCCGCCGTTACGGCCGCCGGCCTGGGCGGCGTCCTGGCCCGCCGCCACTCCCGATGACCGCCCCCGCCGGCCGCGCTATCCCCCATGAGCTGGCGCGCTGGGCGCTGGGCGCGGCGACGGTGGCCCGGGCCGGGTACGGCGCCGCCTTGTGCTGCGCACCGGGGCGGATGCTCCGGCTGGAGGGCGGCGCGGGCGCCGAGGCCAGCCCGGGCGCCCGCGCGGTGGCGCGGGTGCTGGGCGGCCGCCATCTCGCGCAGGCCGTTCTGTCCGCGGCGCGGCCCACCCCCGCGGTGCTCGCCCTCGGCGCCGGCACGGACGTGCTGCATTCCGCCTCGATGATGGCGCTGGCGGCGCTGGACCGGCCACGGCGCCGCCTCGGTCTCAGCGACAGCCTCTTGGCGGCTGCCTTCGCCGCCGGCGGCTGGGCGCTGACCCGCCGCGCCGCCGCCCATCCTGCTCCGGCGCCGGCCGCAGCCACCCTCCCCGGGCTTCCGTAACGGCCGTCGGCCCTGCGCTGGCTAGGGTGGGCGGGTGGCGCAACCTCGGTTCCAGGTGACGCCGGCGGTGCACCTCGTGCTCCGGCGGGAGCGCGATGTACTGCTCCTGCGCCGCTTCAATACCGGCTACGAAGACGGGAACTACAGCCTCCCGGCCGGCCATCTGGACGGTGCCGAGACCGTGTCGGCGGCGATGATCCGCGAGGCGGCGGAGGAACTGCGAGTCGTCATCACGCCGGCTGACCTGCGGATGGCTCACGTCATGCACCGGAATGTGGCCGCCCCGGACGCCGAGCCGGAGGAGCGGGTCGACTTCTTCCTGGCCGCGCGCCGGTGGCAGGGGACGCCCGTTGTCGGCGAGCCGGACAAGTGCGACGAGGTGGCCTGGTTTGCGGTGACCGCCCTGCCGGGCAACGTCGTGCCGTACGTGCGCTCGGCGCTGGAGTGCTGCCAGCGGGGCGTGAGCTTCTCCGAGTTCGGGTGGCCGCCCGAGGCGGCCGGCGGTGTCACATTCGCCCGGCGCCGGGTGTCAGGGTGGGTGACGCCGGAGCTGGGAGAGTGGGCCGATGACTGACCGCGACGAGCTGGCCGCCGTCTTCGAGGAGCACCGGGCCCGCCTGCGGGCGGTGGCCTACCGGCTGCTCGGCTCGACGACCGATGCCGACGATGCCGTCCAGGACACCTGGCTGCGGCTGACCGGCGCGGACATCAGCGAGGTGGAGAACCTGGGCGGCTGGCTGACCACGGTCGTGGCCCGGGTCTCGCTCAACATGCTGCGGTCCCGCCGGCAGCGGCAGGAACTGCCGGTCGGTGATGCCTGGCCGGGAGCCGCGGACGCGGCGGCCGCGGCGGGGGCGGCCGGGACGGCGGGCGCGGCCGTGGCGGCCGACCCCGAGTTCGAAGCCGTGCTGGCCGACTCGGTCGGGCTGGCGCTGATCGTCGTGCTGGACACGCTGACGCCGGCCGAGCGGCTGGCGTTCGTGCTGCACGACATGTTCGCGATGCCGTTCACGGAGGTCGCCGCGGTGCTCGGGCGGTCGGCCGCGGCGACGCGCCAGCTGGCCAGCCGGGCCCGGCGCCACGTGCGGGCCACGCCCAGCCCGGAGCAGGCCAGTGACCTGGCCCGCCAGCGGGAGGTCGCGTCGGCGTTCCTGTCGGCCTCCCGCGGCGGCGACCTGTCAGCGCTGGTCGCGGTGCTGGACTCCGACGCGGTGCTGAGGGCCGACGCCACGGTCACCCCGGCCGGGCGGCCCGTGGAGCTGCGCGGGGCCGAGGCCATCGCGCGCGGGGCGGTCGCCGCCGCGGCGCGGTCGCAGGCATCCTGGCTGGCCCTGGTGGACGGGTCGGTGGGGATCGTATTCGCGCCCGGCGGGCGGCTCCAGGTCGTGCTGGCGCTGACCAGCCGCGACAACCGGATCACCGGCATCGACGTGATCGCCGACACCGGCCGGCTCCGGCGGCTCAAGCTGGCCATGCTGCCGGAGTAGTCCGGCTCCGGGCCGCCGCGCAGGCACCGCCTGCCCCTGCGGCCGGGCCGCTCAGCTGAGGGCCGGGCCGAAGTCCCGTGCCCGATTCGTGTCAGAACGCGCCCCTGTGCTGGCTCTTACCTGCGACCAGGCCAGACCGGCCTGCGGGTGGAGGCAGACGTGATAGTTGTGCTGCTGGTCGTCATCGGGGTTGCTGTCACTGGCGCGCTCTTCGCCGCCGTCGCGGTGGTCAGCGTGGCCAGCCGGGCCGAGGACCGCAACTGGACCCTGGCCGGGCCGGCACCCGGGCCGGCCGCCGGAGCCGCCCGGCGCGTCGTGAACTTCCACAGCCAGGCCGCTGACTGGCCGCGGGCGACGCACCGGAGCCCGGCGCCGGCGCGGTCGCGGGTCCCGGCGCAGCGGTTCCCGGCCGTCCCGCTCGCCTCGGCCCGGCCCCGCCGGGGCGAGTTCTAGCGGACCTCGTACCGCAGGTGCAGGGCGCCCTCGCCCGCAACGGCCTCGACGCAGCGCAGGCCGGCCTGGCTGGCCCCGAACAGTGACTTCCCGCGGCCGGCCAGCACCGGCGGGATATGCAGCCGGACCTCGTCGACCAGGCCGGCGGCCAGGGCCTCCTGGGCGATGCTCACCCCGCCGGCCAGCAGGACGTCCTTGTCGCCGGCCACGGCGCGGGCCTGCTCGACGGCGGCCTTGATGCCGTCGGTGACGAAGGTGTAGGTGGTCCCGCCGGCCTTGGCGATCGGGTCCTGGCCGTGGTGGGTCACGACGAACACCGGGGCGCGGAACGGCGGGCTCTCGCCCCAGTGCGGGTAGCCGTAGTTGAACATCGTGCGCCCGATGACCTGGGGTCCGACCCGGGCGAAGTCC